>CABUHE010000001.1 GCA_902491375.1 uncultured Prevotella sp.
AAAAAGATATATGCAATTAATATGCCACTTTACAACGCCTTGTTAAACTAGAGCCAAGACCATGTTTTGCGTTGTGAAAGACGCTCTTTTATGACATAACTGAGCATCTTTTACAATGCGAAAGATGCTCTATTGCATTTCAGTCTGTCAGACTGCGTGTCTGTGAAGGCATTATAACAAAGCAGCCGGAACGTTGGCTTAATGCTCCGTTCCGGCTGTTTCAGGTGTGTTTATGTTTTGGTTTAGGTTATTTTTTCTTCTCAACGGTGTAGATTACTTTGCCGTCCTTGTCGATGAAATGCAGGTCGAGAGTTGTCTTGTCGGCGCAGACGAGAGAGAATCCCGATACGCCTGAACAGAACTGTGTGCCGTCGACAGCCTTCACGTCGGTACGGCTCAGCGAGCCGCTGGTGTTTACAACATAGTCGATGTCAGTTCCCGGCTTACGTATGTGCTGGAAGTTGTGGATATGTCCGCATACGTACATTGCCACGTTCTTGTGTTTCAGCAGTATTGCGTTGAGCCTTTTCTGCATGTCGGCACGCTCAGAGTCGCTCTTGCTTGTGTAAGCGTAGATAGGATGATGGCCTACTACGATAACCCAGTCTTCCTTCGCGTCGGTCAGCGTCTGGTCTATCCATGCCAGCTGCTTGTCTATATCCTGCTTGCAGGCGTCAGGATATTTCTCCGAGTCGTTGCGGTATTTGTCAATCAGCGGAGTAGTGTCTATCATGACAAGGCGCACGGTTATGCCGTCGTCTTCAAGTACTTTCGTGTAATATTTGGCAGGCATTTCCCAGCGTGCCGAGATGTTTGAATAGTCAAGACAGGCCTGCGTGTTGCCGCGGTATTCGTGATTTCCGCATACAGGATACCAGGGCAGCATCAGTTCCGGGTGTGAGTAGATAAGCTCGTAGTTTGTCATCCAGAGCGGATCCTGCGTGCTGCGCACTCCCTCGAAGTGGTGAACGTCGCCTGCCGCGACAACACACTCTATGCCGACCGTCTCTGCCATGCGTCCCATCAGTTCTGCGATAGGCTTCTGGTCGTAGTATCCGTTGCGCCCAAGGTCGTTAGCCACATAGAAGTTTACTTCCTTTTCGAGCTTTGACCATTCAGCCGGAGTCTGTGCGAAAGCGGCTGTCAGCACCATTGTCAGCGTGATGATAAGTGTTGAAATGCGTCTCATGTCGTTTCTGTTTTTTGTTTTTGATTTTATATCAGCAGCGGGGCTGCATGGCCGTCAGCGGTCATCAGCTCCGCTGTTGTATTACAGTTATGTTAGAAATTGAGTTTAAATCCAGCCTGAACCTTGGCTCCGTAGTATTCAACCTGCATAGTGCGGTCCTTCTCGCCCTGGTAGTAACGCAGCGGTTGGTTCAACAGATTGGTTGCAGCCACATAGAAAGTGTACTTTATGTCCTTGCCCCATGTGTAGCTTGCGTTCAGGTCGAGGTAGCTCACAGAGTCGTAGTAGCGGCGCAGAGCCTTCTCCTCCTGATACTCCTCGTCGTCCTGGAAGGCTGACGTGAAGTTGTATGACAGGCGTATGTTGAGTCCGGCTTTGTCGAAATAGAGTGACGCGTTGGCCATGTGTTCAGGTGAGCCGGGCAGTGCCTGTTCGTCCTTGTTGCCGAATGCAGACCTTACTATGTTGCTGTGAGTGTATGTATAGTTGCCGTAGAAGCCTATACATTTCAGAGCCGGAGAGATGAATCCGAAGTCGCGCTGGTAGCCTAACTCAATGCCGAGGAGGTCAGCGTCGAAGGCGTTTACAGGTCGTGTAACCTTAGCGTCGGTATAAGACTGATATGCTCCGCGGGTTACATGGTTTACGATATAGTCGTTCACGCGCTTGTAGAACAGTGAGGCTGATACCAGACCTACGCTCTTGAAGTAGTATTCAGCTGACAAGTCGTAGTTGTTTGAGGTGATAGGCTTCAGGTTAGGATTGCCCTGGAACACCTCAACCGGGCTTTCCTCACGGTTAATCTGGCTGCCTGCTACGAGGTAAGAGTATTTCGGACGTGCGAGAGTCTTGGTGTAAGAAGCACGCACTTTGAAGTCATCATTGACGTTCCATTTGAGCAGCAGGCTCGGCAACCAGTTCACGTAGTTGTTCTTTATTGTGCCGGTTGATGGCAGAGATTCGTTGCCTTCCTCGTCAACAATCCAGTTGTAGCCCTGAGTCTTGAGGTTGGTAGCCTCCATTCGCAGACCTGCCATGAGTGAAAGGTTACGTCCCAGCTTCTGTGTGAAGCGCAGGTAAGCGGCTGTAACCTGCTCTGTGGCGTCGTAGTTGCCGGCTGCGTCCTCAAGCACTTCTTCTCCGCCGAGTGCTGCAAGGTCTTTGTCGGTCAGTTTTCCGATGAATTCCGGGTCGACAAACGGTGTCGGCTTGAAGTGGTCGCTGACCATGAATCCGTCGCGTATCTGGTCTTTCAGATGGTTCTTGTATTCGTCACCGTAGGTGTCGGCATAGCCGTCTGTGTAGTCCATTGTTATCACGTCGTTGGTCTTGTGCTTGTGTGTGTACTTGGCACCGAACTTCAGACTGTTGCCGTAAAGACCGCTTGCGAGTGGCAGATCGAAGTCAACTTTGGCCTTCCATTCCTCCTCGTTGACACTTTCGTCGCCGTTAGTCAGCTCGTCAATCTCCCAGTCTCCTGTGTTGAGTGATATCGCAGTGAGCGGGTAGGGGTGGCGTCCGCCTACGCCGTCCATGTCGATTGTGATGTCCTTCTGCTTCAGAGTGAAGTAGCGCTGGTCTGGTTTGTCCTCGCTGGCGCGTGAGTATGACGCTGACCAGTCAGTCTGAAGTCTGTCCCACAGCAGGTGGTTACCGCCGAGAGTGAAGTCCATCGTCTGCTGCAACTCAAGTCGGGCGTTGCGGTTGTCGGCCGAACCCATCTTCAGCTGCGACTCGGCCTTCATGTTGCCCTCGCCGTCAGCAAGGTCTTTGAACGACAGACCGTAGCGGTTCTCCCAGTCGTTGCGGCGGTTGTATATACCGTTGAAGTAGATCTTGTTGGTCGGGTTGAAGTCGTAGTCGAGCGAGAGAGAGTAGCTCTGGCGTTCGCGTGTAACGTAATATTGGCGTATGCTGGCGTCGGTGATTACTACGTTGCCGTTGTCGTCGAGGTCGTATTCATATTCGCAGTTGTCTGAACCTGACGGCGTGTTCTGGTAAGATATGGCAGCCATCAGTCCAAGCTTGTTGTTGAAGAAGCGGTTGCCGTATGTCGCTCCGAGGTTAAGCTGCATCTTGTTGCTTATCCAGTTGTAGCCCGTTCCTGCCGTTACGTTGAATATCTGACGGTAAGGAGTGTTCTTTGTAATCAGGTTTATCGCTCCGCCAATGGCATCGCCGTCCATGTCGGCAGTAACAACCTTGTTTACTTCGATGGTCTGAATCATGTCGGCCGGTATCAGGTCGAGCTGCACATTGCGCGCGTCGCTCTCGGCAGAAGGTATCCTGTTGCCGTTGATTGATACGCTTGAGAGGTCAGGCGATGTTCCTCGCACCTGTCCGAAGCGTGCCTCGCCCTGGTCGTACTGCACGTTTATGCCGTTAATACGCTTGAGGGCATCGCCAATATTAGAGTCAGGGAACTTGCCTATCTGGTCGGCTGATACAACGTTAGTCAGGTTGAAGTTGTTCTTCTGCTGGTTAATGGCGCGGCGCTGTCCGTGGAACGCGCCTTTTACTTCAACGTTTTGCAGTTCTATTCCGTCAGAGAGTATGAAGTCATGTACCTCAGTCTTGTCTGGACTTACAGTAAGGGTAATAGTCTTCGGCTCGTATCCTACATAGGTAACCTTTACCTTATAGGTGCCGGGTTTCAGGTTAGCGAGTGTGTAATAACCGTTCACGTCGCTGACCACGCCTGTGTGCAGGCTTTCAATCATTACGGTTGCTCCGGGCAAAACCTGGTTCTGTGTGTCGACAACTCGTCCACGCATTACTCCGAGGCTTGCTTCGGTCGGGTCAGGTGCGGCAAAACTTGTAGCCGCGAGCATCACTGATGCACAAAACATCGATAACTTCCTGTAATTTTTTTTCATAAAAAATTTTGAATGATTTGACGGCTGCAAAGTTCTGACTTTACTGTTACATTGTTGTTACATGCTTTTGTTGATATTTTTAACAACATGTTAAATAAGTGTTACAAAACACTATTTGCTGCATGCTTCTTTTCTTATGCCTGTGCAGTTGACCGTCTTTTGCCGTGTGAAAGACGGCATATTGCGTTGTAAAAGGCCATCTTTTGTGGCGTAAAAGAGCATCTTTTGAAACGTATTCTGTAATGCGCTGATATTCAGCTTATTACAAAACAGATATAAATTAACGTCAGAAAAACTTGGCGTGAGGAATGGCAAAAAACAAAGAATATTGATTTTGCCGTTTGCATACAAAACATTATATTTGCAGAAAATAAACTATTAACCTGCAAAACTATCCGCAGGTGCCCTGCCGCTGCTGCGGAACGGGGCTGCCTGCATGCTACTTATGAAAATCAACATGACTGAATGGATGCGCTCGCTGACGGCCGACAGCCGTGTGGCTGCCGTGCCTATAATGACGCATCCGGGTATAGAGATGATAGGGCGGCACGTTGTCGACGCCGTGAGCGACGGCCGCGTACATGCTGACGCCGTAAAGGCGCTGGCCGGAAAATATCCTACGGCTGCCGCCACAGTTATAATGGACCTCACGGTTGAGGCTGAGGCGTTCGGCGCCGACATCGTGAAAGAGCCTGACGAGGTGCCGGCTGTGCGCGGACATCTGCTGTCGGGAACTGCCGACATCGACCGTCTTCAAGTGCCTTCGCTGCATGCCGCGCGCGTGCCTGAATATATCAAGGCCAGCATGCTGGCCGCCCGCGAGATAACCGACCGCCCCGTGCTGTCAGGATGTATAGGCCCGTTCTCGCTGGCAGGCAGACTTTACGACATGTCGGAGATAATGATGCTCATCATCGAGAGTCCCGACGCGGCGCGCAGGCTGCTCGACAAGTGTACCGACTTTATCCTGAAATACTGCCTCGCGCTGAAAGAGGCAGGCGCAAACGGCGTCGTTATGGCAGAGCCGGCAGCCGGACTGCTCTCTGACGACGACTGCATGGCATTCTCTTCGGTCTATGTAAAGAGGATAGTTGAGGCCGTGCAGGACGACTGGTTCAGCGTAGTGCTGCACAACTGCGGCAACACCGGGCAGTGTACAAGGGCAATGGTGGCTACGGGAGCTGCCGCATACCACTTCGGCAACAAGTGCGACATGGCTCAGGTTGCGCGCGAAGTGCCGCCCACGGCTCTTGCCATGGGTAACCTCGACCCTGTCTCGCTGTTCAAGGACGCGACTCCCGACGAGATGCGCCGTGCCACCCACGTCCTGCTGGAACGCATGAGTGGCTTCCCGAATTTTGTCATTTCGAGCGGCTGCGACACTCCACCGCACACTCCGGCGGCTAACATCGACGCATTCTTCGCTGAGGTTGAGGCATTCAACCGGCGCTGAACTTCGCGGTGCGGAGCAATAGAAAATACGGTTTAAAAGGGAAAAATTGTTATCAGATAATGACTTTCGATGAACTTACATACGGCGACCTGGCCCTGCCGCTGAGTGATGTTTACGAACAGATGGGCTACGGTGGCGCACAGCCTGACGGCGACGTGATGGAGGAAGTAACGGCCGTTGAGCTGCAGATTAGTCCGATAGTGCGTCCGCGCTACTGTTTCTTCATAACCAAGGGCGAGCTTGACACCGATGCCGACACGCTTACTGTCGGCACGTCGTGCATGCACATAGGGCGCATCATCAGCCGGCAGCTGCGCGGCTCGGAGGCTTTCGCCTTCTTCATAGCCACAGCCGGCGTTGAGTTTGAGGAGTATCAGATGCGCCTTAAAGACGATGACGACATGGTGCGCACGTTCATCGCCGACTCATTCGGCTCTGTGATAGCCGAGCGCACGGCCGACTGCATGGAGCAGGCTCTGCAATATGAGATTGACTCACGCGGCTGGCTTCACACCAACCGTTTCAGTCCGGGCTACTGCGGATGGCATGTGTCGGAGCAGCAGAAGCTCTTTCCGCTGTTCGGCATGGAGCGTCCGTGCGGCGTATGGCTGACGGAGTCGAGCCTGATGGTGCCTATCAAGTCGGTAAGCGGCGTTATAGGAATAGGGCAGGGAGTAAGAAAGCTCGAATATTCGTGCGGCCTTTGCGACTATAAGGACTGCTACAAACGCCGCCGTAAGAAATGATTTTGACTGATTTTTAATATTGAGAAATATGAATGAAGTAATTGAAATGATGAAGACACGCCGCAGTGTGCGTGCTTTCTATCCTGACAAAATGCCTGAGCGCAGCCTTATCGAGGCTGTGGCAGAGGCCGGAACTTACGCTCCTACGGGTCGTGGCGCGCAGTCGCCGCTGATTGTCGCAGTAACTTCAAAGGCTGTACGCGACCGCCTTTCAGAGCTTAACGCTGCCGTAATGGGCACAAAGGCCGACCCGTTCTACGGTGCGCCGGTAGTGCTTGTGGTGCTTGCCGACAGGACACGTCCTACTTATCTGTATGACGGTTCGCTCGTTATGGGCAACATGATGAACGCCGCCCATGCTCTCGGACTGGGCAGCTGCTGGATTCACCGTGCAAAAGAGGTGTTCGACAGTGAGGAAGGTAAGGCTCTGCTCCGCAGCTGGGGCATCGAAGGCGACTATGAAGGTATTGGCCACTGCGTGCTTGGTTACGCTAAGGAAGGCGCCGTTAAGCCGGCTGCTCCGCGCAAGAAAGACTATGTAAGATTTGTTGAGTAATGCCTTTCTGGTGCTGTCGGATTATGTTTTAAGCTCCGGCAGCACCGCTTTTTCAGGCTGAATCATAAAGAATAAAAGCCGGAAGCGGTGTCGTTATGACTGCTTCCGGCTTTTTTATCTGACGGCCCACACGGTTTTGTTGGGCGTCGTACTGACCGTGTGAGTTTACAGGTCGTTCTTCGTTACGTCGGCTATCACGCCCTGATACTGCCTTTCTATGTCCATGTAAGCCTGCATGTTGCGGTACACGTTGTCGGCTTCCACATAGTAGTCGGTTACTGAAATCTCGCCGCTCTCTACCGCCTTGCGCAGCAGGTCGAGCGTCTGGCGCATCAGCGGAACGTCATACGACTTCATCGTGGCGTCCAAACGGCTCATCTTGTCAATAAGTGCGCGCGCCTCGCTCTCGGCCTTTATGCCTGCTTCAACTCTCCGCATGGCTGCCTCGGTGTGGCGTGCCTTTGCTGTCTTGACCTTGTTCTTGCTTGAAAAGAGCGGAATTGAGCCGCCTATCAGGAATCCGTTGCTTGCTTCGCGGCCGTCAGTGTTGCGGCGGTAGCCTATCTCAAACTTCGGAATCCAGCTCTTCTTGTTCACCTTAACGTCCTGTTCGGCTGCCTTTACTGCCGCCTGCGCCGCCATAACTGTTAAGTCAGAGCTTACCGCCTTGTCGTACATTGCAGCCGCGCTCTCGGCAGGCAGAGCTGGATATTCGGCTGTTTTCAGCTCTATCGGTTTGCCCCCGTTCAGCGCGGTCAGCTTGTTCAGCGCCTCGGCACGTGCCGTCTCAGCCTGCGTAAGTTCTGTGGTCAGGTTCATGCGCTCCATCTTTATCTTGTTTAGTTCAAGCGATGTGGCGTCGCCGTTATTGTATTTCTCGGTAAACATGGCCAGCAGTTCGTCTGCATTCTTGCGCCTTTCGGTCAGTATGTCCTTCTGTTTGTTCAGAAAAACGAGGTCAAGACAGATGGTCTTGGCCTGCAACAGCAGGTCGCGTCGTGCCGTGCGGTACTCCATGTCGCGCACTCCGCTTTGCAGTTTGCCCGCCTTCCGTCTTTCACCGTAGAGCGTTGGGAAGTCGAAACCCTGCGTTATAACGAGTTCGGAGCTTGCCATTCCCCTTGCGTCATTATTGAAGAACGGACTGTATTCGACAGAAAGGTCATCGAGAACGTTCTGCTGCCGTGTCTCAAGATCGGCCGCCTCGTTGCCTTTCTGCATGGCTTGCAGCTCCATGTTGTTCTGCTCCACGCTCCTCAGCACGTCGCTTATGGTCTGCGAGCCGGCGCTTACGGTTATGGCGAGCGCGGCTATTGTCAATATGGTTGATTTCATTTTGTGTTATGCTTTAATGTCTATTTCACGATTTTCTTCTTGTTCATCCACTCGTAAACGATAGGAATGATGAATCCGTTAAGGAATGTCGACGTGAGCAGTCCGCCCAGAATGACTTTCGCCATAGGGCTTTGTATCTCGTTGCCGGGCAGACTTCCGCGCAGCGCCAGCGGTATAAGGGCGAGCGCGGAGCAGAGAGCCGTCATGAGAATCGGGTTCAGACGGTCGAGCGAACCATGCACTACGCACTCGCGGAGCGACGTTCCGTTGTCGCCGCGCAGCATGTTGTAGCGGTTGATAAGCAGCATTCCGTTACGTGTGGCGATACCGAACAGCGAGATGAAGCCGATGATTGCCGGAATACTTACTTCTCCCGTGGTGCATACAAGGGTAAATACGCCGCCGATAAGTGCCAGAGGCAGATTGATAAGTATTACCGCACTTTCGAGCGCATTCTTAAACTGCATGTAGAGAAGAAGGAAGATTACGACAATACTTAATGCCGAGGCGAGCATCAGAGTGCGGCTGGCTGACTGCTCGCTCTCGAACTGTCCGCCGTATTCAATGTGATAACCTTCGGGCAATTTGACCTTTTCAGCAACACGCTTTTGTATGTCGTTCACCACGCTTCGCATGTCTCTGCCGCTTGCGTTGGCTGATATGACAATCTTACGCTTCACGTTCTCGCGGTTGATAGTGTTCGGTCCCATAGCCGAAGTAACTTCGGCCACGTTGGCGAGAGGAATCTTCCGGCCGTCAGGAGTGTCTATCATGAGGTCGCGAATGCGCTCCATGTCGCATCGGTCGTGCTCTGCGGCGCGCACAACGAGGTTGAAGCTGCCGCCTTTCTCATAAACTTGTGAAACCGTTTCGCCTGCCATGTTCACACGGACGAACGTGTTGAAGTCAGAGAGAGGTATGCCGTACATCTTCAGCATTTCACGTTTCGGTTTGATTTCAAGCTCCGGACGCTCCACCTGTTGCTCCACGTTGAGGTCTGCTATGCCGTCAACGTCGGCGATAGCGTCCTTAATCTGGTTGCCAAGCTCAAACATTTTGTTGAGGTCATCGCCAAAAAGCTTGATGGCGATGCCGGCCTGTGTACCGCTCAACATAGCGTCGATGCGGTGGCTGATAGGCTGTCCTATTTCGATATTCGCGCCCGATATGACTGAAAGTTTTTTTCTTACGTCGTTCAGGAGTTCCTCGTGCGAGCGGTCTTTAAGCTCGAACGGCGCCTCAATCTCTGACACGTTCACGCCCAAGGCATGCTCGTCAAGTTCGGCACGGCCGGTCTTTCGGGCTACGGTCTGTATCTCTGGAATCGACATAAGGATTTCTTCTGCACGGTGACCGATGCGGTCAGACTCTTCAAGAGATATTCCGGGCATTGAGCTTATGTTGATTGTGAACGAGCCTTCGTTGAACTTCGGCAGGAAGCTGTGCCCCAAAGTGAAGAACAGACCGACTGCTGCGACAAACAGAACAACTGTTGTCAGCACCACAGGACGCTTGTGGTCGAGCGCCCATACGAGCCAACGCTCATAGTGTTTCTTCAACCATACGGCTACGAAAGCTTCCTTAGGAACGCCGCCTTTATGGTCTCCGCCGAGCAGATAGCTGCAAAGCACCGGCGTAAGTGTGAGCGCAACGATGGTTGAAGCGATAAGAGCTACAATGAAAGCGACGCCGAGCGGTATGAGCATGCGGCCTTCCATGCCGCTGAGATAGAACAAAGGAATGAAGCTGACAATGATTATCGCGGTCGAGTTGAGTATCGGCATGCGCACTTCACGTGACGCATTGAATACTACATCGAGCATAGGCAGGCGTTCTTCTTTGGGCAACAGCCTGTTCTCCCGTAAGTGTTTCCACACGTTCTCCACGTCGACTATCGCGTCATCGACCAGCGAACCGATTGCGATTGCAAGTCCGCCGAGGCTCATTGTGTTTACACTCATGCCGAAATAGTGAAGCACTATGAGCGAGATAAGCAGCGAAACGGGCAGCGTGATGAGTGAGATGATCGTTGTACGGACGTTCGCAAGGAAGAGGAACAGCACTATTACGACGAATATCGCGCCTTCGTAGAGCGAGTGCTCGACGTTGTTTATTGAGCTTTCAATGAAGCGTGACTGGCGGAAAACGTCTGTTGAGACATGCACATCGGCAGGCATGTTCTTCTTAAGGTCTTTGATTGCGGCTTCAAGACGCTCTGTAAGTTCTATTGTGCCGGTTTCGGGTTGCTTGGTAACAGTAAGCAGAACGGCCGGCTTTCCTTTCTCTGAAGCGAGTCCGAGGCGTGGAACCTGACTGCCGACCTGCACGTCTGCTACGTCGCCAAGAGTAATAGCGTTGCCGTTTACGGTCTTTACTACGGCGTCAGCCATCTGCTTTACGTCGTCGGTTGACACCACTCCGCGCACTATATACTCATTACCGTATTCGTAGATTACGCCTCCGTTGGTGTTACGGTTCATCTGATTAGTAACCGACATAATCTCACCAAGCGTTACACCGTAGTGTGCCATGCGTCCCGGATGCAGCAGAATCTGATATTCCTTGATGTCGCCGCCAAGCACAGAAACCTGCGACACGCCGCCGGTAGACATCAGTCGGGGACGTATAGTCCAGTCAGCCAGCGTTCGTAGCTCCATCATTGAGGTGCTGTCGGCCGTAAGTCCGACTATGAGAACTTCTCCGAGGATTGACGACTGAGGCCCAAGCGTAGGCTTGCCCACGTTCTCCGGCAGTGTTTCGGTAACTGCCGCGAGCTTCTCTGATACTATCTGGCGCGCCAGATAGATATCCGTGTCCCAGTCGAACTCCACCCATACAACTGAGAAACCTGTCGCTGAAGACGAGCGTACACGGCGTACATGGGTGGCACCGTTGACCGCCGTCTCGATAGGGAACGTCACGAGCTGTTCCACTTCCTCAGCAGCCATACCGTTGGCCTCGGTCATTACGACTACCGTCGGCGCATTAAGGTCGGGGAAGACGTCAACTTCCGTCTGCCCCGTGATGTATATTCCGCCTACGGTGAGCAGCACAGCCGCCACGAGAACGAGCAGACGGTTCTGTAAAGAGAAATGAATTATCTTGTTAAGCATTGTTTCGAGTGTTTATTGAGTTAAGCAGTCAGCCTGCGTCTGCAAGCCTGCGCCGTATTAATGGTTATGCGAGTGTGCCGGGATTGCAGTTGAGGCTGAAGCCAGTCTTACCTGCATGGCGCCGCTGGTAACCACCTTCTCGCCGCCTTTAAGTCCGCTCTTTATCTCCACACGTTCGCCGTCAGTCTCGCCGGTCTTCACCTCACGGCGCTCATAGCACGACGGATCAGTCTGCACGTAGACGAAGTTTACACCCTGTTCGTCGGTCAGCGCGGATACAGGAACACTGATAACACCCTTGCGTACAGCCGTGAGCAGATACGTCTCAACAAACGCGCCGGGCATCACATCGGCACGGTTGGCGAACTCAAATGTAACAGGAATGTATGGTGAACCGTCGCCTGTCGACTTGCCTGTGGCTACAAGACGGCCGTTCATCTGGCGCAGGTCGTACACTCTGTCGCTGTAAGCGGTCTTGAATTTGGCTGACGACAGTGTCGGCAGAAGCGAATAATAACGCTCCGGCACGTTGGCTTTCAGATAAAGGGTGCGCGTCTGTGTTACGGTCATCATCGGCTGACCTACAGCCACGTAGTCGCCTTCCTTTACAAGACAGGTCTTCACATATCCGCTGATAGGCGACTTAACGGCTACTCCGCTGCCGTTTCTGCCACTGCCGGCGAATGCCTCATAGGCTATTTTAGCCGACTCATAGTCTGACTTTATGGTGTTGAATTCTCTCTGTGTAACAATCCTGTCCTTTACAAGTTTTGCCGCACGGTCGTATTCGTTCTTAGCTTTGCGGTAGGCAATCTCGGCCTGTCGTGCCGGGTCGTCTTGCAGATTCTTTGACGATATGGTGAAAACCGTTCCTCCACCGCTTACTGCCGAGCCTTCAGTTATGCCGCGTGTAAACTTCACCACGCCTGCTACTGTTGCCACAACCGTGGCCTCGCTGCCCGACGATTCAAGTATCTTGCCGCCTGCCGGAATACATCCTGAGAAGTCGCCCGGCACGACAGTCTCTGCCACAATGCCTGAAGCCTTTGCCTTTTCGGGGCTTATCACAATCTCGCTGGAGTGTTTTTCAGCCTCCTCAGCGTGCTTGTCGGCCTCTTCCTCATGGTTGTGACCGGAATGGCACGATGCCATCAGCATGACGCTGAAGGCTCCTAAAATAAAAAGTCTGTTATTCATAATATTCTTATATTTCTGATTTCTGACTGCAAAAATATAAGAAAAATAATGCAACTTGGTTGCAAAAAGCATGTAAAGACTGAAGCGGATGACGGCAAAAGATGAGTTTCTGATGTGCCGGCAACCGCTTCAGACGCTTCGGTATTGCGTCAATGACCGTTGAAGAATATGTATAGAGCAATCATTACGACGGCAAGCAGCACCCAGCTTACTATCACGTCGCGTCGCGGTTTCTCGCTCAATGTCTTCACCTTGTTGCTCTCCGTGGCTGCCTTGTTGCTCAGGCTGACTATTATCATTTCAATAACAAGGACTACAAAGATAAGGAACGAGAGCATCATGAAGTGTATGTGCTCAGCCGCGCCGGGTATAATCCAAAGATAGAGAATGCCCGAACCGATGCTGAATATTGTGCCGAATGTCAGCGTGATGTTGGCTGCCAGAGTGGTGCAGCGCTTCCAGAAGACGCCCATCACGAACACTGCCGCCATTGGAGGAGCGATGAAACTGAGAACCGACTGGAACACATTGAACAGGTTCATGCCCTTGATGTTGTCTACGGCGACGGTTATTATGATTGAAACCAGCGCTCCGATGACGGTTACTATGCGGCCGGTGCGTGCTATCTCGGTTTCAGATGCCTGCGGCCGGATGTTCTTCACGTAGATGTCCATTGTGAAAACGGTGCTCAGGGCATTAAGAGCCGAGCCAATGGTGCTTATCAGTGCGGCTGTGAGTACGGCCAGAACGAGGCCTACCATGCCTACCGGGAAGAGGCTTGAGACGAGCGTCATGTAGGCGTTGTCAGGCTCAATGGTCGCGCCGCCGAAGAATCCTGTCTTGACAAGAGCGAAGCAGACGATGCCCGGAACTATGTAAATTGCCACGTCGAGTATCTTCAGCCAGCCCGTGAAGTTGGCTCCGCGCTGTCCCTCACTAAGGTTTCTGGCAGCCAGCACGGGCTGAACCATCGACTGGTCGGTACACCAGAACCACAGTCCTGCTATCGGATAGCCCAGCATTATGGGCAGCCACGGGAAGTCCTTGTCGCTGTTCGGCTGGAACAGATTCCAGTAGTTTGACGGCACAATGTCGGGATTCGCCAGCACGGAAATGCCTCCTGTGAACGAGTCGTCGCCCAGACGGTATATTCCTACGAATGTAAGTGTGGCTGAAACGAGAATGAGCAGCACCATCTGATACACGTTCGTGTAAGCCACGGCTTTAAGTCCGCCGAGCATGGTGAAGAACGCTGATATGGCAAGCAGTAGCAACGCGGACATCCACATCGGTATGCCGAACACCTGACGAATGATGATTCCGCCGGCAAATAGCGTCAGCGCGAGCCATGAGATGAGTATTGTTACAATGGTGTACCACGCCAGCATGTTTCTCGTCGACTGTCCGAAGCGAAGTCCCATGAACTCAGGCAGCGTCGACACCTTGCTGCCCAGATAGCGCGGGGCGAATACAAAGGCCAGCAGAGCTATGAACACGAAGGCGTACCAGGCGTAGTTGCCCGACACGACGCCGGTAGTGAAGCCTGCGCTTGCCGACGCAATGAGCATTGACGGACCGACGTTTGTGCCCCACATTGAGAACCCTATGTGGTGCCAGCGGAGCGAGTTGCCGGCCAGAAACTTGCTGCTGCCTTCCTTGCTCTTTCTGCTTGCCCATACGCCTATGCCCAAAAGGATGATGAAATATGAGGCAAGTATAATCCAGTCGAGCGATTGTAATGATTGTGTTGCCATGGATTTGTATGATCTTTTTCCTGTTATTGTCAGCCGTGCCTTGTCTTTTTTACGCCTGTTATGGTCGGATTAAGGCTCGTCTGACTGATGTCTTGTTTATGCCGTGCGGTGCTGTCGCCGCACGGCTGGTTATGTTTTTCTGTGTTATTTGCCGAGCAGTTCCTTTGCAACCTTGACCGCTTCGTTGGCATTGTCGCTGTATCCGTCGGCTCCTATTTCGTCAGCGAAGTTCTGGCTGACGGGTGCACCGCCCACCATAATCTTCACCTTGTCGCGCAGTCCGGCGTCCTCTATTGCCTTGATTACGTCCTTCATGTAGGTCATCGTGGTTGTTAGCAGTGCCGACATGCAGAGGATGTCAGCGTGGTATGACTTCACAGCCTCGACAAACTTGGCTGACGGCACGTCTATTCCGATATTGTCCACCTCGAAACCGCTGCCTTCGAGCATTGATGCGACGAGGTTTTTGCCTATGTCGTGAAGGTCGCCTTTCACCGTACCGATAACCACACGGCCTATCGTTGTCGCCGCGCTGCCTGCCAGCATGGGCTTCAGCAGTTCGAGTGCGGCTTTCATCGCGCGTCCTGCCATGAGCAGCTGGGGCACGAAAGCCTTGCCGTCCTGAAACCTTTGGCCTATTTCGCCCATCGCACGTATCATCTGTCCGTTGATGATGTCCTGCGGAGCGGTGCCCTTATCGAGTGCCTTGCGTGTGGCTTCGACCGCCTTGTCGGCCTTGCCTGCAAGTATTGCGTCAAACACTTCGTCACCGGCGGCAGTCTTGTTTACCGCCTTCGGCGCGCAACATTCGCACGGCTCGGCAGCGTGGTTGTGCTTATGGTTTTCTGAAAGATGCTCTTCCGGCTTGTCAGATGTGGTCTTTTGCACGCTGAAAGACGGCATTTTAGACGCTGAAAGAGCCTCTTTCGCAACACTCTCATTGCCAGACAGTTGCGCGCTGTGTGGTGATATTGCCAGTCCGTTGACTGGAATCACGGCCTCGGCCAGTTTCCGTATATGAGTGTCGGTTGTTCCGCAGCATCCTCCGATGATGTCCACGACGTGCCACTCTATCAGCGGCCACAGCTCGCGTTGCAGCATGTCGGGCGTGTGGCTGTATCGTCCCTCGGCGTCGGGCATGCCGGCGTTGGGGTAGATGCTTATCATGTAAGGAGTCGTTTTGCCGAGGCGTACCAGTGTGTCGGCAGCCAGTCTTACGTCAGAACAGCAGTTTACGCCTACCGACATGATGTCGGCTCCGGCCACAGATGCGAGGAATTCCTCTATGCTTTGTCCCAGCATGTTGTGTCCGTCGGCAGTGGCTATGGTGAAGCTCAGCATCAGCGGCAGCCGTTTGCCTTTCTTTCTGAGCGCTGCCCGTGCCGCCTCGATGGCAGCCTGAGCGTTCTTGGTGTCGAAAATGGTTTCTATCAGCAATGCGTCAACGCCTCCGTCAATCAGCGCCTCTGCCTGTTCTCTGTAAGCGTCGAGCAGAGTTTCGTAGCTGAATGTCTGCCATCCGGGCTGCGTAGTGTCCGATGTTATCGAGCAGGTTTTGCTCGTCGGGCCTATCGAGCCGGCCACGAAGCGTGGCTTCTGAGGGGTCTTGGCAGTATATTCATCGGCAGCCTTGCGCGCTATGCGGCACGCTTCGAGGTTTATCTCACGGCAGAGATGCTCCAGACGGTAGTCTGCCATCGATATGCGTTGTGCGTTGAAAGTGTTTGTTTCGATAATGTCGGCTCCGGCTTCGAGATACTTCCGGTGTATGTCCTCAATCACGTCGGGGCGTGTAAGGCACAGCAGGTCGTTGCATCCGCTTACGTTCACCGGGTGCGACGCCAGTCTTTCGCCACGGAAGTCGGCTTCGCCGAGGTGTCGGCTCTGTATCATCGTGCCCATAGCTCCGTCGATAACGAGAATACGGTTGCGCCCTGCGGCCTTGATAGGGCAGCCGTCAAGATAGTCGTCAGGAGCTTTTCCGCCGTTGCCTTGAAGCTCGTCAAACCTGCGTTCTGCCTTTTCTATTATCGCGTCTACTTCTTTGTCAGTGTCAGTCTTACTGTCGTTTATACGTATGGTATTGTCTTCCTGACGCGGTTTCTGCGCCTCGTCAGTCTGATATTCCTCTACTATGCGCATGGCTTTCTCCACCTCGTCCTCGTTGTGGAAGTCCATTTCTATGTGCACGCCGTCGCCTCCGATGTTGTCGAGGAGCGGTCGCAGCTCGTCGAGAGTTACCCAACATGCCATTACGCTCTTGCCGCCGGCAAGTATTTTCTTGTAAAGGTCGTACCATTTAGGCGATCCTCCCTGCGGTTCTCCTACACCAGGAGTCCACTGAATGGCGTTCAGTTCCTCTATCTCCAGCAGTGCCGGCAGGTGGTGCAGAGCTCCTACGCCGTCGAGATGGTACAGAGTGTAGTCGATTTTCTGGCACTGCTCGCGTATGAATGGCTGTACAAAGCGGCGGTAGTCGTCAACGCTTATCATCGTGGAGATGTCGCTTTGCAGCTTACTCATCTTTCCCGGAGCCCACGACGAGAAGTAGCAGAACGCCATTTCGTCGCCTTCGCGGATGATGTCGTACAGCTCGTCGAATACGCGGAAGTATATGTCGTTGATCTGCTGCATCTGGTGTTCAAGCACTTCGGGCTGTGTTACTGTGTCCATAAGCACCTTGTCGGTGCCTTTCAGGGCTGCAAGCACGTCCATTCCCTCCATCAGGTCGGGCATGCCTACATAGTAGTTGCCCTTTGCCTTCTGCTTGCAGGCTTTGAGCAGAGCCTTGTGCAGCAGGTAGTTAGGGTGTTCGGGATTAAACTTTATGTCGTCGTTGAAGTCAGGATTTGGATGAATCCAGATAGTGTCTTCGCCTCCCTCAAACACTCCTCCGAGTATTGCGGCCAGCGAGCCGGGGCCGAGTTGCGTGTTGGCAACGGGCAGCATGTCGGCTTTAAGGCAGCTGTGCGCCACGTACCAGTCAAGGTATTCGGCACGCCATTCGGGGTCAAACCATTTCTGGTTGAGGTCTTTCGGCGCAGGCGGAGCCGGCACTTCAGCGTGTGGAGTTACTCCTTCCTGGAAGTGTTCCCACATGTTCAGTATTATGCCTTTGTGGTTCCACCAGTTTATGTATCGTTGTTTTGTCTCTTCAAGATTCTTTTTCCACATTGTGTCTGTCTGTTTTTTATGTGATGATATGCCGCCGTTCGCGGTTCAATATAGACTGTTACGTGTGCCTTCTGCGGCTTTACCAGTCTATTCCTTTAAATCTTCCGTCAATCTTTATATACTCGGTCTTGCTCAGATCCATGTCGTCCGTGCAGTCGACAGGTTCGGGATAAACAGGTATTTCGGCTCCTTCGCGCACATATACGGGCATCAGTTCGAGCGGTACATCAAGGTCTTTGAGCCATTTGCCGCCGCTGTAATGCTTGCCGGTGAAGAAGTCTGTCCAGTTGCCTTCGGGCAGATAGACGTCACGTTTGCCCTCGCTGTTCATCACAGGAGCCACGAGGAAGTCGTCGCCGAAGTAGTATTCGTCGTCGATATGCCAGCACATACGGTCGTCGGGGTGGTGGAATATCAGTGCCTGGAGTATTGTCGAACCGCTGTTTACAGCTTTCTTGCTCTCGCGTAGTATGTAAGGAATGAGCTTATAGCGCAGCTGCCACCAGCGTTTTACTATCGGAGCGATGGCAGGGTAGTGCCACGGTTCGCGCTTGTTGGTGCCGTGGTAGCGTATGTGAGATGAGAATACGCCGAACTGTGTCCAGCGTACGTAGACGTCGTCGCGTACCCTTGTGTTCATGAAGTTAGGCAGAGTGTGGAATCCCGGAACGTCGTGGCTCCAGAAAGCGAAGCCCGACAGACCGAAGTGAAGTCCTCCTTTAAGCGAGCCTGCCATACCGTCCCATGAGCTGCAAGAGTCGCCTCCCCAGTGCAGAGGATAGCGCTGACAGCCTGCCCAGGCAGCTCTTGCCCATATAATGCCGTCGCCCGTAACCTCCTTAGTTACCTCGTAAGCTGCTTTCTGATAGAGAAGCGCGTAGAGATTGTTGAGCAGTTCGGGCTTCATATTCTTGTAGATGGCGTCCATGTGGATGTTTTCGCCGAAGTCGGTCTTTATCGCTGCCACGCCTATTTTGAGCAGACGGCGCAGCAGACCTTTGTACCATTCGGTTGCGGCAGGGTCGGTGAAGTCGATTGTTCCTGCATAGTCGAGTGCCGAGAAGTTAGAGCCTTCGCCCTCCTGTTTCTTCGTCAGTGTGCAGATATAGTGGTTCTTGCGCGCCTCGTCTATCTGTTCGGCGTCCTCGGCAACGTATGGCAGCTGCCACAGTGTCACGCGGTAGCCCTTGTCCTTGAGGCCGCGTATGAAGCCTTCGGGGTCGGGGAAGCGCTCCTCGTTGAACTTCCATTCGCACAGCCAGTCGGTCTTGAACCAGCCGGTGTCCAGATGTATCACATCGCAGGGATAGTGTTCGCGGCGCATACGGTCGCATATCTCGTTCACCTCGTCTGCACTGAAGTATGTCATACGGCTCATCCACACGCCGAAACTCCACAGCGGAGGCATCGAGGGGTAGCCTGTCAGGTCGCGGTAGCCGCGTATTATCTCTTCTATTGAGTCGCCGCCGATAACGAAGACGTCGAGCATTGCCTGGTCGCTCAGAAACTCTACCGAGCGTGTTGATACTCCGGCAAGCGACAGTTTGCTGTGTGCGCAGGTATGATAGAACGTGCCGTACATGCGGCTCGACACGTAGAAAGGTATGTTCTTGTATGTGCGGCGGTTGTTTACGCCCTGTCCGTCCTGATTCTTGAGGAAGAATGTCTGTCCGCTGAGGTCCATTTTGGCGAACCGCTCGCCTGTTCCTGCGAAGCATTCGTCGGCCTTACACTCGAACGAAACGGTCGCGCGCTCCTTATGTCCGTCAAGTTTGCAGAAGCCGAGGGGCAGCGCGTCGTAGCGCGGAGGCGAGAAGTGATCGTATGCTGCGAGCCTTATCTCACGCTTGCCGTCGGGAAACAGGCGTATGTCGAGCGTCTCCTGAGGGTCGGGCAGGAGCGTACTCCAGCGGTCAAGCTCAGGTTCCTGCGTGTTGATAACGGCTCTTACGGTGCCTTCGGTGTCGGTTATTGTCCATCCGGCGGCGTTCTCCTCGACGCTCAACGGTATCTTTTTAACCCTGCCACTCATCTGTAAAATCTCCGATTCATCGGTCATCTGTTCCTCACCGAAGCCGATGAAAAGGCGCAAAATCTTAGGTTCATACTGCCTTATGACCAGCGTATATTCCTCGCGCGGCACGCTGTTGTCAGCTGCCATGTCGTTGGCAAGCACCTGTTTCTGGAACGGAACGGTTACGCATACGTCGCCGTCTTTCCCGTAAACGGCGGTAGGCTTGCAGGCTTTCCATAACGACTCGTTACGGCTGAGGTTGATATCGAAGTCGAGAAAGTCGAATAGATGGTAGTTTGTGGGTTTCATTTTTTGTTTGTTTTTATGATATGCAGGCAGTCTGTAAGTCCTGCCGGGCTTTGTTTCTCTGTATGGATTTATGTCCGGGCGGCATCTTGTCAGCGTTTCACCCGTTGTACTTTGAGGTGTAAACTGTCAGGTTCAGTCTTGTCAATGTGTTTTCACAGCTGTGGCAAAAATATCAGTCCACAGCTGACATAATGACGTATGACAGTCTGTTTTGTACTATGCAGCGGTGAGTTATCTTTCTTTTTGCCACGTCTGTCGTGGAGTGTTGAGATGCCGGCTGACACGTTTATTACTTATGTCTATAAGCTACAAAAATACGGAAAATAGCTTTAACGGCAAAGAAATATACTGATTGTTTCAGCTTTTTTAGTGCTTCCGCCTGACGGCTGTCTGCTGCCTGTTTTGCGAAAGACGGCATTTCGCCCTGCGAAACATGCTCTTTTACACGATGAAAAGGCATCTTTTACAACGCGAAAGAGGCCCTTTTGCAATGCGTTGGTTCTCAGACAGATGCGTTATCAGTTTTTTTCAGTGTCCCGTGTCGTTGCTTTTTTCTGTCTGTTGAGTGTTGTTCTTATCGGGGAATGGGCTTTTCTGATATTATTATAAGGTCTTTTCATATCGTTATAAAGGCGTTTTTCACGTGTTCAGACGCTGTTTTATGCAGAAACGGAAAATATGAACAGCCTGTACGAAAATGTCGTAACGCCGGTACGGCCGGAACTGCCTATCTTTGCAGCGGATAAATGAAACAAAAGATATGAAGAGACTATTATTCACATTTGCCATTGCCTGCACGCTTATTCCTCTAAAAGCGCAGGAAACGCTCACGCTAAGACAGTGTCTGAACATGGGCATAGAGAACAATCTTCAGCTGAAATCGAAGCGCAACGACATAGTGAAAGGTGAGCACAGCATCACCGAGAACCGTGCCAAGCTGCTTCCGCAGATTAACGCTGTGGCGTCGATGAACGACAATTTCAATCCGCCTGTATCTGTAACCGACGGTTCGGCTTACGGTAATCCTTACAACGTAACCAAGACGTTGCAGTATAACGCTTCGGCAGGACTGCAACTTCAGATGCCGCTTTACAATCAGACGCTGCTCACAGCGCTTGACATTACGAAGATGATGGACCGCATCAACCGTCTGAGTTACGACAAGGCGCGCAACGATTTGATGATGCAGATTGCCCAGATGTACTATCTTGCGCAGAGTACTGCCGAACAGATAGGCATCGTTAAGGACAACATCGTGCGCATGGAGGAGCTGAAAGGCATTACTGACGCGTTCTTCGACAACGGCATGGCGATGGAAGTTGATGTGAAAAGGGTGAACATCAACCTTGAAAACCTTAAAGTTCAGCGCGATAACGCAGAGGCTATGCTGACTCAGCAGCTTAACATGCTGAAGTATGTTATCGACTATCCTGCCGACAAACCGCTGGCTCTCACGCCGGTGAATGCGGACAATGTTGAGGCCGTTGAGCTGTCAGGACTCTGCGAGTCATTGCCCGAACTGCAACTGTTGCAGAAGCAGGGCGAGCTTGCCGGCAAGCAGCAGAAGATGGTTAAGCAGGGTTATCTGCCGTCGCTTACGCTCACCGGCAACTTCTCTTACTCTGCCTACACCGACAAACTGAATAATTGGTTCCACTCAGGGCCGTCAAACCACTGGTACAACTCGTCCGGTCTGGGTATCACATTGCGTGTTCCTGTGTTCGACGGATTGGAGAAACGCTCGAAGATACGTAAGGCAAAGCTCGACACCGAGAACGCACGCCTGGCTTATGACGACGCACTTAAAGGTCTGCGCACGCAGTATATGAACGCTACCAACGACCTTATGAACAGCCGTCGCAACTTCACCAAGCAGCTCGACAACTACCGTCTGGCGGAAGATGTGTATGAAGTTACCACTTATCGCTACCGTGAAGGCGTAGTGTCGATGACTGAAGTATTGCAGGACGAGATGCAGATGAGCGAGGCGCAGAACAGCTATGTAACCGCTCACTACAACTACCGCGTTACCGCTTTGTCGCTGCTTAAACTGACAGGAAACCTCGACTCGCTGCTGAAATAAGCTGCACAAGGCTTCACCTACATATTCAATATTACACAACAACATACCGACAATTTAATAAAATACAGAAATGGAAACCCAGAACAACAACATACAGCAGAACAATACACTGAAACAGCAGGCTAAAAAATTAAGAAGACAGCGTACAAGACAAATCGTGGCAAGTATCTTCGGCATAGCAATCCTCGTGTGCGGAATAGTCAAGATGTCGATGATTTTCCTCGACTACAAGGGCAGCGAGACAAGTAACGACGCGCAGATTGAGCAATACATATCGCCCGTAAACCTCCGTGCGTCGGGCTATATAAAGCAAGTCTGCTTCACAGAGCATCAGAATGTGAAGAAAGGCGACACTCTCCTGATACTCGACGACCGTGAATACCGCATCCGTGTGATGGAGGCTGAGGCTGCGTTGAAGGACGCGATAGCAGGCGCTTCGACAGTAGGACAGTCGTTACAGACATCCCAGGCTTCGGCATCTGTTTATGAGTCGTCAATCGCTGAGGTTAAGATTCGCCTGGCAAAGCTGGAGAAAGACCGCGCACGCTACCAGAACCTGCTTGACCGCAACGCTGCTACGCCGATACAGCTGGAACAGATTGAGACCGAGTATGAGGCTACGAAGCAGAAGCTCGACGGACTTATCTGTCAGCAGAAGGCTGCCAAGTCGGGTGTAAGCGAGGTCTCAACACGCCGCCAGAGTTCAGAAGCAGCAATAGAAAGGGCACGCGCTGCGCTTGAGATGGCACGCCTTAACCTCTCTTACACGGTAGTAGTCGCTCCCTGCGACGGCAAGTTAGGACGCCGCGCTGTTGAGGACGGACAGTATGTTTCGGCAGGACAGACGCTGACATACATCATGCCCGATACGCAGAAATGGGTTATAGCAAACTATAAGGAAACGCAGGTTGAGAGCCTGCATGTAGGTCAGGAGGTTGCTCTTACAGTCGATGCGCTCGACGGAAGGGAGTTCAAGGGACGTATAACTGCCATCTCCGGCGCAACAGGAGCTAAGTATTCGCTCGTGCCTACGGACAATTCAGCCGGCAACTTTGTGAAGATACGTCAGCGAGTGCCGGTCAGAATTGAGTTCACCGGGCTGTCAAAGGCTGACAACGAACGGCTTGCAGCTGGTATGATGGTTGTCGTCAAGGCAAAGAAAGGCTGATTTTTATAGATTAAAAGTCTGATATTCATGCTCTCGGAGCATTCAACATAAACAACATTTAGTTATGGAACAAAATGTTATAAGCGTTACTTGCGGTGCCAAGTACAGGAATTATCCGTTCTACAACTGGATGCCCAAGCCGCTCGGAATTATTCTGCTGATACTTCTTTTCATACCTATCCTCACTGTCGGCGGTGTCTATACCGCCAACAGCGGAGATATGACGAGCGGACTTGGCATACAGTCGGAACACATACAGTTTGTCGGTTTCGTTACATCTATTGGCATGGCGGCCTTCTCTCCGTTCTTTTATCAGCTGGTGTGCATACGCCGTGAGAAGATGATGTGTGTCGTAGGATTCTCCATTATGTATCTTCTTAGCTATGTGTGCGCCGTTACCGATAGCATATTCGTGCTGGCTTTGTGCAGCCTTGTGATGGGTTTTCTGCGCATGGAGCTGATGATGGTCAATCTGTTTACCCTCATACGCTACGCCTTCGGAATGGAAGCTACGCAGAATATAACGCCAGGCAACGAGCCTGATACAGAAGAAGGATGGGACCGTCTGGACTCTGAGAAGAGCAAGAGCATGCCGATGATTTACCTGTTCTTCATGATTTTAGGTCAGCTCGGCACGTCGCTTACGGCATGGCTGGCCTACGAATACCAGTGGCAGGACGTCTACTATTACATGATGGGAATGACGCTTGTGGCTATACTCATAGTCCTTGTTACGATGCCTTACCACGCATACAACAACCGCCGGTTCCCGATAACTTTCCGAAAGTTCGGTAACGTGGCTGTGTTCAGCTCAATGATGACCTGCGGAATCTATGTACTTGTCTACGGAAAGACGCTCGACTGGTTTGCCGACCCTACCATCGTGCGCTCGACAATACTTACAGTCGTATTCGCAGCAGTGTTCTTCTACATGGAATGGTCGCACCGTTCGCCTTATTTCCTCATGGAAGTGTTCCGCCTGCGGACGATAAACATGGGTATAGTGCTGTTCCTGTTGCTCATGATTTTCAACACAAGCTCGATGTTTGTCAACGTGTTCACGGGCGTAGGAATGGAGATAGACAACTGGCAGAACGCATCGCTTGGCAACTGGAGCATGTTGGGCTACTTCATCGGAGCAGTCATAGCGATAATCCTCGGCTCACGTAATGTCAAGCTGAAATACCTCTTCGGCATAGGCTTCATGCTCATAGGAATGTCTGCTCTGTTCATGTATTTCGAGGTGCAGACGGCCGGACTTTATGAAAGGATGAAGTATCCGGTGATTATACGTTCGGCTGGAATGATGCTGATTTACTCTCTCACCGCCGTGTACGCAAATCAGCGGATGCCTTACAAATACCTTTCCACATGGATATGTATCATGCTCAGCGTGCGCATGGTTATCGGGCCGGGCATCGGTTCGGCACTTTACTCAAACGTGCTTCAGCACCGTCAGCAGCACTACGTTACGATGTTTGCCCAGGATGTAGACCGTGTTGATACGCAGACGGCGGCAGCTTACGACCAGACTGTCAACGGAATGCGCTGGCAGGGACGCAGCGAGACCGAGGCAGAGAATATGGCTGCCATGTCAGCTAAGGGCAAAGTGCAGGTGCAGGCCACTCTGTCGGCTGTCAAGGAGATGTCGGGATGGACATTCTACGGCTGTATGCTTTCAATGCTCTTCGTACTCATTTATCCATATAAGAAGAGGAAATTATCTGCTTGGCGGAACTGACTGTCCGCCAAGTCAGATAATTTTATTAACTTAGCCGACATAAAATTAAAGGCCGTTATGGAAAGAATATTTGACCGTCAAGCCTTAGGAAAGCTTGACGTCTTGCAGGAAGATATGGTAAGAAGAGCTGATGTGTGTTCGTCTGGAGGCGTGGTTACGTCGTTTCCTGAGCGTATGGCTGAAGGCTTCAGGAACTTCGGAATAGGACTGATTGTCTGCCACGAAGGCCGTTTTGACTTCACTCTGTCGGACAAGAGATATACTGCCGGTAGTGGCGAGACCGTGTTTATACCAGAGGGAACATTCTTCAGAGTAGAACATCAGTCGGCAGACCTGCGCATGAGCATAATCATTTACCGCACCGCGCCGATACGCGATGTCGTAGGAACGATGGTGCAGTCGGTTAATCTTTATGCCCAGATGTCGCCCGATTTGCCATGTGTATGGCGCACGGAGTGTGAGGACGACATCGCAGGATATATTTATCTGATAGGAAAGATTCAGCTTTCAGACGACGATTTATTCGCCGTAAACGAGCGTAAGCTGCTTCTTC
Organism: uncultured Prevotella sp.; assembly: GCA_902491375.1. GTDB lineage: Bacteria > Bacteroidota > Bacteroidia > Bacteroidales > Bacteroidaceae > Prevotella. The sequence continues at coordinate 25,262 of CABUHE010000001.1, forward strand.
TGTCGCTAACTTACCGGCTTTGCTCGGTGTTCAGCAGACAGTTTTTCGCCAAAGACTCCGCCAACGCCCGGCGTACAGAGATATTCCTCAGACTTATAAGGCTCATCGACCGCAACTATATGGCCGAGCGCGGCGTGGCGTTTTATGCCGACAAGCTGTGTCTTTCAGCCAAATATCTGTCGGAACTGTCAAAGTCGGTGTGCGGATATACCGTTCAGGAACTTGTGTTCAAGGCTATAACGCGCAAGGCGATGTCGCTGCTCGACAGCACGAACAAGACCGTTGCTGAGATTTCAGATGAGTTCCATTTCCCTAATCCGTCAAGTTTCGGCACGTTTTTCAGGAAGCAGACGGGGCTGTCTCCACAGAAATACCGCGACCGTCTGTAACTGATTGCTGAATTATGTATAACACATTGAAAATCAATGTGTTGACTGTTGAAATATAAAAGAGCATGTTTCGCAGGCCGAAACATGCTCTTTTACACGACGAAAAGGCACCTTTTGCGCTTCAAAAGGTGCCTTCTTGTAATACAGACCGCTGTCTGCCTGTAATCAAATCGTTATTTTAAGATTTTCAGATTCTTACCGGGCTTGTTGAAGCCGTAGCTCTCCTTAGGCATTATGTTACCGCTTACGGTGTATCCGTCTGTTGCCTCGTCGAAGTAGATACAGAATGCCCTGTCGTTTGTCGCGTATGGAGCGGGATAGGGCATGCTTATCGTATTGCCGCTGATAATGGAGCCGGGCTGGTTTGACATGACGTAAATTCCGCCCACGTCGTACAGCTTCCGTGCGTAATTGCTTATACGGTTGTTCATAATCCGGTTGTTGCGCATTCCGCTTTCGAGCGGTGTCCAGCCCCAGCCTACGCATATTCCTGAGTAGTTTACGTCAGAGATGTCGTTGTCGGTAATGTCCACATCCCTTACATAACCTGCGCTGACGGCGCCGCATCCCCAGTCTTCGTTGGCTGCGTCGGTTATCCGGTTGCGCGTGATTGTCAGTTTTCCGCACAGGTCATCGGCAATGGCAGGAGTGTAGGGTATGTGCGTTTCGAAGCCCTGTTCGCCGAACCAGCCTGCCATTATGGCCGTGCCGCCGATGTCGGTGAAGGTACACGCCGTGATGTCTGACGAGCTTACGGCATAAGCCAGATCGACCGCCGTCGCGCCGATGTGGCTGAATGTGCATGAGCTGAAGCCTATGCTGTCGGCAAACTGTGCCGTAACGGCGGCTTCGGGGCGTGCTATCCATGCCTGATTCTCAAGCTCCGCCTTGTGCGGAAGACCGGGAACTGTCAGCTTGTAGCCGTCGATGAAGCGGAAACCTCCTTGCAGAGTAACGTGTCCTTCGTATAAAGGGCGGCGCCATGCGGAATGTTCAAAGGCTACGTTCTCAAACCTTATGTTGCTTACGTGGCGCTCGCGCGTGCCGCCGATGGTGACGAGCGTCTCGAGCACGGGCACCGTGATGTCCATCGTGTTGGGGTCTTTGCCGTCTTCGGGATAGTAGTATATGCGCCCCGAAGGGTAGTCCTGGTACCACTCGCCCGGTTCGTCGAGCAGTTCGAGGGCGTTGCAAAGGAAAAACGAAGAGCTGCCGCGCTCGCCATCGATGACCGGTTGAGGCCACGGATGGGCAAACTCTATCTGGCTTTCGGGCTGGTGGAACCACACCTTCGACAGTCCGTTGCCCATGTCCTTAATCTCCCTGACGCGCAGGATGGCTATCGCCCAGCGCTGGTGTACCACCATTTCGAGCTGCCGCGCGTGGCTGAGGTCGGCCTTGGGCGTGGGTATCGTTATGCTCTCGTCGGTGGTGTCGAAGGCCTTCATGCGCTCCATCACGCCGTCGGCAAACTGCGATGCGCGCACGGCCTTGCGTCCGCCGGCCCACAGCTGGCGCGTCTCCACCATGCGGTTGCCTGCCATAGGCGCGTCAGCCACCCACACTTTGCTCCTTACTGATGCCGGCAGACGAGGGTCGTCGCTGCCTTTGCGCCAGCCGCTGACCTTTATTCCGCCGCTGATAACGGCCTGCTTGCCGTCGGCGGAGCGTATGATTGTAGGGCTAAGAGCCGTTCCGCTGTCCTCAGGACGTATGAAAATGGGCTTGTAAAGACAGTAAACGCCGCCGTCAAGAATGATGTTTATACTGCCGTCTGCGTTCTTTGAGCCGAGCCTGCGCCACTCTCTCGCCTGTTTTATAGCCTGCTCCAGCGTTTTCAGCGGAGCCTCGGCGGTGCCTGCGGCGTGGTCGTCGCCTTTATCGGCAGACACGAATATGTCGCCTGCATGAGCTGTAAGACAGCAGATGAGGAATACAGTTATGGCAGAAAAAAGTCTGTTCATGATTTGATTTATTAGATAAAGGTAAGTAGACACATCTCTCCAGACTGCGGCATCATAGCCGTTTTAGCCTGTAAAAGATTATGATTTGCAAATGTAAGAATTTTCGTTTTAACCGCAAAAGGTTTCTGCGGTTAATGCTCTTTTAGCCATGCGCAACGGTGTGAAGCCGTGTATGGAAAGCAATGCGGCGGAGGTCAGTGCCCCCGCCGCATCTTGGTTTATTGATAAAATTTTAAGGTGTATCTGTTATTTTCTTTTCTTTCTCATTGCCCATCCTTCTTCACTGAAGTCTGGCTCCTCACCTTTCAGCTTGAAATCACCGCCATCGTTGTTGAAGAACTGACGCCAGTCGTCCTTGCGTCCGCCGCCTTTCGGTGCGCCGTTGTCCTTCTTGCGCTTTCTGTCTGAGCCAGAGGCGTTGTCGCCCTTGCGTCCGCCACGCTTCTGCTTTGAGTCGCGGTCAGCGTCGTTGCAGCGCACCTGACGTCCGTGGTAGATTGAGCCGTCGAGAGCGCGCATCACCTTTGCAGCGTCTTTCTCAGGCACTTCGAAGTATGCCATTTTGCTCATAAGGTCGATTGCGCCTATCTCCTGGCGTCCGCCGCGCATGTTACGGTTGACAAACTGCATCAGTTCGCCAGGATAGAAGCCGTCGGCCTTGCCCAGATTGATGAACAGTCGGCGGTAGCCGGCCTCTGCCTTGTGGCTGCGTTTGCGCTCGTCGCTGGTGCGGTCTTTCTTTTTCTTCTCGCTGCGGGCGGCAGGTTTCTCAATCTCCGGCGCGTCAGCGTAGTATGCGAGGAACTTGCCGAACTCAAGGCTGACAATCTTTTTGATGACGTCTTCCTTGTCGATGAACTCGAAGTAACGGTTGATGTCGTCCATGAACGGCGCTATTTCCTCCTCGTTGACGTCGGTCTTGACTATCTGATCCATTACCTTGTAGAGCTGTTTTTTGCAGATTTCCTCGGCTGAAGGTATCTCTGCCTCGACAAACTTCTTTCCGATAGTCTTCTCTATGGCCCGGATCTTCGACTTTTCCTTTGAGTGTACGATTGAGATTGACGTTCCCTTCTTGCCTGCGCGGCCTGTACGTCCGCTTCGGTGGGTGTAGCTCTCGATGTCGTCAGGCAGTCCGTAGTTGATTACGTGGGTCAGGTCGTCAACGTCGAGTCCGCGGGCAGCCACGTCGGTTGCCACGAGCAGCTGTGTCAGATGCTGGCGGAACTTCTGCATTGTGAGGTCGCGCTGCTGCTGGGAGAGGTCGCCGTGGAGCGACTCAGCGTTGTATCCGTCGTGTATCAGCTTGTCGGCTATCTCCTGAGTTTCACGCTTCGTGCGGCAGAATATTATCGCGAATATCTTTGGGTAGTAGTCAACGATGCGCTTCAGGGCGAGGTATTTGTCCTTTGCGCTTACCATATAATATATGTGGTTGACGTGTTCGGCGCCCTCGTTGCGGCTTCCTACTACTATTTCCTTGGGGTCGTGAAGGTAGTTGCGGGCTATCTTCTCTATTTCCTTGCTCATCGTTGCCGAGAAGAGCAGCGTGTTGCGGTCTTTCGGTACACCTGCCAGAATCTCGTCAATGCTTTCAGAGAAGCCCATGTTGAGCATCTCGTCAGCCTCGTCAAGGACAACGTTCTTCACCGCTTCAAGCTTCGCAGCTCCGCGGTGCATAAGGTCGATGAGTCGTCCCGGAGTAGCCACGATAATCTGTGCGCCGTGTTTCAGGGCGCGTATCTGGTTCTCTATGGATGTTCCGCCGTAGACAGGTACAATGTTGATGCCGCTGACATACTTTGAAAAGTCTTTCAGGTCGTCGGCAATCTGAAGGCACAGCTCACGCGTAGGGCTGAGTATAAGAGCCTGTGTCTGGCGTGCGCGCGAGTCGATGCGCTGAAGTACCGGTATGCCGAATGCGGCCGTCTTGCCGGTACCTGTCTGTGCCAGGGCTATTACATCGTTCCTGTTACCGAGCAGATAGGGGATGACTTCTTCCTGTACGGGCATGGGCTGCTCAAAGCCCAGCTCCTCAATGGCGCGGCGAATCTCTTCGTTTACGCCTAATTCTTCAAATGTCTTCAATATAAAATAGTTATGTGTAAAAAAACTGCAGTCGTGCCAAACGTTCATGACCGTTTGACTTTCAGTGTGCAAAGATAGTGCAACTTGGGCTAATTTCAAAATAAATTGCATAAAACGAGCATATTTTTAATTTATTATGGTTTAATAGTTTAAAAAATATATAACTGGCGGATTATGTATGTACGACCGTCGTCGTGAAGGCACGGAGGCTGTTTTTGGACTTTATTATGCCGTTTTTATCGGTGTTCTATTGTCACCTGTTGCCATCCGACTGCTATCTTACTGTAAATCAGGACGTTGCAAAAGAACTTGTAAAAGGTGCTCTTTCAGCTTGTGAAAGAGGCTCTTTTGCACGCTGGTTAGGCATCTTTTGCAATGTAAAAGATGCCCTTTCGTAAAACCGTCAGATTTGCCTGTACAGGCAATGGATTTTAGTACACAAAACGGTTTGTAAATCTTAAATTTGTATATTATTAGCATTTAAATGTATATAGGACAATTATTATCAGTCCACTTTTTTGTAAATGTGATTTTTATATAACTGTCTGATTGTCAGAAAGATAACATATTGATGTTTCAATATTCGTCCACTTTTTATATTTGTACACTTTTTCAACATATTTTTAATGAATAAATTTGCGCCAGTAAATCGTGAAAATTACCTAAACAAAAAACCAAATGTTATAAAGTCTATGAAAAAATGTAAATCGTTTATTCTGACATTATTGGTTTCGTTGGTTTCAATGACTATGTACGCGCAGGAGTTTGTCTGCACAGGTACAATCGTTGACGACGCCGGCGAGCCGATAATCGGTGCGTCTGTCTTCCAGAAGGGAAGTACTAAGGGTGCTGTTTCTGACTTTGACGGAAAGTTCAAGTTGGCACAAGTGCCGGAGGGCAGCATTGTCACAATCTCGTATATCGGTTACAAAACCGTCGAGACCAAGGCTGCGGCAAACATGCATATCGTGATGCATGAGGACAACGCGACTCTTAACGAGCTCGTCGTTGTAGGTTATGGTGTACAGAAGAAGAGCGTCGTAACCGCCTCAATCGCCAAGGTCGGTGCTGACGAACTCGGTATGACGGCTCCTGTCCGTATGGACAACGCCCTGAAGGGCCTTGCAGCCGGCGTTACCGTTACTTCATCATCAGGTCAGCCGGGCGCTGCCGCACAGATCCGTGTGCGTGGTATCGGTACAATCAACAACTCTGACCCGCTCTACATCGTCGACGGTATGCCTATCGAAGGCGGTCTTGACTATGTTAACCCGAGCGACATCGAGAGTATCGAAGTGCTCAAGGACGCGGCTTCAGGCGCTATCTACGGTGCGCGTGCAGCCAACGGCGTTGTGCTCGTTACTACCAAGTCAGGTAAGAAGGGCAAGGTTAAGGTCAACTACAACTTCTCTTACGGATGGCAGAGCAAGTGGCGCAAACGCGACGTGCTTAACGCAACCGAGTATGCTGTAATGATGAACGAAGGTTATGTGAACGCAGGCATGGAGCCTCTTTACGCTGACCCGTACAATCTAACTGACGCGATGGGCAACAAGATTACAACCGGAACTGACTGGCAGGACGAGCTGTTCTATGACAATGCTCCTGTTGTAAACCATGATGTTACTATCAGCGGAGCTTCTGATAAGGTTAACTACTACCTCTCTCTCGGTTACTACACACAGGAAGGTATCATCGGCGGAAACTTCGACCGTTCTAACTACCAGCGTCTTTCACTGCGCAGCAACACAAAATACAATGTGTTCGACGTATCTAAAGAGCGCAACTGGCTTAACAAACTTGACATCACTGTCAACCTTTCTTATGCACGTGTAAAGTCTAAGAGCATCGACGTGAACTCACAGTTCGGTTCTCCTCTGGGTTCTGCTCTCGCACTTTCACCTATTCTTACACCGACACTGACCGGCGATGCAGCCCAGGCACAGGACGACTTCTACCGTCAGACACAGCCTGACTATCCCGGTCCGATTCTCTCACCCGACGGCGAGCCTTACACAATAGCAGGTACTACATACAACGAAATGGTCAACCCGCTGGCTGCCCTCTCTCTTCCGGGCGCACAGAACTGGAGCCACAAGTTCGTGACCAACTTCGCAGCCGAGCTGCAGATATGGGACGGACTGAAGTACCGCATCTCTTACGGAACCGACATGTCGTTCTGGGGAAATGAAGGCCACACAATCCTCTACTACCTTACTACCAACAACAAGGCTACCCACACAAGCGCATCTCAGGAGAGCGACCGTGGTACAGTATGGCAGATTGAAAACGTATTGACTTACGACAAGACTTTCGGCGACCACTCATTCAACGTAGTGCTCGGTCAGTCAGCAATGAAGAATACAGGTTGGACACTCGGCGCAAACCGCTGGAACCTCATCGACCTCAACAAACCTTACATCAACTTCGCGTCAGGTCTTGCTGAGAATGGTGAGCGCGACGGCTGGGGAGGTCCATCTAATCCGCACGCACTTTCATCAATGTTCGCTCGTTTGAGCTACAACTACGCTGAGCGTTACATGTTCCAGGCTACTGTACGCCGTGACGGTTCAAGCCGCTTCGGTACTAACAACAAGTACGCTACATTCCCTTCATTCTCTCTCGGATGGAACATTACTAACGAAACTTTCATGAAGAATGCTCCTAAATGGTTGTCAAACCTGAAGCTTCGTGCCAGCTGGGGTAAGAACGGTAACGAGAACATCGACGACTTCCGTTACGCAGTATTCACAGCAACAGGCAACAACTACATCCTCGGTCGTGGTGAGTCAGTCATCAATGGTGTTAAGGCAAACGGTATGCCTAACCCTGACCTCAAATGGGAGGAGTCAGAACAGACTGACATAGGTCTCGACTTCGGCTTTATGGACAACGCCCTGACATTCTCTGTTGACTATTATAAGAAGAAGACCAACGGCATGTTGATGACTATGGCCATTCCTTCATACGTCGGCGAGACTAAGCCTATCGGTAACGTTGGTAAGATGGAGAACTCTGGTGTCGAGTTCGAGCTTGGTTACAAGTTCAACATTGCTGACGCTACATTCAACATCCGCGGTAACGCATCTTATCTGAAGAACGAGCTCATTGAGCTTGGTAATGATACAGGTTGGGCTGCTTACGACTCATTCCAAAGCGTTGGTACTATCACACGCGCTATGAACGGCGAGCCGTTCCCGTACTTCTACGGACTCAAGACAGCCGGAATCTTCCAGACTCAGGAGGAAATTGACGCTTACGTAGGTCCTCAGGGAACTCCTATCCAGCCGAATGCAAGACCTGGTTTCGTTAAGTTTGTCGACCTTAACAACGATGGTGTTATCGATGACAACGACCGTACTAAGATTGGTAAGGGTATGCCTGACTGGACATTCGGTTTCAACTTCACAGCAGCTTGGCGCGGACTCGACTTCAGCATGATGTGGCAGGGAACAGCCGGCAACGACGTATTCGACGCTACCCGCCGTATCGATATCAACTCAACCAACCTTCCTTCATGGATGCTTGGCCGCTGGACAGGTCCTGGTACATCTAACAAGTACCCGATATTCATCGTCGGCGATGCTTCAGACAACTGGAAGTCATCTGACCTCTACGTTTACGACGGCTCTTATCTGCGCCTCAAGAACATAGAACTTGGTTACACTCTGCCTGCAAACCTTACTAAGAAGGTGTTCATCAACAGACTCAGAGTTTACGTATCTGCCGAGAATCTTCTTACATTCACTAAGTATCACGGCTTCGATCCGGAAATTTCTTCAGGCGGAACATCACTCGGCGTTGACTACGGTGTTTATCCGCAGGCTCGTGTATGGCGTGTAGGTTTCAATCTGGAATTCTAAAATTAAACAATGGTTTGACTGAAAAACAGGGACAAGGTCATGAGGCTCAGGCCTCAAGGCCTTACCGTCCCGGAGACAAGAAAACCTTAAAATAAGACAAAAATGAAAAAGATCAAAATATATGCCGGCATTCTTTTGGCCGCATCGGTGGCGTTCACTGGCTGTAGCGACGACTTTCTTGAGGTTACTCCGCCAACGTCCAACCCGATAGAAGAATATTTTACGACACGAGATCATGTCTATGAAGCCCTTATCTCGGCTTACGATCCATTGCATTGGCCGGACTGGGCTATGGGCCAGTACAACCCGATTAACGTGATGAGCGACATCATGGGAGATGATATCTGGCCCGGTGGTGCAAGCCGTACGGACAACCAGTACTGGCATCTTATGATGAACTTCGAGGCTAATTCGGAGAACTGTATGACGGGTCTGTGGACTTGCGAGTACAGCGGTGTTAAGCGTTGCAACGACGTTATTGAATACATCGGATGGGCAGGCGACAACATCGGTGAAGAGGAAAGAGCCTCATGGATGGCACAGACACGTGTGCTCAGAGCTTATTATTACTGCAACCTGTGGAAGTTCTGGGGCAACATACCTTTCTTCATGGAAAATCTTGAGTTCCCGTATCTCGCAGAGCAGATTAAGGCTGACGACGTTTACAACAACATTATAGCAGAGCTTGAGGACGTAATAAACCAGAACGTTCTGCCTATGAAGTGGGAAGACAATGTCGGTGAGGATAACGTCGGCAAGGTTTCTCAGGCTATGGCATACATGCTTTACGCCGAGATGGTAATGTATCAGAACGATGAAAGCCGTTACGGAAAGGCTCTTGGTTACATGCAGGAGATAATTAACAGCCAGCAGTATGACCTTCTGCCCAACTATGCTGACATCTTCGAGGAGAGCGGCGAGTGGGGAGCTGAGTCAATCTTTGAGATCAACTACAAGGACGACAACGCCGTACGTTCATGGGGCTCACCTCTTACAGCTGGTGGAACAGTGCTTCCTCGTCTTATCAGTCCGAGCGCATGGGCTGCCAATGCAGGCGACGACAGCGGTGTAACCAACGGTTGGGGATTCGCTCCTGTACGTCTTGAAACCTTCCAGATGTATGCTGACGGCGACCAGCGTCGTGACGTAACATGCTTCGATGCCAACGCACACGGCACTTACGAGCACCGTTATCAGGACACCGGTTACTTCCTCGGAAAGTATATCGCAAAGTCTGAGAACAACAAGGATCAGGCTGCTGACGGCGACCTTAACTTCAACAACAACCTCCGTGTATACCGTTATGCCGAGACATTGCTCAACGCTGCTGAACTGTTGGTTCGTACCGGAGGCGATGCAGGCTTGGCAAAGACTTACCTCAACCGCGTGCATAACCGCTCTGGACTTACTGACCAGGTTGATGCTACAATCGACAACATAATCGAAGAGCGCCATCTCGAGTTCGTAGGCGAAGGCAAGCGCTACTGGGACCTCGTGCGTACGGACAAGGCTACGACCACCCTCGTGCCCGATACTTACGGTTACCGCACCAATACTTGGAGCGCATCTAAGAAGTATCTGCCTATACCTCAGTCAGAAATTGACGCTGCACAGGGTACTCTTACGCAGAACAATTATTAATCCAAACTGTAATAGTGACAATTTATGAAAAAGATTAATTATATATTGGGCGCGTTTGCCGCAGTGGCAATGTCACTGGCATCGTGTTCTCCTGAAGAATTCGACAGCGTCGACGAAAAAGGACTTCCGCTGTTAGAGAATTACAGCGACAAAGTTTCAGCAACTGTCGATCCGGCAATAAATCAGGTTACTTTCAAACTTGAAGGCAACGGAGTTTATCCTATATGGTTCCTGGATGAAGCGGCTACTCCTTATTCAACTCAGAACGGTCTGAAAAAGATTTACAGTAATGCCGGCGACTATGAGATGAAGTATCGTGTTGGTAACCGCAATGGTTTCAGCCAAGGTATCGGTTCTGTTACGTTCCACATTGACAATTCACTTGTCGACATGACTAAGTATACAACATTGTTGAGCGGCAAGACATGGCGCATTGCGAAGGATGTGCAGGGTCACCTCGGATGTGGTGAACCGGGTACAGACGGACTCGGATGGTTCTCTGCAGCTCCTAATGAGAAGGCTGGCACAGGTATTTATGACGATGAGATTACCTTCACTGCTGACGGCAGCTATACTTATAATCCTGGTGCAGACGGCCTTGTATTAGTCAATACAGGTTGTACAGCTATAGAAGGTAATCCTGGCAACGGTGAGGACTTCGACGCAACGGCATCGCAGCAGACTGCTACATACACAATCGAAGGCCGCGGCAACGATGTTTACCTTGTACTCCCGGCACAGACATTCTTCCCGTACATCTCTGGCGACAATCAGTATAACAAACCTGAGTTCCGTATCGAGAGCATAACAGGCTCAGAGCTGGTATTGATTTATGACGACGGTAACATTGCATGGCACTACATACTGACAAGCAAGGCTGACGAGCCGACATTTGACGGTTTCGATCCTAACAGCGATTTCAATATGTTCAAGAGCTGCACGTTCACCAATACTTTCTACTATGCTCCGAACTGGGGACAGATTGCTGACCCGACAATGACTGTTGACGGCAACTCTTATACCGTATCTCTGCCTACTGCAACAAGCGAGACTTGGCAGGCACAGGTTATGTTCCATACAAATATGACTACAACAGCAGCTTCAAACTATGACTTCAGCTGCAAGCTCATGTCTACAACTGACCATAACAACGTAACTGTGAAACTTGCTAAGGAGGGTGATGACGATACTTACTTCTTCGTTGATAATATCAAGCTGAAGGCTTATGAGGAGTATGTATTCTACAAGAGCGACATGGCTGGTATCGATATGGACGGTGTGAACATCGTATTCGACTTTGGTGGCAACGCTGACAATACAGACGTTACAATCAGCGACATCGTACTGAAAGACCATGCAAATGACGACGGCACAGTAGTTCCTTCTGAAGATGAAGACAAGACTGTCTATACTTATGACTCAGAGAACAACCTCTGGAAGGTCAATGTTGACGACACTGACGGATACACAACACAGTTCTATTACGCTCCGGGTTGGACGCAGATTGCTGACCCGGGCTTCTCTAAGGACGGAGGCACTTATACGATAACTCTGCCTACAGCTACTTCTGAACAGTGGCAGGCACAGGTTAAGATTCTTACATCTATCCCTGCTGAGGCTAATACTCCTTATGACTTCAGCTGCACACTGATGTCTGACAAGGAGCTTAAGGGCGCTACAGTTAAGCTTACTGACAGCTCAAGCGATGATAACTACATGGTGCTGGAGCGTGTCGACCTTGCTCCTTATGAAGAGAATGTTGTTAAGGTGCCGGCTACTATAATGGAAAAAGGCGCTGCTGGTGCTCTTACTTTGGTATTGGACTTCGGCGGATGCAAGGATAATACTACAGTAACTTTAAACAACATAGTTTTGCAGAAGACTGCAAAGTAATCTACTGTTATCCTGTTTTATAATGTCTTAATAATCAGATGTTTGTGAAAGGTGGCCTTTTGGTCTTCAAAAGACCGCCTTTTGCAGGCTAAAAGACGGCAAACGGGAATGTAAAAGACCATCTTTTGCTCTCTATATCTTCAAAGGTAGTAGCATGACAGGTCATCTTGATTATTAAAAACTGATGTCAATAACCTAAAAAGAAATGATTTCAAGAATGATTTCAAGCGTTTTTCTTGCTATAGCATTAGGACTTATGTCATGCAGTGAGGACAGTGAGACTGCTTATGAATCGGACAATCAGCAGGTTACTCTCTCAGTAACTGAGAAGAGTATCGAATACGGTTCTACTTCGTTTACTGTCGATGTAACCGCTGACCGTGAGTTTGCGGCTTATTCAACTGTCGACTGGCTTGACGTTACTCCTAAAGGCTCGGTCAATAAAAACGAGACTCTTACTATAACAGCGCAGGAGAATACTTCTTACGATGCCCGTAGCGGTGCTGTAACAGTTGCCTGCGGAGGCACACGCCGTTCGATTACTGTCAGTCAGGCCGGGAAACCCCAACCTTCAACCGACATCACAGCTCCTGAAGGCTATTCGCTCGTTTGGAACGACGAGTTCGACGGTTCGGAGCTGAGCAGCGACTGGACTTTCGAGGTTGCAGGCCCAGGCTTTGTCAACAACGAGCTTCAGAGCTATGTCAAGGGTAACGATGTGGCAGAGGTTTCAAACGGAACTTTGAAGATAAACCTCTATAAAGACGGCAGCACCATTAAGTCGGCACGCATCTACGCAAAGCGTTATCAGGGCTGGCAGTACGGTTACTTCGAGGCAAGCATTAAGCTGCCAGAGGGTAAGGGTACGTGGCCTGCATTCTGGATGATGCCTGTCAACTTCAAGACATGGCCCGGCGACGGTGAGATTGACATAATGGAGTCAGTTGGATACGACCCCAACGTGGTTGTGTCAACTATCCACTGCAACAAGTATAACAACGGCGGTACAGCCATAGAGAGTGCCCGCAGGACTATTTCCAATGCTTACACTGAGTTCCACAAGTATGCTCTTGAATGGACATCGGAGAAGATGGATTTCTATGTTGACGGCAAAAAACTGCTCTCATACAAGAACGACGGTACAGGCACTGACGCATGGCCTTTCAACGCTCCGTTCTATATCATACTCAACCTCGCATGGGGCGGCTCATGGGGCGGCGTGCAGGGCGTAGACGAGAGTTGCCTGCCGGCAGCAATGGAAGTAGACTACGTCCGTGTATTCCAGAAGTAACATAATAACTTAGAAATATGTTGAAGCCGCTTGCGGCCGACAAGCTGCGTAAGCTCAATACCGCGGCGGGCGGCTGTAAGCGGCTTCGTTGTTAATTAATATTCTTACAGATGCGAAAGATTCTTACATTTTTAATGCTTAGTCTGCTTGTCAGTGTAGCTTCAGCATCGGGTAGATTCGTCCGCGTTGAGGGCGAGAATCTTATCAAACCCGACGGAAAGAAACTCTACATAACAGGCACAAACCTCGGCAACTGGCTCAATCCCGAGGGATATATGTTCGGTTTTCAGAAAACAAACTGCGAGTGGATGATCGACCTTATGCTTAAAGAGATGGTCGGTCCTGACGATGCTGCCGCCTTCTGGCGTGCTTTCAAGGACAACTATATCACGCGTGACGATATCCGCTACATCGCCTCTACCGGCGCAAACACAATCCGCCTGCCGTTCAACTACAAGCTTTTTACCGACGAGGACTATATGGGACTCTCTGCCGCTCAGGACGGCTTTGCCCGTGTCGACAGCGTTGTGGAGTGGTGCAGGGAGAGCGGTCTTTATCTGATTCTTGACATGCACGACTGCCCCGGAGGACAGACCGGCGACAACATTGACAACGGTCATGGCTATCCGTGGCTCTTCGAGAGCGAAGTCAGCCAGCAGTTGTTCATCAAAGTGTGGTGTGACATCGCCAGACGATATAAGGACGAGCCTGTCATCCTCGGCTATGAGCTTATGAACGAGCCGATAGCCCACTATTTTGAGAATAAGGAAGAGCTTAACAAGAAGCTCGAACCGCTCTATAAGCGTACTGTCAAGGCGATACGCCAGATAGACAAAAACCACGTCATACTGCTCGGCGGAGCGCAGTGGAACAGCAATTTCGATATGTTCACCGACTGGAAGTTCGACTCAAACATCATGTACACATGCCACCGCTACGGCGGTCCGGCTACGGCGGATGCCATCAGGAGCTTCATCGACTTCCGCGACAAGACCGGCCTTCCTATGTATATGGGCGAGCTTGGACACAACACTGACCAGTGGCAGGCCGACTTCGTGAAGGCACTTCGCGCCAACAACATAGGCTATACGTTCTGGCCGTACAAGAAGGTGGACAACTCATGCATGAACGCTGTTGTCCGTCCTGAGGGCTGGGACAGCGTAGTGGTTAAGTTCTCGGAGTCAGTGCGCACCACGTTCGAGGACATCCGCAAGGCGCGTCCGTCGCAGGCTGAGGCCCGTCGCATACTGGCGCAGTATCTTGAGAATATCAAATTTGCCAACTGCCGTCCGCAGACGTCATATATAAAGTCTATCGGATTGAAGGCAGAATAAATCCTCTCACTTTAAGATGAACACCTATTCAAAAAATATAAAGATAATGAAGAAAACCATAACAACGGCTTTCGTGGCAGCCTTTACTGCCACGGTGGCTTTGGCTCAGTCAGTTCCTGTGTATCTGGATGCGACTAAGCCCATTGAACAGCGCGTGGAAGACGCACTTAAACGCATGACTCTCGACGAGAAGATCGCCGTAATCCATGCGCAGAGCAAATTCAGTTCGCCCGGCGTCGCACGTCTCGGCATGCCTGATTTCTGGACTGACGACGGTCCTCATGGTGTCCGTCCCGATGTGCTTTGGGACGAATGGATGCAGGCCGGACAGACAAATGACTCCTGTGTGGCGTTTCCTGCGCTCACGTGTCTTGCTGCAACGTGGAATCCGCAACTGGCTTACAGCTACGGAAAGGCACTCGGCGAGGAGGCACTCTATCGTGGCAAGGACATGATTCTTGGTCCAGGTGTCAACATTCTGCGCACTCCTCTCGGCGGACGCAACTTCGAATACATGGGCGAAGACCCTTATCTGGCTTCGCGTATGGTTGTTCCCTACATTCAGGGACTGCAGTCTAACGGCGTTGCAGCATGTGTAAAGCACTTTGCTCTTAACAATGATGAGGAGTACCGCAACCAGGTTAACGTCATCGTTGACGACCGTGCGCTCTATGAGATTTATCTTCCTGCATTCAAGGCAGCGGTAACCGAGGGACACGTTTGGGGACTTATGGGAGCCTACAACCTTTATAAGAACCAGCACAACTGCCACAACAAATATCTGCTTTGCGACATATTGAAAGGCGAATGGGGCTATGACGGCGTTGTAGTGTCTGACTGGGGCGGCGCTCACGATACCCGTCAGGCTGTCGAGAACGGTCTTGACATGGAGTTCGGAACATGGACTGACGGTCTGTCGTTCGGTGCTTCAAACGCATATGACAATTACTATCTTGCCCGTCCGTACCGCGATATGATACTGAAAGGCCAGTATTCAACCAAGGAACTTGACGACAAGGTGCGCCGCGTGCTGCGTCTGTTCTTCCGTACAACGATGAGAACCGACCGCGGTAACGGCTTTATGAACTCTGAGGCCCACTATGCTACAGCCCGAAGAATAGCCGATGACGGTATCGTTCTGCTCAAGAACGACGGCAATCTGCTTCCTCTTGACACTACGAAGACGCTCCGTGTGCTTGTGGTCGGCGAGAACGCAATCAAGATGATGACCGTAGGCGGAGGCAGTTCGTCGTTGAAAGTGCAGCGTGAGACTCTCCCTATCGAGGGCATGCGTAACTATCTGGGCGATAAAATCAAGATAGAGTATGCCCGCGGATACGTGGGCGACACCACAGGCGAGTATAACGGCGTGGTAGCCAAGCAGAAGTTGTATGACAACCGTTCTGCTGACGAGCTTATAGCTGAGGCTGTTGAGAAGGCAAAGAGCGCCGACTGCGTGGTCTTCTTCGGCGGTCTTAACAAGAGTGACTACCAGGATGCCGAGGGCCATGACCGTAAAGAGTACGGTCTGCCTTACGGACAGGACCGTGTTGTTGAGGCTCTTGCAAAGGCAAACAAGAACATCGTGTTCGTCAACATATCAGGAAATCCGGTCGCAATGCCGTGGAAGAATCAGGTAAAATCAATCGTTCAGGGTTGGTTCCTCGGCTCAACGGCCGGCGAAGCTCTTGCCGATGTGCTGACAGGACGTGTCAATCCGTCGGGCAAACTGCCTTACACATGGTGGCAGAAGCTCAACGACGTGCCTGCACACAAGCTCAATACATATCCCGGAACATGGCGTAAGGACGAGAAGATAATCGACGAAGAGTATAAGGAAGGCATCTTCGTAGGCTACCGTTGGGTTGACAAAGAGAAGGTTACGCCGGTCTTCGCGTTCGGCCACGGTATGAGTTATACAACCTTCAAGATAGGTAAGGCGACAGCCGACAAGGCAAAACTTGCGCAGGGCGACAGCATAACCTTTACCGTAAGCGTTGAGAATACAGGCACGAAGGCCGGTGCCGAGGTCGTTCAGCTTTATGTACGCGACTGCAAGTCATCTCTCGTGCGCCCCTATAAGGAGCTTAAAGCCTTTAAGAAAGTTTATCTGAAACCTGGTGAGGTGAAGGAAGTCAAGCTCACAATCGGCACTGACGCACTCAGTTTCTTTGACGACAAGGCACACAAGTGGACAGCCGAGCCGGGCGATTTCGAGGCTCTTATCGGCAATTCTTCAGACAATCTGAAGCAGAAAGTGAAATTTGTTTTAATGTAATACCATGACGATGCCGGCCGGAAGCTTATGTTGCCGGCCGGCATTAATCCGTTTACTGTAAAATTATATTACAATGAAAGCAATAAGAAAAGCATTGACCTTAGCAGCGTCGTGTGTGTTTGCGTTCAGCGCGACAGCACAGAACGCCGATATGGACAAGTTTGTCAGCGACCTGATGTCGCGCATGACACTCCAGGAAAAGATAGGCCAGCTCAACCTTCAGGTGGCAGGCGACATCACCACCGGACAGGCACAGGACACACAGGTGGCCGGACTTATCAAGGAAGGAAAGATGGGCGGAGTGTTTAATCTGAAAGGAGTTGAGAAGATAAAGGAACTCCAGAAGATAGCCGTTGAGCAGAGCCGTCTGGGCATTCCGCTGCTTGTCGGCATGG
This sequence comes from uncultured Prevotella sp., assembly GCA_902491375.1. Lineage (GTDB taxonomy): Bacteria > Bacteroidota > Bacteroidia > Bacteroidales > Bacteroidaceae > Prevotella. The sequence goes on from CABUHE010000001.1 coordinate 42,398, forward strand.
ATGTAATCCACGGTTATGAGACAATATTCCCTATTCCGTTCGCCCTTTCGTGCAGCTGGGACATTGCTGCGATAGAAGAGGCTGCGCGCATAGCAGCCAAAGAGGCTTCGGCCGACGGTATCAACTGGGTTTACAGCCCTATGGTCGACATCTGTGTAGACGCCCGTTGGGGACGCATCTCTGAAGGAAACGGTGAAGATCCGTATCTCGGAGCGCAGATAGCAGCAGCCATGATACGCGGCTATCAGGGCGACTACACAAGCCGCGAGAACGTTATGGCCTGTATGAAGCACTTCGCTCTCTACGGCGCAGTTGAGTCAGGACGCGACTACAACACCGTAGACATGAGCCGTCTGAGAATGTACAATCAGTATTTTCCGCCTTACAGAGCTGCCATCGAGGCAGGAGCGGGCAGCGTGATGTCGTCGTTCAATCTTGTCGACGGTGTTCCGGCAACAGCCAACAGATGGCTGCTCGACGACGTTCTGCGCAAGCAGTGGAAGTTTGACGGATTCGTAGCCACTGACTACGGCTCGATAGGCGAGATGATGCCTCACGGCGTAGGCGGCGACCTGAAGCGTGCTTCGGCTATGGCGCTCAATGCCGGCACCGACATGGATATGTGTTCTGTGGGCTTCCTCGGCACGCTGGAGCAGTCGGTAAAGGACGGCACCGTGAGCGAGGAAACTATCAACACAGCCTGCCGCCGTGTGCTTGAGGCAAAGTATAAGCTCGGTCTTTTTGCCGACCCATATAAATACTGCGACACCAAGCGACCGAAGAAAGACATCTTCACTGCCGAGAACCGCGCTGCCGCACGCCGCATAGCAGCCGAGACCTTCGTACTGCTGAAGAATCAGGACAACCTTCTGCCGCTGAAACGTCAGGGCAAGATAGCCCTAATAGGTCCGCTTGCCGACACACGTGCCAACATGGCCGGCACATGGTGCGTGGCCTACACGCCCGACAAGTATTCTACTTTGAAGGAAGGATTCGAGCGCGCTCTCAAGGGCAAGGCAGAACTTCTGTATGCTCAGGGATGCAACCTCATGGCTGATGCTGACCGTCAGCGCGCGGCAGAGTTCGGCAAGACCATCAACCGCGGTGACGATGCAGCCCTCAAGGCAGAGGCTCTTGCTGTGGCAGCCAAGGCAGATGTCATTGTATGCGCTATGGGCGAGAGCGCCGAAATGTCAGGAGAGTGCGCCAGCCGTTCAGACCTGCGCCTGCCCGACGTACAGCGCGAGCTGCTCGCCGAGCTTGTAAAGCTGGGCAAGCCGGTGGTTATGCTCAACTTCTCAGGCCGTCCTACCGTGCTGACATGGGAGCAGGACAACGTTGACGCGATACTCAACGTATGGTTCGGAGGCAGCGAGACTGCCGACGCCGTGTGCGATGTAGTCTTCGGCGACGTAGCTCCGAGCGGACGTCTGACTATGACTTTCCCGCGCACTGTAGGTCAGTTGCCTATGTATTACAACCATCTGAACACCGGCCGTCCAGTACCTGAAGGCACAAAGGAGTTCCGCAAGTATGCATCTAACTGGCTCGACGTTGTGAACGACCCTCTCTATCCGTTCGGTTACGGACTGACTTACACTACATTCAGCTACGGCAAGCCTACCGTAACAGGCTCAGGCCGAAACTTCAAGGCTTCAGTTACAGTTACCAACACCGGCTCAAAAGACGCCTATGAGGTAGTGCAGCTCTACATGCACGACCCCATTGCGTCGATAGCACGCCCCGTGAAGGAGCTGAAAGGCTTTAAGCGCATAATGCTGAAGGCAGGCGAGAGCAAGGAAATTACGTTCGACGTAACAGAGAAAGATCTCTCATATTACGATGCCGAAGGCCGTCAGGTATTCGAGCCGGGCAAGTTCGACATCATGCTCGGACACGACAGCGGCTCACTTCAGACAGTAAGTATCACAGCAGAATAAATAACCGATGTAACATACTGAATCACAATGCTTTGTAAAAGGCCGTCTTTTGTACTGCAAAAGGCGGTCTTTTGGCTTGTAAAACATGCTCTTTTGTCGTGTGAAAGAGCATGTTTTGTAAAAATAACGTATTAAGTTTTGTTAATTCATGATATTGTCTTATCTTTGCAATATATAGCATTGTAATTTGTTTCAAGGTGAAACGATAACGTTATGAGGATTTTTATATTGTTGATGTTTGCGCTGGTTCCGTTTGGACAGGTTTCAGCTACTACTCGTGCCGACTCTCTTTATAAGTGTCTTGATAAGGCTATTGCTGATTCAGGAATATACATTGCAAGATGTGAGAATGAGATACGGCGCATCCGAATGATTTATGACAAGACCGGAAGTGCTGCCGGACGATATAAGGTTGCTCTTCAGTTGTATCAGGAATATAAGCCATACATGAACGACTCTGCCCTTGCGTGGCTCGGCAGGGCTACCGAGATAGCCCGTAAGCTGAACGACAGGGCCGGCGAGAACTACTGTCTTGCGCTGACGGCTTTCCAGTGTTCCAATACCGGAATGTATACAGAGGCACAGGACATACTGGCCATGATTGATAAAACCGCGCTCACAAAAGACGGACTTGTGAACTATTACAGAGCCTGCAATCACCTTTACGGCGAGCTGGGTTATTACTGTAAGGTGGACTTTTTAAGGAAAAAGTATTTCGCGCTTGCCGATGTTTACGGAGACTCTCTGCTTGCGGTGTCGCCTGCTGAGAGCGATATCCGTCTGCAACTGCTTGAGACCAAGGCCTACGGTGAAGGCGATTATGACCGTGCGCTTTATTATAATGACATGAGAATGAGGCTGGCTGCCGGCGACAATCATAAACTGGCAATCATAGCTTTCTACCGTTATCTTGACTTCAAGATGCTCGGCAATGAAGACGAGTGGACTTACTGGCTCGCTACTTCGGCCCTTACTGACGTGCGCAACGCCGTAATGGACCAGGCGGCTCTTTGGGAACTGGCGAACTATCTGTATGCCGACGGCGACATAGAGCGTTCCTATCATTATATCAACTTTGCGTCAGCGTGCGCCTCAAAGTTCAGCACAAGGCTCAGAAACCAGCAGATAACGCCTGTCATGCAGGTTATCGACAACATTTACCAGATGCAGAACCGGCGCGAGAACAGATACCTCAAACTGGCAATATCAGTGTCGGTAGTGTCGCTGCTTGTCGTGCTTGCGTTCCTGTTCTATCTTACCCGACAGCGCCGGCGTCTTACTCAGGCGAAGGCGGAGCTTAGCCAGAAGAACTCACAGCTTACTGTTCTTAATACGGAGATGAAGAAAACTCTCGACAGTCTGGATAACTCTAACCGCAGGCTTACGGCCACAGGCAATCATCTTAACGAGGCTGTGGCAAGCCTGGACGTGAGCAACCGTGTTAAGGAGAAGTACATAGGACTGTTCCTCCGGCAGTGTTCGTCATACATAGACCGCATGGACAGCATGCGCCGCGAGGTTTTGTCGTTGCTCAGGGTCAAGCGTTATGCCGAGCTTCACGAGCTTGTCAAGAACCACGATTTCCGTGACCGTGAGCAGGAAGAGCTTTTCGAGATATTCGACTCTACGTTCATACGCCTGTTCCCGACGTTTGTCGACGAGTTCAACATGCTGCTGAAGCCAGAGAATAGGATAGCTCTGTCAGATCAGTCGAAGCTCACCACGGGTATAAGAATCTTCGCCCTGATACGCCTCGGAATAGACGACAGCTCGAAGATAGCCGAGTTTCTGCACTATTCGGTCAATACGATATACAACTACCGGGCTAAGATTAAGAATGGCGCAGCCGTAGACCGCGACGAGTTTGAAGACCTTGTAAAGGCCATAGGATTGCCTAAGGGCGTGGTTGAGCAGTAGGGTGGAGTCTTATGTCGCAGCAGGCGTTAAGGCGCGTCATAGGCAACTGAAACGGTTTTGATAATCAATAATCAGATATGAAGATATTAGTATTCTGTTCGGCTAACTCAGATATTGACGCCGGATATTTCAAAGCGACCGATGAACTTGGCCGCTGGATTGGCTCACACGGCCATTCGCTCGTGTTCGGAGGATGCAATCTCGGACTTATGGAGTGTGTTGCTAAGGCCGTGCGCGAGGCAGGCGGCCTGACGATAGGAGTGGTTCCTTCGATAATAGAGCGCGGAGGCAAGGCGAGTCCGAATATGGACGTGTGCATACCTTGCGACAACCTGAGCGACCGCAAGGACCTTATGCTCGCACGTTGCGATGTGGCCGTGGCTCTGCCAGGCGGTCTGGGCACGCTCGACGAGGTGTTTACAATGGCGGCATCGGCCACAATCGGCTATCACCATAAGCCTGTAATCCTGCTCAATCTGAACGGTTTTTGGGACAAACTCATAGCTCTTCTCGACGACCTTCAGCAGAAAGGATTTGTCCGTGGACATTGGAGTGATATTATTAAGGTCGCTTCTGACGTTGCAGAAGCGGAGAGAATAATTGAAAATCTTTGATTTTACAATATAAGTAAAGCGGACGGCCTGGCCGTCCGCTTTTGTTTTCCGTCATGCTGACGGCTGATTTATTGGTTGTTTTTTACTTTCTGTTTGAATATCTTGTTTACCACTATGGCTACAGCTCCGTCGCCCGTTACGTTGCAGGCTGTACCGAAACTGTCCATCGCGATATACAGTGCAATCATCAAAGCCTGCTCCTGCTCGCCGAAACCGAGTACTGACGCCAGCGGTGCCAGTGCCGCCATGATAGACCCTCCGGGCACTCCCGGCGCGGCGACCATCATTATCGAGAGCAGCAGAATGAAGCCCGTGAAGAGCATCGGGTCGTGAGGCATTCCTTTGAGGATACATATTGTGAGTGCGCAGGCCGTGATTTTCATTACAGAACCTGACATGTGGATTGTTGCGCAGAGTGGAACGGTGAAGCCGGCCACGTCCTTGCTCACACCGTTAAGTTCTGTCTGTTTCAGTGTTACAGGTATTGTCGCGGCCGATGATGATGTTCCCAGTGCCGTGAAATACGCCGGCAGCATACGCCATAGCAGTTTCAGCGGATTGCGACGGGTAAGCATTCCGGCCACAGAGAACTGATAAAGAAGGATTACAATGTGGAGAATGAAGATTACAACGATAATCTTTGCGAACACCGTCATTATCGAATAAGCCTGTCCGTTGGCTGTCATGTTGAGGAAAATACCGAAGATATAAGGCGGCAGAAGCGGAATTATGGCTTTGCTGATGACCTTGCTTATAATCTCCATAAGCTCGTCCGCACTCTTCTTCAGCACCTCTGACTTGCCGTAAGCGATGCCAAGTCCCATCATGAACGACAGCACAAGAGCGCTCATTACGTCGAGGATTGGGGGAATCTTGATGGTGAAATACGGTTCGATGGCATTGTCTGCACCGCCTGTCGCGGCAGCAGTCAGCCCTTCGGTCATTGCCGGAAACAGCGCGCTTCCTGTGCCGTATGCCAGCAGTCCGCACAATACTGTGTCGGCATAGGCTATGCCCACCGTTGCAAGCAGCATCTTTCCGGCAGCGTTGCCGATGCCTGCAATGGCAGGAGTAACCAGTCCTACGATTATGATTGGTATGAGAAAGCCCAGAAACTGGCTGAATATCGCGTTGAAAGTCATGAACGGCCGTATCCACGGTTCAGTGAATACGTTGCCCAGCAGCACGCCCAACGCAATGGCGACGATAATCCGGGGCAGCAGTCCAAAGCGTGTTTTTCTCATGTATCTCCAAGGTTTAGTAAGCAACATGCAGGTCTGCTGACTGTAAAAAGCCGCAGACTTGCATGCCGTAAGGTTATTATCTGTCTTGCTTCAGTCTCTCGGCCATAGCGCGTCCGAGAGCCTCGCACTGTGCGAAAGAGTCCTCTTTAAGGCTCTGTTTCATCTCAACAGGAGTGCCGACAGGCTCAAACTTCAGTTTGGTTTCGTTCCAGTGAGCTATGCGCTCAACAGCTTTGCCTGCCCATGCGTAGCTTCCGAACCATCCGATATAGTGACGGTTCTTTATGTCTTTGTTAGCAATCTCGCTCAGCAATACTTCCATTTCGTGGTAAAGACCAGCGTTGTAGGTAGGTGCGCCGACGATAAGTGCGCGGTAACGGAATATGTCTCGCAGGATGTAAGAGTGATGAGTCTTGGACACGTTGTACATAACGATGTTCTTAATGCCTGCCTGGCTGGCTGCGCGGGCTATCACTTCAGCCATGCGTTCAGTGTTGCCGTACATCGTTCCGTAGCAGATTACGATGCCTTCCTCGGTCTCATAGCGGCTCAGACGGTCGTAGATGCCGATGACTTTATCTATATTCTCATGCCAGACGGGGCCGTGTGTAGAGCAGATGTAGTCGAGTTTCACTCCTTCGAGCTTCTTGAGAGCGTTCTGGACAGGTGTTCCGTATTTGCCGACGATGTTCGAATAGTAGCGTACCATTTCCAACCAGAAGGTGTCGCAGTTGATTTCAGAGTCGATTATGCCGCCGTTGAGTGCGCCGAAGCAGCCGAACGCGTCGCCTGAGAACAGCACGTTGCTTGTCGTATCGAGCGTAACCATAGTCTCAGGCCAGTGAACCATAGGCGTAAGAACGAACTTCAGCTCATGGTGTCCGAGGTTAAGTGTAGAGCCGTTCTTCACCTCTACCTCGTCAGTTGTTATGCCGTAGAAGCCTTCAATCATGCCGAATGTCTTCTTGTTGGCCACGATTTTCACTTCAGGATAGTATTTGCGGATAATCTCGATGGCTCCGCTGTGGTCGGGTTCCATGTGGTTTATCACCAGATAGTCAATCTTTCTGTCGCCAAGAATCTCGCGTATGTTCTTGAGGTATGGCATGAAGAAGTCGACCTCAACGGTGTCGATGAGACATACTTTATCGTCGTCGATGAGGTAAGAGTTGTAAGAAACTCCGTTTGGCAGCGGCCACAGGCCCTCGAAGAGTTCCTTGTTGCGGTCGTTAACGCCTACGTAATAGATTTTGTCAGTAATCTCAATCATTATTGTCTTTATTTTGGTTGTTGTTTCATTCGCCTTTGCCAAGCTCCTCTTTCATCTTCTTTCCGAAGTCGGTGTCGATGGAGTTGCCTATGCTTTTACAGCAGTTTGCCGAAAAGGCAAGGGCGCAATTGATAATCTTGTCCCATTTCTCTTCGGTTATCGCGCCGTCGATGTCGTTGCGTGTAACGCCGTAGCGCACCAGTCCGTACACCAGTCCGGCGTTGAAGTTGTCGCCAGCGCCTATCGTGCTTACCGTGTCAGCGGCCGGCACGGGGTAGCTCTTTTTCAGTCCGCCGTCGCCGCGCAGCTCAACGGCGTTGGCTCCGTCGGTGTAGACGAACTTCTTGCAGTAGAACGATATTTCAGAGTTATACACCTTGTCGGGCGTGTCCATGTTGTACATCACGTTGAAGTCTTCGCGGCTTCCACGCACGATGTCGGCGTATTCAAAGTTCTCGAGGATGTTTGGGGTCAGCTTCATAACCTCGTCAGCGTGCGCCGCGCGGAAGTTCACGTCGTAGTAAATGATTGCTCCCTTGTCGCGTGCGGCGTTGAGCAGGGCTGCCACCTGCGGCCGAATTACTGGATTTACGGCATAGTAGGAGCCTATCATAACGATGTCGTCGCGGTTTATTTCCGGCGTAACATAGTCGAGTCTGTCGTTCGGGTGGTCTTTGTAGAATATATATTCAGCGTCGTTCTTCTCGTTGAGAAACGCCAGCGATACGGGCGACTTGGTGCCCAGATAGGAATTAACGTTGGATGCGTCGACTCCGTTTTCTTTCAGAAAGTTCACTGTCTCCTTGCCGATACGGTCGTTGCCGACCTCGCTTACGAATGCCGCCGGCACTCCGGCGCGCCCCAGTGAAATCATGCCGTTGTAGACAGAACCGCCCGGTACGGCGCTCACGGGCTGTCCGTTTTTGAATATTATGTCGAGTACTGTTTCACCAATTCCAATAACTTTGCGCATAGTCTTGCTATATTTATTAAGTCCTGATTGGGCGCAAAGATACTAAAAGGCTGGCGCAAAGCCAAATAATTAAAACTTAGTTTTAAAAAATTTTTGTTTTGTCGGTTGGCATACCGTCTTATGAAAAGATACTAAAAATTTGTTTTTTTATGTGCTGAACGGTGTTATAAAGTCATGAAAATCATATAATTTTGCACCCTGGATTATGAAATACAATACTCACACCTTAAGCAACGGGCTGCGCATAATACACCTGGCGTCGGCGTCGCCCGTAGTATATTGCGGCTATGCTATCTGCGCCGGAACACGCGACGAGCTGCCGGGAGAGGAGGGACTTGCGCACTTCTGCGAGCATACAACCTTCAAAGGCACTGCACGCCGGCGCTCAATGCAGATACTGAACTGCCTTGAAAGCGTAGGCGGCGACCTGAACGCATTTACCAACAAAGAGGACACAGTGTTTTATGCGGCCATACTGAGAGAACATCTGCCGCGTGCTGTCGACCTGCTTTCAGACATTGTGCTGCACAGCACATATCCGCAGGCGGAGCTTGACAAGGAAATCGAGGTGGTATGCGACGAGATTGAATGTTACAACGACTCGCCTTCAGAACTGATATACGACAAGTTTGAGAACATGATATTCGCCGGACATCCGCTCGGCCACAACATTCTCGGCACGTCGGAGAAGCTCCGCAGCTATACGCCTGACGACACTCTGCGCTTCACACGCAAGTTCTACCGCCCCGATAATGCCGTGTTCTTCGCCTCGGGCGACATCAGTTTCGACCGCCTTGTGCGCCTGCTCGAAAAGGCTACGGCTGGCTTCGCTCCGTGCGCTCCGCGTACAGAGAAGGGCAGGGAAACCACTGTTCCCGAATATAAACCATGCGAAGAGGTCGTAAACCGCGGCACGCATCAGGCTCACGTGATGATTGGCAACCGTGCGTATGACGTTCACGACCGTCGCCGCTTCACGCTTTATCTGATGAATAACATTCTTGGTGGCCCGGGTATGAATACCCGTCTGAACATCGCATTGAGAGAGAAACACGGACTGGTTTATACCGTCGACAGCTCAATGGTCAGCTATTCAGACACAGGACTGTGGTGTACTTACTTCGGCTGCGACCCGCACGACGTTAAGAAATGCCGCCGTCTGGTGGCTCATGAGCTTGACAGACTGGCCTCGAAACAGCTCTCGTCGACTGCTCTTGCTGCTGCGAAGCGTCAGATAAAGGGACAGATAGGAGTGGCATGCGACAACCGTGAGAACTTCGCTCTTGACTTCGGGCGCAGTTATCTGCATCACGGCATAGAGAAAGACGTTATACGTCTGATGGCGCGTGTTGATGAAGTTACGGCTGAGGACATGCAGGCTGTGGCTCAGGAGATATTCGATAAAGACAGACTTACGACGCTGATGTTTGTATAGTCTGAGTGTAGTTGTTAATCTGTTGATTATCAGTAGGTTTGCAAAAGAGCGTCTTTCGCATTGTGAAAGACGCTCTTTTGCGTTTTAATACATGCTCTTTTGCCGTCTGAAAGATGCTCTTTCGCAGAATGGTTGTTTTGCGTTCGCTGTGATAGCCGTGTCCATGCGTTTTTTTCTATGTATTATTTTGCATTTCACTCAACTTGCACTGTCTCTTGATAAGATAGGCTGCGTCTCGGCAATAAAAATAAAAGCTCGTTTCTCTCGCTTTTATTTTGCATTTCACTCAACTTGCACTATCTTTGAATAAGATAGGCTGCGTCTCGGCAATAAAAATAAAAGCTCGTTTCTCTTGCTTTTATTTTGTATTTCTCTCAACTTGCACTATCTTTTGATAAGATAGGCTGCGTTTCGGCAATAAAAATAAAAACTCGTTTCTCTCGCTTTTATTTTGTATTTCTCTCAACTTGCACTATCTTTTGATAAGATAGGCTGCGTTTCGGCAATAAAAATAAAAACTCGTTTCTCTCGCTTTTATTTTGTATTTCTCTCAACTTGCACTATCTTTTGATAAGATAGGCTGCGTTTCGGCAATAAAAATAAAAACTCGTTTCTCTCGCTTTTATTTTGTATTTCTCTCAACTTGCACTATCTTTGCAAATTGTATGGTGCTGAATTACATTTGGATAGCATTCTTTCTGATAGCCTTTGTCATAGGACTTGTACGACTTGTGTTCATGGGCGACACGGAGGTCTTTCCGGCCATGATGAACTCAACGTTCAGTTCGGCTAAGACGGCCTTCGAGATTTCGCTTGGACTTACGGGTGTGCTGTCGCTGTGGCTCGGCATAATGAAGATTGGCGAGCGCGGCGGCGTTGTCAATGCTCTTGCGCGTGTGTTGAGTCCTGTGTTTACAAGACTTTTTCCCGACATTCCTAAGGGCCATCCGGCAACAGGCTCGATATTCATGAACATCGCAGCCAATATGCTTGGTCTTGACAATGCGGCTACTCCGCTGGGTCTGAAAGCCATGGAACAGCTGCAAAGTCTTAACAAACAGAAAGACACGGCCACCAATCCGATGATAATGTTCCTTGTCCTAAACACGTCGGGACTTACCATCATACCTGTGTCGATACTCGTTTACCGCGCTCAGCTCGGTGCGGCGCAGCCTACCGACGTGTTCATACCGATACTTATAGCGACGTTCTTCTCAACGCTCGCCGGCATAATAATAACCAGTCTTTATCAGCGCATTAATCTGCTAAACCGTGTCATGCTGCTGACGCTCGGCGGAATGAGCCTTGTCGTGGCAGCGGTGATTTGCCTTTTCGGCTCCATGAACAAGGCCACGATGGACTTGGTCAGCACATCTGCCGCCAATATCCTGCTGATGTGCGTCATTGTCGGCTTCATTCTGGCAGGAGTGAGGAAGCGCATCAACGTTTACGACGCCTTCATCGAGGGCGCAAAGGACGGCTTCTCTACGGCTGTGCGCATAATTCCTTACCTCGTTGCGATACTCGTCGGCATCGGCGTATTCCGTGCGTCGGGAGCCATGGACGCAATCGTCGGCGCGGTGAAGTGGATGGTCGAGGCCATGGGCGGCGACACGGAGTTTGTCGGAGCATTGCCTACTGCGATAATGAAACCGCTCTCCGGTAGCGGTGCGCGCGGCATGATGGTCGACGCGATGACGACTTACGGTGCCGATTCGTTCGTCGGCAGGCTCAGCTGCGTGTTCCAGGGCTCTACTGACACGACATTCTACATCCTCGCAGTCTACTTCGGCAGTGTAGGCATACGCTACACACGCCATGCCGTAGCCTGCGGTCTGCTGGCCGATTTGGCAGGAGTCATAGCGGCTATCGCAGTCTGCTACCTGTTTTTTTAAGGGTAAAAGGGTAGAAAAGTAGAAAGGTAAAAGATGCCGTATGGAGATGATTTTGCAGATAAGAAAATAAGATTAAATGTTGCAGATATGGCGGAGAATGTTGTCTATAAGCTGAGCAAGCAGTTTGCGCTAAGGATAGTGAAGCTGTATTTGTATCTGCGTAACGAGAAACATGAAACTGTCATGTCGTTGCAGGTTTACCGAAGCGGCACGAGTATTGGAGCTAATCTTGCCGAAAGCGTATTCGCCCAAAGCGATGCCGACTATATCAATAAGCTGAGTATAGCCCTGAAAGAGGCTAACGAGACGAAATATTGGCTTGAATTACTGTATGAATCGGAGTTCATAACAGCCAAAATGTACGATTCTTTGTCGAACGACATTAAGACGATAATAGGAACATTAATCATTATAATAAATAAACTTAAAGGCAAAAGCTTGAAAAAGTAACAGACGATAATAGGAATATTAATCATCATAATAAATAAACTTAAAGGAAAAAGTGTGAATAAGTAACGGACGATAATAGGAACATTAATCATCATAATAAATAAGCTTAAAGTCAAAAGCTTGAAAAAGTAACGGACGATAATAGGAATATTAATCATCATAATAAATAAGCTTAAAGTCAAAAGCTTGAAAAAGTAACGGACGATAATAGGAATATTAATCATCATAATAAATAAGCTTAAAGTCAAAAGCTTGAAAAAGTAACAGACGATAATAGGAACATTAATCATCATAATAAATAAACTTAAAGGAAAAAGTGTGAATAAGTAACGTCAAAGTTCTGCCGAAAGAACAACAGACATTTTACTTTTTTACCTTTATACCTTTTTACTTTTACGAAAAATGGCAGGTTTAGGTTCACTTGCAAAAGAAACGGCCATATACGGACTGAGCAGCATCCTGGGGCGTTTTCTCAATTATCTGCTCGTTCCGTTGTACACGGCCACGCTGTCGGCCGCCAGCGGAGGTTACGGCGTAATTACCAACGTTTACGCCTATACGGCGCTGCTGCTCGTCATACTGACTTACGGCATGGAGACAACTTTCTTCCGTTTTGCCAACAAGGAAGGTGAAGACCCGCAGCGTGTTTACTCCACCACGCTCATGTCGGTCGGCTTCACGTCGGCCGTGTTCATAGCTCTGGTGCTGTTGTTCATCTCGCCTTTGTCGTCGTTCATGGGCTATGCCGACCATCCCTCATACGTATGGGTAATGGCGATTACGGTGGCTATCGACGCATTTCAGTGCATACCGTTCGCTTATCTTAGATATAAGAAGCGTGCGGTGAAGTTCGCTGCGCTCAAATTGGCTAACATCGTGATGTCCATCGCGCTCAATCTTGTGTTCTTCCTCGCACTCCCTGCATGGTACAAGAGTACCGGCGGAGAAGGCTTTGTAGGCACAATCTACTCGCCGGAGGTAGGCGTAGGCTACGCATTCTACATCAACCTGTTCTGTTCAGGATTCCTTATGATTCTGCTGGTGAAGGAACTTACAGGCTTCCGTTACGTCTTCGACCGTGCCCTTCTGCGCCGTATGTTAAGCTACAGCTGGCCTATACTCGTGCTGGGAATTGCCGGAATACTTAACCAGACAGCCGACAAGATACTCTTCCCGTACATCTATCACGGCTCTGACGCCCACACACAGCTGGGTATTTACGGTGCGGCGAGCAAGATTGCGATGATCATGGCTATGATAACTCAGGCTTTCCGCTACGCTTACGAGCCGTTTGTGTTCGGCAGTTCGAGGTCAAAGGACAACCGCGAGAACTACGCAAAGGCGATGAAGTTCTTTGTTATCTTCACCCTGTTGGCATTCCTCGCCGTCGTCGGTTATATGGACATATTGCGCCATCTGATAGGCCGCGACTACTGGGACGGTCTCCGCGTGGTGCCGATTGTTATGGCGGCAGAGATCATGATGGGCGTTTACTTCAACCTTTCGTTCTGGTATAAGCTTATCGACAAGACCATCTGGGGCGCTTATCTGTCAGGAGCGGGCTGTCTGGTGCTCATCATCGTCAACGTAGTCTTCGTTCCCCGCTATGGTTACATGGCCTGCGCGTGGGCCGGCTTTGCAGGTTACGGCACGGCGATGCTGCTCTCTTACTTCGCCGGACAGAAACACTACCCGATAAATTATCCTGTAAAGGAAATAATGCTGTACGTCGGCGTGGCTCTGGTGATGTTCGCCGGCATGACGTTTGCTAACCGCCAGCTGCCTGCATGGGGCGCTCTTGCGGTGAATACGCTGCTCATTCTGCTTTTCGCAGCAATGATAGTGAAGCGCGATTTTCCGCTGAATCATCTCCTTTCGAGATTCAAAAGATAAACCGGCAGTAAGTCCCTGCGGATGATTACAGCATCCGCAGGGATTGAAACGGCAGGCTGTGAAAGCCTGATCCATTATAACCTTAAATTAAGAATACAGTAAAATTTCAATCAAACAATACGCAATGAAAAAACTATCGTTATTATTTTTAGGTCTGATGACCCTTTTGCCGATTAAAGCGGACGAGGGTATGTGGACGTTGTACAACCTGCCTCAGGCGGTTTACGACCAGATGAAAGCCTATGGCTACAGTCTTCCTTATGAGAGTCTTTACTCTGCTGACAATGCCGTTAAAGGCTCTGTCGTGCTTTTCGGAGGCTTTTGCTCAGGCGTAGTAGTATCGCCTGACGGTCTCGTGTTTACCAACCACCACTGCGGTTTTGAGGCTATACGCAGCCATTCAACCGTAGAACACGACTACATGCTTAACGGATTCTACGCTAAGGACTACAAAGACGAGCTGCCTAATGAGAACCTTTATGTCAGCTTCATGATTGAGCAGAAGGACGTAACAGCACGTTTACAGGCTCTTGGCATTGACGACATGACACCTGAAAAGCAGTCGGAGCTGATTGACTCAATCGCAACGCTGATGACAGACTCGGTAAAGAAAATCGAGAAGACATACCATGTGGAGATTGACCCGTACTATGAGGGCAACCAGTATTTCGCCACTACATACCAGCTCTTCCCTGACGTACGCCTCGTTTTCACCGTACCGAAGTCAATGGGTAAGTACGGCGGCGAGACAGACAACTGGATGTGGCCGCGCCAGACATGCGACTTCAGCGTGTTCCGCATATACGCTGACCCAAAGACTAACGCTCCGGCAGAATACTCTGAGAACAATGTGCCTTACCGTCCGAAGACTTGGGCACCTGTATCTTTGCAGGGTTACAAGGACGCAGACTTCGCAATGACAATCGGTTATCCTGGAAGCACAGAGCGTTATCTGTCTTCTTACGGTATAAAGGAGATGCGCGACGCAGGCAATGCGACACGTGTGCAGGTGCGTGGACTGAAGCAGGAGATAATGCAGCGCCACATGAAGGCCGACGAGGCTGTGCGTATCAAGTATGACTCTAAGTACGCCCAGAGCGCGAACTACTGGAAAAACTCTATGGGTATGAACAAATGTATCGACTCAATAGGCATAATCGACCAGAAGAGAGCTTATGAGATGCGTCTGAGCCACTGGCAGCAGGAGACCGGATACCTGAAAGGCAAGCTCGATTTCGACCTCATGGCGAAGCTCTATGGCGAGCGTTTCGACCGTATGAGAGCGTTCTATTACCTGAGAGAATCATTCTTCGGAACAAGCGAGTTGGTAACACGCGCTATGAAGGCCGGCAACGGTATGGAAGTAAAAGGCCCGGAGAAAGAGCCTAAGAAGCAGTATATAGAGTTTGAGGACAACCGCGACTCATGGGACGAGGCACTCGATAAGGAGGTGCTGGCAGTGCTCATGAAGAACTACCGCGAGCACGTTCCGGCACAATATCTGCCGTCGTTCTACAAAACTGTTGACAGCAAATTCGGCGGCGACTACACAGCTTATGTAGACTATCTGTACAAGAAGTCAATGCTGATGAAGAACGGCAAGAAGCTCTACTTCAACAAGAAGAAGTTTAAGGAAGACCCGGGTGTGCAGCTCGGTCTGAGCCTTGTAGACTATCTTGCAGAGCAGCGTGAGGCTCTGATGCCGCTCAGCGACTCAATCGACGTGCAGGAGAAGTATCTCTGCGCAGCCAAACTGCGTATGGAGCAGGATATGCCTCATTACAGCGACGCTAACATGACAATGCGTCTGAGTTACGGACGTGTAGGCGGATTTACAATGAACGGTTCTCCGTCAGGCTATTATACAACAGCCGAGAGCATCGTGGAGAAGATGAAGCAGGCAGACTCTAATCCTGAATATTTTGCCGAGCCGATAATGCACGAACTGCTCTCAGCAAGCGATTTCGGCAAGTATCAGGACAAGACTACCGGCAAAATGCAGCTCTGTTTCCTTACAAACAACGACATTACGGGCGGCAACAGCGGCTCGCCGATGTTCAACGGCAAGGGTGAGCTTATCGGTCTGGCATTCGACGGCAACTGGGACAGCCTCTCAAGCGACATCTACTTTGAGAAGAATCTGGCCCGCTGCATCGGTGTAGACATCCGTTACGTGCTCTACATGATGGACAAATGGGGACACGCAGACAGACTGTTGAAGGAAATCAACGCCAAATAAACACCGGCGTTGACCATGATAAAAGCAGAAAGCCGTTGTCAGAATCCTGACAACGGCTTTCTTTCTTCACGTTAGTATGTTATGAAAAATTGATTGTAGTGAAGCTTCACAGCTTCATTGAATTGTTTTATTAAACACTGTTTTATAGAGAAAGCATAGAAAAATTATCTCATTTTATTGCGCTTACGGTAGCCGGAAACTTCTTCAGGGTGTCGGCTTTTGCCGTGTCGCCCATGGCTACTGAGGGGCCGTCAACAGTCTTGTCATAGACTGTCGTGCCAGCTACAGGCTTGTCGTTGCCGTTGAAAGCCACCTGTGCGGCGTTGCCAAGCGTAAGGAATATGGCCACCACTGCTGCTGCCTTGAACAGCGGCATGAACTTCTGCGTGATGCTTATTCTGCGCGCCTTTACAGGCTCCTGCTCGTCGACGAGCGCCATCATGCGTGCGTCGAAATCACTGCCCAGCACGTCGTCCTTGGTCTCAGACTGCTCATAACAGAACAGGTCTTTATACATCGCAAGGTTTGCGGGCACGTCTCTTTGGCTGAAGAATGAGCGGAGTATCTGCTCCTCTTCGAGCGATGTCTCGCCCTTCCAATAGAGTTCCAGCAGTTGTTCTATATATTTATAGTCCATATTTCTCGATTTCGTTAAACTTTTGTTTCACTGCCTGGCGCGCTCTGAAGATGTTTACCTTAACCTGTTCTTCACTGATGTTCAGCACACCGGCAATCTCTTTGTAGCTTTTCCCCTCGAAGTCGCGCAGCTGCATGCAGCTTCTTTGCTTCTCGGGCAGGCCGTTCACGATGCGTCTTACCTGTTCTACCCTGTCTCTTTGCATCATGCGTTCGTAAGGGTCGCGTCCTGAATCGGCAGAGTTTGTCTCGTCGTCACTTATCGGACTGTTGTCGTTTCCTGCCTTCTTTATCTTGTCGAGCGACAGGTTGCGGCATACGGTGAGACTGTAAGCCTCGATAGAGGCGATGTCCTGCCAGTCGTCGCGTCTGTTCCAGACTTTTATAAGCGTGTCCTGCACTATGTCCTCGGCGTCCTCACGGCTGAGGGTTATTCTCAAAGCCAGACGGTAGAGAACGTTTTTTAGCGGCAACACGTCGTTGCGAAAACTGATATTTTTCATCTGCTCTCTATTTGAATGACGATTCAACTGAACTAAAGTTACACGGAAGTAGAGAATATTTCTCTATTTAACAGTATTTAAGTATTATGCTTCTGCTCTTGCTGTTGCTGTCGGCATGACTCGCGTTGTATGTCATGGCGTAACAGCTTGACTGTCAGGCGTGTTGCGGAAGAGGCTCTTTCAGGCTGTGAAAGATGCTCTTTTGCGGTGTAAAAGAGCATCTTTTACCTGCCGTTTTGTGCCCTTTTGCGCAGCCGTATATCTGATTCAGCGTTGAGGCTGATTTAGAAATAAGTCTGAATGTGCCTGACAGGCGATTTTATTTCTCGACAATCATCGTGCCGTGGCGGCCGTCGATGGCTGTTGCGAGAGTTATGTTTACGCGGCTGACGCCGGCCGATATTGCGCTGAAAGCATTGTCAAGCTTCGGCAGCATACCGCCAGACACTGTGCCGTCGGCTGCGTAGCGTGCGTAGTCGGCGCGTGTTATTACGGGTATCAGACTGTCGTCGTCGTCGGGATGTGCCAGCACTCCTTTCTTCTCAAAGCTGAATATCAGCGTTACGTCGTATATCTTTGCCAGCGCTTTTGCCGTCTCAGCGGCTATCGTGTCGGCGTTGGTGTTGAGCATGTTGCCTTGTCCGTCGTGCGTCAGAGGAGCCATTACGGGCGTTATACCGGCTTCTATAAGGCGCGACAGCTTGTCGCCGTCAACGCGCTCTACGTCGCCTACGAAACCGTAGTCTACATCCTTTACAGGGCGTTTGTGCGAGCGTATCACGTCAATGTCGGCACCAGTCAGTCCGAGAGCGTCTATTCCGCAGGCCTGAAGGCGCGCCACGATGTTCTTGTTTACCAGTCCGCCGTAGACCATCGTAACCACTTCGAGCATTTGGCGGTCGGTTACGCGCCGTCCGTTCACCATGTTGCTCTCTATGCCCAGACGTGAGGCTATGGCTGTGGCGCGGCGTCCTCCGCCGTGGACAAGCACCTTCCGCCCCTCGATTGCGCTGAAATCGGCCAGCAGACGGCTGAGTCGTTCCTCGTCCTCGACTACTGCTCCGCCGACTTTTACTATCGTAAGAGTATGTTTCATTGTTCCGATTGTATTGGCTCTGTGAGCCGGATATGAAAAGGGAGCCGGTGAAGTTAAAGACCGTTGCCCTGTCGTGCTGATGCCTTCGGGCTTTCTTGTTGTGGTCACGGCTGTACCGTGGCGTTTGTCTTTTACTTCATTGGCTCCCTCAAGTCGTATTGTTTTCAGTAAGAATTATTCAAGATAAGTATATCCGTAAAGCCCGGAGCGGTAGTTAGAGAGGAACTCCTTGCCCTCCTCAAGAGAAATCTTGCCCTGCTTTACGCTTTTTGTAACCCAGACTTCGAGCTGGCGTACCAGTTTCTTCGGGTTGTACTGTACGTATTCAAGTACCTCTTCTACAGTCTCGCCGTCGATTATCTGGTCTATGTGGTAGTGCCCGTCCTTCACGGTTATGTGTGCCGCGTTGGTGTCGCCGAACAGGTTGTGCATGTCGCCCAGAATCTCCTGATAAGCTCCTACGAGGAATACTCCAAGATAGTAAGGCTCGTTCTTGCGCAGCGTGTGTACCGGCAGAATGTTCGATATGTTGCGGCTCGTTACGAAGTGGGCTATCTTTCCGTCGCTGTCGCACGTTATGTCCTGAAGCGTTGCGCTTCGTGTAGGACGCTCGTTAAGGCGCTGTAACGGTACGATAGGGAATATCTGGTCGATGGCCCAGGCATCAGGCAATGACTGGAACAGGGAGAAGTTGCAGAAGTATTTGTCTGCAAGCAGCTTGTCAAGTCCCTTCAGTTCCTCAGGCGTATGCTTCAGACTCTTCGCCAGCGAGTTAATCTCGCGGCATACGCTCCAGTACATTCTCTCAATCTCCGCACGTGTTTTGAGGTCTACCAAGCCGTGCTCAAACAGGTCGAGAGCGTCTTCACGTATCTGTTCAGCGTCGTGCCAGTCTTCAAGCATGGTGCGCGGGTTGAGGTTGTCCCATATCTCATAGAGGTCTTTAACCAGCTTGTGAGAGCTTTCGTTAGGCTCATATTCCTCATCCATTTCGGGCAGCGACGCTGTCTCCAGCACGTCGATGACAAGCACCGAGTGGTGAGCTGACAGTGAGCGGCCGCTCTCTGTAATAAGGTTAGGATGTGGAACGCCGTAGCGGTCGGCTGCTTCTACGAATGCGTAGATACAGTCATTGACGTACTCCTGTATCGAGTAGTTCACGCTGCTTTCGCTGTTTGGCGAGCGAGTGCCGTCGTAGTCTACTCCAAGTCCGCCTCCGCAGTCAACGAAGTCTACGTTGTAGCCCATCTTTCTCAGCTGGATATAGAACTGCGAAGCCTCTTTCAGAGCCGTCTGTATGCGGCGTATCTTTGTGATTTGGCTGCCTATGTGGAAGTGAATAAGTCTGAGACAGTCTTTCAGACCTTTCTTTTCGAGGATGTCGAGAGCGGCCAGAAGTTCAGAGCTTGTCAGTCCGAACTTGCTTGCGTCGCCGCCGCTTTCCTCCCATTTGCCGCTGCCTGATGATGCAAGTTTGATTCTGATACCGATGTTCGGTTTTACGTTCAGCTTCTTAGCGGCCTTGCTTATTATCTCAATTTCGTTGAGTTTCTCAACTACTATGAATATTCTTTTGCCCATTTTCTGCGCCAGCAGTGCCAGTTCTATGTAGCTCTGGTCCTTGTATCCGTTGCAGATTATCAGCGAATCGCTCTGACATTGCACTGCAATTACGGCGTGCAGCTCAGGCTTTGAGCCTGCTTCGAGTCCGAGGTTGAACTTGCGTCCGTGGCTGATAATCTCTTCTACTACGGGCTGCATCTGGTTAACCTTGATGGGATAGATTATGAAGTTCTCACCCTTGAATCCGTATTCGTCAGACGCTTTTTTGAAACAGCTCCACGTTTTCTCTATCCTGTTGTCGAGAATATCGGGAAATCTCAGCAGTACGGGCGGTGTTACATCTCTCAAAGCGAGTTCGTCCAGAACGTCGTGCAGGTCAATCTGGACATTGTCCTTGCACGGAGTGACGTACATGTCGCCCTTCTCGTTGATACCAAAATAGGATGTTCCCCATCCGCTGATGTTGTAAAGCTCGTTAGAGTCTTCAATCGTCCATTTCTTCATCTGGGCCTTGTCGTTTATTTATGGTTAGTCGTATTATTTGATTTTGTATGTCGTGATGTGGCTCACGGATTGTATTCAGTTCACAGACTGAGCATTTCTCGCAGCTGTTCTACTGATGTGTGAATCTTCTCATAATTATCGAGCAGAGTCACGTCAAACACGTGTTTCGCCTTCATGTAGTACTCCTCGCGCTTTGACAGCTGCTCCGATATGAATCTGCGCAGTTCTTCATCACTCTTGCCTTCGAGCAGAGGACGCTTCACTTTGCCCATTTTCAGGTGTGCGCACAGCACGTCCGTGTCTGCCTTCAGATATACTGTGTCGCCTTGGGCGTTCATGTATTCCATGTTGTCGAAGAAGCAGGGAGTGCCTCCTCCGCAGCTTATTATCACGTCTTCAAACTCTGCTGCCTCGTGCAGAAGGTTGTGCTCAATGCGTCGGAAGCCTTCTTCGCCACGCTCGGCGAATATCTGTGCCACCGTCTTATGCATCCTTCCTTCTATATACCAGTCAAGATCGTAGAACTGCATTCCTGTCTCTTTGGCCAGAGCTTTGCCTACGGTTGTCTTGCCTGCACCCATGTATCCGATGATGATAATTCTCCTCATCGGCTATTTTTTCTTAGAGTTGTTGATTACTTCCATACACTCTTCAAGCGTCAGTTCGGCTGCTTTGTCGTGTAGATTCTTAGGAAGACGGTAGTTTTTGCCGTCGTATGCAAGGTAAGGACCGTAGCGTCCGTTCATCACTTCGAGCTTCGGCTCGTCCTCAAACGTCTTAATATGGCGCTGAGTCTCTTGCTGGCGCTTCTTCATAATGAGGTCGATAGCAGTCTCAAGAGTTACCGACATCGGGTTCTCTGTCTTCGGAAGAGATACGTATTTCTTATCATGCATGACGTAAGGACCGAAGCGTCCTGAGCCGATTACAACCGGAGTGCCTTCAAACTCGCCGACTGTACGTGGCAGACGGAACAGCTCCAAAGCTTCGTCAAGGGTTATTGTCTCCATGCTCTTGTCAGCTGGAAGCTGGGCAAAGCGTGGCTTTTCCTTGTCTTCTGCCTTTCCGATCTGCACCACAGGACCGAATCTTCCAATCTTAACGAATACCGGTTTGCCTGTTCCGGGCTCTTTGCCAAGCTCTCTCTCGCCTGCTTTATGCTCTTCTCTTGTGTTTATTGTCTTCTCAACTGTCGGCTCGAACTTCTTGTAGAATTTCTCTATCATGTCTGTCCATTGAGCCTTTCCCTCGGCTATTGTATCAAACTGCTGCTCCACTTTGGCTGTGAAGTTGTAGTCCATGATAGCCGGGAAGTATTTCATCAGGAAGTCGTTGACCACGATTCCTATATCAGTAGGCTGCAGTTTGCCCTTCTCGCTGCCTGCCATTTCCGACTTGGTGCGGTTTGTTATGCCGTTAGAGTCGAGTATGTCGATAGAGTAGAAGCGCTCAACTCCTTTCTTATCGCCTTTCTGAACGTACTCGCGCTGCTGTATTGTGCTGATTGTCGGAGCGTAAGTTGACGGACGGCCGATGCCTAGTTCCTCAAGTTTACGCACCAGACTTGCCTCGGTATAGCGTACAGGACCTTGACTGAAGCGTTGTGTCGCGATAATCTCGTTGCGCAGCAGAGGCATTCCTTCGCCCATAGGCGGCAGCGTGTGAGATGTGTTTTCCTGGCCTTCGCCTTCGTCGTCTGACGATTCACGGTAGACTTTAAGGAATCCGTCAAACTTCACAACCTCACCGTTTGCGATGAACTGCTCGTCTGCTCCGGTCATGCTTATTGTTACTGTTGTCTTTTCTATCTGTGCATCAGCCATCTGACTGGCAGCAGTGCGCTTCCAGATAAGGTCGTACAGACGTTTTTCCTGCTGTGTTCCGTCTATTGAGGTGTTCTCCATGTAGGTCGGTCGGATGGCCTCGTGAGCCTCCTGAGCGCCTTTGGAGTGAGTGTGATATTGGCGCGGTTTGCTGTATTTCTCGCCCCATAGCTTGGTTATTTCGTCCTTGCTGGAGTTTATGCAGAGTGATGACAGGTTGACAGAGTCGGTACGCATGTAGGTTATACGTCCGTTTTCGTAAAGGTGCTGAGCAACCATCATTGTCTGTGAGACCGTGAATCCGAGTTTGCGGGCAGCCTCCTGTTGCAGCGTTGAAGTTGTGAATGGAGGCGCCGGAGTGCGCTTCATAGGTTTCTTTACCACGCCGGTTACAGTAAATTCTGCGTTCTTACATTTGTCGAGGAACGCCAGAACCTCGTCACGTGTGGTGAAACGCTTGTCGAGTTCTGCCTTTACTTCAGCAGTAGAACCGTCTGCAACAGGCACGTCGAATACAGCGTTTACTCTGTAATAAGCCTCGCTCTTGAATGCCTGAATTTCCCTTTCACGCTCAACAATGAGTCTTACCGCCACGCTCTGAACGCGTCCTGCTGACAGTGCCGGCTTCACTTTACGCCACAATACGGGTGAAAGCTTGAAGCCCACGAGTCTGTCCAGCACACGGCGTGCCTGCTGTGCGTTGACAAGATTCATGTCAAGATGGCGCGGATGATTTATCGCGTCGAGTATGGCCGGCTTAGTAATTTCGTGGAAAACTATTCGGTTTGTCTTCTCCTCATCAAGTCCGAGCACCTCGCAGAGATGCCATGAGATAGCTTCTCCCTCGCGGTCTTCATCGGATGCGAGCCATACTTTCTCAGAGTTTTTGGCGTTATTCTTAAGTTCGGTAACGAGTTTCTTTTTCTCTTCGGGTATCTCGTAGTCGGGTGTGAATGTGTTGGTGTCTATGCTGAGTTCTTTCTTTTTAAGGTCACGTATGTGCCCGTAACTGGACATTACCTTGTAGTCTTTGCCCAGAAACTTCTCGATTGTCTTTGCTTTAGCTGGACTCTCGACGATTACCAGATTCTTTTGCATTATATTGTCTACCTTTTCAATTAGGGCGCAAAAGTAAGCAAAACTTTTCCATACACCTTATATAATATGTGAAATTTTTGTTTTTTAAGAAAAATTTGATGTTTATCCGTTACGTTTAAGGTGTATGTTGCGCTGTGCGCTGACATTCAGCACGGTTTGCATGTGCCTGCCTTTGGCTGATAATTTCAGTCCGTCAGAGTTGCTTCCGGCCGCATAATGCTGTCTGCCGGAGCAGCGGCAGCCTGTTCTTCGGCTTTAACTCTGCGGTAAACGCAGTATAGTCTTACTTTACTTTGCCTGTCGGGGTCAAACCGTTCGGTGTATATCCGCATCTCGTCGTTCGTCAGCGATACAATTTTTATTGCTGTCGTGCCTGGTGTTTCGATGTAGAATCCGTTGGGACGGTAGACGTATGGCATCGTTGTACGTGCCGTTTCGCCTGTTGTCGGGTCGGTTGTAATGATTGTGAGCGAGTCGGCCGTGATGTTATAGTCGATAGGTTTAAGCCGTGCGGTGTTGGTGTAAAACTCGCTTATGTCATATCTTCCGGGCAATTCCATGGCGTGAGCTTCCGCGCATTTCCATGTCTGTCCTACGGCGTTGGCTGTAAAGTCGTTGGCGTTGAGCCTCTGCTGTCGTGGCAACATGGGATATTGACGGTCGAGCGAGTCGATGTCGTACGGATGACCGGCCTTTAACGTGTTCAGCTCGTATGGCGTCATGGCGCGGTAAACGGCGTAGACGTATATCTGTCTGCCGTCGGCTGTCGATGCCTGTCGCCGTATTATGCGCAGCTCATTGTCAGTTACGCTCAGCACTCTCATCACCTCCGTGCCGTCAGCCATAATTCTGTTGGTAGCCTCGTCAAACGTATATTCAGTGTTTTTGTAGGCATTCATAGGGTAGGCGTCGATGTACATATACGTGGTTACGGTATCTCCGCTGAACGAATATTGCTCTGGTGCGCCGCTTGTCATGTCCTCCCAGTAGTCGTGCCTTGTAAACTTGCCGTTGCTTCTTATCTCGTGCGACTCAACGTATTGCCATCCCTTGCCGTCAACACGTGCGGTAAACTCGTCGGCTGTTATGCGTACAGCGACAGGCAGAACGCCTTCCTCGTCGTCCTCGCATGATGTCAGTATCGGTACGGCCAGTACCAACAGAAGCAAGAAATAAAGGTTAATGTTCTTCATGACGGTCGGTTTAAAGTACACGAAGGCAAATATAGTGATTTTTCGTTTAAGTAGAAGAAAAAACGGAAAGAAATCGCGAAAAAACGATAACTTTCCGTTTTGTATACTTTTTTTACGCATTTTTGCGTAATCCAATGGTGTCAGTTCTCAATCTTGAGGAACAGGTCTTTAAGGTTGAGTGTGGCCTTACGGCAGTTCTGTATGAGGTTTACGCCTACGTTGCCGTCGTCAATCTGTGCCGGCGCGATGTCTGCAAGTGCCACTGCCACGTGGTCTAATCTCACGTTACTTCCGCCTGTGCTCATCGTTACGGGCGGCAGTTTCAGTGTAGTCAGCATACCTTTGTATCCAATGCCTCCGCCTTCACGCGTTATCTTCTGTGCCGTCTTGTCTATCTGTTCCTTATGTCTTTCGTAATATTGCTTTGAGAAAGACGTTATCGAGTTGCCTGTGTCGAAGAAGAAACGGCACCGCTCGTTGTTCACGTATGCTTCAAGGCGCAGATTGTTGCCTTCCGTAAGAATGATGTTGTGGCCGCTGTCAGGCAGAGGAGTCAGCGTAGCCGGGAATATTATTTTGCCTTCTTTGGGCAGGAAGCAGGTCTCACCGCAGAGCTTCAGGAAGTCAAGACCGATGATAAAGTCGTACTGCTGACAGGAGTCTGTTGCCCAGCTGTCGTTGTCTACAATGGTTGTAAGCGCGTTGTGCAGCGTCATACTGCCGATGTTTATGCTGTCAATCACGCCGATGGAGGCAGCCACAGTGCCTGCGCCTGTTATCGCGATGGAGTCGCTGACAGATTCAAGTCCTATCTTTTCGGCAAAACTTTTTTGGCACATTGTGCCTGAACATCCTGTGTCGAGCAGTGCGTTGTAGCTCTTGCCGTTTATCTTTACAGGCATTATTATTGAGTATCCTACGTAGGAAGTGTCATTGTCTTTGCGGCTCTGTCTTTTTAGTCTGATGTCTGCGACAACATCGCCTTCCGGTCTTGTCAGCGTCATTTTTCTGCCGGTTGCGCTCAGAGTCTTGTAGTATCTGTATTGAGTCTCGGCTGCTGAAAGGTCTATCTGCGGTGCATGTGCCTTCACCTGAGTGATGAAGTTGTTAAGTAGTTCGGCTGCTTTTGCGCTGTTGCCGCGCCTGTTTTCAACCGCAGCTTTTATCATTACCATGTTCATCGTGTTGTCAAAGCCGATGTATTGCTGGTGTTTTGCTATCAGTGTGTCTATTGCACTGACGG
Source organism: uncultured Prevotella sp. (assembly GCA_902491375.1). Classification (GTDB taxonomy): domain Bacteria; phylum Bacteroidota; class Bacteroidia; order Bacteroidales; family Bacteroidaceae; genus Prevotella. Next base: position 67,927 of record CABUHE010000001.1, read on the forward strand.
CTTCGTCATCGCGGTTGAAGTTTACTGCAATCATGGCTTCTGCCAGAAACTTCAGGAAAGGCATCTGTACTGAATCTTTAAGCGCAGGATATTCGCGCTCAAGGGCAAACCAGTCAGACTTGTTCAGCATGTCGCTGATTAGGAAATCGGCTACCTGGGCTTTTGCCGTCAGCAGATTAAGACATAAGAGGAAGAGTGATATAATCTTTTTCATGGTATTCTGTTGTTTTATGAAAGTTTGCCTTTAAACAGATTAAGAGCCAAGAATCACGTCTTTTCTTAACTCTTAACCGTTGATTTTCTGTTACCGTCAGAAGCTGCGCAGCCATGCTTTCAGCTCCAGCTGCATCTCGTTGTGGTATTTGAAGCTGTCGCGGTTGCCCCATCCGTGGCCGCCCGACGGATATACGTGGAGCGTGGCCGGTACGTCGTGACGGTAGAGTTCTATGTAGTAGTTTACGCCGTTTGCAGGCAGCACGGTGGCGTCGTCGTCGCTGAGAGCTATGAATGCGCGTGGCGTTACACGTGTAACCTGAAGGTCGTTGCTGTATTCTGTCTCCTGTTTTTTCTTCGGTTTCTCGCCCAGGAAGTTGTCGTGCGAGCCTTTGTGTGTAATGTCTGACATCATTGTAATGACAGGGTAGAAGAGTATCTGGAAGTCAGGGGCGGCGTCGCCGGTCGAGTGTGTGGCTATTGTCGATGCCAGATGCCCTCCTGCCGACGAGCCCATTATGCCCACGTCCTGCGGGTTTATGTTCCAGTTGGCTGCGTTGCTGCGTACCAGTTTTATGGCTTGCTCAGCGTCGCTTACAGGCACTTCGTGGTTGCCGTGTGGCATACGGTATTTCAAGACTATCGCTGCGATACCCATGTTGTTGAAGAACGAAGCCCAGTCGTGTCCCTCGTGGTTCATCGCCAGATGCTGGTATCCGCCTCCGGGGCAGATTACTACGGCGCGGCCTGTAGCCTCTTTCTTGTTTGGAAGGTACACCCATACTTTGGCGGTGTCGGCCTGATCGCCGTTAGAGTTAGGCGCGCCTTGCGGCCATAGGTTAGTTTCGAGTTTCTGCTGGGCGGCTGCCGGCAGGCACATAGCCATGAGTATAGCCGCAATAAAGGTCTTTGCTGATTTCATATCTTGTTTCGGTGATTATGTAGTTACGTTTTATTTCACATGAAGAATACTTCCGCCATGCACGGCGGAATTCATATTCTGCAAAGATAACAATAATTATTTTAATACCGTAAGGCGTTTTATTATTATAACAATCTATAAAATTTATACTGCTGCCGGTAAACTATTTTTAATGTTTCGGCCTGTCTTTATCATGTGTTCAACGTATCTTTACTCCGAAGATAGATAGCGGCTCGGCATAATCAAAAATGCAAAAACTTCGTTTTTCATTTGCTTCTGCGCTCGCCTTTCGCTATCTTTAAGTATAAGATAGATAGCGGCTCGGCATAATCAAAAATGCAAAAACTTCGTTTTTCATTTGCTTCTGCGCTCGCCTTTCGCTATCTTTGTGCCGGCCGGAGCGTGGCGTTGTCAGGTTTTACGGCATGAATTATAGTTATGAATATTAATTTTGAGTGAAATGAATCTGCTTGAGAAGTTTAGGTATTGCCCCGTGTGTGGCAGTTCGCATTTCGAGACAGCCTCGTCTAAGAGCAAGCGTTGTACGGGCTGCGGCTTTGAGTATTTCATGAATCCGGCTGCTGCGGTGGTGGCGTTTATCACCAACTGCAAGGGCGAACTGCTCGTTGAGCGCCGCAAAATGGAGCCTGCCAAAGGCACTCTCGACCTGCCCGGAGGTTTTGCCGACGTACTTGAGACAGGCGAGGAGGCCGTTGCGCGTGAGGTGATGGAGGAAACAGGACTTAAAGTTTCAGATGCCCGCTATCTGTTCAGCCAGCCGAACATCTACCGCTACTCTGGTCTTGACGTGCATACTCTGGACATGTTTTTCGAGTGCCGGATTGACGACGACACCGCGCTTAAAGCCGGCGACGATGCCGCCGAGTGCTTCTGGGTGGCTCCGTCAGAGATTCATACCGAGTTTTTCGGCCTGCGTTCAGTCCGTCAGGGGCTGTATATGTATCTCAGTACAATCAAAAAATAAAGGGACCGCGAAGGTCCCTTTTTCTTTATTCCGTTATTTCCTTACAAACGTCAGCGAGCCTGGTATCTTCTGCCATTTACCCTTTACGGCAAATTTCAAGGTGCTTCCGTCAAGTTTTTTGTACGAGTATGTGCCGTCTTTGTTCAGCTTCACTTCTGCCGTGAAGTCCTCGCTGCCGTAGTCGTTTACCACGTCTATGCGTGCGGTGTTCTCGCCTGTTATTTCCGAAGAGATTATAATCCATGTCGATCTGCTCTGTGTTGAGGCTATGTAGCCGTCAACCTCGCCCAACACACTCTGTCCGGGAACGGTCAGGTTTTTGTCGTGCAGGTTCATGCGGATGTATATTTTATACTCGTCGTTGCTTATTGTAACGTCGAAAGGACGGTGGCTCTGGGCGGCGGCGAGCAGCGGCATCAGCACCGCCAGCAGTGTGAATATGGTCTTTCTCATAAGTCTTGATGTTTTTCTGCAAAAATAATCAGTTTTCGTGTAAAACCGATTTCATGTCATGCAAAGTTTTCTTAAAATGCGAAAGACCGTCTTTTGCGTTGTTAAAGGTGGTCTTTTGCGCTCCCGTTTGGCATCTTTCATAGTCTGAAAGAGCATCTTTTGTATGACTGTCTGTAATCAGCTGATTGTCAATAATTTAACTCTGTTGTTGCAGTTTGCAACCGAGTTGCAATCGTTTTGCCGTAATTTTGCGGCTGTAAAGAAGAAATTTAAACATTCAGATATATGGAAGAAAGAAATTTTCTAAAGCCGGCCGTCTCATTGGCAATGCTCCTTGCAGGCATCATAATGTCTGCCGCAGGGGTTGAGTGGTTCGCTTCTCAGACGGTAAGGCTCTTGTGGTATGTCGTAGCTTTCCTGCCCGTAGGACTTGGAGTAATGAAAGAAGCGTGGGAGCATGCCGCTAAGGGCGACGTGTTCAGTGAGTTCATGCTGATGAGCGTAGCATCGATTGGTGCGTTTGTCATTGGCGAATATCCTGAAGCCGTAGCCGTTATGCTGTTCTATTGCATAGGTGAAACTCTTCAGGACATGGCTGTCGACCGTGCGCGCGATAATATAAAGAGTCTTATGGAGTTCCGTCCCGACCATGCTTCGGTAGTATCAGGCCAGTCAGTAGTTGTAAAGGCTCCTGCCGATGTGCGTCCGGGCGACATCATTGAGGTGAAGCCGGGCGAGCGTGTACCGCTCGACGGCGAGCTTATAGGCAGTGCTGCGGCGTTCAACACGGCAGCATTGACAGGCGAGAGCGTACCCCGCACGATAGAGCAGGGCGGCGAGGTGCTGGCAGGAATGATTTCATCTGACAGCGTGGTGCGCCTGCGTGTGCTGCGCCCGGAGAGCCAGAGTGCCGTTTCGCGCATATTGTCAATGGTCGAGGAGGCATCCGAGCGCAAGGCTCCTGCCGAACTTTTCATCCGCAAGTTTGCCCGCATTTATACGCCGGTGGTAATCGCCCTTGCAGTGCTTACGGTCGTTGTGCCGTGGCTGTGGTCGCTGGCCGATGCAGGCTTTGCCTACGATTTTGACACATGGTTTTACCGTGCGCTGATATTCCTTGTAATATCTTGCCCTTGCGCGTTGGTTATCAGCGTGCCGCTGAGCTACTTCGGAGGTATAGGCGCGGCCTCGAAGCATGGCATACTCTTCAAGGGCGGCAATTATCTTGACGCTATAACACATATCGACACTGTAGTGTTTGACAAGACAGGAACGCTGACAACCGGTGAGTTTACTGTGGTACGTGTCGACGGTGAAGACCGCGACAGCCTTATAGACTCTGTCGCAGCAATCGAGCGAGGCAGCAACCACCCGATAGCCAAAGCTATCGTTGCCGCTGCAAAGAACGCTAATCTGACCGCAACAGATGTGAAAGACGTGCCCGGATACGGCTTGACGGCCGTGGTAGACGGCCACTGCTGGGCTGTCGGTACGCTCAAACTGCTTGAACGCGAGGGCGTGGCTTATCCGGCAGAGTTGGCTTCCGTGCCTGAGACTATTGTCGCGTGCGCCAAAGACGGACGTTATGAAGGCTGCCTGTTCCTTGCCGATACGCTGAAAGAAGATGCCTGCCGTGCGGTCAGTCAGCTGCGACAGAACGGCGTAGGACGTGTTGAGATACTCTCAGGCGACAAGCAGGCGTTGGTAGACCGTGTTGCCGGCGAGCTGAAAGTTGACAAGGGTTATGGCGATCTTTTGCCTGAAGGCAAGGTTAGCCACATAGATGAGGCACGCCGTGGAGGCCGCAAGGTTGCCTTCGTAGGCGACGGAATAAACGACGCTCCTGTGCTTGCGCTCAGCGATGTGGGCATTGCTATGGGCGCGCTCGGTGCCGATATGGCTATTGAGACGGCCGACGTGGTGATACAGACTGACCAGCCTTCAAAGGTGGCTGCCGCCATACGCATAGGTCGTCTCACACGCCGCATAGTAGCCCAGAACATAACTTTCGCCATCGGAGTGAAGGTCTTGGTAATGGCTTTGGGACTTGCCGGCATGGCAAACCTCTGGGGTGCGGTGTTCGCAGATGTTGGTGTGGCTCTGCTTGCAGTGCTTAATTCAACGAGAATTTTCTTCCATAATAAATAAAGACAGAAGATTTTATAATTAAATTATCAGTGTTATATGTCGTTACCGTCGGTAGGATGCAGTGCTGTAAATTGCTGTCTTGCCGGCGGTATTTGCGCTTTTATATGGAAAGTGATTTGCTGATAAAAATAAAATGTTCTCATTTCTTGGCTTTTAGACCAATAATCCTTACTTTTGCAGATGTATGGTTGATGAGAATTTTTATGTTGAAAAGCTACTCCACCGTGGTATAAAACCTACAGCGACACGACTGCTTATACTTCGACAGATGTTCAGGGGCGATGAGACTGTGTCACTGCCGCAGCTTGAGAAACTGCTGCCGACGGTCGACAAGAGTACTATCTCGCGCACTCTTGGTGTGTTTCTGATGAATAAGCTGATACATGTTGTCGACGACGGAACGGGCTGTCTGAAGTACAATGTATGCTCTGACGACTGCGACTGCGGCGTTGACGATGAGCATACACATTTCTATTGCGAGAGCTGTCACCGCACATTCTGTCTTAAAAGAATACATGTGCCGGTGGTGCAGTTGCCTGACGGCTTCCGCCTTAACAGTATAAACTATGTTGTAAAAGGGCTTTGTCCCGAATGTGCGGAGAAGGAAGACATTCGGGATGGAGTGATAAAATAAAGGAGTTAGAGCCGTTTCGCGCTTTAACTCCTTTTGTTTTGCTTATCTGAAAGCGAAGTATGTTCCGCCGTTTACAGCCATGCGGGCTTCATAAAGGCCCTGCTCGTTGAGCGAAACGTCGGTTGTCTTGCCGTTTTCAAGATATATTTCAGCTGTATCTTTGTCTTTAATCTTGAGTATAGGAGTAGTCTTTCCGTCCTGTACCATTGCCCATACGTCAGTCTTTTCGTCATGTGCGAACTTCACGGTCTTGCCGTCCGGACCCTTTATTTCATAACCGTCTTTAAGTGTGGTTATGGTATACAGCTTGCCGTCTTTACCTGTAACAGTCTGTGTCTTGCCTATATCAGCACTGACAGGGTTGGATCCTGACCAGAATTCTATGGTGTTAAGGATGAACAGGTCAGCAACTCCGCACAGTGCGTAAGCCGGCGAAATGACAATGAAAATAAGCTCATTGAGGAACTTGTTGCCGGTCGCATCCTTGTTCCATGCAAGTACTTTGTTGAACAGTCCGAAAGAACCGATGCAAGAATTGAGCATGAACGCGCCCGCGATGAGGCAGGTTAGCGTTTTAAGAGTCTTGTTGTACATGTTGTTAATGTTTTAATGGTGTAACATGTTACAAAACTAATGATTCTGAATCTAATCGTGTAAGAAATAGTCATAAAAAAACAAAAAAAGCCTGTTATCTATAAATATAACAGACTTTCGTTGCCCATATTGAATAAAAGGTCAAGTATGCTGAGGTTTGGAGCGAAGCCGTATTTGTGTTCATACACCTGGTAATAGCGGCGTGGAACAAACTCTTCGTCTGGCAGCGGATGCTTCGGCCGTATGGCGTCGCGGAAGTCTGCCGTGCCGTTCAGTGCTTCACTGTCAGCCGGAATGTATTCAGTTGTCGGGCTTATGGCAGGCTCAAAGCCTATAAGTTCGCACATCTTGGCGCATATTTCGGCGTTGAAGTCGTAAAGGAATGTCCACTTACGCTCGAAGAACGGACGTATGTCGTCAGCATAAAACTCAAAGAACGGCGACTCTCCGTAGGCACTCATCAGGGCGTTCCAGTGCAGATGGCGCCAGTTGCCGTGGTCGCTTATGCGCACGTCTTTCATCATACATTTGACAGATTGGCTGCTTTCGCCGTCCAGAGTTGTGGCTGTTGTGCGCTCAACAGGCACAGTCAGCGCCTGCAAACCGTTGGCAGCGGCAATCATGCAGCGGTTTCTGTACGTCTGTTTTATGAAGTTGTCGCAGGCTTCCACCTGTACTTTGTCGTATCTGTACAGCTTCTGATACCATTGTATCGGGCCGAAATAAGTTGTAGAGAGTAGTGCTTGTGACATTGAAATGAGTTTGTCGGGATTGTTGCGGCGGTGCTTTTATCGTGTCGCCAGCGGGCAGTGGCGCCCTTGTATGGTTATTTTTTGATGAAAAGAAGCTTCCTGTCTTTGCGCAGACTGCGTGTTATTGGTTTTGACTCGTCGACAGAATACAGCAGCATGGTTACCTTTCCGATGACGTGAGTCTCAGGAACAAGACCGAAAAGTCTGGAGTCGCTCTTGTCGTCTGACCGTCCTGACCTGAACCAGTAGTAATCGTTGGCGAATATGGCGCACTTTGTTTCCTTGCCGTCTACGTACAGTCTGTTGTCTTTTACGTATGCCTTGCGCCCCTCAAAGCGGTTGTATAGGAAGCTGAGAAACTGTGCATTGTATGGCGTAACACGGCATGGCGTATCCTTGCCGGGCACCATTATGCGTGCGTTTCCTATCCTTACGGTATCTCCGGGCACGCCTGTGCAGTAGTATGCGAGCGTCTTTCTGTGTGATACTGAGCGTGCGGTGTCAGCCGGATTGTTGAATACGGCGAGGTCGCCGCGCTCAACCTGCGAGCCGAACCAGCGTGTGTATCTGAACAGTCCGCCGCCACCTGTGCGCAGACCATAACTCCACCTGTTCACCAATACACGGTCGCCGTTGACAAAGCAAGGCTCCAGAGCAGTTCCGCTTACCGTATATACGGTGAACACCAGCGCACGGAAAGTCAACATCAGCAAGATTGTGACTACCAACGCTATCACAAACTTGAGCGCATTGTTCATGTTAAAGTAGTCGGCAGGCACGCTGCCGGACTGTTGTCCGGGCGTTTTCGGTCAGACTTCCAGAAGTCTTGCATGACGGCTTTGGCGGTCGTTAAGACCGTGCCTGCCTGCCGTCATGTATGCTATTTAATGTTGTCCACCATTCTGAACAGCCTGTTCCAGCGGATACCTGAGAATCCGTGACGGTCAGGGTCGCTGCTCCACCAGATGAAGATAGGCTTGCCCACGATGTGGTCTTCAGGCACAAAGCCCCAGTAACGGCTGTCGGCCGAGTTGTGGCGGTTGTCGCCCATCATCCAGTAATAGTCCATCTTGAACGTGTACTGGTCGGTTTGTTTGCCGTTGATGTATATTTTTCCTCCCTTGACTTGCAGGTCGTTGCCTTCGTAGACACGGATAGGACGCTCGTAGACGGCGATGTTCTTCATGTTGAGTTTTACCGTCGCGCCCTTCTTCGGAATCCATATCGGACCGTAGTTGTCGCGTGTCCAGCCTGTATTTCCGTTTAGAGGATAGAGGTCAGAGGTAGAAGCGTCGGTATTAAGTCTTATGCTCTTCACGATGTCTTTGCGTGAGCTGAGAGCCTTGACAGCCCTGCTTGTGAGCGGCATGTAGCCGTTCTGGTTGAGGCTTGTAAGGTCTTCCATGCTTATTCCGAGGTCTTTCATCATGTCGTCAGGAATAGGCTGGAGCAGCTCTATGTAGTAAGTGTATTGCACATTGTCAGGTTCCTTGTTGGGTTTGCCGTCAAGATAGATTATGCGGTTCTTTATCTGAAGCGTCTGTCCGGGCAGACCTACGCAGCGTTTCACGTAATTCTCGCGGCGGTCTACAGGTCTTGATGAAATCTTTCCGAACGTACCTGCGTTTTCGACGATATACTCACGGCCGACGTTGTACTCTTTCTGATACCAGTCGTACTGCTGCTGTGGAGTCATCTTGGTGAAGTCAGGCGTTGACTGAAGAATCTGGCTGCCGAACGAGTAGCACATCATGTAGTAGTCGGCTGCCTGATACTGCTCGTTGCTTACAATCGTGTCGCCCGACGGATAGTTGAATACTACGATGTCGTTGAGCTTCACATTGCCCAGACCTTTCACTCTGCGGTAGTCCCAATGAGGCCATTCCAGATACGACTTGCATCCCAATACGGGCAGGGTGTGCTGGGTCAGCGGCATGGTGAGCGGCGTCTCAGGAATACGCGGACCGTAGCTGACCTTGCTGACAAAGAGGTAGTCGCCGGTGAGGAGCGACTTCTCAAGCGACGATGAAGGAATGACGTAGTTCTGGAAGAAGAACAGGTTGATGAAATAAACTGCCACGAGGGCGAACACGATGGCGTCTACCCACGACATGATGAAGCGCACCGGCGGTTCAGAGTTCTTCCACCACTGCCAGTGAATCTTCTTCGTTATGTACACGTCGAATATGAACGGGACAACGATAAGTCCCCACCAACTTTTTACCCAAATCAGAAACAACAGGTACAAAGCGGTCACGATGATGAACTTTGTCCATTGTTTTTTCATGTTGAGTTGTTTCCTTTCCTTGTTTTCCATTTTCTTTATGATAACAGTGCGCCTCCTCTTGTCCGGCTGTCTGAGCGTCTTTGCATGTTATTGCGCGGCTATATGCCGGCATAATGCTGCGCTTAGACAACTGTACCGATATTGGTCTGCGGCGGCGCCGGTGTCTATTCTTGTCTGCTCTGCGGTGTCCGCGTTGTATGGTTTTATGCTGTTCAGAATTTGAACATATCGCTGATAGTCAGCAGTCCGCTGTGGTCAGCAGTGTATTCGGCTGCCAGAACAGCTCCGAGTGCGAATCCCTGACGTGAGTGTGCGTCGTGAGTTATGGTTATGCAGTCGGCCTCAGAGTCGTATTTTATTGTGTGGATGCCCGGAACTTCGCCACGTCTGATGCTGTTGATGGCAATCTCGTCGTCAGCACATTTGTCTGTTCCGCTCAGAGTGCCGTCGGCTGCAAGCATAGTGCCTTTAACCCATTTGCTCTTTCTGTCGAGGTTGTCGATAATGTCTTCGGCCAAAGTTATGGCTGTGCCGCTTGGCGCGTCGAGCTTGTGTATGTGGTGAGTCTCCTCCATTGACACGGAGTACTGCTTGAAGCCGTTCATTATCTTGGCAAGATAACGGTTGACGGCAGAGAATATGGCAACGCCTACACTGAAGTTAGAAGCCCAGAAGAGAGTCTTTCCTTCTTCGTTGCACATACGGCGGACGTCGTCGCCGTGGTCTTTCATCCAGCCTGTCGAGCCGGATACAACCTTAACACCTTTGGCAAAAGCCTTGAGGTAATTGCCGTAAGCTGCTGTCGGATTAGTGAACTCAATGGCTACGTCAGCTGAAGCGAAAGCCTCAGAGTCGAAGTCCTGCTGGTTATTTACGTCGATGATGCTTACTATTTCATGGCCACGGCTGAGAGCTATCTGTTCAATCATTTTGCCCATTTTACCGTAACCGATAATCGCTATTTTCATGTTGAAATCGTATTTTATTCAGACTGCAAAGATAGTGCAAGTTGAGTGAAATGCAAAATAAAAGCGAGAGAAACGAGCTTTTATTTTCATTTCCGAGACGCAGCCTATCTTCTTCAAAGATAGTGCAAGTTGAGAGAAATACAAAATAAAAGGGAGAGAAACGAGCTTTTATTTTTATTTCCGAGACGCAGCCTATCTTCTTCAAAGATAGTGCAAGTTGAGAGAAATACAAAATAAAAGGGAGAGAAACGAGCTTTTATTTTTATTTCCGAGACGCCGCCTATGTTATCAAAAGATAGTGCAAGTTGAGAGAAATACAAAATAAAAGGGAGAGAAACGAGCTTTTATTTTTATTTCCGAGACGCCGCCTATGTTATCAAAAGATAGTGCAAGTTGAGAGAAATACAAAATAAAAGGGAGAGAAACGATTAATTATTCACAATAATAAACGTCAGTCTGTTACGGCAGACATGTTGCTTTTTCAGCACACAGAGCAGCAGTTGCGACAGACGGAATATAGACGCATTTCTGAAAGATGGTCTTTTACGTTGCAAAAGGGCATCTTTTATCCGATGAAATGCCCTCTTTTAGAGCCTGAAAGAGCCTCTTTTGCAACAGCGCTTTCCGACTGCTGTTTTGCAGAGTATGTCGATGCGCCTTATTGACGGCACAATCAGGCAGGTCGGCAGGCGGTTGACAGCACCGGCAGGGCACGCCAAAATATGTATTTTTTGAGCGCAACAATGCAGATTACGCCGTAAAAACGTTAACTTTGCAACGGCATGCCGGCTTTGTTACGGCATAATGGCTGAAACATAAAACCACATAAGCGATGGATTATATTTTCACTGCGCGGATGATGGTCCGCGACTACGAGTGCGATATTGAAGGAATAGTAAACAACGCAAATTATCTGCATTACGCAGAGCATACGCGCCACCTGTTCCTGCAAAAGTGCGGACTTAGCTTTGCCGAGATGCACCGCCGCGGCGTCGATGCCGTTGTGGCGAGAATGAATTTACAGTTTAAGACACCTCTGAGATGCGACGACGAGTTTGACTCTTGCCTGAACATCAGGAAGGAAGGCATGCGCTACGTGTTCCAGCAGGACATCTACCGTGCTTCTGACCACAAGCTGTGCTTCAAGGGAACGATTGACCTGGTATGCCTTGTCAACGGTAAACTGGCTCACAGCGAGGAGTATGACAAGGCCTTCGGCTTTGCCGGCTGAATGGCGTAAGAATACCGGTAGGACATTTATACGCATAAGTTTGCGGACAAAAAGATTATCGACAGACAACAGACTGACGGCATGAGCTACGACAGAGAGACGCTCAACGCGCTGATGCTTGCCGCCGCATGCCACTTCAATCAGGAGTCGGCAGTCGCGCTCTTCCGCAAGGCCGGCAGCGCGTCGGCAGTGATTGACAACAGCGACAGCATACGCGACATGTTGCCCGGCTGCCCTAAAAAGGTGGTCGAGGCGATAGCCCATGCCGACACCCAGCGCCAGCGCGCCGAGAACGAGATTGAATATGCCATGCGCACAGGTGTGGACATAATGTGCCTTGGCGACGGTTCATATCCTTCCCGGCTTAAAGAGTGTGCCGACGCGCCGCTCGTTCTCTTCTTCCGTGGTACTGCCGCGCTCGACCGCAGGAGAGTGGTCAGCATGGTAGGCACACGCCGCTGCACTGCCTATGGGCAGGACTGTGTGCGCTCGTTTATAAGGCGGCTGAAGGAACTTTGCCCCGATGTGCTGATAGTCAGCGGCCTGGCTTACGGCATAGACATCTGTGCCCACCGCGAGACTCTTGACTGTGGCATGGACACTGTGGCTGTGCTGGCTCACGGACTGGACAATCTTTATCCGCCGCGGCATAGCGACACGGCGCAGCAGATGATACGCCAGGGCGGACTGCTGACCGAATTTTTCACGCATACTAATGCCGACAGACTGAACTTTTTGCGGCGCAACCGCATTGTGGCAGGCATGGCCGATGCTACAGTTGTGGTGGAGAGCGCGTGCAAGGGCGGAGCATTGTCGACGGCAAGGCTCGCCCGCAGTTACGACAGAGAGGTGTTTGCATTCCCCGGCCGTGTGTGCGACGAGTATTCGCAGGGCTGCAACAATCTGATACGCGACAATAAGGCGTCGCTCATAACGTCTGCCGACGACATGGTGAAGGCTATGGGCTGGACCGATGACGGACGTCTGGCAGAGGTACAGCGCAAGGGTGTGGAGCTGCCGCTCTTCCCCGAACTTACGCCTGAGGAGCAGACTGTCGCCGACATACTGGCAAAAGAAAACGATATACAGATAAACACTCTCGCCGCGCGCTCTGCCATACCGGTAGGACGGTTGTCGGCAGTGATGTTCTCGCTCGAGATGAAAGGCATGGTGAAGTGCCTTGCCGGAGGTGTTTATCATTTAATAAAAGGCTGACGCCGCAAGAGCCGTAGCTATTAGGCTGACGGCCGGCGGACGATGCAAGGAAACTGGAATATAAAATGAAAATAGGCAATATAGAATTCGGCCCGCGCCCGTTGTTCCTCGCGCCGATGGAGGATGTTACTGACATAGGCTTCCGCCGGTTGTGCAAACGTTACGGTGCGGCTATGGTGTATACTGAATTTGTCAGCGCGGAAGCTCTTGTGCGTTCGGTGAAAAGCACGCTGAACAAGCTGACCATAAGCGACGACGAGCGTCCCGTAGGCATACAGATATACGGCCGCGACGCTGAGTCGATGGCTGAGGCTGCCAAGATTGTGGAGCAGGCAGGGCCTGACCTGATAGACCTTAATTTCGGATGCCCTGTCAAGAAGGTGGCAGGCAAGGGCGCAGGCGCAGGCATGCTGCGCGACATTCCGCTGATGTTGAAAATCACACGTGCCGTGGTCGACGCCGTGAAAGTGCCTGTAACGGTGAAGACAAGACTCGGATGGGATGCGCAGAACATCATAATTGAAGACCTTGCCGAGCAGTTGCAGGACTGCGGCATACAGGCTCTGACAATACACGGGCGTACCCGTGCGCAGATGTACACAGGCGAGGCCGACTGGACTTTGATAGGAAAGGTGAAGCAGAATCCGCGCATACATATCCCGATAATCGGCAACGGCGACATAACTACGCCTGAGGAGGCGGAGCAGGCGTTCGACCGTTACGGTGTGGATGCAGTCATGGTAGGTCGCGCAACGTTCGGACGGCCGTGGATATTCAAGGAGATGCGCGACTGGCTCGACGGTCGTCCTGCCGACACTTCGCTGACTATTGACCGTAAGATAGACATCTTGGAGGAGCAGTTGCACATCAATGTGGAGCGCATCGACGAGTATCGCGGCATACTGCACACACGCCGTCATCTGGCAGCCACGCCTATATTCAAGGGCATACCGAACTTCCGTCAGACGCGCATCGCCATGCTCCGCGCTGAGACAGTTGATGAGCTGATGAGTATTCTGGAAGATTGCAGGCGTATGCTTACATCCCGACAGACAGATGAAAGTGAAGCTGCAAATGCCTGACGGATAACTGTTTATGGTAATAAGAAACTTAAATATCAGATAAATTCTTATGATTGACTTTTCTTCGCGTACACGTCTGCTTGTCGGTGATGACGGTGCTGCAAGGCTGGCTGCTGCCCGTGTGATAGTGTTCGGAGTCGGTGGCGTAGGCAGCTGGTGTGTGGAAGGACTGGTGCGTTCGGGCGTTCGGAATGTTACTATTGTCGATTCTGATAAGGTCTGCGCGTCTAACGTAAACCGTCAGCTTATGGCTACGGCAAAGACTGTCGGCCAGGTGAAGGTTGATGCGCTGAAAGAACATCTGCTGGACATTAATCCCGACGCTGAGATAGACGCGCGCCACGAGGCTTTTAATGAGTCGACTGCCGACAGTTTCAACATAGGCAGTTATGATTATGTTATCGACGCAATCGACAGTCTGCCTGACAAGATGCTGCTGATACGCACCGCCTGTGATGCCGGCGTGAAGCTGTTCTCGTCAATGGGAGCTGCCCGCAAGCTCGATCCGACGCGCGTCAGCGTGGCTGAGTTCTGGCATGTGCATGGCTGTCCGTTGGCCCGTTCGCTGCGCCAGGGTTTCAAACGGTCGGGGCAGAAACCGTCAAAGAAATTCATGTGCGTGTTCAGCGACGAGCTGCTCGACAATGCAGCAACGCCCGAAGAGTCGAGAGCCAACGGTTCGATGGTGCATGTAACGGCTGTGTTCGGTTTCACGCTGGCAGGTCTTGTGATAGAAGACATAACCAAAGATTATATAAAGAAACATTAATTCAGACAAAAATATTATGTCAACAGAAGGTTACAGGACAAAAGATTTCGGTGTCCCCGTAAAGCGCTATTGCCAGACAATGAAGCTGAAAGACGATGCCGCGCTCATACGCAAGTATCGTGGGGCTCACGACAAGGAACATTTCTGGGACGAGATAAAGCAGGGAATCAAGGCTGTAGGCATACTCGAAATGGAGATTTACATCCTCGGCAACACGCTGTTCATGATAGTCGACGCTCCTCTTGACTTCGACTGGGATGAGGCTATGGCACGTCTTGCCACTCTGCCGCGTCAGCAGGAATGGGAAGATCATGTCGCGTCGTTTCAGGATTGTGCCGAAGGTGCTACTTCAGATGAGAAGTGGCAGATGATGGAACGGATGTTCTATCTGTACGACTGATAATCTGCCTGGCAACGGCTTTCGGCAGATTGTTGTTTTCTTAAGCCTTATATATTTAATAAGGTGTATTTATATAGAAAGTACGTATTTATAGTTCTTTTATGGATATATTTTACATAACGTTTCTGTAAAAACTAGTGTGTGTAATAATCGGGAACGTACAATTTTTGGATAAAGAACTATTAATTTTGATAAAATCAGACGTTTAACAGATTCTTTGTTTTGTGTAAAGAAAAAAAAGATTATATTTGCACAAATAAAACCAATGAAAACTTTTACCTCTGAAGTTTAAACAACTAAATGAAGTTATAGGCATTAATAAAGATGACGGGGTGTCATTTTATGTCTAATTTACTCATATAAGATTACCATACTACTAACTTAAAAACATCAAGAGAGATTAGTTATCGTGTGAACGGATTATGGGAATATTGTGTTTCCCAAAATTCGCCGTATAGTTTTATTACGATGTATAACCTTTGAAAATTATTGATATGAAGAAAACAAGGAACTTTATCCATGTGCGAGCCTTTACCAAGGCTTCTGTCGCATTAGGTTTGTCCGCTTTGTTGTGCGTACCTGCCTATTCTTGGGCAGAGAGTGGCATGGCAGTGCCGTCGCAGGCTGTACAGCAGGGACAGGCCGTTAGGGGAAATGTTGTCGATGAGGCAGGACAGCCTATGATTGGCGTAACAGTCAAAGTTAAGGGAGGTAAAGCTGCCACTGTAACAGATTTTGACGGTAATTTCCGTATCGCAGCTAATCCCGGCGATAATCTGGAAGTAACTTATGTAGGTTACAAGACCAAGACCGTGCGTGTAGGTTCTGCACCGGTTAAGGTTCAGCTTGAGCCTGACGTAACAGGACTTGAAGACGTAGTGGTAATAGGTTACGGTACAATGAAAAGACGCGACCTTACAGGTTCAGTCGCTTCAGTAAAGAGTGAGGACCTTCTGTTGCAGCCGGTATCAAATGTCGTTGAGGCATTGCAAGGCAAGGTGGCAGGTCTTGACATCACCAAGGCGAGCGGTCAGGCTGGTGCTGAAGTCTCAATGCAGTTGCGTGGTAAACGTTCATTCACGGCGAGTGGCGACCCGACTGTCATTATCGACGGAATGCCTGGTAACCTTTCGACAATTAACGCAAACGATATTGAAAGCATCGAGGTGCTCAAAGACGCATCTTCTACAGCTGTCTATGGTTCTGCCGGTGCTAACGGTGTAATCATCGTAACCACAAAGAGCGGTAAGGAAGGCAAGGCAAAGGTAAACTTCAACGCCTATGTCGGTGTGAACGGATGGTCTGAAGTGCCTAAGGTTTATGACGCTCAAGGCTACTTTAATATGCGTAAGCAGGCTCAGCTTGAGGGCAATGCTTATATTGACGATGAAAGTGTGTTGGGAAATACCAATATGTGGGAGGCTTATCAGCGCGGTGAGTCAATCAACTGGGCTGACGAGATGCTGAAGACAGGTATTATCCAGAACTATTCTTTATCTGTAAGTGGCGGTACTGATAAGACCAAGGCATACATGTCGCTCAACTTCACTGACGAGCAGGGACAGTATTCAAATGACGATTACAAGGTCTATTCAACAAATATCCGAGTTGACCATAAGGTGAACAAATGGCTTTCAGCAGGTATCAACATGCAGGGCAGCTATGTTTACCGTAACCGTGCATATGCGCGCATAGATAAAGGTCTGACACAGAATCCGATAGGTCGTATCTACGATGATGAAGGCAACCGCATGATTGAAACGGTAGAAGGCAGCGGCAACTACAACCTGTTGCTCAATACGAAAGACAACTACCGCGACAACGACCAGATTACACGTATCTATGTGAATCCGTACATCCGCGTCACTCCGTTCAAGGGATTCACATGGGAAAGCCGTGTGAACGCTTCACTCGTGTTCAACAACCGTAACCGCTTTGACGGTATCGGCTCTTATAACTATTATTCAAACAATGGTGTAGGCGCAACCGGAACAAATGCCGGAGTTTATGCACAGGTGGAGCAGACAAACTCGACAAACTATAAGTGGGAGAATATTCTGACATACAACTTCCAGATAGCTGAAGACCATGACTTCACAATTACTGGCGTAACATCTTGGAACCATAATCGCCAGACTTATCTCTACGCACACGCTGACAACTTCACTACAAACACTTACCTGTGGCACAATCTGACAGCAGGCCAGAACCAGCGTACTCAGTCAACTTACACAATGTCAAAAGGTTTCGGTCTTGTAGGTCGTATCAATTATTCTTATAAAGGTAAGTATCTTGCATCAGCTTCAGTACGTCATGACGGTTCATCTAGACTTGCCGAAGGTAACAGATGGGATACGTTCCCTGCATTCTCACTCGGATGGCGCATCTCAGAAGAGAAATTTATGGAAGGCACACGCTCATGGCTCGACAACTTGAAGATCCGTGGTGGCTGGGGTGTAACAGGTACAGCTTCAATTGACGCATATTCAAGTGTTACAACTCTCGAACAGGGTTATTACGGACTTGGCGGAGAGATGCTTCCTTCATATCATTTCAGTGAGAACGTTGCCAACGTAATGCTCGGCTGGGAGAAGTCTAAGAACACAAATATCGGTATCGATGCTAGTTTCTTCGGAGGACGTATCGACATGGCTCTTGATTATTACAACACCAAGACCGAGGATATTATCTGGGCAAAGAGTCTGCCTATAACCAACGGCGGTTACAACTCGTCTACATATTATCAGACAAACATGAACATCGCCGAGACAAAGACTTCTGGTGTCGAGCTTGCTCTTAACACACGTAACATTGTTACTAAGGACTTCACTTGGACTTCCAACCTTACCTTTACTTATAATAAAGAGGAAATCACCAAGTTGGCAACACCTGATGCAGAGTATGTATCAAACGGCGACAACGGTCTTGTGCTGATGAAAGGTCAGGCTGTAGATTCTTGGTATCACTATAAACTCGACGGTGTCTGGAAAACGTCAGAGGCAGCCGATGCAGCAGTATTCGGAATGGAACCGGGAGATTTGAAGATCGACGTTCCTGGAATGACACATGTAAGTGAAGGTGTTTATACAAAATGGGAGAAGAACGAAGACGGTGAAATGGTTGAGAATACCTATACCGCAGAGAATCCATATACCATCGGTGGTAACGATTATCAAGTACTCGGCCACAAGAATCCTGACTGGACAATGGGCTTCAAGAACACATTCACATACAAAGGATTTGACTTGAGCATTTACATGTATTGGCGTTGGGGACAGACTATCAAGTACGATCAGTTGGCAACTTATGATCCGTCAGGTTCGAAGAACTTCCCGACATACTTTGATTACTGGACTCAGGAAACAGGCGATCAGGATCACTACTTCCCTGCATTAACTTCAACAAGAGGTCTGACAGACTACACCGGCTGGTATGCGCTCAGCTATGTTGACGGTTCTTTCTTCAAAATCAAGAACATTACTCTTGGTTGGACAATGCCGAAGAACTGGAGCAAGTCAATAGGTATTGAGAACCTGCGTCTGTATGCAACAATAACTAATCCGTTGGTTGTGCAGAAGAGCAGTCTTCTTAAGAACTATGACCCTGAAATGGACGGAAATCTTGACTTCCCGTTGACAAAACAGTTCGTGTTCGGAGTCAATCTGACATTCTAAATACAAGACTTTAAAACAGTAAAAAACTGAAATAATATGAAAACAGCAAAAATATTATATATGTCGGCGCTTCTGGCCGGAACGTTGAGTTTCGCCTCTTGCGAGCTTGACGAATATAACCCAACCGGCGGAGATGCCAATATTGAGGCTTTCGACGCATGGGAGGGACTTGAGACATACTGCTACTCGCCTTTGGCTGAGCAGCTATACTCAGTTTACGACTTCCTGTCGCTGGCTGAAGGTGGTACAGATATGTGGAACTGTCCTGCCGGTAATCCAGATTACGCAAAGCAGCTCATCTATTACGACGGACTTACAACGAACACCAACGCGTCTAATAAGGTGTTCAAACAGGCTTATGCTTGCGTGGCTTCGTGCAACGCCGTGATAAATAATGCAGATAATGTAAAAGGCGGAACAGAGGAAGCTAAGAAGATTCTTGTAGCTGAAGCTAAGACCTTGCGTGCGTTCTATAACCTGTTGCTCGTTACTTACTATGGCCCTGTTACGCTGAGTAATGTTGACGTAAGCAAGGGTGAGATTAATACAACGCCGACACGTAATACCGTCGAGGAGTTCTATACATCCATAACAACAGATTTGAAAGAGGCTGCAAACGACTTGCAGGTTGAACCTTACGGTGGCAATTACGCACGTGTAACAAAGAAGACAGCACTTGGTCTGCTGGCACGTGCTTATGCACAGGGTGCAGGCGAAGGCTTGTCAGAAAACGGTGTAAGCTATTGGCAGAGAGCAAAAGAAGTAGCTGAAGATATTATCAACAACGCATCTTCTTACGGAGTTTATCTTTATGACGATGTTTCTGATCTTTGGGCTCAGGCCAACAACCGCAACAATCCAGAAGCTCTGTTTATCGTATCAGGACGCGATGCCAACAACGAATCGTACAACTATGTTAACTGCAACAACAACCTGTTTACTTACACAATCTGTAAGCCAAATGAGTTGAGCGACCTTTACACTCAGGTTGATGCTACGAACTATTATCTCGGACGAACAAACAACAACACGTTTGCACCGACTCCTTATGCAATCGATGTGTTTGATGCTTCTTGGGACAAGCGTTATGAGAACACGTTCCTTACAGCGTTCGGAACATTCACTATGAACGAAGCCAACTGGGTAGGCCCGTATCAGACAAGATGTTTCACTGTCAATCCTGTTGTAGGAAAGAAGTACGGTATTGATCCGAAATTCTACGGACAGAAGATTTATCCTTATGTAGACATTTCTACTTCTACTTCCGGTTATGGCGGCAACCAATATTATCCTACTGGAATATGGCCGAAGGGCGACCACTCAGGTAAGACAGAGAATCTTATAACTGACGTTAAGAACGCTTATGTTGTCGACTATCCTGTTGCAGAGGATGACGACCGTTTCCTCTTCGTTCTCTCTAAGGATTATAAGACAGCAGAGCAGAAGGCAAACAGCATTTATTTCACTGTAAACATAGCTGACCTCTTTGACGGAGACCAGTATAAGTCAGGTCCGTTTGACGGCACTAACTCTTACAAGTTGTATCCTTCACTCATCAAATACAACTGGTGCTACAACGGTGTTTGGAGCAACAATATGCAGCGCAAGGGCGGTGACATGATGGTTATGCGTACAGCTGAGGTTTATCTTATCGCAGCTGAGGCTTGTCAGATGTTGGGCGATGCTGCCGGTGCAGCCAAGTATCTGAAACCTCTGCGCGACCGTGCTGCACGTCCGGGAACAGTAGCTCCAGAGCTTACTAATCCTACTGAAGACGACATTCTTGATGAGTACGCACGCGAGATGGCTGGCGAGTATGTTCGTTGGGCTTTACTCAAGCGTCATCATAAGTTTGAAGAACGCCTGCAGAAGTATAATTCTCGTGCGGCAAAATCCTTCGATCCGAGCATTCACTACTGCCGTCCTATATCTTACGACTTCTTGCAGCAGATTGACAACCGCGATGAGTATGGCGACAATGGCTACGGAACAACAGCCACAAAAGGATATTGATTAACTTAAAAAACCTGAAAGACCTCCGTACTCTTGCATACTGAATGAAGGTAATGCAAGTAATGACAATGCAAGAGACGGAGGCTTTATATCTATCAAACAAGTATTAACCAATAAAAAAACAAAATGATTATGAAAAAATTTTTCTTCATTGCTGCGATGTTTGCAGCTTCTGTTGCCGGAGTCAACGCCGACACAAAGATGGTCATCCCCTCTGTTGATGAGGCTAAGGCCAACGGCTGGGAAGCACTTTGGGGTGATTACAAGTATGGCTATATAATGCCGGAGAATTATGTCTTTGTAGATAATGAAGAGATGACTCTTCAGTTAAACAAGGCTGCTAATGTAGGTGTTACAACTTTGGTTGATGGTTATCCTCTGAATCTCCAGATGGGCTCATCTGTTCCACGTGAGAGCAATGCCGGTGTTTACGCACTCGACGCAATCTATGCAGGAATGAAACAGTCCTACGCTGTGCTTACTCTTACTCCAAAGATGAACGGTAAGATTTCTTACACTTATTGCCGTGGTAAGAACAACAACACCACAATGTACGTTTGGGATACTTCTGCCGGCGACGGTGTAGGCGCATACGTTTCAGCCAACAGCACATTCTTTGATGAAGTTGACGATGCTGGTCTTGATCCTATTGCACACACAGTTACCGTCAATGTAAGAAAAGACCATGTATATTGGATTTTCGGTGCGGAGACAGGCGCTAATACGGACTTCTACGATCTGACTTTTGTTCCTTATACAAGTGAGAATTATATCACTAAGGCAACAGGAACAACAGAGATGGTCATTCCTTCTGTTGATGAGGCTAAGGCCAACGGCTGGGAAGCACTTTGGGGTGATTACAAGTATGGCTATATAATGCCGGAGAATTATGTCTTTGTAGATAATGAAGAGATGACTCTTCAGTTAAACAAGGCTGCTAATGTAGGTGTTACAACTTTGGTTGATGGTTATCCTCTGAATCTCCAGATGGGCTCATCTGTTCCACGTGAGAGCAATGCCGGTGTTTACGCACTCGACGCAATCTATGCAGGAATGAAACAGTCCTACGCTGTGCTTACTCTTACTCCAAAGATGAACGGTAAGATTTCTTACACTTATTGCCGTGGTAAGAACAACAACACCACAATGTACGTTTGGGATACTTCTGCCGGCGACGGTGTAGGCGCATACGTTTCAGCCAACAGTACATTCTTTGATGAAGTTGACGATGCAGGCCTTGCCCCGATGCCTCACACAGTTACAGTCAATGTAAGAAAAGGCCACGTATATTGGATTTTCGGAGCGGAGACAGGTGCAAACACAGACTTCTATTCACTCGCATTCACAGCTTATGCTGACGCTGGTTACAACACTACTGGCATCGAGGACATCGTTACAAGTACAGTAGCAGCTCCTGCTGACGGCAAGATTTACACTATCGACGGCCGTTATGTAGGCAAAGACAAGAAAGCTCTTGTTAAGGGTCTGTACATTATGGACGGAAAGAAATTTGTTGTTAAATAGTTAAAATCATCATTACATTGAAGAGTGATTAATCTGTACTTGAAAAAGGCGGATTATTTCGCTCTTCATTTTTTTATTCAGTTTTTAACCAACTCTTGATTGAATCGTTGCAGAGCCGTTATTAATATGATTGAATACTCATCTTAAGCGGCAGGTACGGTAAAGGTCTTTTCTTTTAGTTTCAAGAGACAGTAAATTTATTGTTACTATGAATCTTATTCATAAATCGGTGTTGCTGCCATTGTCATTTTTGTCATTCTGTACCTTTTCAAGTGTCAAGGCAGCTGATAACTTCGACCCGGACTGTGTGGTTGAAGAATGGAGCAACTCGTCAGCTTATCCTAAGGTTATCGACATAAATTTCAGTGATGAGATGTGGCCCGGCAAGACATGGCAGGGCAAGACGGGCATAGACTGTCCTGAGATGACAGCCGACGACAACGGCGGATACGTCAATGCGGTAATCGATGTGCCTGCAAACGGCGGTACGGATGTTACTTATCCCGTTATGTTCCATCACTGCACATTCGCCAACAAGGAATCCTACAATGGGCTGGCAGGAGTTACCTCAGCCTTTGCCCGTCAGTATTATGAGGGCCAGGGCACAACAGGTGCAGGCACTGACTATCCCAACGACTGGACAGTTGCCGGCCACACAAAATATCTTGAAGACAACATCCGCTACAACGATGCCGGAGTGCCGGTTTACGGTGAGGCCGGCTTCGTGCAGTTGTGCCGTAACAAGTTCTTTGAGCGCGACCCTGAAACAAATGTCCCTGTGTCAGCTCACGGATGGGTTGAGATTGACCACATCCCTTATGTTGAGCGTGTTCAGTGGTCGTGGTCGTCTACATCGTGGGGCCGTGGCATAATAGCAGAGGTCAAGATAGGCGACGGCGAGTGGCAAGAGCTTGTTTCAATGCCGTCCGACCGCCACAAGGAAGGCTATACCTCGTTCAGTGATCAGGGCTATTTTATGGAGAACGTAATCGACGCAAGCGATGTGTCAATCCGTTGGAGAGTATATGAAGGCATCGGCGGTGCGTTAATCCAGTGCCAGACTACACGCCTTCACAAAGTGCAGATTTTCGGCTCTGAGATTACTGCTGAGCAGGCACAGTTTGCTAAGGACAATCCTGTAAGCGACGTTGGCGAGCTTTCTGACCTCGGCGAGTTTGGCGAAGTTACTGACGACGGCGCTCCTGATGCCGACGCTCCGATAGAGCTTAAAGTCGTGGCTCAGGACGGCACGGGCGACTATACACGCATACAGGACGCTATCGACGCAGTGAGTGAGGGCGCACGCGGAATAATTTACATCCGCCCGGGTGAGTACGATGAGAACATCTATGCAGGCCGCAAGAACTCGCACAACAAGTTTATCAGTCTTATCGGTGAGGACAAAGCCACTACGATACTTACTTCTGACGTGTCGCGCGGTGCCGGCAACGAGTCAAACTCTTACAACGACTGCGCCGCGCTCAATGTATATACCGACCGCTTCTATGCAGAGAATCTCACCATACGCAACACCAGCGGCAACGTAGGTCAGGCTGAGGCACTCTATACAGCCGGCGATGCACATCTGTTCAACAACTGTCTGTTGTCAGGTTTCCAGGATACCTACAAGGCAAACACAGGCGCGCGCGGTTACTTTACGGATTGTACTATCGAGGGAGCGACCGACTTTATCTATGACGGCGGTCTTGAATGGTTTGACAACTGCGAAATCCGCTGCCTGCCCGGAGGTCAGTATGTTACGGCAGCAGCCGAGGCCGGACTGTCGATGACTGATGTCCTTTATCCCGAACTGAGTGTAAGTCCGTTCTATGCCGGACTGTTCTTCAACCGCTGCAACGTAACCGCTGCCGACGGTGTGGCTGACGGCACATATTACCTCGGCCGTCCGTGGGGAGAAAACTGCGGTACAATGTTCATGAACTGTACGCTCGGCAGCCATATACGTCCCGAAGGCTGGGCCGACTGGGACGGCCGTGGCAGCTTGGCTTCATACTATGAGTACAGGAATGTTGACACTGCCGGCAATCTCGTCGATACAAGCCGTCGTGCCGGTTTCTCTCATCAGGCTACCGATGCTGAGGTCGAGGCTTATATGTCGGCCGACTTCCTGTTCAGCAAGGCGTCAGATGTTCCCTTTGATTATGCCCGCATACTTCGCGGAGCATCCACTCCTTCAGGCTTCACTATGACCGACAACGGCTTCACATGGAATGCCGATGTCATGGCTGCCGGATATCTTATCTATAAGGACGGACAGTTTGTCGACTTCGTTTCAGAGCCGTCTTATACAGTAGAGCCGGGCGATGCTGCGGTCTATACGGTGCGTGCAGTGTCGCGCCACGGCGTTATGTCTAACGCCGTAATTGCCCGCGAGAATCCGCCTGCGTTCCCTACGGCTGAAGGCTTCGGCAAGTACACCACAGGTGGACGCGGCGGTCAGGTGGTTACGGTAACCTCTCTTGTCGACAATAATGATGAAGGTTCGCTGCGCTGGGCATTCCAGCAGTATCCCGGCGAACCGCTTACGATTGTCTTCGCGGTAAACGGCGAGATAAATCTTGTAAATGTTCTTGACATCAACCGTGCCGACTGGACTCTGGCAGGACAGACAGCTCCCGGCGACGGAATAAGCATCGTGGGCAACAAGGTGAACTTCGGCGGTTCGCAGAACTTCATCGTCCGCAACGTTCGCTTCCGCTCCGGCGACGGCAAGCAGGATCAGGCCTGCGGCACTGAGAACTGCGCAAACTACATCTTCGACCACTGTGTGTTCGGATGGTCGGTCGAGGAGTGCATGAACACGGCAGACAGCCATTTCCTTACAGTGCAGTACAGCATCGTGCATGAAGGTCTTTATCAGGCCGGACACGATAAGGGCAACCGTGGCTACGGCGCTCAGTGGGGCGGCTCACCGGTTACTTACCACCACAATCTGCTGGCAGGCAACGATTCGCGCAGTCCCCGTTTCAATGGAGCCAGAGGTGAAGATTATGTCGTGTTTATGGAATATGTAAACAACGTGAACTTCAACTGGGGACGTACAAATTCTGTGTACGGCGGCGAGAATACGGCCGATATAACTGAATATAACGGACTTAACTCGGTTCATGAGTGCAATTTCATGAACAATTATTATAAGCCCGGCCCTCAATCTCCCGATAATTCGCTTTTCTTCATGTCAAGTTATGCGCGCGACGGAGCGACATCGTGGGCTCCGTCTAAATGGTTTGTCAGCGGAAACGTTATGGAAGGACACGACGCAGCCACTGCCGACAACTGGACAGCCGTAGGCGTTGAGCACTACAAACTTTCTGACATTCGCGTTGACGAGCGCATTGTAACCCAAACACCATACTATCAGTATAACGCCGTACTTGGCAACGTGGGTGAGTATGACCCTGCCCGCTACATGCTGACCGACATCCAGACGGCCGAGGATGCATACAACACTGTGCTTGAAAAGGCCGGAACCGTAAACCGCGACGTTATAGAGCAGCGTATTATAAACGATGTCAGGACAGGTGAACCGAAATATACCGGCTCGCTGGCACACAAGAAAGGCATTATCGACTCTGTCAATGATGCCGAAGGCTTCGGCCTTGACCACGGCAACGCTGCCGCTCCTGCCGATACCGACGGCGACGGAATGCCTGACGAATGGGAGAAAGCCCACGGCCTGGATGCAGCCGACGCATCTGACCGAAACCTGCTCAACCGCGACGGATATACAGCCCTTGAGGTATATCTCAACAGTCTTATGGGCGAGGTTCTTGACGATGATTTCACCACAGGAATATCAGCCGTGCCTACAGTTGCGTCGTCTATGAGCTACGATGCGGCTACTCATACTCTCAATGTCAGTGCCGACGCTCTTGGAGCTACGCTCACCGTCTATACCACTGGCGGCAGTCTGCTCTCTGCGCAGACCGTGCGCTCAACCGGCGTCAGCCTTAACGGTCTGCCGTCAGGCGTGCTTCTGCTCCGCCTTAGCGGCAACGGTGTCAGTCCGCGACTGATTAAGGTTGCCAACTGATTGTTTTTCTGAATACTTTATGCGCCTGCAACAGTATGCTTATGTATGTCTGTTGCAGGCGTTTTTTATGTTTTTTATACGTTTCTGTATGTCTACTTTCATATGATTGGAAAATGTATCGCCCGGCTTTTGTAATTTATTGATAATCAGACTGATATGAGCACTGATGCAAAAGATGCCCTTTTGCGGCGTGAAAGAGTGTCTTTCAGCGTGTGAAAGGGCACGTATTGCAATGTAAAACGCCATGTTTTGGCAGGACGTAAGCTGTGAGTGTGTCAGTGTACCATGTTTTTTTACTTTTTTATTACATTTTACGTAAAAAACAGAAAAATATTTGTAAGTATGCGATTTTATTGCTACTTTTGCAGCGTTCAGTGGAATGAGGGGCCTTACGGAAGGCTCCTCATTTTATTTTAATTACCCGTTTATGATAGACAAAAACGTAGTTAGAAGTTTAGTTGAAGATTGGCTGAAAGACAAGGAGTATTTTTTGGTAGACGTTGAAATCAGCCCGGACGACAAGATTGTAGTTGAGATTGACCACGCTGACGGCGTATGGATTGAGGACTGTGTACAGCTGAGCCGCTACATAGAGGATCACCTCAGCCGTGACGAGGAGGACTATGAGCTTGAAGTAGGCAGCGCCGGTCTCGGCCAGCCGTTCAAGGTAGCCCAGCAGTACGTTAATTATGTCGGCAAGGAGGTCGAAGTGCTCGACGCAGCGGGCAAGAAGTACCGCGGAGTGCTCAAGTCGGTAGATGGGCGCGACTTCATCGTAACCGTGAAAGAGAAGATTAAGAAGGAAGGCGCGAAGCGTCCTACGCTCGAAGACGTTGACAAGACGTTCAACATGGACGAGGTAAAATACACTAAATATCTTATCAGCTTCAAATAATATCAGCCGGGCGCAGTTCCCGGATAATATATAACATTGACGGTAAAGGCATTTTCAGGTCTGCTGTTACAGACTTATGCCGGTTCGGGTCAGTATATATGTCTGCCCGAATGGAGTGTGCCGGTAGCATGACGGCCGTCATCGAAGCTCAACACTTGATAAATAAAAAACAAAAATATATTATGGCAGTTAAGAAAAGTGGTGAAGAAACCGTGAGCATGGTTGACACCTTTAAAGAGTTCAAGGATACTAAGAACATCGACCGCACCACGCTTATGAGCGTGCTGGAAGAGAGTTTCCGCAATGTCATAGCAAAGATTTTCGGCAGCGACGAGAATTTCGACGTTATCGTAAACCCTGACAAGGGCGACTTCGAGATTTACCGCAACCGTATTGTCGTGGCCGACGGCGAGGTGAAAGACGAGAACAAGGAGATTTCACTTACTGATGCCCTCAAGATTGAGCCTGACTATGAGGTAGGCGAGGAAGTCAGCGAGAAGGTAGACTTCAGCAAGTTCGGACGCCGCGCCATACTTAATCTGCGCCAGACTCTTGCGTCAAAGATTCTTGAGCTTGAGCACGACAGCCTGTACAACAAGTACAAGGACCGCGTAGGCCAGGTGATCAGCGCCGAGGTATATCAGGTGTGGAAGCGCGAGGTTTTGCTCGTAGACGACGAGAACAACGAGCTTATCCTGCCTAAGAGTGAGCAGATTCCTCACGACGTTTACCGCAAGGGTGAGACTGTACGTGCCGTCATCAAGGAGGTAAACAACGACAACAACAACCCGAAGATAATTCTCTCACGTACAAGCAATATGTTCCTTGAGCGTCTGCTTGAGGCTGAGGTGCCTGAGATTGCTGACGGACTTATCACCATTCGCCGCATCGCCCGCATGCCGGGTGAGAGGGCAAAGATTGCCGTAGAGAGCTATGATGACCGCATAGACCCGGTCGGAGCCTGCGTCGGCGTTAAGGGAAGCCGCGTTCACGGCATCGTGCGTGAGCTTTGCAACGAGAATATCGACGTGGTAAACTATACCTCAAACATCAAGCTCTTCATCCAGCGTGCGCTCAGTCCGGCTAAGATTTCGAGCATTAATGTTGATGAGGAGAACAAGAAGGCAGAGGTATATCTCCGCCCAGAGGAAGTTTCTCTGGCTATTGGCCGTGGTGGTATGAACATCAAGCTGGCCAGTATGCTGACTGAATACACCATCGACGTATTCCGCGAACTTGATGAGAGCGAGGTTGACGAGGACATTTACCTCGACGAATTCTCTGATGAGATTGACCAGTGGATTATCGACGCCATCAAAGGTATCGGTCTTGACACAGCCAAGGCAGTGCTCAACGCTCCGCGCGAGATGCTCGTTGAGAAGGCTGACCTCGAGGAAGAGACAGTTGACAACGTGCTGAAAGTACTGAGGGCAGAGTTTGAGTAATTCATAATTCATAATTAGTAATTCATAATCGGCTGCGCTGTGAGCAAGGCGCAGGCCGGTTATGGATTATGACCTGGAACTCGGTCGAGCCGAAAACCGTGAATTATGAATTGTGAAAAGACACTCGGTCGAGCTGATGTGATTTATGAATTATGGATTATGAATTATGTATTAAAGTAGAGTATGAGTATCAGATTAAATAAAGCAATTCGTGAGTTGAATATAGGACTTCAAACGGCAGTTGAATTCCTGAAAAAGAGAAGTGACCTCGGCGAGGTCAGAGACGACCTCAGCTTCAAGCTGAGCGACGGCCAGTATAACGCCCTTAAGGAAGAGTTCAAGTCTGACAAAGAGGTGCGTAATCAGGCCGAGAAGCTTCTTCAGAAACATCCTAAGGAGAAAAAGCGCCAGTCTGACCGTAAGGATCAGAAGGCTTCCAAGCCTGCACAGCCACAGAAGTACACTGTGTTGGGTAAGATTGACCTTGATAGTTTAGGCAAGAAACCGGCCGCAAAGGCTGCAACAGAATCCAAACCTGTAGCCGGTTCCGATAAGGCTTCTGCCGTAAGCCATGCATCAGAGGCATCAAAGACAACGGTGGCTGCAGATGACACTAAGCAGGTAAAGGATGCGCAAAAACTTGAAAAACCAGTAAAGCCGGCTGTTAAACCTGCAAATGAGGCACAGACAGCAGCTCCGGCACAGCAGAATAAGCCTGCTGCCAGTGAGCCGATAACTGCCAAAGAGCCGGAGAAGAAGCCTGTAAACGCAGCTGAGAAACCTGCTGCTACTGCGCCACAGGCTGCTGAACTGAAAACAGAAAAGACTGTTGCGTCTGCATCTGACAGCGGTGAGAGCAAGATTTTCACGTTGAAGAGTGAGAAAAAGCTCGCCCCGAAGGTTAACGTACTTGGTAAGATAGACCTTGATTCGCTGAATCAAAGCACTCGTCCGAAGAAGAAATCAAAGGAGGAGCGCCGCAAGGAACGTGAGGAGAAGTCTGCCCAGAACCGTCAGGACGGCGGAAAGAAGAAACGTTCGCGTATAACCAAGGAGCGCGTAAACATAGACCAGGCTGTTAAACAGAACAGCGGAGCATCACAGGACAAGAACGGCGAGAAGGGCAACGCTAAGAAGAAGAACCGCAAGCGCAACCATAAACCGCTTGAGGTGAACGAGGAAGACGTTGCACGTCAGGTAAAAGAGACACTCGCACGACTCACAAGCAAAGGTCAGAACAAGAAGGCTGCCAAGTACCGTAAGGAGAAGCGCGACGCCGTTCAGGAACACCTGAAGGAGCAGCGTGCCGAGGCTAAGGCAGAGAGCAAGATTCTGAAGCTGACTGAGTTTGTAACTGTCAGCGAGCTGGCAAGCATGATGAACGTATCCGTTAACCAGGTTATCGGTACTTGCATGAGCCTCGGTATAATGGTATCAATAAACCAGCGTCTCGACGCGGAAACCATCAACATCGTCGCTGATGAGTTCGGATTCAAGACGGAGTATGTAAGTGCGGAGGTTTCTGAGGCAATTACAGAGGAAGCTGACGATGAGAACGATCTCGTTCCGCGTGCTCCTATCGTTACAGTGATGGGTCATGTCGACCACGGTAAGACCTCTCTGCTCGACTATATACGCAAGTCAAACGTCATAGCTGGTGAGGCCGGCGGTATTACCCAGCACATCGGAGCATACAACGTGACACTGTCTGACGGCCGTAAGATAACCTTCCTTGATACTCCTGGTCACGAAGCGTTCACCGCAATGCGTGCCCGCGGAGCTCAGGTTACCGATATTGCGATTATCATTATCGCTGCCGACGACAGCGTGATGCCTACCACACGCGAGGCCATCGCACATGCGCAGGCTGCCAACGTGCCGATGGTGTTCGCCATAAACAAGATAGATAAACCGGGAGCAAATCCTGACAAGATACGTGAGGACTTGGCAAATATGAACCTGCTCGTAGAGGAATGGGGCGGTAAATACCAGTGCCAGGAAATCAGTGCGAAGAAAGGTATCGGCGTAGACGAGCTGCTTGAGAAGGTATTGCTTGAGGCAGAGATGCTCGACTTGAAGGCTAATCCGAACCGAAAGGCAACAGGTAGCATCATCGAGTCGTCGCTCGACAAGGGCCGTGGATACGTTTCTACCGTGCTTGTAAGCAACGGTACGCTCAACGTCGGCGATATCGTGATTGCCGGTACACACTACGGCCGTATCAAGGCAATGTTCAATGAGCGTAACCAGCGCATCGAAAAAGCCGGTCCGGCAGATCCTGCAATCATCCTCGGACTCAACGGAGCGCCTACCGCAGGTGATTCTTTCCACATTCTGGAGACTGAACAGGAGGCACGAGAGATTGCCAACAAGCGTCTGCAACTGCAACGCGAGCAGGGCTTGCGTACTCAGAAGCGTCTGACGCTGAGCGACATCAGCCACCGAATAGCACTCGGTTCATTCAAGGAACTCAATATTGTTGTCAAGGGTGATACCGACGGTAGTATCGAGGCTCTTAGCGACTCGTTCATCAAGTTGTCTACCGAGAAGATTAAGGTCAACGTCATCTACAAGGCAGTCGGCCAGATTTCAGAGAGCGATGTATCGCTGGCTGACGCTTCAGATGCAATCATCGTCGGCTTCCAGGTGCGTCCTTCAGCAGCGGCACGCAAGCTGGCAGAGCAGGAAGGAGTTGAGATTAACACTTACTCTGTAATCTATGACGCTATCGAAGACGTCAAGTCGGCTATGGAAGGAATGCTCGACAAG
This sequence comes from uncultured Prevotella sp., assembly GCA_902491375.1. Lineage (GTDB taxonomy): Bacteria > Bacteroidota > Bacteroidia > Bacteroidales > Bacteroidaceae > Prevotella. The sequence goes on from CABUHE010000001.1 coordinate 98,954, forward strand.
GTTGTCAAGGAGGTCGTTACCGGTCAGGTAGAGGTACGCGAGGTTTACCATATATCAAAGGTCGGCACTGTAGCCGGAGCATACGTTGTTGAAGGCAAGGTTCACCGCAGCGACAAGGCGCGTGTTGTGCGCGACGGAATTGTTGTACATACAGGTGAAATCAATGCCCTTAAACGTTTCAAGGACGATGTGAAGGAAGTCGGTGTAAACTTCGAGTGCGGTATCAGTCTTGTCAACTTCAACGACATTCAGGTCGGTGATATTATCGAGACATTCACTGAAATTGAGGTGAAACAGAAGCTCTGACATACTTTCAGTCAGACAGTTATATAATAAAGCACCGCTCCGTTCTTACGGGGCGGTGCTTTTTTTATTGCAAATATATGCACATTTAATGCACCGTTTATTTTGAGGTGTTGCTTATTTTCGTATATTTGCGCACGTTTAATACCATTAAAAACAAGCACACATTAATTACATGAAACGACTTATCTGTACCTTGTTGGGCGGTGTGTCTTTCCTTATGGCGTATGCCCAGGGCGAACTTGTAAGGCTGAAGATGCAGACACGCATTGACTATCAGCGCGAATACATGGGCGGCGAGGCCGTCAAGGACAACTGCGGATTTAAAGGAAAATACTTCATGCTGCTGCTCGACGGCCGTATAAACGAGCATTTCTCCTATGCCTACCGCCAGCGTCTTAATAAGGAGAACTCGCGTCCGAGCTTCTTCGATGCCACCGACTGGGCGTATCTTACCTACCAGCCAGACCGCCACTGGAGCATCACGGCAGGCAAGCAGCCCGTGGCTGTGGGCGGATATGAGTATGACGCGAACCCTGTGGACGTCTATTATGCTTCTGAATACTGGAACAACATACCGTGCTTCCAGCTCGGAGCTATGGTGGCATACTCTACCAAGAGCGGCAACGACAAGATAGCGTTGCAGTGCAGTCAGAGTCCGTTTGAGGCAAATGCTGCCGACATGTACGCCTACAGTCTTATGTGGTACGGCTCTCACGGATGCCTCGGCACACTCTATTCGGTCAATATGGTTGAGTATATGCCCGGCCGTTACATCAGTTATCAGGCGCTCGGCCACAGGCTTTCGTTGGGAGATTTCACCATACAGGCCGACTTTATGAACCGTGCCGCGTCAGGACAGACGTTCTTTTTCGCCGACTGTTCAGCCATCGTAAATGTGGCTTACAGTCCGACTGACAAGCTGGATGTGTTCGGAAAGGTTTCTTACGACGTAAACAACACAAACAGGAAAGCCGACTACTGCGTGATGCCTGGCACGGAGCTTACGCAGGTCGGCGGAGGCGTAGAGTACCGTCCGCATAAGTCCGTGCGCCTTCATGCAGCCTATTCTCACTGCTTCGGCACTAACACCAATGAGGCCGGAACGCTCAAACCGGGCCGAAACTTTATGAGCTTGGGCTTCACATGGGATATTAACCTGCTTTCGCTGCGCAATCCGTGGCGTACAGATAATTAATGAAAACCACATAGTTAGCGTTATGATTAAGTCTTTTTTCAGGAAAGTATGGCAGGCCATACCCAGCGGCATAGTCTGTCTTTGCGTTATCTTCGCGCTGTTCGGTTACATAGGTTCAGTCATGGGCGTGCCCAATATGCTCAACACGATAATGAAGACGGCCCACGACCTGCTTCTCAACACGGTTTTCTATCTTATGGGAATATGCGTGATAACCGGCGCGATAGGCCGCCTTTTTGTCGAGTTCGGAGTCGTAAGCCTGCTCGAAAAACTGCTCCGTCCGCTCATGCGTCCGCTGTTCAATCTGCCCGGAGTGGCCTCACTCGGAGCCGTGATGACATTCCTTTCTGACAATCCTGCCATAATCTCGCTGTCGCAGGATAAGCGTTTCAGCAGCTATTTCAAGAAATATCAGTTCATATCGCTCACCAATTTCGGTACGGCCTTCGGCATGGGACTTCTCGTTATGGTGTTCATGGTAGGTCAGGGGTTCTACATCGAGCCTGTCGTAGGCCTTTTCGGAGCCTTTGTCGGCTGCATAGTCTCTACTCGGCTCATGCAGCGTAAGGTGCTGAAAGCCTATCCGCAGTATGCCGACGAGCCGGTTTGCGACAGGCACGAGGCCGAGGAAGAGGAGCATGAGGAGGAGCAGAAGAGCGTCTTCCTTCGCACTCTCAACGCACTGCTCGACGGCGGACGTACCGGCGTTGACATCGGCATAGCCATCATTCCGGGCGTACTCATCATTTCAACTTTGGTCATGATGCTCACCTTCGGCGCCGGGGCATCGGGCTACGACGGCTCGCCGTATCAGGGAGTAGAGCTCCTGCCGTGGCTCGCCAACAAAATCGGCTTCGTCTTCGAGTGGCTTTTCGGCTTCAACGACCCTCATCAGGTAGCCTTCCCCATAACCGCCCTCGGCGCGGTAGGCGCGTCGCTCGGACTCATTCCCGGCTTCATGAACGCCGGATGGGTTGACGGCAACGCCATAGCAGTGTTCACAGCTATCGGCATGTGTTGGAGCGGTTACCTCAGTACGCACACCGCCATGCTCGACTCTCTTGGCTACCGCGAGCTTACCTCAAAGGCTATCGTGTCGCATACGATAGGCGGAATAGCGGCCGGAGTGGTCGCCCACTGGACCTATGTACTTGTGATGCTTATCTGACTTTTACCCGACTTCTTTCTATATAGTTTAAAGCCGTTTTGCAAAAGATGCCCTTTTGCATCGCAATATAGCCTCTTTCATCGTGTAAAAGAGTACCTTTTACATGACGAAAGAGGCTCTTTTACATTCAGTCCAGCCGTCAGCGTGATTTTTATATATTAAAATACATGTTTTTTATGTACATATTCAATAAATTAGTCTGTATTTCGTTATAAACTTGTCAAAAAACAGCGGTTTTTTCAAAAAATATCAGTTTTGGGCTAAATTTTTCAATTTTCGATAGCTACCGCTATGGTATTTTCTTAAAAAAAGCAACCGAATTAAATTTACTTAACGTTTTTTTTTTTTTGTTCAGACTTTTCGACGTAAATTTGCAGCGCAAGAACAAAGGAATAGGATTTAATCAATAAGGAAATACTAGTGTTTTTTATAAGTTTAATTTAATCAATTTAGTCAAATGAAAAAGAAAATTTCAAGTTCATTGCTCATGGCATCTATGCTGGCCGTAGGTTCCACGGGTATGCTCGTTTCTTGTTCAGAAGATTATGATGACGACATCAAGAATCTGCAATCGCAGATTGACGGTTTGGCAACGGCAGACGACCTGAACAACCGTATCAACGAGATGGCATCAGCAATCGAACAGGCAAAGAACGAGGCAATCGCAAAGGCTAACGCCGCAAACGAGGTGGCTCTTGCTGCCCAGCAGGCCGCAGCCAACGCTCAGAATACAGCTGAAGGCGCCCAGCAGGTAGCCGATGCCGCAATGGCAAAAGCTGAAGAGCTCGAGAAGAACGGCGCAACCAAAGAAGAGGTTGAGGCCGCACGTGAGGCAGCCGCAGCAGCCCAGGCTTTCGCCGAGCAGGCAAAGCAGGATGCTGAAAAGGCTATCGCAGACCTGCAGGCAGCACTCGACCAGGCAGTAGCTGCTGCAACAGAGGCTGTAAGCCAGGCTCAGGCAACAGCTGACAACGCTCAGAAGACCGCTGACGAGGCTAAGGAAGCCGCTCAGAAGGCATTTGATGACGCAAAGGCTCTTATCGACGAGACTGCAGAGAACGCAGCAGCCGAGGCAGCAAAGAACGCAGAGGCAGCAGCCGAGGCACTCGACGCAGCTCTCAAGGCAGAGCAGCTGGCACAGCAGGGCGTAGCTGACGCAGCAAGCGCACTTGCAGCAGCTCAGGCAGCTGACGGCAAGGCAGAGGAGGCAAAGGCAGCAGCAACTCTCGCACAGGAGGCCGCAACAAAGGCTCAGCAGACAGCTGACGAGGCTAAGACTCTTGCAAACCAGGCTCTGACAGAAATCTCTGATCTTGAGAGTAAGCTTAACCAGGTTATCGCTGACGGCGCAACAAAGGACGAACTCACCAGCCAGATTAATGCAGCCAAGGACGAGCTGAAGGGACTTATCAGCGAGGCTGAGGCTCGTGCAACAGCAGTTGCCAACACAGCAAAGGCAGCCGCAGACGCAGCTCAGGCAACAGCTGACAAGGCACTTTCTATCGCTCAGGCAGCTCAGACAGCTATCACAACCATCAATTCAAGACTCGACAACGAGACAACAGGTCTTGCAGCTCTCAACGCACGCCTGTCAGTAGTTGAGGCTTGGATGAAGGGTGCAGAGGCTGAAGGCGCTCAGGTTAACCTGAAAGAGGTTGAGGCTAAACTCGACAGCATCGATACTGCTCTTAAATCAATCGTTGGCGAGTACTCAACAATGGTTACAAGTGTATCTTTCTTCTATTCAGGCTATAACACCTCTGATCTCAGTCCTAAGTTCAGCAAAGTTACTCAGAAAGAGAATACATTCCCGAAGGCAGATGTAACTGACACAAAACTGACCTTTACTAAGGATTATACAACTACTGATTCTGTTTCAGTTCTTGTACGTGTATCTCCTACAAACGCTAAACTTACTAAGGAGAACATAACTCTCATCAACTCTCAGGGCAAAGAGATAAGTGATGTTGTTGAGTGTGCAAAGGTTGAACCTTTCACAGGTCTTCTTACAAGAAGTGACGCCGATAACGGTCTTTGGGAGATTACATTCAAGATGGTTGACGGCATAAGTGCTGAAAAATTCAAGGAGACAGTTGAATATAATGGCCAGTCTGTATTGTTCGCTGTAGCTGTAAAGAATACAAAACTCAACGATGACGAGCGTCGTGTAATTACAGGTTATGACCTTACACTCTCAGCTGAGGATGCAAAACCGGCTTCAAATAGCTTCGCTTTGAAGGACAATGCTGGTACTTGGAAGGCTGTAGAGGGTATTAACAACCGCTATGGAGCAACAGGCGCACCTAAGGAGTATGTATGGAAAGATGCTGCTAAACCTGCAATTGCACCTATTACTTCTGGTTCAAACATCAATGTTGTAGAAGGTGATAACCGTACAAGTGCACCTCTGCTCGCAGTTGAGGTTAATAAGGCTATCAATATTAAGGTTGATTACAATATCGCAGATAAAAAGATTAACCACAAGATTGCCGGATTCTATGTAACTCTCGACAGTAAGTTTGCTTCAGCTTCTGACCCGTCAGAGCTTAACTCATGGAACAGCTACAGTTATGTAGGTGTCGGTGTTCCTGGAGATTCTAAGAGAAAGGCAACTCTCTTCAAGGGTAATGAAGGCCAGATTACAGTTACTGACCTTGGTGGTGTAGCCGGTGACGTTATCGGTTTCCGTCTCTACGCTGTCAACCTCGATGGTACTTTGGTTGATCCGGATGGCCGTTCATTCTATGTTGCAGTAGGTAACACTTCAACTGAGGCTACAATTCCGGGCGTAACTATCGACCTTACTAACGGTACTTCATCTGATTATGTTGAAGTTGAGGATGGTACATTAATCAACTGCAGCTCTGTAGCAGGCTGGACAAACGTAGGTGGAGACAAGGTTAATGGTATTGCTCCTGTATTCACAGTTAAGTATTATGATGAAGACAAGGCTGAAATAACCAACCCTGCTCAATACGGTAAGACTAAGTATGTTAAGTTCATTCTTGCCAATCCGATGGCTTTCGCAGACGGTGGAACATACACTCAGAAGCTCGAACTCTACAATGTAATCAGCGGAACTAAGGTATTGGCTAAGACAATCACAGCTTCAGTTACCAAGAAGATGCCTACAGCGTTCAAGGGTGACTTTGGTATCAAGATCGGCCAGACTTGGAATAACAGCTCTAATATTGTACGTCCGTTCATCACACCTGCTGCAGGTTGGGCTGTAGGAGCTTCTTACGCAACTGAAGGCCAGGCTAAGTTGACTGATATATTCAAAGGCCTTGATGGAGCTGACAAGTATAGATTCGACTTCGGTACTGATCAGATTGCAGACGTAACATCAGCAAACGGATACGTTCTTACTGTACCAAAGAGCTTGATCAATGACAAAGAGCGTTCTTTCAATGTCTATAGCATCTATGAGAACATCTCTGCAAAGAAGGTTAATGGAGTTTGGGTAACAGGTAACTATGAGGTCGCTTACTCTGAGCCTCTGTACATCAAGCTTGCTACTTGGGCACATGGTATGGGTGCTGACTGGCTTACAGAAAGTAGTTGGTCTGAAACTGTTTACCACAAGCCGGTTCTGAACTGGACTTCAACTGGAACTACTTTGAATGTAGACTTGACAGAAATCACAGTTACTAACGACCGTGACTCACAGAACTTCGGTGGAACACTTGCTTCACTTATGTCTAACAGTGGCAAGAACTACTTGAACTATGTTGCAGGTTCTGCTAAGCTTACAGCTACTGACGGCAGCGTTAATCCTTACTTCGATGTAACGGTTGACGAAACTAGTCTGAAGTTGACGTTCACACAGAACACAACAGACGCTTCACAGGCTCCTTATGGCGAGCATGAGGAAAAATTGAGCTTCAAGGTTGTTGACGCTTACGGAATCGAGAAGACTATTGAGCTTCCTGTAACAGTTAAGAACCCGAATAATAATTGAAACATTTGACAGAATTGTATATTTTGTGACTTATCAGACAGAAGGAGGTCCCGTCTTACAGCCTCCTTCTGTTTTACCTTTCTATAATTTAAATTGGGTGCGTTGCGTCTGCGTGCAGAAAGCGGCAAGCCTATATGAAATTTAAGGGAGTAAATCCCGTAACAGCCAGCATGCGGCTTGAAGCTGGCTTGAGAAAGAAAAGCCGCGTTGTTAATGTCGGTAATTAAATAACAATTGACGAAATGAAGAAATACGTGATAATTCCGCTTCTCCTTCTGGTTTTGTTTGCAGTGCAGTCATGCCGCAAGGAGATAAAGGTATGCACAGCAAAGGTACAGGAAGTTACAGACTCAACGTCGATGAAGACGATGATAGGTGACTATGAGATAACCTTTGATATGAGTAAGGCCCGTTTGACCAACGGTGCGGTAATGCCGGGCGACTCGGTCCGTATCAACTACATCGGCGACCTTAAGGAAAGAAAGGCCAAGGCTCTGATAGTTTATCTTATACCGAAACCGGGCAATGTGGTAGACGCAGTATATGATCCCAACAAGGAACTTCTGACGAAGCCTATGGACCCTGAGGATAAGAGACGCCTTGACGAGTTCGTGGAGCATTCGCGCAACTGATACTCATCTGCGCGGTGTTTGTGACGATGCTTAGGCTACGGTGGTTGTTTCATATAACCGTAATGGGCCAGGAAATAAACTGATGTAATGTTTTTCTTTTAACGATATTAAAGTTATACAACCAACATCCTAAGTAGGCGGCAGTGGCCGTCATGTTCATATACCATTATGGTTTCTGATGGTATATTTGTTGTCAATTGCAGGTAGGAGGAGGAAATTATGGGCTTGTGAGAGTCTGTTTTTTCTCCTCTGATTTTTATCATTACGATGGAACTACTGACCTCAAATAAATATTTTATAGCTAAAGAGTTATGTGTATTTAGATGTATGCTAATTCAAGAGAGGGCATTTTGCGTTGCAATATGCCCTCTTTCGTCGTGTAAAAGATGCTCTTTTGCATGACGAAAGGTGCTCTTTTGCACGATGAAAGAGGCTCTTTTAAATTATGGCCTGTTTCAGACTGATTTATGGCTGAAATAATGTTTATTATTGGAACAAAATCAGTCAGATGTGATATAAAATCTTATATTTTATGTAAAATCAGCAATTTTATTGCAATAAAATTGCTGATTAGATATTTATTTCTTATATTTGCTGATAAATCAATATCATGACGACCCTTTTGACTTAAACTATTCATAAAATCATGGCTTATGAGAAATATCTTAATCATTATGCTCTCGCTGCTCTCTTTGGCCGGATGTGCGGACAAAGCGGTTACTGTTGACAACTCGACAGTGAAACAGCTTGACCTTAAAAGGTTCATGGGCAAATGGTATGAGATAGCCCGTTACGACCATAAGTTTGAACGGGGAATGACCAATGTCAGTGCTACTTACACTCTGCTCGACGACGGGCGTATAGAGGTTGTAAACCAGGGAATAAAGAAAGGCAAGGTGAAGACTGCCGACGGAAAGGGCAAACTGCCCGACGCTTCAGAGCCGGGCAAGCTGAAAGTGGCGTTCTTCCTGTGGTTCTACGCTGACTATTATGTGCTCGACATTGCGCCCGACTACAGCTATGCGCTAATAGGCAGCAGTTCTGACGATTATCTCTGGATAATGAGCCGCACTCCGACGTTGCCGCAGCCGACGCTCGATCAGCTTCTCGAAAAGCTGCAACGCCGCGGTTACGATACTGAAAAACTTATCTGGGTGCAGCAATGACGTAAGCTGTTTTACGCCTTGAGCAGCCGGCATCCGTGACTTTACGGTCTGCGGGAATACACATCGTTGAAACTTAACGCTGGCTTATGCTGACTTTATCAGTGGAAATACAGTACGCGATTATAAGATTCTGATTATAAACATATTACCTCTCATAAACATAGAATTTAATTATTTTGACGTATAGTGCTTGTCTTATTGTTTTGACTTGATTCAGTTTCAGTCAATCAATAGGAAAGCACTATACTCAGAGCCGGATTTTATAATCCCCGTTTACGCCTTTTTCAGTCAATTGTCTGACCGACTTTTCTCACGCCATTTTATGCATCTAAGCCTGTCGGTCATAATTTCTTCTATGTCGTTATATTCCGTATTGTTTATACACCATTGTCTGCCTGTGTTTCAAAAGGTGGCATATTGTGTCTCAAAAGAGCATCTTTCAGACGCTGAAAGATGCTCTTTTGCGGCATGAAAGACGGCATATTGTAAATGTGCTGATATTCAAGCAGATAGAGAATCATACTTTATTGTGCTTATAAATATTATGAATTTGCCGCTTTATGAGAAGTTCTTTATTCTGTGAAGTTGTGATGTTGAGTAATTGTTGTCTGCCAAGTTTAGTCCAAATGTTTAAAATAATATGCCTGATGTTGCCGTTTCAGATATTTTATATATTTTTGCATACGCTATATATAGTTATTGCGCCGTGGCGGAATAACCTTGAATTATAAGGCTTTTTGCAGTAAATACAATGAAAACGAAATCCATAATGGCCGGTGTTATGCGCATTTTTGGCTTATGTCTTGCTGTAATGGCATTGACATTAGCGGCAGTTTCGTGTAGTCATGATTCGTCAGATATGCTCAAAGAACTTGACCGTACGCTGGCTGACAGCCGAAAATATATCAACATGAGGCAGACGCAACTCGACTCATTGAAAAAACTTTTGGCTGCCGCAACTACCGACGAGGAGCGTTATAGTATTGCCGGAAAATTGCGCGAGATGTACACTCCGTTTAATGCCGACACGGCCTTGCTGTTCGCTTATGAGAAGATGAAGATAGCAAAGCGTATAGGCAAGGTGTCTTACATACTAGATGCGAGGATGAATGTGGCTGAGGTTACCGGGGCGCAAGGCATGTATAAGGAGGCGCTCGACTATATGGCGAGTGTTGACAAGAGCAGTCTGAACTCTTACCAGATTGAATATTATTATCATGTTTACCGCTTTATTTACGGTCTTATGGCAGATAATTGCACGAATGCAGCCATCAGTCGTGAGTACAGCAGCATTACTGATGCCTATCGCGACTCTATCTTGATGGTCAATCCGCCTGGTTCGTTCAATTATCTGATAGTCTACGCTGACAAGTATAACGCCCTGAAGCGTTACGATGTGGTTATAAAGTCGCTTGGTAAGGCATACGACAAATTTACAGAACCCCACGACCGCGCCCTTATATTTTACTCGCTTGCTATGGCTTACGGTGGTAAAGGCGACACTGTAAGTGAGAAAAAGTATCTAATACTGTCGTCAATCGGCGATATTAAGTCGGGCATACGTGAGTACACATCGCTGCGCAAGCTGGCTGTATTGTTGTACAACGAGGGCGATGTTGACCGTGCATACGCTTACATGACACGCTGTATGGACGACGCGGCGGAGTGCAACTCGTTGTGGCGGATATATGAGGTACAGAAAGCTTTTCCTGTAATAAACAAGTCGTACCACATGAAGCTCGACAGGCAACGCCGTATAATAATGATTTCGCTGGTGTCAATCATACTTCTGTCGCTCTTCCTTGTGGTTGCTGTCCTGCTCATAAGGAAACAGGTGCGGCGTGCAACGGCTGCGCGTATGCAGGTGCAGCAGGCCAACGCACGACTGAAAGAGCTTAACGCCGAACTGTCGGAAAGCTCGCTTATCAAGGAGGAATACATCGCACATTATATCGACCGCTGTTCTCTCTATATTGAGAAGATGGACAAATACCGCAAACATTTGCAGAAAATCGCTGCGAAGGGCGGTGCGAAAGAACTTTATAGCGAGCTTCGCTCTACTGAGATTATCGATACGGAGCTTAAAGATTTTTATACGCATTTTGATGACTCGTTCCTCAAGCTGTTCCCGACGTTTGTCGAAGACTTCAACGCTCTGCTGCGCCCGGAGGCGCGTGTGCATGTGAAACCTGGCGAGAAGCTCAACACCGAGCTTCGTATATTCGCCCTTGTGCGTCTCGGCATAAGCAGCAGTACTAAGATAGCACACTTCCTTCGCTATTCAGTTACGACGATATACAATTACAGGGTTAAGCTCCGCAATGCCGCCGAGGGCGACCGCGACAAGTTTGACGAGGCTGTGATGAAGATCGGTCGCAGCAGCGACGAATTCAAATAAGGGGTGGAAGAGTGGATTTTCCACCCCTTTTTTATGAATTATCAGTATTTGAACCATTATCAAACACACTACTTTTTTGTAATTGGTGTATTCCTGTAATTGTCTGTAAATCAGTATGATAGCAAATATATGAATGCTGAAATGCCTACTTTTTGCCAGAAATAAGGATGAAACCTCTTACTTAATTGCTTAATTTTGCATCACGGCTTCCGGTTAGCATGTCGGCTATTTGTACGGTAAGCCGTCAGCCCTTGTGACTAATCAATACACAATCAGTTATAAAATAAAAGATGAAAAACTATTACCTTAAACGATTGAAAGCCATCGTTGCATGTCTGGCTTTATTATCGCTGCCGGCTGCTGCCGACAATGTAAAGTCGCCGAACGGTAAAATCGCTCTTGAATTCAGAGTTGACAATGGCGTGCCTGTTTATAATGTAACTTATAAAGGAGTGAAAGCCATCAACGACAGCCACCTCGGACTTGAGCTGAAAAACGCTCCAAGCCTGATGGACGGATTTGAACTTGAAGGCACAGAGACTTCCACCTTTGACGAGACATGGCGCCCTGTGTGGGGTGAAGTCAGCAGTATCCGCAACCATTATAACGAATATCTCGCCCGGCTTTGCCAGCCTTCAACAGGCAGGTATATGAATATCAGATTCCGGGTTTACGACGATGGTGTAGGTTTCCGCTATGAGTTCCCGCAGCAGAAGAACCTTGTCTATTTCACGATAAAGGAAGAACACACCCAGTTTGCCATGACCGGCAACCATACGGCGTGGTGGATTCCGGGCGATTATGACACCCAGGAGTATGAATATACCCAATCAAGACTATCGCAGATAAGCTCGCTTCAGGAGGCGGCTTATTCGTACAACGCATCACAGACAGCCTTCTCTAAGACCGGTGTGCAGACTTCGTTGCAGATGAAGACCGACGGTGGCCTTTACATCAACATCCACGAGGCTGCTCTTGTCGACTATTCGTGCATGCACCTGAACCTTGACGAGAAGACGCTTGTGTTCGAGTCGTGGCTTACTCCTGACGCCCTAGGCGACAAGGGCAACATGCAGACGCCGTGCAAGTCGCCCTGGCGTACAATCGAGGTGTCGGATGACGCACGCGAGATTCTGGCCTCAAAGCTGACGCTTAACCTCAACGAGCCGTGCAAGCTGGAAGATACGTCATGGATACATCCTGTAAAATACATGGGCGTATGGTGGGAGATGATAACAGGCAAGAGTTCATGGTCGTACACGAACGAGCTGCCTTCGGTCAAGCTTGACAGCATTGATTATTCTACTTTGAAGCCGAACGGCACCCATGGAGCCAACAATGCCAACGTGCGCCGCTATATAGACTTTGCTTCAGCAAATGGTTTTGACGAGTTGCTCGTTGAGGGGTGGAACATAGGTTGGGAAGACTGGTTCGGCCATGAGAAAGACTATGTGTTCGACTTCGTTACGCCTTATCCCGACTTTGACATCAAGGCGCTCAACGAATACGCTCACTCCAAAGGCATGAAGCTGCTGATGCACCATGAGACTTCATCTTCCTCACGCAACTACGAGCGCCACATGGAGGCTGCTTACCAGCTTATGAACAAGTACGGATATGATGCAGTCAAGAGCGGATACGTAGGCAACATTCTTCCACTTGGCGAACATCACTACGGACAGTGGATGAACAACCACTACCTATACGCCGTCAAGGAAGCGGCAAAACACCACATAATGGTCAACGCCCATGAGGCAGTGCGCCCTACAGGATTATGCCGCACCTATCCGAACCTTATCGGCAACGAGTCAGCACGCGGCACAGAGTATCAGGGTATGGGTGGAACAAAGACCATGCACGTTACAATATTGCCGTTCACACGTCTGAAGGGAGGCCCTATGGACTATACTCCAGGTATATTTGAGATGGATATGACGAAGCTCAACCCCAACAACTCTTCTCACGTAAACGCCACGATAGCCAACCAACTGGCCCTTTACTGCACAATGTACAGTCCGCTTCAGATGGCAGCCGACCTGCCGGAGAACTATGCCAAGCACATGGATGCCTTTCAGTTCATCAAAGACGTGGCCGTTGACTGGGACGACTCACGCTATCTTGAGGCTGAGCCGGGCTACTATATTACCGTGGCACGCAAGGCAAAAGGCACAGGCAACTGGTTTGTAGGCAGCGTAGCCGGTCAGAAAGAGCATACTTCTAAACTGACGTTCGGTTTCCTTGACAAAGGCAAGAAGTACATAGCTACTATATATGCAGACGGAAAGGACGCTAATTATAAGACCAATCCGACCTCTTATACTATCACAAAAGGCATTGTTACATCGAAAACAAAACTGACACTTCACGCTGTCGAAGGCGGCGGATATGCCATAAGCCTGTTTGAAGTGAAAGATAATGCCGAAACAAAAGGACTGAAGAAACTGTAATAAATATGCCTCTCTCACGGCAGACCGTGACGGCCTGTCGTGCAAAAGAGGCCAAAACGCATTGCAAAAGACGGTCTTTTACGACCTGAAAGGCCGTCTTTTACAATATAAAAGACCACCTTTTGCAACATCTTGTATATCAAGGTGTTACGTAAGCCGCTATAAACGCGGCCAGAAATATGGAAACTTTATGTTACATGAACAATTATAACCTTTAAAATAACATTACATGAAAGGACTAAGTAGAACATTTATGTTAACGCTGCTGGTGGTGCTGCTGGGGATGCTTTCTCCCACGTCGGCGTTTGCCCAACAGCTGAAAGTGAGTGGTACAGTCACCGATGTCAAGGGTGATGCCGTTATTGGTGCCACTGTTAAAGTTAAAGGCGGAGGTACAGGCGCGTCTGCCATAACCGACATAGACGGTCATTTTACGGTAAATGCGTCTGAAAATGCTACGCTGACAGTAAGTTATATAGGCTATAAAACGCAGGATGTGCCTGTTAACGGCCGTCGTCAGTTGAACATTGTGCTTAATGAGGACAACGAAATGCTCGACGAACTTGTAGTCGTAGGTTACGGTACGATGAAGAAGAGCGACCTTACAGGCTCTGTCGCATCGCTCGGCAGTAAAGACATCAATAATTCGTCAGTAAACAATATCGGAGCCGCCGTTCAGGGTAAGATTTCAGGTGTGCAGATTATTGATGCAGGTAAGCCTGGCGACAATGTGAATATCAAGATACGTGGCTTGGGTTCAATCAACAACTGCGACCCTCTTATAGTCATCGACGGAGTGCCGACCGACCTCGGTCTGAATGCAATCAACATGGCCGATGTTGACAGGTTGGACGTGCTGAAGGATGCTTCGGCTGCCGCAATCTACGGTTCACGCGGTGCCAACGGTGTCGTTATGATTACTACCAAGCGCGGTAAGGCAGGTGAAAGTCATCTTTCTGTCTCAGCCAACGTGTCTGTACAGAATGCTACAAACGTACCTGACCTGCTCGATGCGTCGGAATATGCCGCTCTCAGCAATGAGATGATGATAAACAGCGGACGCACTCCGAATCCTGAATTTGCCAACCCCGAGACTCTCGGCAGCGGCACAGACTGGATGGACGAGCTGTTACGTACAGGCATACTGCAAAACTATACGGTGAGCTATTCAGGCGGAAACGACAAGTCGCACTACTATGTTTCAGGCGGATTCCTCGACCAGTCAGGTATCGTTGAGAGCGTAAAATACCGCCGTTTTACCTTCCAGGCAAACTCAGATGCCCAGGTTACCAAGTGGCTTAAGTTCTCCAACAATATTACATTCAGCGCAGACGAGAAGAAACAAGGCTCTTACAGCATCAGCGATGCAATGAAGGCATTGCCCGTACAGCCTGTAAAGAATGAGGACGGAACATGGAGCGGCCCTGAGGGCAACGCCGAATGGTATGGCAGTATACGCAACCCGATAGGTACTACTCAAGTAAACAGCAACAAGACGAACGGTTACAACTTCCTCGCCAACATAACAGGCGAGATCAGATTTGCCAAGTGGCTCAAGTTCCGCAGCACTTTCGGCTATGACGCCAAGTTCTGGTTTGACGACAATTTCACTCCTAAATATGATTGGAAACCTACTCCCGTAGAGGAAAGCACACGCTATAAGAGCACCAACAAGTCGTTCACTTACTTGTGGGATAACTATTTCCTGTTCGACTATACAATAGCCGACGCTCACGAAATAAGCTTCATGGGCGGTATGTCTGCACAGTGGAATGACTATGATTATTACAATGCACAGAAGAATGTGTTCCAGTTTGACAATGTTCACGAGTTCGACAACGGTGAGAAGATGTACTCAATACTCGGCAATATGACTGAGTGGGCGCTCCTGTCTTACATGGCACGTCTTAACTATTCTTACAAAAACCGCTATCTCCTCACTGCAACCGTACGTCGTGACGGCTCAAGCAAGTTCGGTCCTAAGCATCGTTGGGGTACTTTCCCGTCAGTTTCACTGGCATGGAGAATGTCTGATGAGAAGTGGTTTCCTAAGACTAAGTTTATCGATGACATCAAGATACGCGCCGGCTATGGTGTAACCGGTAGTCAGGCCAGCGTAGGCAGCTACGGCTATCTGGCTCAGTATAACACAAGTGTCTATCCGCTCGGCATAGCAGGAAATACTCAGACAGTGCTTTATTCGTCAACTCTCGCCAACCCATATATACATTGGGAAGAGGTGGCTCAGACAAACATAGGTGTTGACGCATCATTCCTTGGCTCACGCATTGTACTCTCACTTGACGCATATCTTAAAGAAACACGTGACATGTTGGTAAAAGCCTCTATTCCAATTACATCAGGATTTGAGGACACGTCTACTACTTATACCAACGCCGGACGTGTAAGCAACAAGGGATTTGAGATGAGTCTGCATACGGTTAACCTTGTAAGCCCGCTCCGTTGGGAAACAACGCTCACGGCAACTTACAACCGTAACAAGATTAAAGACCTTAACAGCGACGTGCCTTACTACATTAACCAGGTCAACAACTCGTATGTTACAATGCTGGCAGAGGGTTATCCGATTAATGTTTTCTATGGATATGTTACTGACGGAATATTCCAGAACCAGCAGGAGGTTAACGACCATGCCGTACAGACTGGTGCTGAGCCGGGCGATATACGCTTCCGCGACCTTAACAACGATGGCGTAATCAACGACGAAGACCGCACTGTACTTGGTAATCCAAATCCAACATGGCTGTTCTCAATGAACAATACCCTTACTTACAAGGGCTTTGAGCTGTCTGTATATCTGCAAGGCGTAGCAGGAAACAAGATTTTCAATGCCAACAATATTGACAATACGGGTATGTCGGCAGCCTATAACCAGACAACTGACGTACTCAACCGCTGGACAGGCGAGGGCACAAGCAACTTCATTCCGCGTGCTGTCTACGGCGATCCGAACGGCAACAACCGCGTGTCTGACCGTTTCGTAGAGAATGGTTCTTACCTGCGACTCAAGAATATAACGCTCGCATATAACTTCCCCAGCAAATGGCTGGACAAGATAGGAGTTCAGGCACTGCGCCTGTCGCTATCATGTGAGAATGTGGCTACTATCACCTCATATTCTGGCTTCGATCCTGAAGTCGATATTAACGGCATCGATCTCTCGCGTTATCCTATCTCGAGGACATTCAGTTTTGGCCTAAACTTAAACTTCTAAACAATTAATTACAATGAAAACGATAAGAAACATCATATTAGCGGGAGTTACCGCTGTTGCCATGTCGTCGTGTTCAGACTTCCTCGACCTGTCGCCTCATAACACGCTCGACCCTGAGACAACCATGACTGATGACGTTGCCAAGGCGCTTACGCTAGGCTGTTACCGCACGTTACAGTCTTCAAATATGTATAACCAGCGTATCTGGACACTCGATATCGTGGCCGGTAACAGTGAGGTAGGAGCCGGAGGCGGTACCGACGGAATAGAAACCATACAGGCTTCTAACTTCACCACACAGAGCGACAACGCCATGGCGCTTTATATGTGGCGCTCTCCGTGGGTAGGCATAGGCCAGTGCAATACTACGATACAGAGTCTGCAAAGCGCATCCGGACTGTCGGAAACAGTGCGTAGCCAGAGTCTTGGCGAGGCGTATTTCCTTCGTGCACATTATTATTACATACTTGTACGCCTGTTTGGAGGCGTGCCTTTGCGTACGGAACCGTTCAATCCGGGCGACCCTACGGCTATTGCACGCGCCTCAAAGGAGGAAGTTTACGAACAGATAATGAAAGACTGCCAGGAGGGAATCAACCGTCTGCCTGCCAAATCAGAATATTCTGACGACGATAAAGGTCGTGCATGCCGTGAAGCTGCAATGGCAATGATGGCTGACATTTACCTGACACTTGCTCCTGACAATAAAGAATATTATCACGAAGCTGAACTCTTGTGTAAAGAAATAACCGATATGGGATACAATCTGGATAACTGCAAGTATGAAGATAACTTCGATGCGACCATCAACAACGGTGCCGAGTCGCTCTTTGAAGTGCAGTACAGCGGCGACACAGAGTACGACTTCTGGGGCAACAATCCGCAGATGTCGTGGTTGTCAACCTTCATGGGACCACGCAACTCTGACTTCGTGGCAGGCAGCTACGGTTGGAACCTGCCTACACAGGAATTTGTCGACCAATATGAGGAAGGCGACCTGCGCAAGGATATGACTGTGCTTTATCAGGGATGTCCTGACTTTGACGGCAAGCAATATCTCAGTTCATATTCAAACACCGGCTATAACGTGCGTAAATTCCTTGTCCCCAAGTCAATATCTCCAGAGTTCAATACATCTCCGGCTAACTTCGTTATCTACCGTTATGCTGACGTTCTGCTTATGGAGGCGGAGGCTCTTAACGAGCAGGGACTTACCGATGAGGCTGCCGCTCCGCTCAATATTGTGCGCAAGAGGGCTGGTCTGCCGGCAGTGCAGGGACTGACTCAGGAAGAGATGCGTGATAAGATAATACACGAACGCCGCATGGAGCTTGCCTTTGAAGGCCACCGCTGGTTTGACATGATACGTCTTGACCACGGCAACTATGCCATAAACTTCCTCCGTGGCATAGGCAAGGGCAATGTAACAAAAGACAGACTGCTGTTCCCGATACCGCAGACTGAGATAGACGCCAATCCGTTACTGACGCAAAACCCTGGTTATTAATCTTTAATTAAATACATGAATATATGAAAAGACATATTTTAAGACCGCTGCTCTTTATATTAGGCTGCGTCGCTTTCGGAGCATGTGCCGACGATGACTATACTGAGCTGAACAAGGGTGAGACTGAACTTGCCCTTACCGCAAGCGGTAACGACATAATACTTGACGAGGCTTCACATGCCGATAACGCGCTTACGCTGACGTGGACAACGGGCACCAACCACGGTACCGGCAACCGCATATCCTACACTCTCGAACTGGCTGAGGCCGGCACGGGCTTTGCTTCGCCGTGTGTCGTTGCAGATGAAATGACACAGCAGTACACATGGACAGCCACGACAGAGACGCTTAACTCTCTGCTCCGTGATAACTTCGGCATAAAGGCCGACAACCGTTACGTTGTTGAGGCAAGAGTAATAGCCAAAGTCGCAGGCGAAGACGATGTTCAGATCGCTTCAACTGAATTTAATGTAACTGCTTACGAGCCTGTTACGTCAACCCTTTATGTTACAGGTTCAGCCACGATGGGCGGTACCGACCTGTCTAAGGCGGAGGAAATGACACGCACCGACAACGGTCATTTCACTTACACAGGATACTTTAAGGCCGGAACTTACAAGTTTATAACTACTCTCGGTCAGGAGCTTCCTTCTTACAACCGTGCTGACGACGGCTCACTCGTGCTGCGCACGTCAGCCGACCAGCCTGACAATATGTTCGAGATAAGCGAGGAACACGACTACACGATAACCCTGAATCTGCTCGACGGCACAATAGAGACTGTCAAGTCAGACGGAGTTAAGCCGCCTTACGACCACATATATTTCGTCGGCGACGAGAACAGCTGGGGCTTCGACGAGATGACACAAGATCCGCTTGACCCGTTCCTCTTCCGTTATGGACACGTGTTTACGGTAGGCAAGGAGTTCAAGTTCGGTACGCAGAGCGGCAGTTGGGAGAACATGTACAAGGCAACTCAGGCCAACGCGCCTTATACTGACAGCTCGGTTGCGTTCGTTACGGGCTTCGATCCTGACAACAAATGGTACCTCAACGCAGTCGAGACAGGTAAGGCTTACAAGATTTGTCTTGACATCCGTTCGGGCAAGGAACGCATGCTGATGGCTCCGTTCACACCTTATGAGAACATCTGGCTTGTAGGTGACGCTACTCCGGGCGGCTGGTCGCTCGACGACTCTGCGCCTATGACCAGAGACGAGTCAAATCCTTATGTAATGACTTGGACAGGAACGCTCAACACAGGCGAGCTGAAATTTACCTGCGACAGGGACGGCAGCTGGAACGGAGCTTGGTTTATGTCTGCTACAAACGGTGCTGCGCCGACAGGAAAAGAGGAGAAGGCTCTCTTCATTGACAAGAGCAGCAGCGATTTCAAGTCGCAATATCTGACGGTAGATGTTGGCAGTGTCGACAATAAGTGGAAGATAACAGAGGCCGGTACTTATAAGATAACACTTAACCAGCTGACCGAAACAATAACAATAGCAAAACAATAAGAAAATGAGAAAGATTATATATTCAGTCGTAGCGTTGCTTGCGCTATGGTCGTGCAACGATGACGACAACGTTACAGCAAAGCCCGGTGTGGACATTACAGGCGAAGTTACCGACGTGGTGACGGTTTGCGCCGACCTTACTGTAAACCTCTCTACCGACAAGGCTTGCTATAAGCCCGGCGAGACAGTTACATTCACTGCAACCGGCGACATTCCCGCTGGAGCCAAGGTGCGCTACCGCACTCAGGCAGAGGTGGTGGACGAGCAGCCTGTAAGCGGCGGCTCATGGACATGGACAGCACCGGCAACAGACTTCACCGGCTATCTTGCCGATGTCTATACAACCGGCGCTGACGGCACCGAGACCGTACTCGGAACAATAGGTGTCGACGTATCGAGCGACTGGACACGTTTTCCGCGATACGGCTTTGTGGCAACGTTCGACCAGTCAAAGACTGTCGACGGCGTGATTGAGGACGAAATGGCATATCTCAACCGCTGCCACATCAACGGAATGCAGTTTCAGGACTGGCACAACAAGCACCACTGGCCGCTCGGCGGCACGCGCGAGAACCTTGACGAGGTGTATAAGGACATTGCCAACCGCGACGTCTACACATCGGTTGTCAAGAAATACATCGACGTGCAGCACTCTTACGGCATGAAGTCGATGTTCTACAACCTTTGTTTCGGAGCCCTTTCTGACGCCGCAGCCGATGGTGTTAAGGAGGAATGGTACCTGTTCAAGGACACCAAGCATACCACAAAGGACAAGCATGACCTGCCCGACTCTTGGAAGAGCGACATCTATCTGGTTGACCCTTCAAACAAAGAATGGCAGAAATACATAGGCGAAAGAAACGACGACGTGTATGCCAACTTTGATTTTGACGGCTATCAGATTGATCAGCTTGGCGATCGTGGCAGTCTGTATACTTACGACGGAGGTAAGGCAAACCTGCAACTTGGCTATGGCTCATTCATAAACGCCATGAAGGAACGTCACCCCGACAAACGTCTTGTAATGAACGCGGTAAGCAGCTTCGGCACTTACTCGATAGCTAAGACCGGCAAGGTTGACTTCCTCTACAATGAGCTTTGGGACAGCGAGAGCTCTTTCAGCTCACTGCGCGACGTAATCCATAACAATGAGCAATACAGTCAGGGCAAGTTGCAGACAGTTTTTGCTGCCTATATGGATTACAGCAAGGAGCAGGGAGAGTTCAACACTCCGGGCGTTTTGCTTACAGATGCCGTGATGTTCGCCCTCGGCGGCGCTCATCTTGAGCTCGGCGACCACATGCTCTGCCGTGAGTATTTCCCGAACAACAGTCTTGCCATGAGCGCAGAGTTGAAGGATGCCATCGTAAGATACTATGATTTCATGACGGCATACCAGAATCTGCTGCGTGGCGGAGGTGAGGAAACTGATGCCGATGTATCTTCAACGTCAGGTGTTACGGTAGGTGCATGGCCGCCGGCACTCGGCAGCGTGGCATCGTTCGCACGTCAGGTAGGCGACAAGAAGGTTGTTCATCTGCTCAATTTCGTCAATGCCGACAATCTCAGTTGGCGCGACATGCAGGGTACAATGCCTGAGCCTGAACTCATCGAAGGACTGTCTCTGCGTATGAAGGCTGACAAGAAGGTCAACAGGATATGGGTGGCAACACCTGACGCACTTGGCGGAGCAGTGCAGGAACTGCCCTTTAAGCAGGCAGGCGGAGAGGTAACATTCACTGTGCCTACGCTGAAATATTGGACAATGATAGTAGTAGAATAAATTTACATCAGTAAAGACTGATTTTCAAAAGACCGCCTTTTGCATTGCGAAAGACGGTCTTTTAGTGTCTAAAAGGTGCCCTTTTACAGCCTGAAAGGACACCTTTTGGAAACGTAAAGAAAATGATTTTTGCATTTACATGTTTCATGTGCATCTTCGTGTTGCATGATACGTACATCTGTTTATTGTCGTGTTAAGGTAAAAATCTAGCCTAGGTTAGGCTCAAATGGCTTGTCAAATCAAAAAACTTCGATTTTCATTTTGTTTTGCTTCTGCCTTTTTTTATCTTTGCATTAAGTAGCAGGTATAACAGGCACAAGTTTAACTTAAAATATCAATTCACTAAAGTGATGTTCTTGCTGCCAGCATGTTGCTGCACCTTGACATAATAACACAAACCGTGGGAAAGCTATCCCTATGCTAAAATGATAAAACACGTAATTTTATTATTTATCTTCATGTTGTCATTGTTGGCGCAGACTGTATCTGCAGCAGACAAGACGCAATACTCATGGCTTGTACAAAAAGTCGACGGAATGTTGCCGGCAAAGGTTATAGAGTTGGCTGACAAATATGAAAAACAGAATAAGCATGGTGAGGCGTTGGTGCTTTACGCTGTTGCTTATGGCCGCTTTAAGGACAATATGGATGATGACAGCAAGAATCTTTGTGCTATGGCAAGACTGAAAGCCGGTAAGGTCTATTATGATATGGCAGACTATGTAAAAGCTCTTGACGAGTTTATATATGGTGTGAAGATAAGCGAGCAGTGCGCTACACCAAAGCATGCTGCCCGCTTATATAATTATATAGGAAATGTGTATTGTATTTTCTTTGATTGGGAGAAGGGCATTGACTATTACCATAAAGCTTACAAACTATGTAAGAACACCTCTGACTGTAAGGTGGAACATGATATTCTGGTGAACATGACAGGCATATACACCTTCTTGAAAGACTTGCCAAATGCCAGGAAATATTATAAACTGTCTGAGCAAACCAAAGATCCGGATGACCCGGAAGACATTTTCATGAGTGGATATACAAAAAGTCTGATACAGATATATGAAGGTGAGGCTGTACAGGGAATATTATGTCTGAAGTCTCTTGCAAGCTATGCTGTCAAAAAACGGCTGGATCCGAAATATCAATGTTTCGCTTACCAGGAAATATATGGCGCGTACGGTCAGCTGGGCTTGTCTGATTCTACGTTGAAATATATGAACTTATGTGATGTCATGTCCCGCCGTTACAATTTGCAGCATACTTTCGCCACCACGTTGAAAAATCTCTCAGAATTCTATGAAGATAATGGAGATGTTGTCAAATCTAATTTTTATAAATCGCGTTATCTTGACATAATGGATTCAATTTATAATACACGTGAATTTGATGCAGCTAAAAATACACTGTTTACTTACGAAGTAGAGAAGACAACGCGTGAGATATCAGATTTAAACATGCGTGAAGAACAACGTTTGCAGACAATACGCTTACAGCGTGTGGTCACATGTGCGGCATTGGTTGTAGCCATTGTCACAATGATATTTCTTGTTGTTGTGTGGCGTCAGAAGATTCGTCTGCATCGTAGTTATGCAGATCTTTATTCTGTAAACCGCAATTTTGTAGATACACAGGAACAGCTGATAAACCGCCTGCGTCAGGCTGATAAGGCCATTAAGGCAAAAGATGAGGAAATCGCAGCCATGAAATCACGGAGTGAGGAGCTCTGTTCTACGGTCGGAGACCAGCACAGTGAACAGACAAAATATCAAAAAAGTGGACTTGCCGGAGAACAGGCACAGGCTCTTGCAGACGCCATACGTAACGTTATGGAGAATACAACGGAATATTGTAACGTGAACTTCTCGCTGGCAATGTTGGCCGAAATAGTCGGCTCAAATAGTAAATATGTGTCTCAGGTTATAAATGACATGTTCCATAAAAGTTTTAATGATTATGTAAATCCATACCGTATCCACCTGGCTTGTGCTCGTTTCGCAGATACGGAACATTACGGACATCTTACAATGAAGGCAGTAGCCGAAAGCGTAGGCTTTAAGTCTTACTCTTCGTTTGTTAGCGTTTTCAGAAAAGTTACCGGCATAACACCGTCATTGTATCAGAACATGGCTTTAAAAGACAAAAACTGAAAGTATACTGTTTTATGCTTTATTTTACGTCAATTGGTTGTGAAACCCTGATAAAATAACATTAAACATCTTTCTTTTACTTCGAATTCATGTATTCGAAGCATCTCATTTTGCAAAAAAATAATATTGTTCCTATTTTTGCCAATGTTAAGTTGATAATTAACCAAATTTATTTTATTATGAAAAAAACTTTATTTATATTGGCAATTGCATTTATGACTCTTGCAGAGAGTGCATGGGCAGATAAAGGTTTTAAAACCTTACAGGAACAGACTTTGTGTAAGGCAGTTTCACCAAGTGGCCGCTATGTAGTAGGAGTAAATCCTAATTATAGTGTGGATGGCTCGTATTCCGTGAGTTTTTTGTATGATACAAATAATGGTGAAATCCAATGGCTTACAGAGTTTGATGAGAATGATTTTAGTAAAGGAGGAGATTTCAGTGCCGTAACAGATGATGGTGTGATTTGCGGAACTACGAAAGATCCTGATTTGCTTATTACATTCTCAGACATTTTTGGAACGGATACACGTCCTGCCAATTCTGCTGCCATATGGAAGAATGGTAAGGCGACGCTTCTTTATTACGGTGATTATGATACCTCAAAATTCGAGTATTTAGGTGATGGCTCCCAGGCTGTGGGATTGTCGGCTGACGGAAAGAAAGTTTTAGGGTATGTAAGTACGGGTAATTATACATCTTTCTATCCGTGTGTTTGGATAGAAGAGCAGGATGATACATGGAAATGTAATTGGCTTCCTTTACCGGAGCAGATCAGGAGCTGCCGACCTTATTTCATTTCTGCAGATGGTAATACAGCCGTAGGAATAACTTCTGATATGGATAATAAAAATCACGTAATAATATGGCAAGATGATAAATACACAGAAATTGACGAAAAAGCTGTTGGGTGGGATGTTGATAATTATGCTCAAATGAGTATACTTAGTATGAGCCCTAATGGTGAGTTTTTTGTCATAAAGAGAAGTATGCAAATATACATTTATGATGTGAAAAATGGTGAGTTGCGTAAAGTTACTTCTATAGACGGAACAGATGAAGGGATGAATGTAAGTCAGGCAGGTATTGATAACAAAGGCAATATGGTTGCAGCTATAAGTTATGGTTCTGTATTCTTTGGGGATGAAGTGTATAACCGTCCGTTCTGGTATTCGTTTAAGGATGATCGTAATTTTGATTTTACGTATTATATGCAACTCTTTGCTGATGGAGTTGTGCCGGATTTTACTTTTGATTATGGAGAAAAATCGCAAGCCTCGCCTGTTGCCATATCTTCAGATGGAAGTACAATAGTAGGCAATGTTGATGTATACATTGTTGTAGGTCAAAAACCGAAGTGTTGGATACTTAAGTCAGAACCGTGTGATGTTTCTATACCAGCCACTCCGGAAGGATTGAAAGCCAAGTCTGAGGCACTTGGTCAGGTTGAACTTTCATGGATAAAGGACGTTAGTGAATATAGTGATCTTGAACTTCATTCATATAAAATTTATCGCGACGGAATTCTGGTTGATGAGGTTTCTGCGGATAAGCCTGCAGCAATAACTGAAAACAATGTTCCTGCCGGTCATCCTGGATATTCGGTTGAGGCAATATTTGAAAGAAATACAGGAGGTGTTATGGTTTCTCCAAGGTCAAATGTATTGAAGGTCGGAGTACCGGGTACATATAGTATGCCGTTATTTGATGATTTTACTACAGGAACATTGGAAACGAATTTTTGGGAAGTTGAGAGTGATTATGGAGATATTCAGGATGCATCATGGGGCGTTATGAAAGATTACGGTCTTATTGGAAGCAGCTTATATTATACGGTCTTTTCTTTGCAGCCATATTCGGCAAGCATAGTTTCAAGACCTGTTGATGCTACAAACGAAAATACTGTAAAAGTTTCATTTTTCATGTTGTATTCTCTTCTGAATTCTTCAGATTGGGATGTTGATAAAGATTCGCTTAGTTTTGATATATCGACAGATTTTGGTGATACATGGAAAGAAATCAGAACTTGGTCTATAGGGGAATTTGCAGAATCTAATACTTATAATGTTTTAAGTACGGACATATCATCGGATGTAGCAGGAAAACTTTTTAAAATACGGTTCAGGAAACACGGTCAAGGTGCTGCACAGTATCAGATGTTTATTGATAATATCAGAATAGATACAGGTGAATCTGAAATGCAAGCACCAACAGGACTTACCGGAATGCTTGATAAAGATGGCAAATCGTTAAATTTGATGTGGCATAATCTATCGGGTGCATACCAGATAAACTATATAAATGATCCGTCATTCTCTACAAAGTACACTATCGGAAATGAAGGTAGGGAACTTATAGCTGCTAATGTCTTTGAACCAAATGATTTAAGCGCGTATGATGGTAAATACCTAAGTGCTGTGTCAACAACGCTTAATTATTATACTGATGGACAGACTGAAGAAAATATGCATGCTTCTATTGTTGTATTTGAGGATGGAGTACTGGTCCGTGAGCAAGAGATAAAGGATATGGTATACAACGAAGAGTTTATTATTCCACTTGATGAGCCTCTGGTCGTTGATGCGTCGAAAGAATTAAGAATAGGAATAAAGATATTTGATTATAATGCAGATCAACTTCCTTTGCTTTATATTCTTAGTGATAAGTTTGTTGCAGGAAAGAGTGACGTGTATTCGGAAGATAATGGAGTTACATGGAAGAAGATTTCCGACTTTTATAACGAACAGGGCTTGCCGGAACAAGGTAAATGCTGTTGGAATATAACAGGTTGTATTACAGACATTCCGGAAATAACACCTATAAATGAGAATAATGTGTTCTCATACAATATTTTTAGGGATGGAATACAGTTAAATAAATCTGTAATAGATAGATTACAGACTCGTTTTACAGATCCTGATCCGTCTGTGAATGCATGTTATCAGGTTGTTGCTTATAATTATGATGGTACATATTCTGATTATTCAGAACAATTTTGTCTCGATGATCTTACTGATGTAAAGCGTATTATTGCTGATAATATTGAGATAACTCGTAATAATGGGGATAATTTCATTACAATTAGCGGTAACTTTGACAGTGCTGATTTAATAAGTGTTAATGGTATGTGCGTGTCGCGTTCCAATGGTAATAAATTACCACTTGATGGAATAGGCAATGGTCTATATATTCTCAGAATAAGTGCAGGCGGTAAGATTTATACTCAAAAAATGATAGTAAACAATTGAAAGCGATAATTGTAACTTGATATAAGTTTTTCTTTAACGATTAAGGCGGTCTAAATATACAGATCGCCTTAATTTTCATATACTAATTAAATTAGTAAAGTTATTTTTCTAGCTCTGATAGTATTTTTATTACACAATTTATTTTTATGGTTCTAATCTTAACATTTCGTGGGTTTGGTTATCAAAAGATGAGGTATAATTAAAAATGTTATCAGATTAGTCATGTTTTTATTATCCATTGTTTACATATTATTGTGGATCTGAACTATTTGTTTAGTTTTTTTTATGTTATTTTTTTGTTCTGGTCGTCATTGTTTGCTAACTTTGCAAACTTACATAAGTACGACCTTTATGTTGTGAGCTTGATAAGTTTTGAATAACAATGGAGAAAATCAATAATAATAAAAATAACGAGTTTGTAAGACAGGTGGCTGAGCAGAAATATGAGTTCGGCTTCACTACCGATGTGCATACAGACATTATCGAGAAGGGCCTCAATGAGGACGTTGTGCGTCTGATTTCGGCTAAGAAGGGCGAGCCTGAATGGATGCTCGACTTCCGCCTGAAGGCCTATAACTACTGGAAGACGCTGGAACAGCCTACGTGGGGACACGTACATGTGCCCGACATCGACTATCAGGCTATATCTTACTATGCCGACCCTTTGGCTAAGAAGAAGGACGAAGGCAAGAAGGAGATTGACCCGGAGCTGATGAAAACGTTCG
Source organism: uncultured Prevotella sp. (assembly GCA_902491375.1). Taxonomy (GTDB): domain Bacteria; phylum Bacteroidota; class Bacteroidia; order Bacteroidales; family Bacteroidaceae; genus Prevotella. The sequence goes on from CABUHE010000001.1 coordinate 126,395, forward strand.
ACAAACTGGGTATTCCGCTCGAAGAGCGGCTTGCGCTCAGTGGTCAGACGGCGGTCGACGCCATAATGGATTCAGTGTCGGTTAAGACTACTTACAAGGAGAAACTTGCAGAGAAGGGCATCATATTCTGCTCGATAGGCGAGGCGATAAAGAATCATCCTGACCTTGTCAGAGAGTATATCGGTTCGGTTGTGCCTTACCGCGACAACTTCTTCGCAGCCTTGAACAGTGCCGTTTTCAGCGACGGTTCGTTCGTCTATATACCCAAGGGCGTGCGCAGTCCTATGGAGCTAAGCTCATATTTCCGTATCAACGCTAAGAATACGGGACAGTTTGAGCGCACGCTTATCATAGCCGAGGACGACAGTTATGTGTCTTATCTTGAAGGATGCACGGCTCCGATGCGCGACGAGAACCAGCTTCACGCCGCAATCGTGGAGATTATCGTAAAGGACAATGCCGAGGTGAAATACTCGACTGTCCAGAACTGGTATCCGGGCGACGAGCACGGCAAGGGCGGTGTGTTCAACCTCGTGACAAAGCGTGGCGACCTGCGCGGCGTCAACTCAAAGCTGTCGTGGACTCAGGTGGAGACCGGCTCGGCCATTACGTGGAAATATCCTTCGTGCATACTTCGCGGCGACAACTCAGTGGCAGAGTTTTACAGTGTAGCCGTTACCAACAATTATCAGGAGGCTGACACGGGTACTAAGATGATTCACCTTGGCAAGAACACAAAGAGTACGATTATAAGCAAGGGTATCAGCGCCGGACACAGCCAGAACTCATATCGCGGACTGGTGCGTGTGTCGGCCAATGCTGACAACGCCCGCAACTATTCATCGTGCGACTCGCTGCTGTTGGGCAGCGACTGCGGTGCCCATACGTTCCCTTATATGGACATACACAACGACTCGGCGATAGTTGAGCATGAGGCTACGACCAGCAAAATCAGCGAAGACCAGCTGTTCTACTGCAACCAGCGCGGTATTCCTACGGAGCAGGCTGTCGGACTGATTGTGAACGGATACGCCAAGGAAGTGCTTAACAAGCTGCCTATGGAGTTTGCCGTTGAGGCTCAGAAGCTGCTCAGCGTATCGCTCGAAGGAACGGTCGGATAAGTTAAGGGTAAAACGGTAGAAAAGTAGAAAGGTAAAAAAATAGGAGAGTATAAGAAGCTGGATGTTGGTTGAGCTGATGCGTTTTAACATCTGTTCGTTGACGATATAGAAACTAAGTTTTATTATGAGAATAAAGGAGATTATGTTTCTGGTTCTGCTCCTTTGTCTTTTGGGAGTCAAGGCAAGCGGACAGGAAGATGAGTCACGGCGGTGGGCAATAGACTTTAATTTAACCCCTGTGAAGCCCGTCGTGTCCGTTAATGAGACCCCTAAGGAGTATTACGACCCTGTAAAGTCGGGCGGCGGGCCTAACTTCTCATTCCATCTCGAATATTTTATACCTAAGAGCAAGTTCTCAGTCATCGGCGGTTATGAGCGTGAGCGGATGGACTTCTATTCAGGCGACGTATCAGCCGATCTGTCGCAGCTTATGCTTGGCGGACGGTGGTATATCATGCCGGAATCCAGTCAGTTTCAGCCTTATCTCGGCGCAAACACGTATTGGAATATTGATGAGCGCAGACAGAGCGGCTCAATCAATGCACTCGCATACGACTACGTCCGCGATTACAACGTGAAAAGTCCGCTGCTGAGCATGGCGCCGGTCGTAGGTGTCGACATATATCTGTTTTCGAGCCTGGCACTTGAAGTCGGCTATGAATTCAGATTCGCAATCAACGGCCATACATCGTCTGAAACTACATTCGGCAATGAACAGACATCGTATGCCATGCGCTCTCCGATGCACCGCCACGCACTGTCAGTGGGACTGAAAGTTACGTTCCCGTTCAAGTTCACAAGCAGTGACTTCGACGGACTATTGGATTCTCTTTTAGATTTGAAATAAACAACTCAGGCAGGCGCAAGCCGTAAGGCCGGAATAAATTATAAACAAGAATTATGTTAGAAATAAAAGACTTACACGCCAAGATAGGCGATAAAGAAATACTTAAAGGCATAAACCTCACCATAAAGGACGGTGAGACGCATGCCATAATGGGACCTAACGGCTCAGGTAAGAGTACGCTAAGCGCCGTGCTGGTGGGCAATCCGCTGTATGAGGTTACAGCAGGCGAGGTTACTTTCAACGGTAAAGACCTGCTTGCAATGAAGCCTGAAGACAGGGCACACGAAGGCCTTTTCCTCTCATTCCAGTACCCGGTGGAGATTCCGGGTGTGTCGATGACCAACTTCATGCGTGCCGCCGTAAACGAGAAACGCAAGTATGAAGGCAAGGAACCGCTCAACGCAGCCGAGTTCCTGAAGCTGATGCGTGAGAAGAGAAAGATTGTAGAGCTTGACAGCAAGCTGTCAAACCGCTCTGTGAACGAAGGCTTCAGCGGTGGAGAGAAGAAGCGTAACGAGATTTTCCAGATGGCAATGCTTGAGCCGAAGCTCAGCATTCTGGATGAGACAGACTCTGGTCTTGACGTCGACGCGCTGCGCATTGTGGCTGAAGGCGTGAACAAACTGCGCACGCCGGAGTCGAGCTGCATCGTCATTACGCACTATGAGCGTCTGCTCGACATCATCAAGCCCGACATCGTTCATGTGCTTTACAAGGGACGTATAGTCAAGACAGCAGGGCCGGAGTTGTCGAAAGAGATTGAGGCACGCGGCTACGACTGGATTAAGGAGGAAGTTGACGGAATTTGATTCATAATTCAAAATTCGTAATTCATAATTATAATTCATATACGGATGAATAGCGAAAAACAATATATCGACCTGTACGGGCAGTGTCGCGACATGATTATGGGCCACAGTGTGGAGCCATTGAATGCCGTGCGCGATGCGGCTTTTGAGGACTTCAAGCGTATCGGATTCCCTACGAAGAAGGTCGAGAGATATAAATATACAGACATCCCGGCGCTGTTTGAGCCTGACTACGGACTTAATCTTAACCGTCTTGAGATACCGGTTGACCCGTATGAGGCTTTCCGTTGCGATGTTCCTAATCTCAGCACGTCGCTTTATTTCGTGCTGAACGATGGTTTCTACGATAAGGTGCAGCCCAAAGGACACCTTCTTCCGGAAGGAGTCTTTGTTGGTTCACTCGCAAAATACGCGGCCGCTAATCCTGAGTTTGTAGCAAAGTATTATGCAAAGCTGGCAAAGACAGCTGACGACGGCATAACGGCGCTTAACACAATGCTGGCTCAGGACGGTCTGCTGGTGTATGTACCTAAGGGAGTTGTGGTTGACCGCGCCGTGCAGGTAATCAACATCCTGCGCTCGGATGTCGACCTGATGGTAAACCGCCGTGTGCTGATAGTTGTCGAGGCAGGCGCAGAGGTGAAACTTCTTTTCTGCGACCACGCCGCTGACGACCGCCGTTTCCTCGCCACACAGGTTATTGAGGCTTATGTAGGCGACAACGCTTCGCTCGACCTTTACTGCCTGGAAGAGACGCATGTGAAGAATGTCCGTGTCAGCAACGTGTTCATAGAGCAGCAAAGGGACAGCCGCGTGAGCCACAACGTCATAACGCTTCACAACGGAGTGACGCGCAACCGCACCGACCTGGTATTTGCAGGAGAGGGCGCCGAGTGCGACCTTCGCGGCTGCGTGATAGCCGACAAGCACCAGCATGTTGACAATAATACGCTTATTGACCATAAGGTAGGCCATTGCACGAGCCGCGAACTGTATAAATATGTGCTCGACGGAAATGCTGTCGGCGCGTTTGCTGGCCGTGTGTTGGTGCGTCACGGTGCGCAGAAAACTGTCTCACAGGAGACCAACCAGAACCTTTGCGCGACAAAAGAGGCGCGCATGTACACACAGCCTATGCTGGAGATTTATGCCGACGACGTGAAGTGTGCGCACGGCAGCACAGTAGGTCAGCTCAACGATGCGGCTCTGTTCTACATGCGTCAGCGCGGAATACCTCTGAAAGAGGCACGCCTGCTGCTTGAGTTCGCTTTCGCCAACGAGGTGATTGACGGCATCAAGCTCGTTCCTTTGCGCGACCGTCTGCACTATCTTGTGGAGAAACGATTCCGCGGAGAGCTGAACAAATGCGAAGGTTGCAAGTTGTGTAGATGATTTTACGGTAGCCAGTCTGCCTTTAAATGTTTTTACAATGTTCGACATAAACAAAATAAGAGAAGACTTCCCGATACTCGGCCGCGAGGTTTACGGTCGTCCGCTTGTCTATCTTGACAACGCCGCCACAACACAGAAACCAGGCTGTGTGGTGGAAGCCATAACAGACGAGTACTACAACGTGAATGCCAACGTTCACCGCGGAGTGCATTATCTGTCGCAGCAGGCTACAGACTTGCACGAGGAAGCGCGTGAGAAAGTAAGACAGTTTATCAATGCAAGGTCAACTAATGAGATTGTCTTCACGCGTGGAACCACCGAGAGTCTTAATCTTGTGGTGTCTTCTTTCTGTGACGAGTTCATGCAGGAAGGCGACGAAGTGATTGTCTCTGTAATGGAACATCACTCAAACATCGTGCCCTGGCAGCTTCAGGCAGCTAAGAAAGGCATCTCGATACGTGTCATTCCGATGACAGACGAAGGTGAGCTTTGCATGGACGAATATGCCAGGATGTTCACCGACAAGACAAAGATTGTCAGCGTAACGCATGTCAGCAATGTGCTAGGAACGGTCAATCCGGTTGACGAGATAATACGCATAGCCCACGAGCATGGCGTTCCTGTAATGGTTGACGGTGCCCAAAGTACTCCTCACTTTGCTGTCGATGTGCAGGCAATGGACTGCGATTTCTTCGCTTTCAGCGGTCATAAGATGTACGGACCGACAGGTATTGGCGTGCTCTATGGCAAGGAAGACTGGCTCGACCGTCTGCCTCCGTATCAGGGTGGAGGAGAGATGATTGAGAGCGTAAGCTTCGAGAAGACTGTGTTCGAGCATCTTCCGTTCAAGTTTGAGGCTGGAACTCCAGACTATGTTGCCACCCACGGTCTGGCAAAGGCCATAGACTATATGACGGCTGTGGGCATGGACAACATACAGAAGCATGAACATGAGCTTACGGAATACGCCATGCAGCGCCTGGCTGAGGTGGAGAACATACGTATATTCGGCCGTTCGCCACGTAAGGATGCCGTCGTTTCATTCCTTGTAGGTGATATTCATCATCTTGACATGGGTACTCTGCTCGACCGTCTTGGCATAGCAGTGCGCACTGGTCACCATTGCGCTCAGCCGCTGATGATACGTCTCGGCATACAAGGAACAGTGCGTGCATCGTTTGCGATGTACAATACACGCGAAGAGATAGACGCTCTTGTAGAGGGAATTAAGCGTGTCAGCAAAATGTTCTGACACTCATTGGCAGACTACTGATATAATATAATAATGTGAAAAAGGGAGCTTCGGCTCCCTTTTTTATTGCTCTTAGTCATTATGCCTGATGTAAAGTCCGCATTTTCTTATAGCCACAACAAACCATACGCACGCTGCGATTCTTATCATTATCGATATGTCGGCAGGCAGAATGGTGGCGAAGAAAGCCAGTTGGGCTTCCGTGATGGCTCTTGCCTCGGCATTGCTGACTTCGTGTTTAAGCACGTATGAGTAATATCTGCGCAGCATACGCATCGGAATTGATACGGTGTTTGCCATTCTTCTGATAACGTCAGATGCTTTTCTTACTGTTTCAGTATTTGCAGTCATTGTCATTTGCTTTTCCATATCTTATGTTTTTATTATTTTGTTTCTGACTGCAAAATAAACATCCGTTTGTGCACAATAAGTTCACTACTGCTTCGTTTTTAGTTAAAGAATAATAAAACAGACCTTGTCTTGCCCTTAAAAGTAGTCTTGAGTTTCTCATTCAGTATGTTGAGATGCATGCTGGATGAGCATGAAACCATTAGTTTTAGCAATAGACGAGGAAACTGAATGAACACTGAAATTTATCAGAAACATGCTTAAAAGCCACTTTTATAAAGGACTGGTTGAGGCCGGTTGCGACGAGGCCGGCCGTGGTTGCCTTGCCGGCAGTGTGTATGCGGCTGCTGTGATTCTGCCCGAAGACTATAAGAACGAGGCTCTTAACGACTCAAAACAGCTTACAGCCAAGCGCCGCTATGAACTTCGTGAGCAGATTGAACACGACGCGCTGGCATGGGCAGTGGGTGTGGTTACGCCTGAAGAAATTGACGAGATAAACATCCTTAACGCCAGTATTCTTGCCATGCACCGTGCTTTGGATCAGCTCACGTTGCGTCCCGAAGCAATTATAGTTGACGGAAATCGCTTTAAGCCATACCATTTTATCCCTTATACGACCGTAGTCAAGGGCGACGGAAAGTATCTTTCGATAGCTGCTGCGAGCATTCTTGCCAAGACCTACCGCGACGACTACATGGACCGCCTGGCGCAGGAATATCCGCAGTACGACTGGATTGACAATAAAGGCTACCCGACGCGTAAGCACCGCCAGGCGATAGCCGAATATGGAGCAACGAAATATCACCGCATGACTTTCAGACTTCTGCCTGAGAAGTGATTGCTTTGAAAAACAGAAAACATTATGCGTCACGATAAACTTGAGCGTGAGCTGCACCTCATTCTTTTGCTTGCCGAGAATCATCAGTATTCGATAAACGAGCTTTGCGACAAAGTCGGAATATCACGCCGCAACTTTTATTATTATCTTGAATTCCTGCGCGACTGCGGTTTCAGAGTTTATAAGAACGGCAACACATACGGAATTGACCGCGATTCGCCTTTCTTCAATCACCTGATGAGCCGTATCTCGTTTACCGAGGAAGAAGCCGTGCAGATAGGACGTCTGCTCGACAAGGCGGAGCTTGGCAATCCGCTGGTTGCCAACATAAAGAAAAAACTTGAGCGTTTTTACGACTTCAATATTCTTGCTGATGAGGATTTGCGTGAGCAGGCAGCTCACAATATCCGCAGTCTTTACGATGCAATCAAGATGAAGCGTCAGGTTGTGCTGCATGGCTATACGTCGCCCCACAGTCAGACAACGCGTGACAGGTTTGTGGAACCGTTCCTGCTGATGAACAACAACAACGAGGTGCGCTGCTATGAGCCGGCTTCAGGTCTGAACAAGACGTTCAAGGTGAGCCGTATGCAGAACGTTGAGATTCTAGATACGGAGTGGGAATACGTCAAATATCATCGTCAGGTTTTCACAGACGTATTTATGTTCAGTGGTGAAGTGTTGCTTCCTGTTGAGCTGTATTTGGGCCAACTGTCATATAATGTACTGAAAGAGGAGTATCCGCAGGCCGGCAAAATGGTTGAGATTACTGCTGACGGGCGCAGACATCTGCGTATGGACGTCTGCAATTATGCAGGTATCGGCCGTTTCGTTCTCGGTCTTTTTGACGATATTGAAGTTGTCGGTGACGTTGGCTTCATGAATTATCTCAGGAAGAAGATAAATGGGATGTACGCCTATAGATTGTGATAGGTCTTAGGTTGGGCTGCGGCAGAATGTGTTGTTATGTATTGTACGTGTACAGTGCAATGGCATAAAAACAGTGATGGCGGCAATCTCAAGGATTTGCCGCCATCACTGTTTTTAAGATTATGTCATTTAGAAATTATCGTGGTCAAGGCTGTCGTTGAAGTCTTTCGGCTCCTTCGGTGCCAGCGGGTCGTGATATTCGTCACGGTTGGGGCGGTGCTCAAAGCGGCGCTGCTCGCGGTTCTGGCGCTCAGGGCGCTGACGGCGTTCGCCTCTCGGGCGGCGCTCGCGCTCAACGTAGTCGTCTGGTTTCGGGATAAGAACTCGATGAGACAGTTTGTATTTTCCTGTCTTCGGGTCAATCTCCATCAGTTTCACTTTAATCTTGTCGCCTTCGTGCAGTCCGGCTTCCTCAACAGTCTCAAGACGTTTCCAGTCTATTTCTGAGATGTGGAGCAGTCCGTCCTTGCCCGGCAGAATCTCTACGAAACATCCGTAAGGCATGATTGAGCGGATAGTTCCCTCGTAGATTTCGCCTACTTCAGGTATTGCTACGATAGCCTTAATCTTGGCGATGGCCTTCTGTATGCTCTCCTTGTTAGGTGCGCTTACCTGAACTTTGCCAACGCCGTCAGCCTCGTCGATTGTGATTGTGGCTCCTGACTCTTCCTGCATCTGCTGGATAATCTTTCCGCCCGGGCCAATCACAGCTCCGATGAATTCCTTCGGAATCTCAAATGCCTCGATACGCGGAACCTGCGGTTTCAGTTCGGCACGTGGCTCAGCGATAGTCTCAGTCAGTTTGCCGAGGATATATTCACGGCCGGCCTTTGCCTGCATAAGAGCTTTTTCGAGAATCTCGAAGCTAAGACCGTCGCACTTGATATCCATCTGTGTCGCAGTAAGTCCGTCTTTTGTACCTGTGGTCTTGAAGTCCATGTCGCCCAGGTGGTCCTCGTCGCCGAGAATATCGCTAAGCACAGCGTATTTGTCCTCGCCCGGGTTCTTGATAAGACCCATTGCGATACCGCTGACAGGTTTCTTCATAGGTACGCCGGCGTCCATCAGTGCAAGTGTGCCTGCACATACGGTAGCCATTGATGATGAGCCGTTGCTCTCAAGAATCTGAGATACAAGACGTACAGTGTAAGGGAAGTCCTCTGGAATCTGTCCCTTCAATGCACGCCATGCCAGGTGGCCGTGACCAATCTCACGACGGCCTACGCCGCGCTGAGCCTTAGCCTCGCCTGTGCTGAACGGCGGGAAGTTATAGTGGAGTATGAAGCGCTGATAAGAACGGTTGAGCACGTCGTCAACCAGTTTCTCGTCAAGCTTTGTTCCGAGTGTACATGTTGTAAGGCTCTGAGTCTCACCACGGGTGAAGATAGAGCTTCCGTGAGGCATCGGCAGCGGGCTGACCTCGCACCATATCGGGCGGATCTCGTCAGTCTTACGGCCGTCAAGACGCTTGCCTTCGTCGAGGATGCAGCGGCGCATAGAGTCGCGCATCACGTCTGAGAAGTAGCGGTCAACCATTGCGTACTTCTCTTCGAGCTGCTCTTCGGTCAGGTCTGTATGCGCAGCGGCATAAGCCTCTTCAAAGTCAGTCTTAATCTTGTCGAAAGCTTCCTCGCGTGACTTCTTGTCATGGTCGCCTGCCAGAGCTATTGCGTAGCACTTGTCGTAAGTTTCCTTACGCAGCTGCTCGCGCAGTTCTTCGTCGTTTACCTCGTGGCAGTACTCACGCTTAACGTCAGTGCCGAGTTCTTTTGAGAGTTCCTCCTGGAGCACACACATCGGGCGGATAGCCTCCTGTGCGACTTTAAGAGCCTGGAGAAGGTCTTGTTCAGAAACTTCGTTCATCTCACCCTCAACCATCATAATGTTCTCTTTCGATGCGCCGACCATGATGTCCATGTCAGCGTTCTTCATCTGCTCGAATGTCGGGTCAACAACGTACTCGCCGTTGATGCGGGCTACGCGGACTTCTGAGATAGGACATTCGAACGGTATGTCTGAACATGCCAGAGCGCATGATGCTGCGAATCCTGCGAGGGCATCGGGCTGGTCGATACCGTCAGCAGAGAAAAGAATAACGTTGACATAAACCTCGGCGTGGAAATCTGCCGGGAAAAGGGGGCGCAATGCGCGGTCAACCAGTCGGCATGTAAGAATTTCGTTGTCGCTTGCTTTGCCTTCGCGCTTTGTGAATCCGCCGGGGAAACGGCCGGCAGCTGCGTACTGTTCTCTGTACTCTACCTGCAAAGGCATGAAATCTGTTCCGGGAACTGCATCTTTTGCGGCACAAACGGTGGCGAGCAATACCGTGTTGCCCATGCGGAGCACGCAGGAGCCGTCAGCCTGTTTTGCCACTTTCCCGGTTTCAATGCTGATGGTCCTTCCATCAGGCAATGAAACTGTTTTCGTAATTACGTTCATCTAAAAAATCAAAAATATCTTTTTACATCAAAAAAATCGCAACAAAGATAACGGTTTTTTAACTAACTGACGAGGTTTTATCATTAAAACTGCATTAATTTTCCTTTTTTTAGCTTTTCAATCACCGGCTTCGTGGCTGTCAGCGGTATGTAAACAAATTTGAGTGCGACATTTTCCCTTGTCCGAGTGCAGAAAAACTGTAAGCCGTTCCGTCTGTTCCGCTTACTGTTTGTCTCCGTCTGTGCCGTCGCCGGACTTGACTGTAAGTAAAACCTCTGGCTATACTTTCAGTTGCAAAATGCCATCTTTTACATCGCAAAAGATGCCCGAACGCACCGTGAAATACGGTCTTTCGCATCGCATTTGGGCACCTTTCGCATCGCCATTCTCTGTTGAGCGAGATGTATGTGCAGATTGTCTGTGAAATGACTACATTGCTGAAATGTGTTTTTTTTACCATGTTGAGTTTCTTCGTATGCGGATTTTTTATAAATTTGCGGAACAAATTATAACCGTTTTCTTATTCCAATACAAATCTATTGCTTATGAAAAGTAAATTTTTTATCCATGTTTTCATGTTTCTGTTTATTGCAGTTACAGCGTTTGGACAAAGCTCAGAGGTCTATACCGTAGAAGTAACCGAGCCTGGAACGTTCAGTGCGAATGTCGTTCCTGATGATGTTACACGGCTCAAAATTGTAGGTATGCTCGACTTGCCTAACGACTGCGTAGAGCTTTACAGGTTTTTGTCTGAGCAGTATATAGAGGAGCTTGACCTGACGGATGCCACATTCAAGAAATATGACAAGGATGTGGAGCTGCCGTCGTCAGGATGGTACACGTATTATGCAAGCTGCTACCAGGACAACACTTTCCCTGTCGGCCTATTTCAGGGCTTGAGTTTCGGCGGAAAACTCATTATGCCGTCAACGCTGAAGTCAGTCAAGAAAAACACATTCTATGGTGACAACGCATTGGGACGCGGCAGCGAAGTCGTGTTCAGCGAGGGTCTTGATTCTCTCGGTCAGGATGCTTTCTGCTTCTCGCGCATAGAGAAGATAAACTTGCCAAAGAGTCTGAAGTATGTTGGTTCTGGCTGTTTTTATTCAACATCCATTAAAGACCTCTATATGCCTGATGATATTGAGGAAATTGATGATTCTACACTAAACACCTCTTTTGAACATTTACATTTGCCCAAAAACCTTAAACGTATACAGTGGTGGAGTATAGCCGGAATGTATAAGACGCTGACATTTCCTGCCAGCGTAGAGTTCGTCGGTTATCAGTCGATTAATAGCTGTCCTTTGCTTGAGGAATTGCATTGCTTGGCTGTGGTGCCTCCTGTGTGTGGCCATGAGGGTTCTCCGTATTACCAACTTGAACCCAATTATGGTGATACATTTAATGACAGAATTGTCGAGGAAGTCGTTCTGTATGTTCCTAAAGGCTCTGTTGAGGCATACCGCAGTGCCGACGGATGGAACAGATTTAAGGATATAAGGGAGGAAGCAGACGATTATGAGGAAGATTTGAGCTGGTATGACGACGGCACGGCGTCAATAGGCAGCGTAGTCAGCGGCAGACCGGCATCAGAAGGCGTTGATGTCTATACGCTTCAGGGCGTATGCGTCAGGCGCAATGCTGACCCCGACGGTTGGAATGCAGGTCTTAGTCGTGGAATATATATCGTAGGAGGTGAGAAGCGTATTGTGAAATAGGGTTGATATAATTATTGCAAAAGGAATAATTAGTTCTGTTTTTTCCTGTTCAGTTGGTCAGAAATAGAATTTAATATATTAACTTTGCACCTATGTTAAAAAATATCCTACTCGTAGCGTTAGGCGGAGCTATGGGCAGCGTTGCGCGCTATCTTGTGTCAAGAGCCGTGCAGGGCACACTGCTTTCGGCATTCCCTTTCGGAACGATGACCGCCAACGTGCTTGGCTGTCTTGTTATCGGACTGGTCTACGGACTTGCTGACGGAGAAGGAACACCCATCGGTGCTGACCTGAAGCTGCTGCTCACTGTCGGCTTCTGCGGCGGATTTACAACTTTCAGCACGTTTATGAACGAGACGCTCACCCTTGCCCGCGGCGGCGAGGCTCTGATGTCGGCTGTCTACGTAGGTGCAAGCGTAGCCCTTGGGCTGCTTGCTGTCGTGGCAGGATATCAACTTGCAAAAATTATATGATGATGAGAAATACTATTTCAAACATGTGCGCGGTGGCCACGTGCGCCTTTATGCTGGTGGCGCTCGGCTCGTGCGACAACAGGAAATTCCGTGTTGACGGAGCCATAACCGAGGCTAAGGACTCGGTGCTATACCTTGAAAACATGAGTCTTGACGGCCCGGTAGCCATCGATTCAGTAAAGCTCGGTGACGACGGAGCGTTCAGTTTCAGCGAGAAGTCGCCTGAGGCACCTGAGTTTTATCGTCTGCGCATAGCCGGACAGATAATCAACCTGAGCGTCGACTCTACTGAGACAATCAACGTCAAGGCCTCTTATCCTACAATGTCGACCGGCTACACAGTTGAAGGCTCTGCCGAGTGTGCCACGATAAAGGAGCTTGCGCTCAAACAGATAGACCTGCTCAACCGCGTCATCGCTATCCAGAACAATCCTACGCTGGGCATTGACGTTACCCGCGACAGCGTTGAGCGTCTGATTGATGCTTACAAGCAGGAGATTAAGATGAACTATATCTACAAGGCACCGATGCGTGCGTCGTCATATTTCGCCCTGTTCCAGACTCTCGGCAACCGTCTGATATTCAACCCCAGGGAAAGTGAGGACGACATAAAGGCATTTGCTGCCGTGGCTACCAGCTGGGATACTTACCATCCGGGGTCGCTGCGTGGCAAGAACCTGCACAACATCGCCATCGAAGGTATGCGCAACATACGCATCGTGCGCAACAACCGCGCTGCCGCACAGCTTGACGCAAGCAAGATAAACGTTACCAACCTGATTGACATCTCGCTGCCCGACAACAAGGGTGTAACACGTAAACTGACTGACCTGAAGGGCAAGGTGGTTATGCTCGACTTCCATGTGTTCGGCGCTGACGGCTCTACCAAGCGTATAATGCAGCTGCGTGAGCTTTATAATAAGTATCATGCGCGCGGATTTGAGATATATCAGGTGGCGTTAGACCCTGACGAGCACTTCTGGAAAACACAGACAGCCGCGCTGCCGTGGATAAGCGTGCGCGATGCTGACGGACTGGACTCACGTTATCTGATGCTCTACAATGTGAAGACAATTCCGACATTCTTCCTCGTAAAGCGTGATAATTCTCTTGACAAACGTGACGTGCAGATTGACAATCTCGATGCTGAAATCGTTAAATTGTTGGCTGAATAAGGACTTACGGCATAATATTGTTTTTGTCGGCTGATACTGAATAAGATGCACAATACGATGTGCAATGAAAGTCAGATATGTGCAGCGGTAATACCATTCTGAGGATGATGATTTTCTTCAGGGTGGTATTGCCGCTGCAAGTTTTATGATTATAAAGGTTCATTCTAATCGAAATAAATATCAGAAAAATATGAAAGTCAGGTTAATTCTTTTGTCTGTTGCAGTGTGGACGGCTGCCGTCGTATGTGCGCAGGTGCAGGACAGAGCGGAGCAGATACGTGCAAGGCTGCTCAATCCAGAAAACAGTGAGGTGCTTGTAGCTTCACACCGTGGCGACTGGCGTTATGCCTGCGAGAACTCGCTTGAAGGCATTGAGAACGCAATACGTATGGGAGTAGACATTGTGGAGGTTGATGTGGCATGCACGAAGGACGGACAGCTGATACTGATGCATGATGAGAAGGTTGACCGTACGACTACTGGTACAGGCTATGTGAAAGATCTTACGCTTGCTGAAATCAGGAAATTCAACTTGCGTAACGGATGTTCCGTAAAGACAAAATACAGAGTCCCGACGCTTGAGGAGGCCCTCCTGCTTGCCAAAGGTAAGTTGATGCTTAATTTGGATAAGGCTTTCAATTATTTCGATAAAGTGTACAGACTACTTGAAAAGACAGGAACCACTGATTTGGTGATAATGAAAAGCGACGTGCCTGCAAAGCAGGTCAAGAAGAAATACGGCAAATATCTTGATGAAGTGCTGTTTATGCCGAAAGTTAATCTTGACCTTCCTGAAGCTATGGACAACCTGCGCCAGTATCTCAGGATACTGAAGCCCGTGGCGGTAGAGTTTACTTTCAGCAGTGACAGTAATCCTTTGCCTTATGAAGTGAAGGACGTCATGGACGGCAAGGCACGTATCTGGTATAACACTCTTTGGGATACTCTTGTCGGAGGACATGATGACGACTGCTCGCTTGAGGACCCGGATAAGGGTTATGGATATCTGATAGAAAATCTGGGAGCAACTATTTTGCAGACAGACAGGCCACAGTTTCTTATAGATTATCTTAAAGACAGGGAGCGTCATTAGTATACTAAGACAATGTTTGTTAATGAGTCAGAGACTTGTTCTTATCTAAAAGTGATTAAATAAACGGACAGTACATGTATATTGTGTCTGCGTTTGTTCTTTATTTTTTTATAGTTATACCTTATTTTTAGGCTTTACGTTCTTCAGCCTTAGCTGCTTTATTATTAATTTTGCAGCAGTTTTTTTAATCGTTACGGCAATGCAAATAATCAAGTTTGTCAAGAAGTGGACGTTGCTTTGTTCTATGGCCTTTGGTGCGTTTATTTACCTTATGTTTGCCGAAGTGCCCCTGCTTCAGCCTGTCGGTTTAGCCGTAGGCCCTTATTTTGAGGAGATACTGCCTTTGCTTATTTTCTCGATATTGTATGTTACTTTCTGTAAAATACGTCTGCACGACCTCCAGTTGCATGCATGGCATTTCTGGTTGCAGATTATACGCATAGCTCTTGCAGGCGTGCTTGTGGCCGTAATATCAGGCGTAAGCAGTCATGAGCTGAAGATTGTGCTTGAAGGTGCGTTTATTTGCGTGATGTGTCCTACCGCAGCTGCGGCCGCAGTGATAACCGAGAAGCTTGGCGGAAGCATAGCTTCGATGACTGTTTACACACTGATTGACAACGGAGTAACGGCTATTGTGATACCGCTGTTCTTTCCACTTATAGAGAAACAGGCCGATATAAGTTTCGCAGTGTCGTTCATGGTAATACTTGAACGTGTGGCAATGGTGCTTGTCCTGCCGTTCTGTTGTGCCATGGCAACGCGCCGCTGGCTGCCGGTTGTGGCCAACAAGATAAAGTCTATGAAGAATCTTGCATTCTATATGTGGGGCTTCAACCTGTCTATCGTGATGGGAATAACCCTGCACGACATCCTTACAGCCAACGTCTCAGGTCTTACGCTGGTGATGCTGCTTGTAGTTCCGCTCATTGTTACCTTCATGCTTTTCGCCATAGGCAAGAGCGTAGGGCGACGTTACGGCGACAGCGTGTGTGGCGGTCAGGCATTGGGACAGAAGAACACTATAGTAGGAATATGGCTCGCGCTGACTTATCTCAACCCTTTGGCCTCGATAGCTCCATGCGCTTATGTGGTCTGGCAGAACACTCTTAACTCATGGCAGCTGTGGTGCAAGGAGAAATACGGCAAGCTGAAGTGGTAGCATAGACGCGCTGAAGCCTGCGCTGCCGGCTGCACTTTGATATTAGATGAAAATATCTTATCTTTGCAGTCAGGTTAATTTGACAAATTCTCAATTATGGACGTAAAGATAGACGAGAGCTGGAAAAAGCACATCGGGGCGGAGTTTGATAAGCCATACTTCGCCGCTCTGACTTCATTTGTACGCGATGAATACCACCGCGGCACGTGTTATCCGCCGGGGCGGTTAATCTTCAATGCCTTCAACCTTTGTCCTTTTGACAAAGTTAAGGTAGTGATAATAGGGCAGGACCCGTATCATGAGCCGGGACAAGCACAGGGCTTGTGCTTCTCAGTGAACGACGGAGTGCCCTTTCCGCCGTCGCTCGTCAATATATTCAAGGAGATACAGGACGACCTCGGCACGCCTGTGCCGGCGAGCGGAAGCCTTGTGCGCTGGGCTGAACAGGGCGTGCTGCTGCTCAACGCTACGCTGACTGTGCGTGCGCATGCCGCCGGAAGCCATCAGCGCCACGGCTGGGAGGAGTTCACCGATGCCGTTATCCGTGTGTTATCTGCCGATAAAGACCATCTGGTGTTTATCCTATGGGGCAGCTATGCACAGAGCAAGGCGCAGCTTATCGACCCGTCGCGCCACCTGATACTGCGCTCGGCACACCCGTCGCCACTGTCGGCTCACCGCGGTTTCTTCGGCAATCATCATTTCAGTCTTACCAACCAGTATCTTCAGAAGTACGGCATGGAGCCGATACAGTGGTAATGTGTAGTGGCGGTTCAGTGTCTGCTGACGCCAGCTTGACGTCAGTTTTTGCCGCACGCAAATATTAATCGTGAATTATGAATTATGAACTTATAATCCAGGTCGGCGACGTTCTCGTGTCGCCCGACGTCATTACGGAGAAATTCTGCTGCGACCTTGACGCGTGCAAGGGCGCATGCTGCGTTGAGGGCGACGCCGGCGCGCCTGTTGCGCTTGACGAGATTGCCGGCATAGAGGATTCGCTCGACACGGTATGGCCGGACATGTCGGCAGGCGCGCAGGCTGTTGTCGACCGTCAGGGAGTGGCTTACAACGATCAGGAGGGCGACCTCGTTACGAGTATTGTAGACGGTAAGGACTGTGTTTTCACCTGCCATGAGAACGGTGTGTGCCTTTGTCTGCTTGAGAAAGCCTACCGATGCGGCAAGACGAAGTTCTGCAAACCAATAAGCTGCGCCCTTTATCCGATACGTGAGAAACAGCTCGGAAACGGTCTGGTAGGCCTGAATTACCATAAATGGAGCGTCTGCGCTGCCGCAAGAAAGAAAGGCGAAGCTCTCGGCCTGCACGTTTATGAGTTTCTGAAAGAGCCGCTGATCCGCCGTTTCGGACAAGAGTGGTACGACGAACTGCTGGCAACTGTCAGTCTGCTGAAAGAACAGGGTAGGCTGAAATAAGCAACAGACATAATCTATCATAAAAGCAAAAGCCCCACAGCGTTATACGCGTGTGGGGCTTTTACGGTATGCAAGGGGCGATATTCCGACGTGTTCCTTGAAGAACTTACCGAGGAAAGACTGATTATGGAAGTTCATTTCGTTAGCTATTTCCTTTATGCTCATCGTCGTGTTGCGCAGCAGTGCGCGCAACTCCGTGGTAACATAGATGTCTATCCATTCGTTGGGTGAGCGTCCGCTTACATGCTTTACTGTCTCAGACAGATATTTCGGCGATATGCACATCTGTCTGCTATACCAGCTTACACGTCTTTCCTGTCTGTAATTCTCTTCTACAAGACGTATGAAGTTGGTGAATATCGACTCTCCACGGGTATGCTTCGGACGGCTTTTTAGTTCCATCATACGGCTTATGGCGCTGCCTAGCTCGCAGATCATGGCTGCTATCAGGTGGCGTGCAACGTCTTTGCGGAACATGTTATTCTCGTCGTCAACTTTCTGTTTAATCAGGTAGAAGTAGTTCAGAACGTTTTCCCTTTCTTTTTCATTGAGCATGAATACGGGGTGGCTGCGTGAGAATATGATGAGCAGCGACATTTCGTGGATGTCCTTAACAAGTTCGTTAAAGAATCCTTTCGACATCATTATGCACAAACCTTTAGTTTCGGGATTATGCATGTATTTGTCAATAATCTGTCCCTGAGGTATTATCAGTGCGTCGTTTTTGTTTATTATGTAGTTTATATTGTTGGCTGTGTAGGTAGAGATACCGCCAAGCGAGAGCCCTATTGTTATGTCGCCCGTGCGGTACACATCAGGATATTGTGGAATATCTCCAATGTTGTCAAACATAAGAAGATCATTGTCGATGTGGCTTAAATCAGCATGCTGCAATATTCCGGCAATAGATAAACAAGGTAAATCAGCGGTTTTTGTCATTAATCTGTATGTTTTAGAAGTATAATCTAAATGATAGTGGCAATCACTCAGGCCTGTTTGATCGGCATTGAGTCTCAACTTTATAAAGGCAGCGGTTGGAAAAAATGCTGGCTATCTTTAGACTTAAACAAATTATAACAACCGTATCTTGATTTAGTGAGGATGTTATTTTAACAATAACAACTGTGCATTTGCAAATTTAGTATTATTTTCATTAAGTTGTTCTGATTAATGAATTATTTTTATTAAAGAATGGGTTTGCATGCAATAATTTTTATTTTTTCACAGTTCGGAATATGAAATTATGCAATTTTATGCGTTACAAGCTAAAATTATCCATCTTTACGGTAATATAATCTGCGTATCTCTGATTTTTACGTATGGTAACATTTTGAGGCTCTGATTCGTGTATAAGATGTAAATTCCTGTTCAGAAAATAATTCATTTATTATATAATTCTGCTTCATAATATCCTAACGGCTGTGCGGACGGTCCGTGGCGTTTGTCGGTATTACGGCTTTCAGATTAATTTATGGTCTGCGTAGTCGTAATCTGAAACCACATGCCGACATCAGTCTTTGTGCTGCCTACAAGTTCCTACGGCTGTGTTTCATTCTGCCCTTATGCCGGTTGATAACGCCTGTCACGTCAGTCTGATGCAGGCTTTGATACAGACGCTTTTCTGCCGTGTTTTCTGCGGTCTTGCAGAAGATGCCCTTTTACGTTGCGAAAGAGCATCTTTCGCAACGTAAAAGATACTCTTTTAGAGCCTGAAAGACGGTCTTTTGCAGAATCATTATTTCAGATTGTTTATCAATGTGTTTGTTTTTACAGTTGGAATGGATATTTTTAGCAATTTTATATAAATTAACTATGGAGTATGAATGGTTTGTTAAAATATGATTATATTTGTAATAATATTGTTCTGTGAATGATATTCCGGGCTGTGGCTCGGTTGGTTGAATGTATTTTTTTAGACACTATATGACTGGTGTTTGTTATTAACAAAAAAATTATTTATTATGAGAACAAAATCTTATTTTGACATCAGACATGCCTGCAATGCTGTGTTGGCTCTGTTGTTTATGTTTGGCAGTGTGGGGTTCGTGTCGTGCAGCAGTGACGACGAGGACGGAGACGACGGAGGCTCGACGGTTTTGCCGGATTATGATATGACCAATAAGGTTACTGCAATTTATGACTCTGAAGATGAGATGGTTTTCAATTATGAGAACGGAGTAATGACCAGTGGCCAGTATGTTTTCGGTGGCAACTTTACAATAAGCCCTACGGAGGTTACATTCGTTGAAGGTGACGGCGATCAGTTGTATAAAGAAGTATTCAAGATAAAAGACAAAAACAGTTTCGGTTCGGTAACTTCTGCTGATGTTGAAGTATCTGATGCAACTTACGGCGAGTTGTATGAGTATGAAGGAACATTTAATGCAAGCTACGACAAGGATAATCACATACAGAGTCTGAACGTTGTTGTTTTAGGCAACGGCGAAAGCGAGAGTATTAAGTTAACCTTTACATGGGTTGGCGGTAATCTGGCCAGGTCGTCATACAGGTATTTTGTAAATTATTATGACGGCGAAAAGTATGAGGAGACCGACTCTTATTCTTACGAATATGGAAGCGATGCCGTTAACAATAACGGTATCTGTATTCCGGGTTTCTTGAAAGGTATGGAGTATTTTGGCTATGCCGGACTCTTGGGTAGTATGACTGATAAGATTCCTACATCTGTAAACGGTGAGGCTGTAACTGTTGAGCTCGACTTGTTGAACCGTGTGTTTGAGCTATTTGTGGGCGGTGAGAAGTTCGCTACATATTATTACTATGACGAGCCGGAATATGCTCCGCAGGCACCGCGCAAGTCAGAGCCTGCCGTACATAAGCGTGGCCTGATGCGTCACTTAATGTCTGCATTGACGGCAAAATAAAAATTTTTCGACGCAAGTTTGTACGCAGTCTGGAATTTCTCCAGACTGCGTTTTCTTTTGTCTTTTATGCTGATTAAGAAAGTTTGTAGCTGTGTTTTGCTTAACTCATACCTAAACAGAGCTTGGCCGTTTTGCTTATTATATTGTAGAAGATTGCGTTTCTGAGCGCGGATGTAGCTTAAAAGATGTCATTATGCGGAAGCACGGGTTATAGATTGTAGCTTAAGTCGGTCAGCCGTGTTTCCATAAAAAGCAGATGCAGCAGAGTCTTGAAATGTAAATGACTCTGCTGCATCTGTAATATAGATGTTTTATATGTTTTTTCAGGCCTTATGCTGCAGCCTTTTTTATGTCAGTTTCATTGTCTGTATCATCTTTTTTCTTGGCTGAGTAGCTTACACTTAGTATCACTCCGATGTACGCGCAGTTGATTATTGTCGACGTACCACCCTTGCTTATCAGCGGCAACGGCTGGCCCGTAACAGGTGCAAGGCCTACTGCCACAGCCATGTTGAACATAGCCTGCACCACAAGCAGCATTGCGAAGCCCATTATCAGCAGGGCAGGGAACGTGTTGGCGCAGCGGTTGGCTATTGTAGCGGTGCGGAACAGCAGTATGATATAGAGCATGCAGACGATGAAAGCACCGAATATGCCCATTTCTTCAATGATTATGGCATAGATAAAGTCGGAGAATGCCTGCGACAGAAAGTCGCGTTCAACAGAGTTGCCGGGCCCTTTGCCTATGAGGTTCGATGATGCGATAGCGATGTTTGCGTGTGACGTCTGGGCGTCTTTGCCGTTCAGGTCGAGGTCCTCAGGTGCTACGTAGCCGTTGCTGGTGAACTTGTCGATACGGGCTTTCCACGTGTCGAAGCGGTGAAAGACCTTCTCAATCACGTTCTCGTCTTTCTTCTCCGTCTGCTGAACAATCAGCTGTTTGTCGTTGTTTGTGTTGTCAACAGCCTTCTTGTCATCGCCGAATACCATCACGACTGTAATTACTAAGGCAATGAGCAGAGTTACGCTGCCAAGCAGTCTGCCAAGTTGAACCTTTGGCACCTTGCCTATGAACATCATCAGTAAGATTACAATGCAGAGCAGGGCCGCCGTCGACAGGTTCTCGACCATAATAAGCGGAATGATGAAGGCGCAAACTATCATAATGTACTTGAACGCCCTTTTGTCTGCACCCGTAGGCGTCTGCATGGCACTTAGTATCTGTGCCGTCGCAAGTATTAGTGCCCCTTTGGCTATCTCTGACGGCTGGAACTGTATGCCGAGAATCTCCAGCCAGCGTTGGGAACCGTTTGTCGTTTCGCCCACGCACAGTACGACTATCAGCATCAGGAAGGACAGCAGCAGTGCGACAGGCGTTATAAGCTTGAAGTATCGGCACTTTATGTTCATGACGCAAATCATTACGACAACGCCGACGAACAGCAGGCCGCAGTGCTTCAACACCGGGCTGAGATAGTTGCCTGTCTTGAACGAGAGGTGGCTCGAGGCGCTGAACACCTCGACAATGCTGATGATGCACAGAAAGAAGAACACCGACCAGATGACGGCGTCGCCCTTGAATCTGCCTTCGGTCAGCTTATTGAACATCCGTGAACTTTGTTTTATCATTGTTTAGAGATTCCTTACTAAAGTCTTGAACTGCTCACCGCGGTCCTCCATGTTCTTGAAGAGGTCGAAGCTGGCGCAGCACGGACTGAGCAGTACTGTGTCGCCGGGGCGTGCCATCTCGTAGCAGGCGCGCACGCAGTCGGCCATTGAGTGGGTGTCACGCACGGGGATGCCCATTCCGTCGAAGAAGTTGTGCAGCTTGGTGTTGTCTGCTCCGAGGTAAACCAGACCTACACATTTCTCTTTCACCAGGTCTTTTATGGCGTTGTAATCGTTGCCTTTGTCCTTGCCTCCGAGTATAAGGACTACTGGTGTCTTCATGCTTTCAAGAGCATACCAGCACGCATCGACGTTGGTTGCCTTAGAGTCGTTGACATACTGCACGCCTCCTACCTTTGTAACTTTCTCAAGACGGTGCTCCACTCCGGGGAAGTCGCTGAGGCTCTTGCGTATGAACTCTTTCTTGATGCCTGCCACGTTAGAGGCGATTCCGGCTGCCAGAGAGTTGTAGATGTTGTGCTTGCCTGTAAGACTGAGTTCTTCCTGCTCCATATTGAACGGAGTAGGCTGTTCTATCTTATACTGTCCTTCCTCTATGTAACCGATTGAACCTTTCTCTTTAAGCTCTGAGAATGGATACTGTATGGCCTTTATGTCATACTTTTTCAGCTCGCGCTTGATTATCGGGTCGTCGTTCCAGTAGATGAACGAGTCTTCGTCAGTCTGGTTCTGGAGTATTCTCATCTTTGCGTTCACGTAGTTCTGCATGCAGTTATCGTAACGGTCAAGATGGTCAGGCGTGATATTCAGCAGGATGGCAATGTTCGCACGGAAGTCGTACATGTTGTCGAGCTGGAATGAGCTAAGCTCTATTATGTAGTATTCGTGCGGTGTCTCGGCTACTTGCAGCGCAAGACTGTTGCCGATATTTCCGGCCAGTCCGGCGTCATATCCTGCGCTCTTGAATATGTGGTAGATAAGCGAGGTAGTCGTGGTCTTGCCGTTGCTTCCTGTGATACATATCATCTTAGAGTTTGTGTAGCGTCCTGCAAACTCAATCTCGCTGATGATGTGGATGCCTTTTTCTACGCATTTCTTTATCATCGGGGCATTGTTAGGTATGCCCGGACTCTTTATTATCTCGTCAGCATTGAGTATTTTCTCCTCTGTGTGGTGGCCTTCCTCCCATGCGATGCCGTGGTTGTCGAGCATTGTCTTGTATTTGTCCTTGATAGAAGACATGTCAGACACGAACACGTCGAAGCCTTCCTTCTTTGCCAGTACGGCTGCTCCGGCTCCACTTTCTCCGGCTCCAAGTATTACAATTCGTTTCATCTTTTATATGCAGTTTTATTGTTTGTGGTGGTTCTTAGCCATTTAAATTATCTTATCTTCAGCGTTATTATAGTCAGCGCGGCAAGGATTATCGTTACAATCCAGAAGCGTATTGTGATCTTTGACTCGTGTATCGCGCCTTTAGGCTTCTTGAAGAGGTACTTGATTTCCGGGTCGAGCTGCTCCTGTTGTGTGCGGAACGTGTCGTGCAGCGGCGCACGCTTGAAGATGCGTTGCTTCACTCCGTGGCGCGTTCCGAGTTTCGCGTACCAGACTTGCATTATCACACTGAGGCTTTCTACAAAGAATATTCCGCAAAGTATAGGCAGCATAAGCTCTTTGTGGATTATTATCGCGCATACGGCAATGATTCCTCCGATGGTCAGCGAGCCTGTATCGCCCATGAATATCTGTGCCGGGTAGGCGTTGTACCATAGAAAACCGATAAGCGCACCTACGAACGCACACATGAACACTACAAGTTCCTGAGAGCCTGGAATGTACATTATGTTGAGGTAGGAAGCATATTCAATGTGGCTGCTTACGTATGCGAATATTCCTAAGGCGACACCTATTATCGCCGAGTTTCCGGCACACATACCGTCCATTCCGTCGTTAAGATTAGCTCCGTTCGACACAGCTGTTACGACAAAGATTGTCATTATTACGAACAACACCCATCCTGCGGCAGTCTTATACTTGCCGAAAAAGCCTACAAGATTGGCGTAGTCGAGGTTATGTCCTTTGACAAACGGTATCGTTGTCTTCAGCGACTTCCGTGATTCGGGCCTGTGTTTAACCACCGTTTCCTGGCCGTTCTGCTTCTCGATAGCAAGGTTTTCGTTGATTTTAGCGTCCGGACTGTACCACAGCATCAGGCCTACAATCAGTCCTATACTTATCTGTCCTACTATCTTGAAGCGTCCTGGCAGTCCTTCCTTGTTGTGGCGGAATATCTTGATATAGTCGTCAAGACCGCCCAGAAAGCCCAGCCAGACCGTTGTGATTATCATCAGAATCAGGTAAATGTTGCGCATTCGGCCGAGCAACAGCACCGGCACGAGTATCGCAACGATGATTATGACGCCGCCCATTGAGGGCACTCCGATTTTCTTTACGCCAAACGGGTCAATCTTGGCGTCGCGCTGTGTCTCGGTTATTTGCTTGCTTTTGAGGTATTTGATGAACTTCTCGCCGAACCATGCCGAGATGATCAGTGACAGTATCAGCGCCAGCAACGACCTGAATGAGATGTACCCCCACATGTGTGAGCCGGGTATGCCGAACTGTTCTAAGAAACGGAATAAATAGTATAACATTTTCTATAATTTGATGTTTGAGGCCATTCGGGGCTGCCGGTACATTGCTTGTCTACCTT
The DNA here is from genome assembly GCA_902491375.1 of uncultured Prevotella sp. Lineage (GTDB taxonomy): Bacteria > Bacteroidota > Bacteroidia > Bacteroidales > Bacteroidaceae > Prevotella. The sequence continues at coordinate 150,658 of CABUHE010000001.1, forward strand.
ATCTTGCCGCCCCTTATGCCTTATTGCGTGTTTGCCGTTAATTTGCTTTCTGGCTGTCGAATATCTCTTTGAGCACTTCCTTGTCGTCAAAGTGATGCTTGACGCCGCATACCTCCTGGTAGTCCTCGTGTCCTTTTCCGGCTACGAGTATAACATCTCCTTTCTTAGCCATCATGCAGGCGGTGCGTATGGCCTCCTTACGGTCTACGATGCTTATCACTTTCTTCATCTGCTGTGCATTCAAGCCGGCCAGCATGTCGTTGATGATAGCCTGCGGTTCCTCGAATCGGGGGTTATCACTTGTTATGATGACCTTGTCGCTCTGCTTTACAGCCTCTTGCGCCATGAGCGGTCGTTTGCCTTTGTCGCGGTTACCGCCTGCGCCGCATACTGTTATGACTTCGCCCTTTCCGTTAAGCACTTCGTGGATTGCTTTCAGCACATTCTCCAATGCGTCGGGTGTATGTGCATAGTCGACGATTGCCACGTAGCCTTCAGGTGAGTGAACGGGGTCGAGTCGTCCGCTTACACTTTTCAGTGTACTCATCACTACGAGTACGTCTTCTGGCTTTTCACCGAGCATTATTGCCGCGCCGTAAACAGCAAGCAGGTTGCTTACGTTGAACTTGCCGATGAACTGAACGCCAACCTCGCGTCCGTCAATCTCAAGATACATGCCTCCGAAGTGGCACTCAAGTATCTTGGCGCGGAAGTCTGCCATGCTTCTTGTTGAGTATGTCTTGACTGTTGCTTTGGTGTTCTGTACCATTACCATGCCGTTCTTGTCGTCGGCGTTTGTTATGGCGAAAGCGCCTTTGGGCAGTCCGTCGAAGAATGCTTTCTTGGCGTCACGGTAGTTCTCGAATGTCTTGTGATAGTCAAGATGGTCGCGTGTAAGGTTTGTGAATATACCACCTGTGAACTTCAATCCGCCGATACGCTTCTGTGCAATGGCGTGAGAGCTGCACTCCATGAAGGCATACTGGCATCCGGCCTGTACCATTCTGCTTAGCAGATAGTTAAGTTCGATAGGGTCGGGAGTGGTGTGGTCGGCATGAATCTTCTCGTCTTCGATGTAGTTGCATACGGTAGATAGCAGTCCGCACTTGTATCCGAGTTTGCGGAACATATTATATAATAAGGTAGCGATTGTCGTCTTTCCGTTAGTTCCAGTAACTCCGACAAGTTTCAGATGCTTTGAAGGGTCGCCGTAGAATGTGGTTGCCACTTCGCCGACTACATCCTCAGTTGACTTTACCTGAACGTAAGTAACGCCTTCAACTGTCGTTTCCGGCATGTCCTCACACAGTATTGCTGTCGCTCCTTTTTCTATTGCTTTACTGATATAGGCGTGTCCGTCGGTTTGCGTTCCCTTCATAGCAACGAACAGATGGCCTGCTTCTATGCGGCGTGAGTCTATGTTTACGCCGGTTATTTCCTTTTCCGTGCATCCTACTATGTTAATAGGACTGATGTTTCTGATAAGTTCTTTTAGTTCCATATATCGTTAGTTTTTATAAATCAAGTTGTAATGAGCATATCTCACCTTTCTTTATTCTTTGTCCGGGTGCGAGGCTCTGGTGTTTAACTTTGCCACGTCCGTTCAGTATGACTTTAACTCCGCGGCTCTCAAGAGCAAACACTGCGTCGCGCGCTCCCATTCCTCTGACGTCGGGCACAACGTTGCTGGCATAGCTGCGGGTTCTCGACAGTATTACGTCCGATCTGTTCCTGCGTGTTGTTCCCCATATCGGGTTGCCGTCAGTGTAGCTTCCGCTCCAGTTCTTGTTGGTCTGTATGCCGAGATGTCTTAGCACATAGTCGGCTGCGAGCAGGTCGCCGTTCTTTACGTCGGGCGTCAGTACAGACAGTGAGTCGCGTGCATCCGAAACGTCGAGCTTCAGGCTTTGAGCCATTATTCCTTCTGCAATGTTGTGGAAAACTAGTGCGCTGAATCCGCTTGAAGCCGGAAGTCCTGTCTTCTGTATGCAGACAATACAGCTGTAGCGAGGATTGTCGGCAGGGAAGTAGCCTACGAAGCTGAGCAGATAGCTCACCGTACCAGACTTGTATCCGCTTACTCCCTTAGATATTTGTGCCGTTCCTGTCTTGCCGGCAACCTTGAAAGATTGAGATCCGGCTTTCTTACCGAGACCCTGACTTACCACGTGTTCGAGTATGGTCTGTATCTCGCGGAGAGTCTTCTCCTTGCAGATGCGCTGTTTGATAATCTCCGTCGGGAATTCTTTTATCACCTGTCCGTCCTTCACAACCTGCTTTACAAATCTTGGACGCACCATTGTGCCGTTGTTGGCGATGGCGTTATAGAATGTCAGAGTTGATATTGGCGGAACCTGCGTCTCGTATCCTATACTCATCCAGGGCAGCGCTGTCTTGCTCCAGTTTACGTATTGACCGTGCTTGTTCTTCTTAGGCATACGGATACGTGGCGGAGCATAGCCGACGATAGGCAGCTTCAGGTCTTCGCGTATGCCGACACGTGTAAGTCCGTTGACAAACTTTTCAGGATTCTTTCCGTAGTATTTGTCTATTATGCGGCTCACTCCGATGTTTGAACTGTATTCAAGTACCTGTGGCAGCGTAAGCACCTGATAGCCTCCGCGGTGCCAGTTGTGGTCGCGCATCTTGGCTCCGTACATATCCCAGATACCGCTTCCGGTGTCAACTTTGTATGTGGTGTCTACCACTCCGTCGTCGAGTGCCACCATGAGCGATGCCGTCTTGAACACCGAACCTGGCTCTAACAGGTCAGACACGGCGCTGTTTTTTATCTCATAATACTCGCCGTCAGCGCATTTTGTCATATTTACTATGGCCTTGATGTCGCCTGTCTTCACCTCCATAACCATCGCTACGCCGACGTTGCCGTTAACTTCTTTAAGCTCGTTTATAAGCGAACGTTCAGCAAGGTCCTGCATGTCTACGTCGATAGTCGTAACAATGTCGGCACCGTTTACAGGGTCCTGTATGCTGATGCCGATGTATTCATTCCTTACCTTTTGGCGTCTGATTATACCGTTCTTGCCTCGCAGAATCGAGTCGTACGACAATTCTAGTCCGAAGCGTGCCGTATCCTTTCCGCCGAACAGGTCGCCTATGGTTCTCTTTGCCAGTGAACCGAACGGACGTTTGCGGGCGTTGAACTTCTCGACGTGGAAGCCTCCGGCATTGGCAGAGGTGTTGAAGATAGGCAGTTGCTTTACTTCTGAGTAAACGCTGTAGTTCACACGCTTCTTCCATACCGGCCAGTGGCGGCTGCCTTTGGCGCGTCCTTTCTCAAGGTTTTCCTTGAATTCGGCTGCCGACATTTCCGGGAATATCTCATGAAGGCCCATGCTCAGGCTGTCAATCTTAGTGTCCCACAGCGAGTCGCGCTCCTCGTTGTCGTCGCCTCCAGCCTTAAAGTCGACAAACAGACGGTATTCAGGCAGCGAACCGGCCATAAGCCGTCCGTCGCAGCTCAATATATTGCCGCGCACAGGCTTGACGTCTACGCTGTCCTTAGTCAGCAGTTTGGCCACATCCATCCAGTAGCTGCGCTCGACAGTGGCTATGTAGACCACCTTGCCGAGAATGGCCAGGCCGACGACAATCATGGCATAAGCTATGAGCTTATACCTCTTTATCATCTGTTTTCTGTCAAACATGCTACTCATTTTCAGGAACGTTTATTATGTAAGGTGGTTGCGTAGGTATGCGGAGCATGCTGTCGCCGGTGGCTTTGAGCATCTCCAGCACATTGCTCTCACGGCACATTTCCGTCAGTTCGCTCGTGCTTGCAAGTGCCTTATACTTCGCATCCTTCAGTTCTTCTTTCAGTTCTTCAATTTCAAGCAGGTCTTGCTGGCAACTGTATCTGTTTGAAATATAAATCATTATGATAAAAGCTATCAGTATAATCAGGCCGATCTGTTTCCTGATAACGTCAGCTGTAAGGAAGTCGCCTCCCAGAATCTTGCGCAGGGTTATGCCTGCCGCCAGCGGAGCTTCGTCTTCTGTGGCGTGCCTCATCATGGCTTCTCTGCCTGTGTCGGGCTGCTGTTCCTCCTTTTGTGGCTTGTCGCCGGTAGAGTCGGGGGCAGTCTTCTTAATCTCCTCTTCGCTCATTTATCCTATCTCTCTCTTTTCTGCTATTCTCAATTTTGCGCTCCGGCTTCGCGGATTGCTTTCCTGTTCGTTCTCGCAGGGGGTTATAACTTTATTGTTTATTGCCGAAAGCGGAGCCTCAATGCGCCCGTAGAAGTCCTGCTTGGCCGTGCCTTCAGCGTTGCCAGTGCGTATGAAGTTCTTTACAATGCGGTCTTCCAGACTGTGGTATGTTATCACTGACAGCCTGCCGCCCGGCTTTAGCAGTTCTATAGCGGCTTTGAGCATCTCTTTAAGGGCGCTCATCTCGCTGTTTACCTCGATGCGCAGAGCCTGAAACATCTTTGCCATGTCTTTCTTCTCACGCTCACGTTTGAAGAGGTCGGCCGTCGCTTCCATCAGGTCTTGCGTGGTTGCTATTGGCTTTACGGCTCTTGCCTTTGCCACGGCAGCCGCCAGTCGGCGCGAGTTTTTCAGTTCGCCGTACAGGTAGAATACATCGGCCAGCCGGCTCTCGTCATACTTATTGAGAATGTCAGCTGCAGTCATGCCGTCGCGCTTGTTCATGCGCATATCGAGCGGAGCGTCAAAGCGGAATGAGAATCCGCGCTCGGCGTCGTCGAAATGATGGCTTGACACACCGAGGTCGGCCAGCAGTCCGTCGATAGCTTCCACTCCGTAGTATCTCATCCAGTTTTTTAAATACCTGAAATTGCTCCTCACGAAGGTAAAGCGGTCGTCGTCAACGATGTTTGCCTCAGCGTCAGCGTCTTGGTCGAGGCTGTACAGATGGGCTCCGTCAGTTAGTCGTGAGAGAATCTCGCGGCTGTGTCCGCCGCCGCCGAAGGTTACGTCAACGTAAATTCCGCCGGGTTTTATGTCAAGCCCGTCGATGCTCTCTTTCAGAAGCACGGGCACATGGTATGTCTCTGCTGTGGTAACCATTGTCGTGTCATATTTTGCTGGCTTCGGTACCGCCGCCGGCAGTCTGTCCGGTTTCGGTGCCTTGCGCCATGATGTTCTGAATAGCTTTTCCGAAGTCTTCCGGACTCATAAACGGGCTTTCGTCAGCGTTGTCGCTCCATATCTCGACAGTGTCGTCCATACCAATGAACTTTACCGCCTGGCTTATGCCTGCCGCTTTAAGCAGACGCCGGGGGATGAGCATACGGCCGTTGGCGTCGAGCGTAACGGTTTCGGCTTCTGCAACGAACTGTCTGAATATGCTTTGGTGAGTACCGTCCCAGCGGTTCAGGCGTGAGCGCAGTGCGTCAATCTGCCTGTTCCATACGCTTTCTGGATAAAGCACAAGGCACGGCTGGAAGATGTCCTTGCGCATAATGAGGTTTGTCTCGCCTCCGCCTTGCAGTTCTTTACGGAACTGTGCCGGAAGAAAGGCTCTCCCTTTTGAATCAATTTTGGCGTTTATGGTGCCGAGAAAACGCATGGACTAGTTACTTCGTTTATTACCCGGCAAAGATAAGTATTTTTCCCCACAACGCACCACTTTTCACCACAAAAGTATTGTTTTTTATTTTATAAGGTGTGAAGGCGGCTTTTCTTTATGTCTTTCTTTGTGTTGTTGTGGCTGTTTCTTCAGTTGCGTAAGTGCGTGTTTCATTGGCTTTTAGTGTCAGTCTGGTTTGTTGCGGCAATTTGTTTTGTATAGGGGTTGAGCGATGTTTACTATTGTCAGCCGTATGTCTTATTCCCTATGCTGTTTCTGATGCGTTGCTTTATCGTGAAGGATGAATATGCGTTCTTGTCTTCAGAAGTGTGCATAATTATGCATATCTGTTTGTGTCTATTGCGTGTTTGTGGCGCGTTTGACGCTTCGAGAGTGCCGTCGGTGAGCAGTTCGTTGATGTCTGAATACTTTTGTCGCTTATTTTATGGTTTTATGTAATTGCTTGATAAATAGTGATTTATGAAACAGTGATGATACGCTCTGATTGTCTTTTATGGCTTTATAGCCGTATTTTGGCATTTGAAAGACCATGTTTTGTGGTGTCGTAGACCGTCTTTTGCTTTGTAAAAGAGCATGTATTGTGTCTTAAAAGATGCTCTTTTGCTCTGTTATATGTTATATTTACCGATGAAATGGGCGAAAAATAGCGATTCCATCGGGTAGATCTGTCTTTCTTATTTCTATTTTGTGATTTCTTTTTGTCATGCTTTTTCAATATTGGAAGTGTATTTGTATTCATTGTTTCTGCATTAATATTCATTTTCGGACAGTATGGTATGACTCGTTTGTGTTTGTTTTGTGGTCGTCAGCTGGCTTTCATGTCTGTGCTTTTAGGGATTTTCAGCAGGTAGGTTATGATACTTTTCGTTCTTTGAAATGCAATTTTTTGCGGTTACGATAGCTTCAATTTAAGAAAATGTTTGATTTCTGTTACAAAATCAAGTTTTTTCAAATGTTTTTCATGTAAAGGGACTCGAATTTGGAAAAGTTGAATTATTTTTGCACTAAGGATAATTATGCCGCATGATGATGCAGCCGTTTTAGAGGTTGTGATATGTGGCGTAGTGATACAAGGTAAGCATAGAAAATATGAACCAAATTACTGAGAAGACTATCGACGTTAGGGAGATTCTGCGGAGCAAGATGGGCGATAAGGCACGGTATGTGCCTGCGTTGTTGGTGAAATGGCTCGAGCGCATACTCCATCAGGACGAAGTCAACGAGTTTCTTTGGGACAACCGTGAGCTTACGGGCGTTGAGTGGCTCGAATCTTGCGTGCGTTATCTCGATATGACGCTCGATATTGTCGGACGTGAGAACCTTCCACCGAAAGACGACGGCCGTCTTTACACATTTGTAAGCAACCATCCGCTGGGCGGAGTTGACGGCGTTGCTCTCGGCGCAATCATCGGACGTCATTATGACGGCCGCCTGCGTTACCTTGTGAACGACCTTCTCATGAACTTACCCGGACTGGCTCCGCTATGCATACCGATTAACAAGACAGGACATCAGAGCCGCAATTTTCCGGCAATGGTGGAGGCAGGATTCCACGGGGACAATAATATTATAATGTTTCCGGCAGGTCTTTGCTCCCGCAGACGTGGAGGAGTGATACACGATTTGCCGTGGAAGAAGACGTTTATAAGCAAGAGCGTGGAGACGCAGCGTGACGTCGTGCCTATTCATTTCGGCGGACAGAACTCCAATTTCTTCTACAATCTTGCTAATGTATGCAAGGCTTTGGGCATAAAGTTCAATGTCGCAATGCTCTTTCTTGCCGATGAAATGTACAAAAACCGCCATAAGACATTCCGCGTGGCGATAGGTAAGCCGATACCGTGGCAGACTTTCGACCGCTCGAAAACTCCTGCGCAGTGGGCACAGTACGTGCAGGACATAGTGTACAGGCTGTAAAGCGGTGTGCCTGTTAAGACGATACATATCAACAACCAAATTACAATATTTCTGGAATATGGAACAGGAGATAATCCAGCCGATAGACAAACAAATTCTTAAAAGCGAGCTTACGCCCGACAGACAGCTAAGGATGACTAACAAGAGCCACAATGAGATTTACATTGTAACGGCTCATAATGCGCCAAATGTGCTTAAAGAGATAGGCAGATTGCGCGAACTGGCTTTCCGTGGAGCTGGTGGCGGAAGCGGCAAGAGCATGGATCTGGACGATTTTGACACTTGCGACAACTGCTATAAGCAGCTTATCGTGTGGAATCCGGAAGAAGAGGAAATCATCGGCGGATACCGTTATAAATTCTGTTGCGACGCAGAAATCAATGCAGAAGGCCAGCCTGTGCTCGCCACAAGCCACATGTTCCATTTCTCTGAGAAGTTCATGAAGGAGTATATGCCGTGGACCGTGGAGCTTGGCCGTTCTTTCGTGTCGCCTGAGTATCAAAGTTCTAAGATGGGAGCCAAGAGCCTTTTCGCTCTCGACAATCTTTGGGACGGTCTCGGCGCGCTTACTGTTATACGTCCTGACATTAAGTATCTGTTCGGCAAAATGACGATGTATCCTTCTTATGTGCGTAAGGGACGTGACATGATTCTCTATTTCCTGAAGAAACATTTCAATGACCCGGAGAATCTGATTATCCCGATGAAACCACTGAAAATAGAGACTGACGAGAGAGAATTGGAGCAGCTTTTCTGCGAAGAGTCGTTCAAGGACGATTACCGCATACTCAACCGTGAGGTTCGCAAACTAGGTTACAACATTCCGCCGTTGGTGAATGCCTACATGGGACTTAGTCCTACGATGAAGATGTTCGGCACTGCAATAAACTATGGCTTCGGTGATGTTGAGGAGACAGGTATTCTTATTGCGGTTGACGAGATTCTTGAGGAGAAACGGATCCGTCATATCGACTCCTTCATAAAGGAACATCCAGAGGCTTTGAAAATTACTTCCGGCGCAAACAATGTGATTTATAAGGAGAAAAAAGACTAAACATAAAAAGCGGGATAAATGCCTTTTTGTCTGAATATCGTGGCATTTATCCCGTTTATTGTTTTTATTCACCTTTTTTATCTGGCTGTTTTCTGTTGTCTACGTGAACTGAAACACAATTCCGAATCATACTATCGGCAGGCTTATACCTTTGAGTTTCTGGTATATGTCGAGTGCGTAGACGTCGGTCATTCCGCTTATGTAGTCGATAACTGCCATTAAGCGTGTTTCCAAGTCGGGCGAGTCGATGTCGTATTGGCTGCTCACACGGCTGATAAGCTGGCGCGAGTAGAACCGCTCAGGATTGACGGCGGCCTCGGTCATTGCCTCCATCAGCGTCGCCATTATCTTATAACCGCTCAGTTCTACATCGAGTACAGGCTTGCTCTTGTATATCTTTTCTTTCGATAAAATGGTGCATTTTTTATATGCTTCGGCAAGATTTTCTTCGATATTATCGATAAGCGAGCCTTTGAACGTGCCGTTCAGAATATCCTGCTCATGGCTGATGAATGTGCTTACGCAGGCTCTTTCCAATGCGCCTATTACACAGGCACGCATATAGACCACCTTCTCGTTGCTGTCGGTTATGCCTTCATCGCTGATTCTTTGCTGTATGTGGCGCTGCGTGTCGGCGTCAAAGAATCCCAGAAAATGCTGTGTTGTTTCCTCGTATGAGAGGATTTTCAGTTTGTGCGCGTCCTCGATGTCCATTATTTCATAGCAGATGTCGTCGGCGGCTTCCACAAGATAGACCAGCGGATGGCGCGCGTATTCCAGCGGTTGGCCCTCTTCAGATTTGCGTATAATGCCTAATTCATCGGCTATTTTCTTGAAAATGCCGCTTTCTTCCATGAAAAATCCGAACTTGCCGTGCCCTTTTTCTGCGATTGTAGATGCAAATGGATACTTTACTATTGATGCAAGCGTCGTGTATGTCATCACGAAACCGCCTTCACGTCTTCCCTTGAAGCGGTGAGCCAGTAGACGGAATGCGTTGGCGTTGCCTTCAAAATGAGTTACGTCAGACCAGAATCCCGGGCTTACAACCGATTTAAGGGCTGCGCCTTTGCCTTCGGTGAAGAATGTCTGGATTGCCTTTTCGCCTGAATGTCCGAACGGAGGATTGCCCATATCGTGGGCGAGGCAGGCAGTGCTTACAATCGTTCCAATCTGTGTGAACATGGTTTCAGCCAGTTCGGGACGGCTTTTCATTATTGCGTGAGCCACATCGTTGCCCAGCGACATTCCTACGCTTGCCACCTCTAAGCTGTGAGTAAGGCGGTTGTGTACGAATATGCTGCCCGGCAAGGGGAACACCTGAGTCTTGTTCTGCATGCGTCTGAACGGAGCGGAGAAAATCAGACGGTCGTAATCACGCTTGAATTCAGAACGGTCGTCATGGCGCAAGGTGTGCCTGTGCTCCTGGCCGAGCCTTTTATTTGATATTAGTTTTTCCCATTGCATACTTGTTCCGGTCAATTTGTTTTCTTCGCAAAAGTAATCTAAATTTGGCTAAAAACTTTCTTTTTAAGTTTAAATAATCTGTTATGTGGATATAATTCGTTACTTTTGCACCTTAATAATTATATAAGAAAAAGAATGATAAAAGTCAATGTCATCAACAAAGGACACCATCCTCTGCCGGCTTATGCTACGCCGCAGAGTGCCGGTATGGACCTCAGAGCAAATATAGATGAGCCTGTAACGCTTCGCCCTATGGAGCGCAGACTTATCCCGACGGGGCTTTATATAGCACTGCCCGAAGGGTATGAGGCGCAGGTGCGTCCGCGCAGTGGTCTTGCGTTGAAACACGGAATAACCGTGCTGAACTCTCCGGGGACAATCGATGCCGATTATCGTGGTGAGATTATGGTACTGCTTGTGAACCTTTCGGCTGACGATTTTGTTGTCAATGACGGTGAACGCATAGCCCAGATGATTATCGCAAGACATGAAACGGCGGCTTTTGTAGAGGTAGAAGAGCTTGACAGAACTGAGCGCGGAGCAGGCGGTTACGGCCATACAGGCGTTGAGTAAAGAATCATTTAGTGATACGATAGGAAGATGAGAAGGTTTATTCCAAATATATTGTTGTGCCTGTCGGTGGCTGCTGTTGCTGTCGGTTGTGGCGGAGCCAGAGAGACAGAAGCATCCAGCCATACGGGAACGGCTGCCGCAAAAGCGGTACCTGCTATCAGCCACAATGACAGTCTGCGCTATAAGGTCTATTTTTATGAGGCAGTCAAGCAGCAGGTCGGGGGCAATCTTGACGCTGCGTACGACCTTTTGCGTCACTGTATTGAGATCAATCCCAATGCGGCTGAAGCCTATTTCATGCTTTCTTCGTATGACGGAGTTCTCCGTGGAGACTCCGTTGCGCTTGCAGACGTTAAGATTGCGGCAGAGCTTGACCCTACAAATAATTCGTATCTTGAACGTCTTGGAACTGGTTATATAAGCATTGGCGATCTGAAAAAGGCTGTTGACGCGTATGAAAAACTGGCGCACAACAGTCCGGAACGTGTTGATGTGCTTGAAATTCTGGTGCAGCTTTACGCCCAGCAAAAGGACTATAACAATATGCTTGACGTTCTCGGACGCATGGAAGCGCTTGAAGGCGCGGACGAAAACCTGACTCTTGCAAAGATGAGAGTTTACTCTTTGCAGGGCAAGAAGCATGAAGAGTTCAACGAACTGAAATCTTTAGCTGACAAACATCCTAATGATTTGGGTTATCGTGTGATGATGGGCAACTGGCTGTTGCAGAACGGCAAGCCCGACGAAGCTTATAAACAATATGAGGATGTGTTGCGTATTGACCCTGAGAACGTTACCGCACGGATGTCGCTGATCGACTATTTCCGCAGCTCAGGGCAGATACAGCGTGCCGACTCATTGCAGGAGACAATGCTGATAAATCCGAAAACGCCGGTGATGAGCAAGATGACGCTGATGCGTCAGGTCGTTGCTGACAACGAGAAGAACGGAGGTGACAGCACACAGGTGCTCTCTTTGTTCAAGAAAATACTTGAGCAGCCTCAGGAAACGTCAGATATGGCGGAACTGTATGTGGCATACATGACATTGAAACACATGCCTCAGGATTCCATTTCTAAAGTTTTGGAGAAGATTCTGGAGATAGCTCCTGATAACTCGGCAGCCCGTCTGCAACTTATTCAGGCAACTTGGTCTAAGCAGGATTACGACGGTGTGATAAAACTTGCACGTCAGGCGATTGACTATAATCCCGATGAAATGGCGTTTTATTACTTCCTCGGCTTTGCTTACGTTATGAAAGATGAAGATGACAACGCGCTCGACGCACTTAGACGGGGTGTAACTCAGATAGACAGTCAAAGCAATCCTGACCTTGTTTCAGACTTCTACGCGCTGATGGGTGACATCCTTCATGACAAAGGATTTGCCAAAGAAGCTTACGCCGCGTACGACAGTTGTCTGCAATGGAAAGACGACAACCTGCCATGTCTTAACAATTACGCCTATTATCTGTCAGAAGAGAACAAACGTCTTGATGATGCAGCGCAGATGAGTTACCGCACAGTTCAGGCTGAGCCGGACAATACGACCTATCTCGACACTTATGCTTGGATTCTGTTCAGACAGAAAAAATACAGCGAGGCGATGCAGTATATCGACATGGCGATAGAGAACGACAAGGACAAAAGTGCTGTGATAATCGAGCACGCAGGCGATATTCATGCCGTGAACGGCGACATCGAAGGCGCGCTGAAGTATTGGCGCGAGGCTCTTGAGATAGGAACAGATCACGATACGGTTCTGAAACGTAAGATAAAACTTAAGAAATATGTTGAGGAATAGAAACTGTTGGTTTTGTAATTTGGTGTTTTTTGCGGCATCATTGGCTGTCGTTTCGTGTGGCACAAAGAAGGCAGCTCTTGACGGCGGAAAGACTTCTGGCAGCATAATAGCCAAACACAGCGGTGACGTTGATGATTCTGAAGACTTTGTGCGAAAGGTTTATGCGAACCAGATTGGCGCAAAGGCCATATCATCAAAAATCAAGTTTACGCTCACGCAAGGACAGAAAGACATCTCGGTGTCAGGCTCTCTGAAGATGAAGAAAGACGAGGTGATACGTATCCAGCTTACTGCGTTCGGACTGATGGAGGTCGGCCGTCTTGAATTCACTAGGGACTACGTTCTTGTAATGGACCGTATGAACAAGCAGTACATCAAGGTTAAGTATGCGGATGTGAGCTTCCTGCGCAACAACGGACTTGACTTTTACGCTGTGCAGGCTCTGTTCTGGAACCGTCTGTTCATCCCCGGTAAGCAGAGTGTGGACACTTCGTCGCTCAAACAGTTCACTGTGAACGGCAATGCGGCGTCTGCATACAACACGGTATCACTGAAACACGGTGAAATGGACTATTTATGGAGCGCAGACAAGACGAACGGACTGATTAGTTCGGTAAACATGACGTATGTCGGAAAAGCAGCCGGCAGGACATCAGTAAAATGCTCTTATGGTTCGTTTAAGTCATTCCTGACAAAGAAATTCCCGACAGACATAACTCTGACAGTACAGAGTGCCGACATCAAAAAGGCCGGCAACGTGTCTGTAAACATAGCATTAGACAAGCTCGATACCGACAGCGACTGGGACACTTACACCACGGTGTCGGGTAAATATAAACAAGTAAGTGTGGAAGATGTAATCAACAGACTTCTGAAACTGTAAATGAAAAAACTCCTAATATTGCTACTGGCGTCAGCGATGGCCTTCCCGGCTCTTTCCCAAACAAGGAAACAGAGCACTAAAAAGAAGGCTAAGACCACACGTGTGACTAAAAAACGCACGACGTCGAAGAAAAAGAACACTGCCAATTATTCAAACAACTCAATCAAAGGTCTGCGAAACGAGCGTGCCGGAGTGCAGCGCAAGATAAAGCAGCAGGAACGGTTACTCAAAGCGAACAAGGCCGATGTAAAGAAGAGGCTTGGCAATCTGATGGTGCTTAACTCTGAGATTGACAAGCATCAGAGGACTATCGACACCATACAGAGCGAGATAACACACATTGACGGCAATATAAGCATGCTGCGTAACCAGCTCTCAACGCTGGAAAAACAGCTCGAAGAACGCAAAGCGAAGTATATAAAGTCGATGCGTTACTTGGCTTCACGACGCACGGTGCAGGACAAACTGATGTTCATATTCAGTGCAAAGAACTTTGCACAGATGTACCGCCGTATGCGTTTCGTCCGCGAATATGCCGCATTTCAACGGTCGCAGGGTGAAATGGTTAAGGCAAAGCAGCTTCAGATTGAAGCCAAGCGAAATGAGCTTCAGCGTGTGCGCGGCCATAAGAACGTGCTGCTGAGTAAGGGCAAGCAGGAGCACGCGGCACTGCAAGGCAAGCAGGAAGAACAGAAGAAAATGGTAAGTACGCTGCAACGTCAGCAGAAAACGATAGAAAGCGTAATAGCAGAGCAACGTAAGAAAAATGCCGAACTCAACGCTAAAATCGACCGTCTGGTAGCCGAAGAACTTGCCAGAGCAAAGGCAAGAGCCGAGGCTGAGGCGAAGCGTAAGGCTGCCGCTGCCGCCGAGGCAAAGCGTAAGGCTGAAGAGCTGAAACGTAAACAGGCTGAGGCTGCTGCCCGTGAGGCTGAAAACCAGCGGCGTATCGAGGCTGCTAAGGAGCGTGAGCGTAAACTGGCGGAGCAGGCACGCGAGGCAGCCAAGAAAGGTGAAGCTGAACAGGCTGCCGCTCAGCGAGAGGCTGATGCGGCCAAGGCTGACCGTATAGCGGCTGAGCGTAAGGCTTCAGTAGATAAGGAACGTAACAAGAAAGAAATAGCAAAAGCCAAGCGTAGCGCAGCTGCGGCTACTACACTCGATACTCAGGACAGAAAACTGAACGGCAGTTTTGAGCGCAACCGTGGACGTCTGCCTATGCCTGTGGCAGGCTCTTGCAAGATAATAACCCACTTCGGTCAGTACAATGTGCCGGGCTTGAGCAACGTAAGGCTCAACAGCAACGGTATAAACATACTCGGACAGCCAGGTGCGGCAGTACGTTCTGTGTTCGACGGAGAGGTGAGCGCGGTGAGCAATCTTGGCGGAACGATGGTTGTAATGGTACGCCACGGTAGCTATATCTCCGTCTACTGCAATCTCGGTTCAGTCAGTGTGCACAAGGGACAGAAGGTAAGTACTGGACAGAGACTCGGCTCAGTAGGCTCTGACAACACAATACAGTTCCAGCTGAGGAACATGAAGTCGGCGCTTAATCCTGAAAGATGGATAGGAAGATAAGTAGCGTAGAATGACATATTGTAATCGAAACGCATTGAATAGCGGTCATAATGATATTCAATGTTTTGGTGTTTCAGATTGATTTAGATATAAGTCTGAGGGCGGATACGTAAGCGTGTCCGCCCTTATTCGTATCTGCCGGTTAAACGGTGTCGTATCAGCTGCATTGTAAAAGACCATGTATTACCATGCGAAAGAGTACCTTTTACAACATCTCTGATTATCAGTAAGTTATATGCTGATGCTTAAACTTGTAAATTATGTTTAAGTAAGAGCCGTATATGACTGCTGCCTGCGAACTTAAAGACAGCATTTTTATATTACTGAAAGCAGTCAGTCAGACCGTGTTGCTGATGTTCCCGACTAAGTAATTAATACTGATGGCTGTGCCGGCAGCTTTTTATGAGAAGCTGAATAGAGAACCTGCATGAATTGAAAGATTCTTACATTTGACAAAATGTCGCAATGATAATACTTTGTCTTGTCAGTTTGTAAATATTAAATATCCAAAGACGGCGGATATGTCGGATTGTAGTTCCGGTAATGCTTACATGTCGTGCTTTAGGCGCGCGTTATGTTTATTTTATAATTAAGCCGGAAAAATATCATTCAAAATTGCAGTAAAAGAAAAAATTTGATTACTTTTGCCGAATAATAAGGTACGAGGTTTTATGGACGATAAACTGAAGATAATCATCAGCGGAGGCGGCACAGGCGGGCACATATTCCCGGCTGTGTCGATAGCTAATGCCATTCGCGCTAAGCATCCCGACGCAGAGATACTGTTTGTAGGCGCCTTAGGACGCATGGAGATGCAACGTGTACCGGCTGCCGGTTATGAAATCGTAGGTCTGCCGATATGCGGATTCGACCGTAAGAACATGTTGAAGAACATTTCCGTGCTCTTCAAGATATGGAAAAGCCAACGCATGGCCAAGAGTATAATACGCAAATTCAAGCCGATGGCAGCTGTCGGTGTAGGCGGATATGCCAGCGGCCCTACGTTGAACGAGTGTGCCAAGCACGGCATACCCTGTCTGATACAGGAGCAAAACTCGTATGCAGGCGTAACAAACAAGATACTCGCCAAGAAAGTTGACCGTATCTGCGTGGCTTACGATGGAATGGAGAGATTCTTCCCTGCTGATAAGATTGTCAAGACAGGTAACCCTGTGCGTCAGGCTCTGCTTGAGAACAAGATGACACGTGCCGAGGCTCTGCGTACATTCGGGCTCGACGAGAACAAAAAGACCGTACTCATCGTAGGCGGAAGTCTCGGAGCAAGGACAATGAACGAGAGCGTACTGCGCCATCTTGACGACATTAAGGCGTCAGGAGTGCAGTTTATCTGGCAGACAGGAAAATACTATAACGCCTCTATCAACGAACAGCTGAAAGGCCGTACAGACCTGCCGATGCTCAAGGTGATGGACTTCATCAGCGACATGGGTGCAGCTTACAAGGCTGCCGACCTCGTGATAAGCCGCGCCGGAGCAAGCAGTATCTCGGAGTTCTGCCTGATAGGCAAGCCGGTTATTCTGGTGCCGTCGCCCAATGTGGCTGAAGACCATCAGACGAAGAACGCCATGGCTCTTGTAAACAAGGACGCCGCGCTCTACGTGAAAGACGCCGAAGCTCCTGATAAGGTGATAGCCTTGGCGATAAAGACAGTAAACGATGACGAACAGCTGAGCAAGCTCGCCGCCAACATAAAGAAACTTGGACTTCCTGATTCGGCCGACGTTATAGCCGATGAGGTGATAAAACTTGCCAGAGAAAGGGCAAAGAAGTAAGACGGCACGGCGAGAGCCGGCGGCCGGGCTGACATAAGAAAACAGCACGGACACGCAAGCCCTCTTAACTATTTTAAGAAAGACAATGGAACTAAAAGACATAAAATCCGTATATTTCGTAGGAGCGGGTGGCATAGGCATGAGCGCCATAGCCCGCTACTTCCTTCATAGGGGCGTGGTTGTCGCAGGTTATGACAAGACTCCCTCAGCCCTGACAGAACAACTGGAGCGCGAAGGCATGCTGATACATTATGACGAAAATGTAGACGAGGTGCCCCACGCATGCCGCAACCGCGAGTCGACACTCGTGATATACACGCCGGCAATACCTGCCGACCATAAGGAACTGGTACATTTCAGGGAAAATGGATTCGACGTGGAGAAAAGAGCACAGGTGCTCGGTATGCTTACACGCAGCCACAAGGGACTCTGTGTGGCTGGCACACACGGCAAGACTACAACGTCGTCAATGTGTGCGCACATACTCCACCAGAGCCATGTTGACTGCAACGCATTCCTGGGTGGTATAACGAAGAACTATTCTTCAAACTATATCCTCAGCAAGGATAGCGACTATGTGGTTATCGAGGCCGACGAGTTTGACCGCTCGTTTCACTGGCTGCGCCCGTGGATGAGTGTTATAACAGCAACTGACCCTGACCATCTGGACATCTACGGCACTAAGGAAGCTTATCTGGAGAGCTTCGCCAAATACACAGAGCTGATACAGCCGGGCGGCGCGCTCATCATACACAAGAATCTCGAGATGCGCCCGCGTCTTCAGGAAGGCGTGCGTATGTATGAATACAGCCGTGACGAAGGCGACTTCCATGCCGAGAACATAGTAATCGACAACGGAGAGATAACCTTCGACTTCATCTCGCCGATAGAGAATGTGCCCGGAGTTCACCTCGGACAGCCTGTGCCTATAAACATAGAGAACGGCGTGGCCGCAATGGCTATGGCTCAGCTCAACGGCTGTACAGCTGAAGAACTGAAATACGGAATGAGGACATTCCGCGGTGTTGACCGCCGTTTCGACTTCAAGATAAAGACTGACAAGCTCGTGTTCCTAAGCGACTATGCGCACCATCCTAAGGAGATACGCCAGAGTGCGATGAGCATACGTGAGTTGTATAAGGACAAGAAGATAACGGCTATATTCCAGCCGCACCTTTACACACGTACGCGCGACTTCTATAAGGATTTCGCTGAAAGCCTTAGCATGCTCGACGATGTCGTACTTTGTGATATTTATCCGGCACGTGAGGAATCTATCCCCGGCGTAACGTCGAAGCTGATTTATGACAATCTGGCTCCAGGCGTTAGTAAGACGATGATTCACAAGGAAGATGTTCTCGATTATGTCAGGACTCACGATTTCGAGGTGCTTATTGTTTTAGGTGCCGGAGATCTTGACAACTATGTGCCGGAGATAGAAAAAATACTTCTGAAGAAGGCAGGTAAATGACCCTGAGACTGAAAAAAATATTATCGGTAACGACTTGTGTCGTGGTCGCCGTGTACGTGGTGTTGGCTTTGACCTCTTTTAATAATCCGAAAGAGACTCATCCGCAGTGCACTAAGGTGATAATCAATGTCGAAGACGAAAGTACAAACGGATTCCTGAGTGCTGACGAGATAAAGCGCATACTTGAACGTAACAGGCTGTATCCGTACAAGAAACGGATGGACGACATAAATCCGCGGGACATAGAGGACAAGCTGAAAGACAGTCCGTTCGTAAACACGGCACAGTGTTATAAGACTAAGGACGGATGCGTGTTTGTAAGCATCACGCAGCGTCTGCCGATAATAAGGGTGAAGAATGTAAGCGGTGACGATTATTATCTTGACGACCACGGAGGCATAATGCCGAACTCGAAGTACACGTCAGACCTGATAATAGCCACCGGCTATATATCAAAATGGTACGCGCGCAGGTATCTGTCGCTGCTCGCCATCGAGATAATGAATGACGAATTCTGGCGAAACCAGATAGTACAAATCAATATACGGCGGGATCTTGGTGTAGAATTGGTGCCTCGTGTGGGCGACCATATAGTCTACCTCGGCAGTCTGCCGCAGACAAAATACATAAACAGACGCAAAGCTATGATAGCCGGATTTGTAGGCCAGAAGCTCGACAGGCTTAGAAAGTTCTACAAGTACGGACTCAGTCAGGCAGGTTGGAACAAATATTCATACATCGATCTGGAATTTGACAACCAGATAATTTGTAAAAAGAAATAGACAGAGCAATAATAAGGAATAATAATACAGAAAAGGTATGGCAGCAAAGGATTTTATTGTAGCTATTGAGCTAGGCTCGTCAAAAGCGACAGGCATTGCGGGAAAGAAGAACCTCGACGGGAGCATATCTGTTCTCGCCGTGGCAAAGGAGGAGTCGTCCTCGTTCATCCGCAAGGGTTTTGTCTACAACATAAACCAGACGGTGCAGTGTGTATCCAACATCGTCAAGAAACTTTCAACGGCACTCAATTCAGAGATTGCACAGGTGTACGTCGGTGTTGGCGGACAGTCAATCCACGGTGTTAAGAACGTTATCGTGAAAGATCTTCCTGGCGGTACAATCGTTTCGCAGGAAATGGTCAACGAGCTGATGGACCTCAACCGTAATATGTCATACCAGAGCCTTAAGATTCTTGACGCTGTTCCGCAGGAATATAAGGTCGATAATCAGTTGCAGGTTGATCCAGTAGGAATTCAGTGTGAAAGACTTGAGGGCAACTTCCTCAATATCCTTTGGCGCAATATGTTCTACAGCAATCTTTACAAATGCTTTGATGCCGCCGGAGTGCAGATTGCCGATGTTTATCTTGCTCCTTTGGCATTGGCAGACAATGTACTTACAGATGCTGAAAAGCGTTCAGGCTGTGTGCTTGTAGACCTTGGTGCCGATACAACTACTGTTTCTGTATATTATAAGAATATCCTGCGCCATCTGTCAGTAATTCCTCTTGGCGGCAGCAATATAACACGCGACATAACCTCGCTTCAGGTTGATGATGCTGTGGCTGAGCGCCTGAAACTTGAATATGCATGCGCTAATTTTGAAGGTTCTGAGGCTGACAGTCAGAAGCCGGTCCGTATAGACGCTGACCGTACAATAGAAATGGGCAAGTTTGCCGAGATTGTTGAAGCCAGACTTCAGGAAATAATAGAGAATGTATGGGCACAGGTTCCGGGCGAATATCTTGACCGTCTGCTCGGCGGAATTATCCTTACAGGTGGCGGCTCAAATCTGAAAGGAATCGATAAAGCCTTTGTCAGCCATACACATGTTGAGAAAATCCGCATAGCAAAGTTCATAAGACAGGCGGTAACATCAAGCAATAAGGAAGTTACAGTACATAACGGAATTATGAATACGGTGTTGTCAATTCTTGCGAAAGGTGAGATGAACTGTGCAGGTGAGCCGGTTCCAGAGAACACAGACTTGTTTTCAGACAATACACGTAAGCCTGTCAGACCGGTTGAGCAGTATCAGCCGGTACAGACAGTACCAGAGCCACAGTCTGGAGTAGCACAGCCTAATAATCCGACAAGAACTGACTCGGCTGAAGAGCAGCGCCGTAAGGCTGCAGAACAGGCCGCTATTACAGATGCTGCTAATGATGATGAAGGAAAAGAGAATAAGTCTGAAGATAAAAAAACGACAAAGAGTGTCTGGTGGGCAAAGACAAAGACTTTCCTGAAAGGGCTCGTGACAGAAGAATGACATACGCTTGAAGGAGTGTGTCAGGTCTGCCATATAAAGATGTTTTACCAAAGATAAAAAGCAAATTAGAATATGACTGAGAGACATAGCATAGTCGATTTCGGCGAACCCGAAAAAGAAAAGAGCATAATAAAGGTCATCGGCGTGGGCGGTGGTGGTGGTAATGCCGTAAACCACATGTATCGTGAAGGCATCCACGACGTTACCTTCGTGTTGTGCAATACAGATGCGCAGGCGCTCAACGATTCGCCTGTGCCGGTGCATCTGCAGCTTGGTAAGGAGGGCTTAGGAGCAGGAAACATGCCTCAGAAAGCCCGTGAGGCCGCCGAAGAGAGCATTGAGGACATACGCAAGATGCTCAATGACGGCACAAAGATGGCGTTTATCACGGCCGGAATGGGCGGTGGTACCGGTACAGGAGCTGCTCCGGTTATCGCCCGTGTGTCAAAAGAGCTTGGAATCCTTACCGTAGGTATAGTTACAATCCCGTTCCGTTTTGAGGGCGAGAGAAAGATTGACCAGGCTCTCGACGGTGTTGAGGAGATGTCAAAGCATGTCGACGCGCTGCTTGTTATCAATAACGAACGTCTGCGCGAGATTTATCCTGAGATGCCGATTCTTGACGCTTTCGGTAAAGCTGACGATACTTTGAGCGTCGCTGCAAAAAGTATTGCAGAGATAATTACCGTTCACGGAATAATCAACCTCGACTTCAACGATGTGAAGACTGTGCTCAAGGACGGTGGAGTTGCTATAATGAGTACTGGTTATGGCGAAGGCGAAGGCCGTGTAAAGCATGCTATTGAGGATGCTCTCAACTCACCGCTGCTCAACGACAACGATGTGTTCAACTCTAAGAAGATTCTTCTCAGCATTTCGTTCAGTGGAGAGAAGGGCAACAAGAGTGGCCTGATGATGGACGAAATGAGCGATGTGAACGACTTCATGTCAAAGTTCGGACAGAAGTTCGTGCTGAAATGGGGACTCGCTACTGATCCTGAACTTGGCGAAAAGATAAAGGTTACGATTCTTGCAACAGGTTTCGGAATCGAAGATGTTGACGGAATGAACACCCATATCAGCAAGAAACACACTCAAGAGGAGAGCGAACGCCGTGCTGAAGAGGAGGAGAAGGACGCTGAACGCCGTGCCAAGCGTGAGCATTACTATGGCCCTGACAGCAAGAGCGCTAAATACAAACGCCGTCCTAATATGTATATCTTCACAGAAGATTCGCTCGATAATGACGATGTAATCTCATCTGTTGATTCAACTCCTACCTACAAGCGTACACGACAGGAGCTAGAAGAGATAAAGAGTCAGGCTACAGGCGATATTAATAAGAAGAAAGAAACAGAAGACAATAAGATACAGGGGACTATCAAATTTGCCTGAGAATTGTAATGCTGTACGCATAAGTCAAGGCCGTGTCTTTGACGTATAAGCTGCTGCACAATACCACTTGTGCAGGTGCTGAGTGCGCTTAGAATTTCTGAAGCAAATAATCTCCAAGTCATATTTAACTTATAATTAATTTATTACTATGCTGTTCGATACAATTAGCAATGATATCAAAGAGGCTATGAAAGCCCGCGACAAGGTGCGTCTTGAGACCTTGCGCAACATTAAGAAAGTTTTTCTTGAGGCAAAGACTGCTCCCGGAGCAAATGATACCCTTGAGGATGCTGACGCTCTGAAGATTCTTTCAAAGCTGGCTAAGCAAGGCAAAGAGTCTGCCGCTACATACGTGCAGCAGAACCGTCAGGACCTTGCAGACGAAGAGCTTGCACAGGTGGCTGTAATCGAAGATTATCTGCCGAAGGCTATGACTGAAGAGGAAATCGAGGCAGCCGTTAAGGAAATAATCGCACAGACAGGTGCCCAGGGCATGAAAGACATGGGTAAAGTGATGGGCGTTGCCTCTAAACAGATGGCAGGTCGTGCTGACGGCCGTGTTATCTCAGGCATTGTCAAGAAGCTGCTCGCCTAAGGCTGTTGCTGAGGCTATCGCTTCGCTGTGAGCCTTTTCTTGTGCTTCATCGTCAATATGATAGTTAGGCAGATTAAGACAGTTCAGAGGACAAATATTATAAGCATATCTTAAATGCAGGCAGAGACCGCAAGCCGCGGTTTCTGCCTGCATCTTTTCTATTGTATCACAGTCTTGCTATAACCCTGGAAAATGCGCATTTGCGTACCCTGAATCAGTACTTTATTACGGCTCCGGCGGTTAATTGAAAAAATAAACTTTGTATATGTTTCTGCCACACTGATTTTAAGATTTAAAATTTCGTTGTACAGTTTTTTTTTAGTACCTTTGCACATTATTATATGCGAATAAGAAATGGCAGAAAATCAGACTAACGAGAACAATTATTCGGCCAGTAACATTCAGGTGCTTGAGGGCCTTGAGGCCGTCCGTAAGCGCCCTGCGATGTACATTGGCGACATCAGCGAAAAGGGTCTTCACCACTTGGTGAACGAGACTGTCGATAACTCTATCGACGAGGCCATGGCCGGATATTGCACTCATATTGAGGTTACGATTAATGAAGACAACTCTGTAACAGTACAGGACAACGGCCGAGGCATCCCTGTAGACGAACATAAAAAGCTGCACAAGTCAGCTTTGGAGGTAGTGATGACGGTGCTGCACGCAGGAGGAAAGTTTGACAAAGGTTCTTATAAAGTGTCAGGCGGACTCCACGGTGTCGGTGTATCATGTGTCAACGCACTGTCAACCAGAATGAAGTCGCAGGTGTTTCGCGACGGCCACATATACCAGCAGGAATATGAACTGGGCAAACCTCTCTATCCTGTAAAGATAGTAGGCGATACCGATCTGCGCGGAACACGCCAGCAGTTCTGGCCGGATCCTACAATATTCACAACGACTGTTTTTAAGTACGACATTATTGCAAAGCGCATGCGTGAGCTTGCTTACCTTAACGCAGGTATCAAGATTACGCTGACTGATCTTCGTCCAGACGAAGAAGGGAAGACACGCCAAGAGGTTTTCCATGCAGTTGACGGTCTGAAGGAGTTCGTCCGTTATATTGACCGCCACCGTACACATCTTTTCGATGATGTAATTTATCTGAAGACCGAGAAACAGGGCATTCCGATTGAGGTCGCAATAATGTACAACACGGACTATTCGGAAAACATACACTCGTATGTTAACAACATTAACACGATTGAGGGCGGTACCCACCTTATAGGTTTCCGTATGGCGCTTACCCGTACATTGAAGAAATATGCAGACAGCGATCCTGTTATTTCTAAGCAGATAGAGAAGGCGAAGATCGAGATTGCCGGTGAGGATTTCCGTGAAGGACTTACTGCTGTTATCTCCATAAAGGTTGCAGAGCCGCAGTTTGAGGGACAGACCAAGACAAAGCTGGGCAACAGCGAGGTTACAGGTGCAGTGCAACAGGCCGTTTCAGAGGCTCTCACATACTATCTTGAGGAGCATCCGAAAGAAGCAAAACAGATATGCGATAAGGTTATTCTGGCTGCAACTGCACGTATAGCAGCAAGAAAGGCACGCGAGAGCGTTCAGAGAAAGAACCCGATGAGCGGTGGCGGACTGCCCGGTAAACTGGCTGACTGTTCAAATAAAGACCCGAAAGAGTGCGAGATATTCCTCGTTGAGGGTGACTCCGCAGGCGGTTCAGCAAAGCAGGGACGCAACCGTTTCACTCAGGCCATACTGCCACTTAGAGGTAAGATTCTTAACGTAGAGAAGGTTATGTGGCACAAGGTTTTCGAGAGTGAGTCTGTTATGAACATCATTCAGAGTATCGGTGTGCGTTTCGGAGTAGACGGTGAGGACGACAAGGAGGCCAATATCGATAAGCTGCGTTACGACAAGATTATCATAATGACCGATGCCGACGTCGATGGTTCACATATCGACACTCTTATAATGACACTTTTCTACCGCTTCATGCCGAAGGTTATCCAGGAAGGTCACCTGTATATCGCTACTCCTCCGCTTTACCTTTGCACATATAAGAACAAAGTAAAGGAGTATTGCTATACAGACCAGCAGCGCCAGACTTTCCTCGATAAGTATGGAGATGGTGTAGAGGACGGCAAGAACATACACACACAGCGTTACAAAGGTCTTGGTGAGATGAACCCTGAGCAGCTTTGGGAAACTACCATGAATCCTGAGACACGTCTGCTTAAGCAGGTTACGATAGAGAATGCTGCAGAGGCTGACGAGATATTCTCAATGCTTATGGGTGATGATGTCGAGCCTCGCCGACTGTTTATTGAGCAGAACGCGACATACGCCAACATTGACGCATAATGTCGTTGACCGTATGTAAGCGGCTTTGATTGAATTTAATTTTAAAGATAATAGACAGGCAAAAGCCTTGCAATGAGTAATCACTGCAAGGCTTTTGTCTTTTTATCCATCTGGTTGTTCCTGTGAGATTATGGCGATGTGTGATGCCGGGAACGGTTTTCTATGGTTTTGTATATTGCCGTCTGACAGTTTTGTCGGCAATGTGTTCTGGCAGCTTTACATGTTGTGATATTTTTATTTTATGCTTCTGTCATATCTGTCTTTCATCTGTGTTTTTGTAAAATGGCATCTTTTAGCATGTGAAAGACCGTATTTTACCGGCTGATACATGCCCTTTCGTGGTCTGAAAGGGCATATATGTGCTTTCTGTAAGGCGTTGACTGATATTGTGCTAAGATTGTATGTATATGAAAAAACAGCCCGGCAGGTAGAATAATCTGACCTGCCGGGCTGTTCCCCGTATTATGTTTCAATATTGGTTATTTGATAATCTTCTTTCCGTTGATTATGTATATACCTTTCTGCAGAGCGTTCATGTCTTTGCCGAGATAACGTCCGTCGAGACTGTAAATGCGTCCGTCGCCCTTGTTCTGGCTGTCAATTGTAATGCCGCTGATGCCAGTAGGATCTTTGTCAAGGCTGAAGTTGAACGAAATTGTGCCGTCGATGTTTCTTGTTATGTCTGTTACCGACTTGTTCATGTTATATGAACCGTCGGTGTTGCGGTTATATACTGTAGCAGCAGGTGTGCTGTCGCTGGTAAGTTTTTTGCGTGTCATGTATGGCCAGACATCTCCTGCTACAGTATTTCTGATAGCATTCTCGTCAGCCTGTATGATTGCGCAGCGTTCGTGCGGTGAAGGTATTCCGTATGCTCTTTGTCCTGAGGTACTGTTTACAACATTTGACTGCCAGGCATTTGAATTGTAGTCGATATGCGTGATAAGAAGTCCGGCACCTGGAAGTGCTGCGTCGTATCCCACTTTCTTTCTGTTTTCCAGCATATAGTATTCGTTTTTGTTCCCGTCGTTGTAGATTATATATGCCTCTGGAGTTTCAGCTAAGGCTTGCATGTTCTCGATAGTTGTATCACTCTTGAGCTCTATCGGGTCGAGCCATCCTGATTGCATTTTCTCATAGCTGGTAAATCCAGCGGGAGTAAAGCTGCTGCCATTGTAGTTTCCTCCAGCCATAAGACTCCACTGATCCAGTCCGTAACTGTTCCCACCATAAGTGTCATACATGTCCATCAAACCGAGACAGTGTGAGAATTCATGGCAGAGTGTGCCGATACCATCAATCTGTGTGTCTGTCTGCAGCTCGCAACCGCAGGCGTATGTGTTGAGACTTACTCCGTCGACATAAGGATCACTGAGAAGATATCCGTATGTTCCCATGGCAGCTCTTAGTGTCCATTCGTGAGGCCATATAGTGTTGGCACCACCGCCAGAAGCCTCTCCGCGGCCTGCATAGAGGATGTAAACTTGGTCAACTTCTCCGTCGTTGTTCCAGTCGTATTGTGTAAAATCGTATTCATCGTCGACAGCCTTGCATGCATCGATGACCATTTGTCCCAGTCTTTCTCCGTATTCGCTGCCAGCCTGTGACGTGCTTCCCCTGTTTTCTCCATAGTAAGTATAGCTCTTTGGCATTGTAACAGGTCCGGCTACATCGAAGTCAAGTTCAAAATCTCCGTAGCTCTGAGCCTTGAAATAGTCCTTAACACTGCCGTTGAATCCCATTTCGTTGAATCCTTCTTCATTGGCAATGCGTTCAAACAGTTCTTTTGTGTGGTCTTCCTTGAATGACAGGTCAGAGAACTGTACAAGTATTATGATTCCTTTTTTCTTACCTTTATATTCAGCCTTGTTAGGGGTTGATCCGGCTTGAGCTCTCATTGCACGCTTGGCTCTTGCCTCATAGGCCTCTGCGCGTACATCGGCAGATGCTTTGATGAGAGCTTCCTTTTCGGCTTTTTCGAAAATACCTTTTTGGGTGTTCTCAACATAGACGTTACCGTCTTCTGCCTGCCAGTAGTGGCAGAACTCGTCGCCGCGAAGCTCTACCCTGACTTCTGTGCCGTCGGCCAGCTTAACTGTCTTCCACAATCCGCGTTTTGCTGGAATTGCAAACGCCACTGAGCACATCAGCGCCAGTGACAATGTTAGATAAAGTTTCTTCATATCAGTATTTAGATGTTATGTTGCAAAGTTAGTGTTTTTT
The DNA here is from genome assembly GCA_902491375.1 of uncultured Prevotella sp. Taxonomy (GTDB): domain Bacteria; phylum Bacteroidota; class Bacteroidia; order Bacteroidales; family Bacteroidaceae; genus Prevotella. Next base: position 177,587 of record CABUHE010000001.1, read on the forward strand.
GTTCTTCGTCCTAAAACAAAAGTTGACATTTGGCTAATGTTTAAATAAAAATAACAATTCTATGCAGATGTGTTTTTGCTTTAAGCAGATAAAAATGCCTCTGCCGCAATGTCCGTATGTAGTTATGACATTGCGGCAGAGGCTAATATTTCAGGTTTATGTGCCTTATGCTTTCTTAGTACTCTTGATGAAGTATGTGATGAGCAGCACGTAAGCTATCAGTGCGCAGACCTCAGACAGAGGATTTGCGAGCCATTCGGCGTTCACCAGGTTTACTCCGCCGAAGCGCAGGAGTGCGCTGACTACGCCCATGAGTGCTCCGCCGGCGATGAATCCGCTGGCTATCAGAGTGCCTTTCTCTCCACGTTCCTTGTTCACCTCTGCGTCTTTGGAGCGTGTTGTTACATACCAGTTTATTGCTCCTCCGACAAGCAGCGGAATGTTAAGTTCGATAGGAATGAACATTCCGAGAGCGAATGCCAGAGCCGGTACTTTGCATACTGTCAGTATGATTGCTATCAGCGCGCCTATTCCATAAAGCACCCAGGGAGCTTCAACACCGTTCATCAGCGGGTCAATTACGGCTGCCATGGCGTTTGCCTGGGGAGCTGCCAGCTGTCCGCTTGCGAATCCGTAAGTCTTGTCGAGCAGAATCATTACACCGCCGACGGTTGCAGCTGATACCAAAGTGCCGAGGAATTTCCATGTCTCTTGCTTCTTAGGAGTGGTTCCGAGCCAGTAACCTATCTTTAGGTCTGTGATGAATGAGCCTGCTACTGACAGAGCTGTACATACGACGCCGCCCATAATCAGTGCGGCGACCATACCGCCTGTGCCTTTCAGGCCTACAGCTACCATAACCACCGACGCAAGGATAAGCGTCATAAGAGTCATTCCGGAAACAGGGTTAGAGCCTACGATTGCTATTGCGTTGGCAGCAACGGTTGTGAAGAGGAATGCTATTACAGCAACGAGCAGAATGCCAACGATGGCAAACAGCAGGTTGCCTTTCATTACGCCGAACCAGAAGAAAAAGAATGTTATTACGATTGTCAGTATGGCACCGACTGCAATTATCTTGAAAGGAATGTCGCGCTGAGTGCGTGGCAGTTTCTTGCCTGTGTTCTTTCCTCCTCGCATCTCACGTGCGGCAAGGCTTACGGCATTCTTTATGATTCCCCATGAGTTTATTATTCCGATAATTCCGGCCATTGCGATGCCGCCGATACCGATGTATTTGCCGTAATAAGTGAATATGTCTTCAGGTGACATGTCGCCTACTGCTGTTGTTATTGACGGATTCCACTGGTTTAACACTTGTCCGTCGAACAGTACAGCCATAATCGGCACGATAAGCCACCATACTGCCAGTGAACCGAGGCAGATGATAAGGGCGTATTTAAGACCTACAATGTAACCAAGGCCGAGCACGGCTGCTCCCGTGTTAACCTTGAAAACCAGCTTGGCTTTGTCTGCCAGAGTCTCGCCGAGGCCTATTACACGTGTGGTGAAGTTCTCGTTCCACCAGCCGAAAGTCGCTACAATAAAGTCGTAAAGACCTCCGATGAGTCCTGCCAGAAGCAAAGGCTTTGCTTGTTTGCCGCCTTTTGCGCCGCTGACAAGCACCTGCGTAGTGGCTGTAGCCTCAGGGAACGGGTATTTGCCGTGCATATCGCTCACGAAATACTTGCGGAACGGGATAAGGAACAGTATGCCGAGTATTCCTCCGAGCAGCGAGCTTAGGAATATCTCAATGAATGACGCGCCCATGCCAGGGTATTTGTCTTTGAGAATATAGATAGCCGGCAGTGTGAAGATAGCTCCTGCTACTACTGCGCCTGAGCATGCGCCGATGCTCTGAATGATGACGTTCTCACCAAGAGGATTGCGTCGCTTGGCTGCTGTCGACACTCCTACGGCGATTATCGCGATAGGAATCGCAGCCTCGAATACCTGTCCTACACGCAGTCCGAGGTAAGCCGCAGCTGCCGAGAACAGTACTGTCATGAGTACACCCCACGTTACCGACCATCCGTTGACTTCAGGGTAGGCTTTCTGTGGATCCATTACCGGGCGGTATTCCTCGCCCTCTTTTAGCTCGCGGAATGCGTTGTCGGGCAACTGCACGCCGTTTTTTTCCAAGTCTTCCATTTGCGTTATCTCGTGTTTTTTGTTTTGTTTGATGCCTTGCGATATTGTCGTGCCTGACGTAATTATATATTGCGCAAAATTAGGAAAAATATTGCTTATGGCGAAAAGAAAGGGCGTATTTTTGATTACTTACTGTCTGTTTGTATCTGATTGCCGGTCTATTATTGCGTTAATGGTTTCGCTTGATGATATTCTTTTTCGTTGATTTTATTTAGTTTGACAGTCTTCAAAGCAGCGTTTCTTCATGTTTTTTTTTATTTTTATTAGTGTTCGCAAAAAGTTAATTTAGTTTTTCAATTCAGATAAGAAATGATTAAGAAAAACGCGCTGATGGTAAAAAGTTTTTAGAAAAAGCATACTAAATTATAGAAAAATTTGGACGGAAACAGTTTTTGGATTAATTTTGCAACTTAATACATTATATTATAGGAAATGAAAATACAGAACCTGTTGCTCGGTGCGGCTATTTGTAGTTCCTTGACCTCCTGCTTTAAGGAAGAGCCGCTTAACGCTGAATGCGATATCGAGCAGGCTTATGTCCATGTTGATGAACCAACAAATATATTTTTTGCAGCAAGCGATACGCTCGTAAATGTTAGGTCTGATGCTACGGATATAGTTTTTGAAATAAAGACAGATACACTTGACGCTCTAAAACTGGCTCCCGTATTTAAGCTTACAGAAGGTGCTACCATAGAACCAGCCAACGGTAGTGAGCATGATTTCAGTGGAGGTCAGTCTGTTACTTATAAAGTTACATCGCAGGACGGCCAATGGTCGAAAACATATAAGGTTTCTTTTATGACGCCAGAGACTCCTGATGAATTCCATTTTGAGAACTTCCGTCTTGTTGACGGCCCTAACAAAGGCCAGATATATGAATGGAGTGATGTAACAGCCAGTGGCAGATGGATAGGCGACTGGGCAACAGGTAATCCGGGATTCAACATCAGTAGGGGCGATGCTTCTGCCGATGATTATCCTACTGTACCTTCTTCTGATGGTTATGAAGGCAACTGTGCTAAGCTCGTTACACGTGATACAGGTCCTCTTGGACATCTTGTCGGAATGAATATTGCCGCAGGTAATCTTTTCATTGGATACTTTGATGTAACCAAAGCACTTTCAAATACAATGCAGGCAACTAATTTCGGACGTCCGTTCGACAAAGTTCCAGTCAGGTTTACAGGCTGGTATAAGTACCGTCCGGGTGATGTTTATAAAGACAAAAACAACAAGGTGGTTGAAGGACGTAAAGACACTGGCGACATTTACGCCGTTCTTTACCGTAATCATGATGATAACGGCGAAGCCCGTATGCTTCATGGCGATGACGTGCTGACCAATCCGTTGATAGTGGCTGTTGCCCGTCTCCCGGAAATTAAGGTTACTGACGAGTGGACACAGTTCGACATTGACTTTGAATATAGAGGCGAGATAGACCGCAAACTGCTTGCAGAGCGCGGTTACAGTCTTACTGTGGTGTTTACTTCAAGTATTGGTGGAGCTACGTTTGAGGGTGCGATTGGCAGTACTTTGTATATAGATGAAGTTAAAGTAATATGTTCAGATTAAATTGAGGAATAGCCAATGAAGAAGATTGTATTTACTATATTGATAGCCTTGGTGGCTATGCAGGCGTCTGCGTTTGAACTATTTGATAACATGACATATTACCTGCGCTTCGGTTATGGTATAGGTGGAACAGCTCCGATGAGCATGCCGGCGACCATTAGAAGCATGGACAGCTTCAAGCTTACGCCTAACTTTAGTCTTGGTCTTGATGTTCATCGTGGCATTACTGAACATTGGGGCTTGTCGTCTGGACTTTATATTGAAAATAAGGGTATGGACGTAGCTTCGACAGTTAAGAACTACAGTATGGCTTTTGAACAGGGCGGTCAGCGTCTTGAAGGTAACTTCACCGGCGGTGTTTCTATCAATGTAGAGCAGTGGATGCTTACTTTGCCGCTGCTTGCCACATATTCTTTCAACGAGCAATGGAGCGTTCATGCAGGTCCATATTTCTCTTACGTACGTTCACATAAGTTTACAGGCGATGCATACGACGGTTACATACGTATCGGCGATCCGACGGGAGCGAAGGTAGAGGTCGGTTCTGATGATAGCAGCCGTGGAACTTATGACTTTTCAGATAATATGCGTTCATGGCAGTTCGGCATGATGATCGGTGCCGATTGGCATTTTTATAAACAGTGGGGTGCATTTGTCGACTTAACATGGGGCGCTTCACAGATTTTCAAGGCTAATTTTGATACGATAGAGCAGCAGCTTTATCCTATCTACGGAACAATAGGTATAACATATAAATTGTAATAAAAAGAAAACTAAAGTCAAACAAAAATCAGTAAAAAGATGAAGAAAATCATTACACTGTCGGCTTTGGCTCTTATGGCTTTGACAGCCAATGCCAAAGATTACACTGACCAGTTGGCCATTACTCTTAGTGGAATGCCACAGACTCCGAGCGAGGCTGTTATCTCTGTTAATAAGAATGCGGACAACAAGTACGACATCGTACTTAACAAATTCTCTTTCATGGATCTTGAAATCGGCGATGTTACAATCACGGATGTCGATTATACAGAGAATGGAGACGGTTACACTTACTTCAAACCTTTGACTAAAGAAGCTGCGATTACTAACGGTGGTATGATTGCAGGGATGCTTGGTGGCAAGGTTACTGTTACATTGAAGGAAGGCAGCAAGTTCGGTGGACTGAACGGTAAGGACAAGCTGTATATGATAATCAATTTGCCGGTAGTATTGTCATACGGTTCTTTTGATGTTGACGCTGTCTTCGGTACAGGTAATTATCAGATTGAAAACTCTGGATTTGAGTTCTTCCATACAGCAACTGCTGGTAATGTTACAAGTGACGAGCCTAACGCATGGCACTCATTCATGAGCTGCACAGGATCGTTTGGTTCGTTTGTTAGTTCTACGCCTCATACATTTATAGGTGAAGAGGCTCGTCCTGGTTCTTTAGGAACAAAGAGCGTGAAGGTTGTTTCTGCCAAAGTTTTTGGACTTGTTCCAGCCAACGGAACAATCACTACAGGACGTATGCAGGCAGGATCAATGAATGCTGCAGACCCTGCTAACTGTGCATTCCTTGACTTTGAGAATGCTGAAGTTGACGCTAATGGCGATCCTTTCTACACTGTAATCGAAGGTCAGCCTGACTCACTTGCCGTTTGGGTTAAGTTCAAACAGGGCGATCTTTCAGCAGAAAACGCTGATTACAAGTATGCTTCAGTAAGCGCTATTCTTACAAACGGCGGATACTATCAGGATCCGGGCGATTCTATCGCTTCTAACGTTGTAGCTAAGGCTCTTGACAATAAGATTGAGAGCATGGACAACACATGGCAGCGTGTGGTTATTCCGTTCGACTATGATTCATACGCTTCAAACAACGCTGAGGCTAAGGCTCTGCTCGTAACCATTACTACCAATGCACAGCCGGGTGTAGGCAGCAACAGTGATGACAATCCTGACTGCATCTATGTCGACGATATCGCGCTTATCTATAACAACACTCTTACTGGTCTTAACATCAAGGGTACTGACATCGCACTCGAGGCAGGCAAGACTGAATATACTCTTGAAGGTCTGAACGGTGAGGAACTCACTCTCGATGATATCGCAGCTGAGGCTGACGGTAAGGGCGCTATTATCAAGAAGTCAATCGAAAGCACAGAGGACGGCGCGCTGGTAACAGTAAGCGTTATTTCAAACGATATGCTTAAAACTAACACTTACACAGTACTTGTTAAGGGTGTAACTACTGGTGTTGACAAGGTTGAGACTACAACAGTCAACGGTGTTAAGGCTATCTACACTCTCGACGGCCGTCTTGTAAACTCAATGGACGCTAAAGGCATCTATGTAGTACGCATGAATAACGGCAAGACTGTTAAGGTTATGAATAAGTAATACAGACGCGACTGCAACAGTCGGGTCGTATTGATGCCTGTGTAGGTAACTTGCCACGGCGTGGCAGATTATTCTCAGGCTGACATACAGACAATAAAAATCCCGGACGTTATAACAACGTTCGGGATTTTTTTGTAGCTTTGCATACAGAACGTAAGGCATAAACCGCCGTAAGCCGGCAGATGTCAAGCCTTGTACCTTGTTCTTCTTTATACCGTTTACAGTTACCACGAAAAACCTGAGATACTGATGGAATCGCTCCTGCAATATGTTTGGAAGCACAAGATGTTTCCGCTTAGACAACTTATTACCACCGACGGACTCTCCGTTGAAGTAATCGACACCGGTCTTCAGAACAGCAATGCCGGGCCAGACTTCTTCAATGCGAAGGTGAAGATTGGCGGTACGGTGTGGATAGGCAATGTGGAGATACACGACCGCTCGTCTTATTGGCACGCACACGGCCATGACAACGACAAGGCTTATGACAACGTTGTGCTGCACGTGGCATCAGATATTGATGCAGAAGTGTTCACCTCAGAAGGTCGCCGTGTGCCGCAGCTCCGTCTGGAAGTACCTGCCGGTGTGGCTGCCAACCACGAGGCGTTGCTCTTGGCTGACCGTTATCCGCCCTGTTATGCCGTTCTGCCGACTTTAGACCGTATTACCGTGCATAGTTGGATGAGCCGTCTGCTGACCGAACGGCTTGAGCAGAAGACACATGCGATAGAGCGTCGTGTTGAGCTTTGCAGCGGTTCGTGGGAGTCGGCGCTGTTTGTTACAATGGCGCGCAACTACGGTTTCGGTGTAAACGGTGATGCTTTTGAGCGTTGGGCCATGTCGTTGCCGCTGCTCAGCATTGCCCGTCATCGCGACGACTTGTTCCAGATTGAGGCTCTTTTTATCGGTCAGGCAGGTCTGTTAGACCCTTCCACTATATCGCCCGACCACCGTGCCGATGCTCAGTCTGAGGGCTATTTTGAACGTCTTAGGAACGAATATCAGTATCTTGCGCATAAGTTCGGACTTAGTCCTGTCGACGCCGGAGCATGGCGTTTTCTGCGTATGCGTCCTCAGAATTTTCCTTATGTACGCCTGTCTCAGCTCGCATCGCTCTACCATTCGCGTCGGGCAGACCTGAGCCGGCTGGCTGAATGTACCACAGCCGACCAGATGAGAAGTCTGCTCTACACGGAAGCTACGCCTTATTGGACTACTCATTATACCTTCGGCAGCGTCAGCCGGCGCTCGCGCAAGGGACTTTCGCCTGCGTCGCTCGACCTGCTTGTCATCAATACCGCCGTGCCCATGCTCTTTGCTTACGGCCGGCATCGTGGCGACGAGGCTTTGTGCGACAGGGCTTTCGACATAATAGGGCAGCTTAAGGCTGAGAATAATCATGTCGTAAGGATGTGGAGTGAGTGCGGAGTTAAGGCCGACAACGCCGGCGACAGTCAGGCTCTGTTGCAGCTCAAGCGTGAGTATTGCGACCGTAAAGACTGCCTGCGGTGCCGCATAGGCTATGAATATCTGCGTCAGGGTAGGTGAGAGTGCCTGTTTCTGTTATTCCGATTTGTTTTTATAGATGTAAATCTGCAATGCGTTGATAATCAAAATATTGCGCAATTTAACGCCTGCGCGTTTATAAAAGATGCTCTTTTGAGCTGCAAACTGGCATGAATTGTAAGGCAAAAGACTGTCTTTTACAGCGCGAAAGACGGTCTTTTGCGGAAAGCCTGCCGGTGGTTTGTTTTCTTGACGGCAAACTTATGCATTTCACAATGTCTTACATTATTGATATAAAAGAAAAGTCCCGGCCGGTTGTTGTTACCGGTCGGGACTTTATCTGTGTGCGTATTTTAATGCCGCTTATTTAGAGCGCCACTGTCCGTGCAGGTTGCAGTACTCGCGTGCGTAAACGTCTTCTGCATCAGTATAGAATACAGCTTCAGGTTTCTCGCCCGGTTTGAGGTACTTGCGCTGAGTCTTCTCGCCCTCAATCAGCTCAATCCACTCAATGTAGTGGTTCTCAAGCATAGGATGCTCAACGTCGCCTACCTTTACTTTATATCCGCCTTCAATCTTCTCGATTACAGGTACGTGCTTTTCTTTAGCAGCGTCAACGCTGTTCTCTTTCAACAGTTCCATAGGCTGTCCGCAGCATGTCAGAGTGCCACCTGCACCGTGCAGTACTTCTACGATGTTGCCGCAAACCTTGCAGCGGTAAACTTCTTTTCTGTTAGTCATAATCTTGCTCCTTTCTTTTTAAGGTTGATATGTTTTTTTATTGTAATTCAGGTTGCAGCCGTCGGCTCGTTTCTGTCGGGCTTACGGTCGCCGTTCCTTCGTTATATTGCTTTTTGTTGTTATTCGTCCTCTTCCTGTCCGTCTGTTGCAGTGGTGTCGTCGCCGTTGTCGTCAGGATTCTCCGGCTTGTAGGTTCCGTTGAGAATCGACTTGTATTTGGCCTGGTCTTTTATCAGTTTGAACGCCTCGTTCACCTGCTTGTCGTGTCTCAGACTGTTCTCTACGGCTCCGGCCTGGAAGTAGTAAGCCGCCACGATGTCGCTCGATATTATCTGTTTCAGCACGTCGCGGTTCATGTCGAGGTCGCGTTCGATGTTGTGTTTCAGCTTTTTCTCAAGGTTTTCAAACTCCGTTTTTGCGTCGTCATAATAGCCTTCAAACTGTACAATCTTTTTAAGCGACTTCAGCGCGCGTTCGCTTTCAGGGTCGTATGTGAATCCGCTCGCAATCACTCTGCGCTTGAAATCCTCATAGTCAGCGTCTGAAATCTCGAAGTCGGCAGCCGGCGTGATGGTCGGATGGCTGGCAATGTAGTCAATCTCATAGTCGAGCAGCACCTCGGTAGAGTCGAGTCCGTTTACTGTCAGATAGTAAGCTATGTTCGGCAGCGAGTCGGGACGTACCACGATGTCCGGCTTAATGCCTCCGCCGTCGCGCACCTCACGTCCTCCTACGGTGTGGAACACCTTTGTCAGACTGTCAGGTATATGCTCGGTGTATCCGCCACGTGCGTGTTTGTAGTTGATTGCCTGTATGCAGCGTCCGCTTGGAATGTAGTATTTGCCTGTTGTAAGCTTCAGCCGTCCGTTGTAAGAGAGGTCTACTGAAAGCTGCACGAGGCCTTTGCCGTAGGTACGTGTGCCGAGTATCACGGCACGGTCGAGGTCTTGCAGGCTTCCGCTTGTTATCTCGCTTGCGCTTGCGCTCTCGCCGTTTACCAGCACAACCATTGGCATGACAGAGTCTATTGGTTCAACAGTTGTTTTATAGTCGCTGTTTGCACGCTTCAGTTTTCCGCGTGTCTTGACGAGCGTAATGCCTTTGGGCACGAACATATTTACTATGTCCACAGCCTCGCTCAGCGATCCTCCGCCGTTGCCGCGAAGGTCGAGCACAAAGCCTTTCATGCCTTTCTGCTTCATCTCTACCAAAGCTCTTCTTACGTCTTTGGCGCATCCCTCGGTGAAACTTGAGAGGTTCAGATAGCCTATACCGTCCTTGTTAAGGCCGTAGAAAGGTATCGACGGCATTTCGATAGAGCGGCGCTTGATGTTGAAAGTCATTATCTTGCCTGTAGACGGGCGCTTTATTTTGAGTACAAACGAGGTCCCGGCATCGCCGCGCAGGTGTGAGCTTACGTAGCTTACGTCCTTGTCGGTCATCGTAGAGTCGTCTATACTTAATATAATGTCACCTTTCTTCAGACCGACCTCGGCAGCAGGGTTGCCGGCATAAGGCTCGTCTATAACCACCTGTTTAAGCTTCTGGTTATATCTTATCAGCGCTCCTATACCTACGTAGCGTCCTGTTATCAGTGTGCGCAGGTTCTTCACCTGGTCTTCCGGATAATAAACGGTATAAGGGTCGAGCGACCTCAGCATTGAGTTTATCGCAGTGCCTACCACCTCGTCAGAGTTAAGCGTGTCAACATACATCAGGTCAAGATAGTTGTAAATCTCATTGAACACCTGTATATTCTTAGCCACGTTGAAGTTGTGGTCCTTGTCTGTTTGCGCCATTGTCGACGCGAAGGGCAGCGCCAGCAGCATCATCAGCTGCAAAATCCGTATTCTCATCTTAAACGTATATATTTGTTTTTCCGTTCATTTTTCCTCCTGCTGTTGTCAGGACGGTTGTGCCTGTACAATATCCGGCTTAATGACAGCCTTCATTAAATTGTGAAGCATACTGCAAAGATATGCTTTTATATGCGTAAAATGCCGTCTTTGACCAGAAAATTATCGAATTTTAGCTGAAAATTAAAATTTTTCTCGAAAAAGTTTGGAGGTTTCAGAAAAAGGTGTTACCTTTGCATCGCATTTGAGAAACAATGCTACACAATGCTTCAATAGCTCAGTTGGTTAGAGCACCTGACTGTTAATCAGGGGGTCGTTGGTTCAAGCCCATCTTGAAGCGCAAGAAGGAGTTGCTTAGGTAACTCCTTTTTTGTTTTTGTATCTTTTCGTCTTCTGTATCCTTAAAGGTTATATTTACATATACAAAGAATATGGACACTCGCTACAACAAGATAATAATGCTGGGCACGGGAAGTGCCGGCGTAACGCGCTGTTATAATACCTGTTTCTTTCTGAAAACCGACAATACGTTGCTGCTGGTAGATGCTGGCGGCGGAAACGGCGTTATTTCACAGATTGAAAAAGTTGGAGTCAAGCTGACAGACATACACCATTTATTTCTTACTCATGCCCATACCGACCACATTCTGGGCGCTGTCTGGGTGGTAAGGATGATTATGCACAGGGTGTTAAGCGGAGAATATAAGGGCAATCTGTATGTTTACGGCAACGACAAGGTTGTGAACACGCTGCGGCAGATATGCCTTATGACGCTTCATAAGAACTATAACGCGCTCTTCGGCAACAGAATTATGCTGTGTGAGAAACTGAGCGGCGACAAGTTTGAGGCCGGAGACATACACATGAAGTGCTTTGACGTGTTGTCGGAAAAGGAAAAGCAGTTCGGCTTCCGTGCCGTAATGCCTGGCGGAAAGGTACTTGTGTGCATGGGCGACGAGCCTTGCAACAGACTGAATTACCCGATAGCCCGCGGTGCTGACTGGCTGATGTGCGAGTCGTTCTGCCTTTATAAAGACAGGGAAGTGTTCAAACCGTATGAGAAATTCCACAGTACGGCAGCCGACGCTGGCAAGGTTGCCGCGGAGTTTGGTGTCAGAAATCTGCTGCTTTATCATACAGAAGACAAGACTCTGGCTACCCGTAAGGTTGAATATGCAAAGGAAGCGGCGCAGAATTTTAATGGAAACATATACGTGCCCGATGACCTTGAAACGATAGAAATAATCTAGTCACAGCTTAATATTGTAAAAGAAAGGAGCCGTATCATTCTCTTTACTGAGTTTGATACGGCTCCTTCATGTTTTATGAAGTCGTATTATAATATCTTATTCAGTTCCGTTCAGCCTGTATAAAGTGCGCTGATGCTGTGCTGCATTACTTATGCGGCAACGGCGCGCAGCTTGCTGCTCAGCGGAAGAATGAATATCAGGCAGGCTATTGCACCGCATGACATTACCAGACCGGCGGTAACTGTGATGTCGCCTATGCCAACCAGCGGACTTGCGAATGCGCCTGCAACGAAGCCCGATGCGCCGAAGATAGCGCTGGCTGCGCCTGCGTTGTCGCGCTCACTGTCGAGCGCTATTGTCGTGAGTGGCGGCTGCATAAGGCCGAAGCAGAACAGTGAATAGATGTAAGCTGCCATGACGAGCCACAGCGGCATTGACGAACTGAGCAGGAACGTGAGTATCAGCGCGCCTGCTACCATGCCTGTTCCACCCATGCGCAGGCAGTGGCTCTGACTGTGGAAACGTGTGGCCATAGCTGAACCGGCGCCTATCATCAGGGCGTTTAGGCCGAAGCAGAGGCTGTAGCTGAGCGGAGAGAGGTGGTAAACCTGCTGCATAATGAACGGTGATGAGGATATGTAGGCAAAGAACATGAAGAAACTTGCCATCTCGGCCATTACCGACAGAGTGAAGCGTGAGTTGCGGAACACGCGGAACAGATTGGTGTAAACCTTGAAAATGTTTTTTCTGATGCGGTTGGCAGGCGACAGAGTCTCGGGCAGGAACATACTGCACACCATGAGAACAATACCGACGCAGAGTGTCACGGCAAACACGCCGACCCACGTGGTTACGCCGGCCATTATTCCGCCTACTACCGGAGCGCATACCGGCGCGATGCCGTTGACAGCACCAAGCAGGGTCATGAAGCTCGCAAGTTCGCGTCCGGTATACATGTCGGCTGACATGCTCTTAGCTATAACGATGCCGCCGGCGCCGGCAAGTCCCTGCAATACGCGCATGGCATTGAACATGAATATATCCCGTGAGAGTATGCAGAGCAGCGTGGCAACGACGAAAAGCAACATCGAGCCAACGAGTATGCGCTTGCGTCCGTACTTGTCCGTGAGCGGTCCGATAAACAGCTGGCCGGCTGCAAGACCTATCATTCCGGTCGTAAGACTCATTGAAGCCAGTGCCGGAGTGGTTTTGAAATAGCTTGTCATTTCAGGAAGTACGGGAAGATAGAAATCCGTTACGAATGGGCCGAACGCAGTAAGCATGCCCAAAGTAGCTGGAAGAAATACTTTTGTGTTTTGTCTCATTGTTATCCTTTTATTCTCTAATTCGGGTGCAAAGTTAATAAAAATGTGCGTCTTGTGGAAAAATCTATTACACCAGACGGACTTTGAATATACTAATCCATATAGTTTTATGGACTAAAAACATAGACGGATAGACGAAAATTATAGATAAGCCGGTTTATCTGAAGGCTGCCCAATGCCGTTTCGGGCGTATCCATGCCTGTAAATCATACAGCGATGACGGTGTGTCAGCTTGCTTACGGTGTATGATTGAGAACAAAATATTGTCCGGCTGGATAATAAAATACGTGTCGGTTAATGCGACTTGTAGATGCAGTATTTTTATATTAAAAGAAGCGATAATTTCTGTGTGGATGCAATATGCCGTCTTTCGCTGCGTAAAAGACGGTCTTTTGTAGTGTAAAAGGTGGCTTTTTGCATACTGAAAAGGCATGTTTTACAACGCTGATTGTAATATACTGATAATCAGCGGAATACATTTTTATGACAAACTGAGGCAGAGCTTTTTTACAAAAGACGACCAAAGCAGAACGTGAGGAGTCGGGGTATGCCGTATTTATATAAAAATCTCTTTCACGACGTCAAGCGATTTAAGTTCGTGAAAGTCGGGCAGGTGCAGCTCATAGTACCTTATTATAATATCAGTCATGCGGTTGCGCTCGGTGCGGGTCATTCTGAAGAGGTGCATCGTGGCGAAGTTCATCCTCAGCAGCAGGCTGACCTTGCGTGCCTCGTCAGGCTCAAGCCGGTCGTAATGGAGCGGAGCAGTGGGAGTGAAGCATGCCGCGCGCAGGTCAAACCAGCAGCCGTCAGCATATCCGTCGGTGTTGGGATAGAAACCGAGAAACCTCGTAAGGCGCATCATGAACACAATGTGGAAGTTGGCGAAGCGGTCAGTGCAGTCGTCAAGCCATTCAAGACTGTTCTCTATGAAAGCAAAGGTTATGCGGTCGGTCTGCTCGCGGCGCGTGGCGTTGCACAGAAATTCGGCAATGAACAGAGCAACGGGCAGCTTCATAGGGTCGAAGGGTATCGACGTATAAGCCACTGCCACCTTTGCCTCTTTGAGCTGAAACAGATTAACGTTGCGGCGCATGTCGATAACGGCCTCTATCTGTGTCAGCGGCTGGAAGTATTGCCTTTTCAGCTTGCCCTTGCCCGATTTACTGACCGATGCTATGCACGAGAGCCGTCCGTGCTCTTCGGTGAACATATCGATGATAATTTTCGATTCGCCGTACTTGAACGAGTGCAGCACTATCGATTTCGTTTTTACGAGCATTTTTTGTGTAAATATGCGGTTTTTGATGCAAAAATACGCATTTTGAGCCTTATTTTAGGAAAAAACTTGGAAAATATTTGGCAGATTAAAATAAAACTCCTACCTTTGCACCGCTTAAAACATCACGATGGTCCCTTCGTCTATCGGCTAGGACGAGAGATTTTCATTCTCTAAAGAGGAGTTCGACTCTCCTAGGGACTACAATAAAAAAACAACAAGGAATAAGGAAGCAAATAAGATGGCAAATCACAAATCATCAATTAAGAGAATCCGCCAGGATAAGAAGAGGACATTGCACAACAAATATTATGCAAAGACTATGCGTAATGCAGTGCGCAAGTTGCGTGCCATTACTGATAAAGAAGAGGCACTGAAGCTCTATCCGAGCGTACAGAAGATGCTTGACAAGTTGGCTAAGACTAATCTTATTCACAAGAACAAGGCTGCCAATCTGAAATCAAGTCTGTCTTGCTATATCAACAAGCTGGGATAAAGTATAAATTATAAATAAGAGACAACTTAGGGCTGTAGTCTTACAAATGTTAAGGCTACAGTCTTTTTATATCCTTACGCCTTGGCGTCATATTGACGTCAGGAATGTTAGTTTTGTCCGAATATGAACCGACGGCTCTCTTGTCTGTTTCGTCAGACAGGAGAGCCGTCGGTTTTTGTCTGTAAGTCAGTGTGTATGCTGTTTTGTGTGTTAATGCATACGGTTGTCAGCCTAAAAGAAGCTCTGACAGCTCCTTCATGCCGTCAGACGCGCCCTTCATTATGTGTCTTACGTCGTGGTGTCCGGCCGCCATTACAGGCTTAGGGTCAATTAGATATACAGGCACAGACGGCTTGACATATTCTACAAGGCCTGCCGCCGGGTAAACGTTGAGCGATGTGCCGATGATTACAAATATGTCGGCCTGCGACGCATATTCCGCTGCGGTAGATATGTTGGGCACAGCCTCGCCGAAAAATACTATGTATGGCCTTAGCAGAGAGCCGTCGCCGGCCTTCTCTCCGGGCGCTACGTCAGTGTCGCCGGCGGTCATTGTGCGCCAATACCGCGGATTGTCGACATCGCGGCTGGAGCAAGTCTTCATCAGTTCGCCGTGCAGATGGATTACGTGCGAGCTGCCTGCCTCTTCGTGCAGGTTGTCTACATTCTGCGTGATAACCGTAACGTCATATTTCTTTTCAAGTGCAGCTACAAGCCGGTGCCCCTCGTTAGGCTTGGCGTTAAGCAGCTTTTTGCGCAGCATGTTGTAGAAGTTGTTCACGTAAACGGGATCTCTCTCCCATGCCTCGTGCGTAGCTACGCGTGCCACGGGATAGTTCTCCCACAGTCCGTCGGCATCACGGAAAGTGCTTAGTCCGCTCTCTGCCGACATGCCTGCTCCTGTAAGTACTACAAGTTTTTTCATAATTCCTGGATATTTGCTGTCAGGGAGTAAGGAAATAAGGATTTAAGCAGTTTGCTCCCTGCATTATTAACTTTCCACAAAATTAGTGATTTTTCTTCAATAATAATGACTTAATCGGATAAAAATGCTACCTTTGCACGGTTTTATTTTTAAGGTATAAGTAATCAGAAAAAGAGAATGGACAAGTTAAGTTACGCTTTAGGACTTGGTATCGGCCGCCAGCTGGCGCAGATGGGTGCCACGGGCTTGAGTATTGACGATTTTGCTACGGCAATAAAGGACGTGCTGGCAGGCGCTGAACTCAAGGTTTCAGACCGCGAAGCGCAGACAATAGTACAGGAATTTTTCCGCAAACAGGAAGAGAAAGCCAACGCTGAGATGGCCGAGAAGGGCAAGAAGGCTAAGGCTGAAGGCGAGCAGTATCTGGCTGAGAACGCCAATAAGGAAGGCGTCGTAACTCTGCCTAGCGGACTCCAATACAAAGTGTTGCGTGAAGGCAACGGCAAGAAGCCTAAGGCTACTGATAATGTTAAGTGCCACTACGAGGGCTTCCTGATTGACGGTACAGTGTTCGACAGCAGCATACAGCGCGGCGAGCCGGCAGTATTCCCGCTCAACCAGGTTATTGCAGGATGGACAGAAGGTCTGCAACTTATGCAGGAAGGCGCTAAATACCGTTTCTTCATACCTTATCACCTCGGCTATGGCGAGCGTGGCGCAGGAGCTTCTATTCCTCCGTTTGCTACTCTCGTGTTCGACGTTGAGCTGATAGAGGTGGTTAAATAACGGCTGACGGCTGTCTTTAAGTCAGGCTTAAAGGTGTTATGTCTATACCGGCCGGTATGTCTTCAGCATGTATACGTCGGTTGACGGCAGTCGTTACAACCTCATAAGAGATTAAATAACAAAACATAAAAACGAAATGAAAAAATTAACATTGGCAGCCGCTGTTGCTGTCGTTGCCGCAGGCTTTATGTCATGTGGCAACTCAACGCCAAAGGCGAACTTAAAAAATGACGTGGATACCGTAAGCTACGCTATCGGTATGGCACAGACCCAGGGTCTGAAGGAGTATCTCGTCAGAGGACTCGGAGTAGACACTGCTTACATGGATGAGTTCTACCGTGGACTTAATGCCGGCGTTAACGCAGGTGACGACAAGAAGAAAGCCGCTTACTACGCTGGTATACAGATCGGTCAGCAGATATCAAACCAGATGCTTAAAGGTATCAACCACGAACTCTTCGGTGACGATTCAACAAAGACTATATCTCTGAAAAACTTCATGGCAGGTTTCATCAGCGGTACTTCTGGCAAGGGCGGACTCATGACTGTAGAGCAGGCACAGAGCGTACTGCAGACAAAGATGCCTATCATCAAGGCTAAGGCAATGGAGTCACAGTATGGAGAGAACAAGAAAGCCGGTGAGAAATATCTTGCTGAATACGCTAAGAAAGCCGGTGTTAAGAAGCTCGGCAAGGGCGTACTTTATCGTGTACTCAAGGAAGGCAAGGGCGAGATGCCTAAGGATACTTCATGGGTTCGCGTTATGTATGAAGGAAAGACAATAGACGGTAAGGTATTCGACAGCTCTTACAAGAGCAAGGAGCCGGTTTTGCTGCGTGCAAACCAGGTTATTCCGGGATGGACTGAGGCTCTTACTCACATGCCTGTAGGTAGCGTTTGGGAGGTAGTTATACCTCAGGACCAGGCTTATGGCGATCGTGAGACACCTGAGATCAAGCCGTTCTCAACACTTGTATTCAAGATTGAACTTGTAGGTCTTGGAAGAAAATAATCACAGGCGTAGCCAGTGTTTATATAACAAGAAAAATCTGAAAGAACCGGATCGGGATTTTTAAGGGCGTAACCGACAAGGCGTTTGCCGATGTAATGATACCCTTTGAACTTTATTCCGGCTTTTATAAAACGAATAGAAAATGAAAAAATCATTAATAATCGCGCTCGCCATTGTGGCGGGCGCTGTTTTCAATACAGCCAACGCTGCAGATAAGAAAAAGAAAGACAAAAAAGATGATAAGGCCAAAGTTGAGGCAGTTCAGCTTAAAACAGCATCAGACTCTTTGAGCTATTCAGCCGGTATGGTGCGCACTAACGGACTGATACCTTATCTTCAGCAGAGTCTCAATGTTGATACTGCTTACATGGATGACTTCATCAAGGGTTACAAGCATGCCATGAAGAAAGGTTTCAGCGAGGAGAACAAGGCTTATTTCGCAGGTGAGCAGATAGCTCAGATGGTAAGTCTGCGTATGCTGCCTTTCCTTAAAAGTGAATTTGAAGGTCGTAAAGATTCAGTTGACGCCAATATGTTCAACCTCGGATTCATAGCAGCCTTGAAGAACGACTCAACTTTAATGACTGCTGAAGGAGCAAAAGAATACTTCGAGGCAATGTTCAAAATTGCTGTTGAGGCTACAAATGAAGCTACCAAGAAGGCCGGTGAGGACTTCCTGGCTGCCAACAAACAGAAGCCGGGAGTTGTTACTCTGCCGAGCGGTCTTCAGTATAAAGTTCTTGTAAAGGGTACTGGTGAAGTTCCTACCGAGCGCGATGAGGTTACTGTTAAGTATGAGGGCCGCCTGATTGACGGTACAGTGTTTGACAGCAGTTACGAACGTAAGGACCAGACTAACACATTCCGTCCTTCTCAAGTTATTAAAGGTTGGAGCGAGGCTCTGCTTATGATGCCTGTCGGCAGTAAGTGGGAGCTTTACATTCCTTATAACCTTGCTTATGGTGAGCGTGGCGCAGGCAACAAGATTAAGCCTTACAGCGCACTTGTATTTACTGTTGAGATGGTAGGAGTGAAGAAAGCTTCTGTGCCTGTTATAAAGCGTGACAAGAATACAGAAGACAAAGGTAAGGTTGTAAAAACAGCTAAGCAGAAGCCTGTTGTAAAGACTGCAAAGACCAAATAATTAGAGAAGCTAAGTGCTTCGATAACTCTTTATTTGTAATATACGTAAAGGGGGAGACCGTAAAAAGTCTCCCTTTTTTATTTCATAATGCACAAAATTTGACAAATTTCATAGCAGAATGTTGTAAGTCTCAATTTTAATATGTAAATTTGCTCGCATATTTTTGAATGTAATTCATACGTAAAACTTACATGGCTTAATTAGTATGTGAGAATGAAATCCATTCGTGTTTCGGATTTATGAATGACAGTAGATATTCAATAATAAAAAATATAAGCATTAAGAAATGGAAAAAATAGATAGTCTTGACAGGAAAATACTGGGTATCTTGTCAAAAAACGCCCGAATACCGTTCAAGGATGTGGCTGCTGAGTGTGGAGTTTCACGCGCGGCAATACATCAGCGTGTGCAGCATTTGATAGAAAACGGTGTGATAACCGGAAGTGGTTTTGACGTCAACGCTAAAAGCCTTGGCTATTCGACTTGTACTTATGTCGGAATAACTCTTGAGCGTGGAAGTATGTATAAGGCCGTTGTAGAACAGCTTGAGCACATTCCTGAGATTGTGGAATGTCATTTTACTACTGGTCCTTACACTGTGCTTGTCAAGCTGTATGCACGTGACAATGAACAGCTGATGGATCTCTTGAACAACCAGATGCAGAGCATTCCGGGGGTTGTGGCTACTGAAACCCTTATCTCGCTTGAGCAGAGCATAAAGAGAGAGGTACCTGTGCCGCAGGAGATGAAGAGGTAATCAAGGAGGATTGCTTGAAGATGAAACCTTTAGACCTTAACGGTTTTCTTAAAGATATTTATTCGCATTACCCCGAGGCAGAGCGTAAGCCTGTGATAGGACTTACGGGCAACTTTGCCGAGGGTGAGTCGCGCCTTCTCGACCGTTATTATAAGAGTGTGGCAAAGGCGGGCGGAGTGCCTGTCATAATACCTCCCGTGGCCGATAAGGATGTTATAATCAATACTCTTGATAACATTGACGGACTTGTGCTTACAGGCGGAGCTGACGTCAATCCGCTTTGGATTGGCGAGGAGCCTTCGCCTCGTCTTCACTCAATCAACCGTGAACGCGACAAGGCCGAACTGCTAACCGTACGCCTTGCGTACAACAGACAGATACCGATGCTTGGTATATGCCGGGGCATTCAGGTGCTTGTCGCTGCACTTGGCGGCGAGGTTGAGCAGGACATTGCGGAAGGAATGCAGGCCGGAAGACTTACTCCCGGCAAACATTCACTGTTGAAGCACAGTCAGGAAGCAGAAAGATGCGAACCTACCCATACAGTTTCTTTTGAGAAAGATTCAGTTCTTTACAGTCTGTATGGCGACGGAACGCTTGCTGTAAACTCATTCCATCATCAGTGTGTAAGGAAGAGCGGTAGCAGATTTAAGGTTACTGCGTTGGCTCCTGACGGAGTTATTGAGGCCGTAGAGAGCAGTGAACACAAGTCAATCATGGGCGTTCAGTGGCATCCTGAATGGCTTGAAGATAGCGGTCCGGCACTGTTCGGATGGCTGGTAGGCTGTGCGAGAGAGTTCGGTCAGGCCAAAGACCTTCACCGCAGGATGCTGACTCTCGACACACACTGCGACACACCGATGTTCTTTCCGCAGGGAATACACTTCGAACAGCGCGATCCGCGCATACTTGTAGACATGCACAAGATGGCTGAAGGCCGTCAGGATGCGGTCATCATGGCTGCTTACCTGCCGCAGCCTAAGATTGGCGAGGCTTTCTCTTCAAAGGTTTCGTTCGATGTAAACGGGCCTACTGAGTATGCAGACCTGATATTCGACAAGATAGAAGAAATCGTAAAAGCCAACAGCCGATACATAAGCATTGCCCGTACACCGGCCGATCTGTATGAGGACAAGCGCCGCCGGCGCCGTTCTATTATGTTCGGAATTGAGAACGGATTAGCACTTAACCATAATCTTGCAAACATTGAGCACTTCGCACGCCGTGGCGTAGTGTACATTACGTTGTGCCATAACGGCGACAACGACATCTGCGACAGTGCGCGCGGTTGCAATACGTATGGCGGAGTGAGCCGTTTCGGTGAACAGGTGATTAAGGAAATGAACCGTCAGGGCATCATGGTAGACCTCAGTCATGCTGCCGAGAAGAGTTTTTACGACGCTCTCGACATCAGCACAATGCCTATCGTGTGCAGCCACAGCAACTGTAAGGCGCTGTGTGATGTGCCGCGTAACCTGACCGACGACCAGATGCGTGCCCTCGCAGCAAAGGGCGGAGTGGCGCATATAACGCTCTATCACGGATTTCTACGTAACGACGGACGCGAGGCAAGCATAATCGACGCGCTCGCACACCTTGAACATGCCATAAAGATTATGGGCATAGAGCACGTAGGACTTGGGTCAGACTTCGACGGCGACGGCGGCATCAAGGGACTTGCCGACTCTTCAGAGATGATTAACTTCACGCTTCATCTGCTTCGCAGGCGTTACAGTGAGCGCGACATAGCACGTATCTGGGGAGGCAACTGGCTGCGTGTGATGGCTCAGGTGCAGAGCGTCAGAGGTGATATTGCCGATGATTAACCGTTATGGAATTATACTTGTGTAATCCTGTATACCAGGTATTTATTTAAACAATAAAACAAGATGAGAAATATTGCGAACGTATTAATGCTGGCGGTGCTGGTCCTGTTTGCATCATGCAACAGCAACAAGAAGGCTGCCGCATCGGGAGATGACATCATGTCGACACCCGTAGGCCCGTCGTTTAACGCCGACAGCGCATACGCTTTCTGCGCAAAACAGTGTGATTTCGGTCCCCGTACAATGAACAGTGAGGCTCACGACAAGTGCGGCGAGTGGATAATGGCGAAGTTCAGGCAGTACGGATATAGCGTTACGCCACAGAAAGCGACGCTCAACGGATATGACGGTACACCGCTGAAGTCGACCAATATCATCGCCAGCTACCGTCCCGAACTGACCGAGCGTGTGCTGCTCTGTGCTCACTGGGACTCCCGCCCCTGGGCCGACAACGACCCTGACAGCACCAACTGGCACAAACCTGTAATGGGAGCCAACGACGGTGCGAGCGGCATAGCCGTAATGCTGGAGATAGCACGGCTGCTGGCTGCCGACACAACCAAGCTCAATGTCGGTGTGGATTTTGTCTGCTTCGATGCTGAGGACTGGGGAATTCCACGCTGGAGTGATGCTACTGACAACGGAGACTCATGGGCTTTGGGCGCACAATACTGGGCTTCTAATCCTCATAAAGCTGGTTATAAGGCACGTTTCGGCATTCTGCTCGATATGGTAGGCGGTCAGGGCTCGCAGTTCTGGCGTGAAGGCATGTCGATGCAATATGCTCCTGACGTAGTTAAAAAGGTCTGGGCTGCGGCTCAGGTGGTAGGAGTAGGCAGCTATTTCGTCGATCAGGACGGCGGTTATATTACTGACGACCATATCCCTGTGAACGAGAAAGCCAAGATACCTACAATCGACATCGTGGCTTATTATCCTGATTGTGCGCAGAGCAACTTCGGACCGACATGGCACACGGTGAGCGATACGATGGAGAACATCGACAAGTCGACGCTCAGCGCAGTCGGACAGACCGTTATCCAGGTGCTTTATTCAGAGAAATAATGCTTCCGTTTGAGGCATGGACATATATAGAGCTGTACGCAAAAGCGTGCGGCTCTTTTTTATATCAATTCCCGGCTGTTTTCTTATATGCCACGTATTGCCTTATGAAAGGTGCCCTTTTAGGAAGTGAAAGAGCCTGTTTTGCCGTGTAAAATATGGCCTTTTATAATACGTTGATAATAAGATGGTTGCAGTGTGTGCCGTCAATGCTGTGGCTAAAGCGTTTCATGTATGGTATATTCCTGAATAAGTTGGGGCTTTAAACAGACAATAGCCGCAGATGATTGTCTGCGGCTATTGTTGTACTGTGTATTAATCTGTTCAGATGTCTTGTATGTTAAATCTGCCCGGACTCAACCATAAGTACTACGCGTTCGGTCAGTCTGTCTGTCTTTTCGGGGTCATATTTTTTTGTAAGACTGGCTCCGAATGCCCATGCAAACGCCTGATAGAAGCCTGCGCGGACAGGACTGATGAAGGCGCGGATAAGGTCGTAAGCCGACGAGTCACACTCACGGTAAACAAGTTTGATGAGAAGTTTGCCCTGAGAGTATGACAGTTTCTTCATTCTCGGCGTATATCTGCGCTTTATGTCCTCCTCAACTCGCTGCATGTGTCTGTCGCGTGCCTTCTTGTCAGGCAGTGTCTGAAGATACCTGTAAGTCTCAAGGATAATCTTGTTGACCTCTTTTGCTATCGGCAAAACCTTCTTGACGTTATAGACAAGGCGGTTGTAAGCTGCACGGCTTTTGGCGTTTTTGAACACAGGCTGCGGATATACGTAGACGTTGTTAAGCTCAACGTATTGCAGACTGTCGCCTCCTACCAGCACTTTGCTAACCTTAACCGTAGGCACGAACGTAGGGTTGTCCATGTCAACGGCTGCGTCCTCAGGGTTCTTGTCGTCTGTGTTTTGCGCCGTTGCAGCCAGCGGAGCAAGCAGCATGAGGACTGATGTTATAGTTATAAATAACCTTGTCATGCTGCAAAAGTAGTGGTTTTTATCGTATGACGTCGCGTTTTTAGTGTTTTTTATAAGTAAAAGTGGTTAACGGCTGTTGTCGTTCTCCTGCATAAGCCGGATTATGCAGGAGCGCGGCTGTTAACCTGCTGTGGTGCGGCATACCATCTTGCTGACCGGCAGAAGTATCAAATAAAGCAGAATTCCGCTTATAAATCCGGCAATGGCATCGATTGCGTAGTGTGCCTGTATGTATACCGTAGAAAGGCAAAGAAATACGTAGAACGGCATGAGGACGTAGAACATGCGTCTGTCGCCTGTACGCCAGGCCAGCAGCATCAGTATAGTGCTTATGCCTACGTGGCTGCTCGGGAATGCGGCAGTTGGCCGTTCGCCTGCCGCCTTGGCGCTTTCAACCATCTGGTAGAATATTCCCTTGACGTAGCCCGGTGTAGGCAGACACTCCTGTACGTAGTTGAAATGGAAGTGAACGTCGGGGAATATGCCGTTCTTTGCGTTTGCAAGACCAATGGCGTTGTAGTAGAAGGTAGGGCCGGTTACGGGCAGAAATATGTAGACTACATAGTATATGAAGAACGCCGTCAGCACTATGAATGCCGTGCGTTCGTAGTCGTGGTATCTGTAAATGAAGTAATATATCACCACGAAGGTAATCATCGGGTAGTAGGCTGCGTAGCCCATGTCCATAAGCTCGCTCACTATCGGCCACGGCATGGCGTGATAGAACAGCAGAGCAGGCTGGCATCCGAAGATGTCTTGCTCGTATTGGGCGAATATATGGTCAAGATTAGGCAGCATACGGTTTATCTCGTAGGTATCAGGATACCACCATCCGAGCAGTGCGAGTTGCACCGTTATGCGCAGAAATTGCGTCAGACGGCACGGCAGCATGCGGTAGACAGCCCACATTCCGGCCGTTATCACAGCAATTCTGACGCGCCCCCATATCATTGTATCGGGATTTTCGAGCTTCGTGTATGTGAAGAATATTATCAGCAACGTCAGCACCATGTAGGCCACCATTACCCATTCAAGGGCATAAAGGCCCTTCTTGGGGTGCTTGTCTATAGTGAACAGTTGCTTAATGAATCTAATCATTGATGTTTTTTGATTATGCAATTCGTTTGATTCGCTTGTCTAATGCCCGGCTGGTATGCGTGGCAGCCGGTGTCTGAGATGCCGTCCGGTAAGGTCGGACTTGTTAAAGCCACTTGTTTTCCTTATACCATTCAATCGCTTCATGCACTCCTCTCTCGAGGTTGTAGTGTGGTTTGAAACCGAGTTCATTGACAGCCGGTGTTATGTCGCACCGCCAGTTGCGTTGCTTCATTATCTTGTATTTGTCGTTGTTGAGCGCGGTTATTTTGCCCGTAAGCTGTCCGATGCACTCGCCTGCGGCTGTAACGGCTCTCAGCATCCATAGCGGAGCCTTGATGCGCAGCAGCCACGGATTGCTTAACTCATGGCATATCAGGTCGCTGAACGCGCGCGAAGAGTAAACGTTACCGTCGCTAAGGAAGTATTTTGTGCCTACGTTGCCGTTGTCAAGAGCCAGCATTGCGGCCTGTACAAGGTCTTTTACGTAGATGAAAGTGATGTCCTGCGGCTTCAGTCCTGCGGCGAAGTCTACGTGGCGGCTTATGCTCTGTGCCATCATGAAGTAGTCTTTCTCACGCGGGCCGTACACTCCTGTGGGGCGCAGAATTATGAACGGAAAACCTTTCATGGCGTCGAGCGCCTTCTCGGCCTCCAGCTTGCTCTGTCCGTATGCAGTGTTGGGGTGGGGTGTGTCGCCGGCGTTTATGTCAGTGTAGGGAGTATTCTCGCGTGCCGGACCGACCACGCTGAGGCTGCTCATGAATACAAAGCGCTTCAGATTAGGGCAGGTTGTGCTTACGGCAGCCGCCAGATTGGCTGTTCCTGTGGTGTTCACACGGAAGAAGTCTGACTTATGCAGGCATTTGGTAGCACCTGCGGCGTGGATGACATAGTCGAAGTTCATGCCTTCGAGCTTGCTTCTCAGGTCGTCAGGATTGTTGAAGTCGAGTTCTATGAAGTGTATCCTGCTGTCTGTAAGATAACGCCTTGAACTGCTCTTGCGTACAGCTGCCCATGTGTCGAGCCCCCTGTTGAGTGCTTCCTCGACTAAAAAGCTGCCTATGAAGCCGCTTGCGCCGGTTATCAGTATTCTCCTTTGCTGCATGTATTAAAATTCCGTTACAGCCTGCAAAGGTACATAAAAAGGTGTAAAGGTGTAACGATAAGCGGTCGAAAAGGACGTTTTTTAGGTTAAAAAGGTAAAAGTATGAAACAAAAGGACAGCGGAAAGATGCAAAACACAACAGTTATTAACATCTTCCGCTGTTCTTATAAGGTTTTTAATATTTGGTCTATTTACTTGACGTATTCGGAGAAATCGGTCAGACGCATGTCGCCCTTGCGTGCCAGCGAGTCGTGCATTGCGAACGCAGCGGTGAGGCAATGGCGTGTGTGTCCGCCTTTAGCGATTTTCAGATAGTCGCGCAGCAGCGGTTTGTAGTCAGGATGTGCGCAGTTCTCGATTATGAGTTGAGCGCGCTCCTCTGGGCATTTACCGCGCAGATCGGCAACTCCTTGCTCTGTTACGATTACGTTAACGTCGTGTTCAGAGCTGTCCTGATGGCTTACGAAGGGCACGATTGAGCTGATAAGTCCGCCTTTGGCCGTTGAAGCACAGGTGAATATGCTTATGTAAGCGTTGCGCTCGAAGTCGCCTGAACCGCCGATTCCGTTCATCATCTTTGTTCCGCTGATGTGTGTAGAGTTAGCGTTTCCGTAGATGTCGACCTCGATTGCAGTGTTTATAGCAATGACTCCGAGTCGGCGGATTACTTCAGGTGAGTTTGAAATCTCGCTCGGACGCAGTGTGAGGTGCTGCTTGAAGTAGTCCATGTTGTCGTAAATCTGCATCAGGCATTCGTTTGAAACAGTCAGCGAACATGATGATGCGTCCTTGACGCGGCCTTCGAGCATCATGCCTACGACGCTGTCCTGAAGCACTTCTGTGTACACATTGAAGTCTGGCACGCTCTTTTCGTGTCCCAGCGCGCCGAGTATTGCGTTGGCAGTGCTGCCCACTCCGCTCTGCAAAGGCAGGAATGAAGAAGGTATTATGCCACGCTTCATGTCGCCGAGGAGGAACTGTGCAACGTTGTGTCCTATCTGGTCGGTTACGGGGTCAGAGTCCTTGAATGCTCGTGCTTCGTCAGCTATGTCGCATTCAACCACGCCTACAATCTTCTTTGCGTCTATCTCGACATACGGTTTACCTATGCGGTCGTTCACGTGGGTTATCGGTATAGGCTGGCGCAGAGGCGGATCGAGCGGCTCGTAGACGTCGTGCAGGAACTTAGCGTCCTTGCTGTGGAATGAGTTAAGCTCCAGTATGACGTGCTTTGCAAGGCGTGCTACTGTGGGGCTTATGCCGCCTGCGGCTGTGAGATATGCTTTACAGGTGGTTTCGCCTTCCTCGATGTCGCACACTTCGAGTATCGCCCAGTCAACCTGTCCCATGAAACCGTAGCGCAGCTCTTGCGCCATCTGGCTCAGATGGATGTCGTTGTACGATATCTCTCCTGCGTTTACGTGGCGGCGGAAGTCAGAGTTTGTGGTGTAAGGAGCGCGGTAACGTATTGCCTGTGCGTTTGAAAGGTCACCGTCGGCGCTCTGTCCGGTTGATGCACCGGTGAAAAGTCCGATTTTAAACTCGCGTCCGGCCTCGTGCTCTGCCTGAGCTATCTTGGCCAGTTCCTTTGTTACTGCCTTGGCTGTGCCCGCAGGTGTGAATCCGCTGAGGCCAATGTTTTCGCCGTTGCGGATCATCGAAGCGGCTTCAGCCGCCGTAATGCGTTTGTATGCCATATAACTGTTAATTTTAAATTATATTATTTCAGTATTGAATGTTTGCTGACATCGGTAGTCCCTGTCGGCATGAAGGTCGGCTTCATAACCGGCACAGACGATTGAATAATGTGTTCTTTGTGTTTTTTATTAGCTGTTGCAAAAGTAACAATATTTTGTCTTAGTTCCAAACATGTAATGTTATAATTCCCGAAAAAGAATGTTACATGCTGTCGCTGTTTTTTGCGGATTGGTCGCCGTCCGGTACGGCCTGTATGCCGGTTTTGTTTTAAAAAAACAATATTTTTGGCCAGACACTGTAGAAATTGTTATGAAAAATGTCATGGTTATAACGTAATTTTGCTAATTTTGTAGCAAAACCCACGCTTATGGAGAATATGCGGAATGATAACGTTTTTAAGGTGACGAAGAGCCGTCTTGTGTTTTACGTCACGTTGGGTGCCTGCGTATTGCTTGTCGCCGTGTTCGTACCTGCATGGTATATGGTGTTCGCTGAGCCTTTTATACTTGTGCCTTTCATTATTATGACGCTGGCGTCGGTGTCTGTGTTCGGTATGCTTATCTACTTCTACATGATTTCGCCTAAGAGAATCGAGCTGACGGCTGACTCGCTTGTGTTGCACCGTGTGTGGGGCAAAAGGAGACTGCGCTATGCTGATATAGCTGATGTCGGATTGTGGAAAGGCAAGTCGTCTGAGATGATACGCCTGTGCGGAAGCGGTGCTTTCTGCGGATACATCGGCTGGTTTTCAGGAGGAGGACTTGATTTGCATTTTGAATACGTCGGAAGTTATTCTGATGCTTTCTACGTCAAGACACGCAGAGGCAGGACATATCTGCTCAGCTGCGACGACGCAGGGCAGGTGGTAAGACGTATTGAAGATAAAATCGACGGGGCGGCGGCATGAGCCTGTATGCCTGTTTTGTATGAGCTATAATGCGCATTTTGGTCTCCGGCTTTATTGTCGGTGTGATGTTTTCGGGATATAAGTAAACTATTTGATTGTGAAAGGTGGCTTTTCAGCGTGTAAGAGATGCCCTTTCGCATTGTAAAAGACGCTCTTTCAGACGATAAAAGACGGTCTTTTAGAAAACGTTTTGTCCGCCATTTGTCTGTTGCCAAGTAAGATGTTGATAATAAGGATGTTACAGCCGGCCTTCTTCTGAGTAGCTGTAATATCGTCCGTCGGTTATTATAAGATGGTCGAGCATGTAAAGCCGCATTACTTCACATGCCTTTTTCAGCTTTTGCGTTATGCGGTCGTCATCTCCGCTGGGCCTTGCGTTGCCGCTCGGATGGTTGTGGCAGAGTGCAACAACCGTGGCGTTGCAGAGCAGGGCGTTCTTTATTATCACACGGATGTCGACTGCCGTCTCTGTTATTCCTCCGTGCGAGAGCTGCACTGCTTTAATAAGCTTGAAGTTCTGGTTCATCAGCAGCACCCATGCCTCTTCCTCGCTGAGGTCTTGCATACGCGGGTGCATGTATTCATAGATTGCCGTTGCCGAGTTGAGCTGCTTGCGCTCCTCCGCCTTTTCAGCCTGACGCCGCTTGCCGAGTTCGCAGGCTGCCAGTATCGTTACGGCCTTGGCAGGCCCCATCCCTTTATAGCTGCCGTCTGTAAGTTCGGCTATTGTCTTCTTGCCCAGTGTGTTGAGATTGTTGTCGCAGTCAGCCAGCACACGCTTCATCAGGTCGACTGCGCTCTCGTCCTGCGAGCCTGAGCCTATAAGAATGGCAAGCAGTTCGGCGTTTGACAGAGCCGACGGACCAAGACGCATCAGTTTTTCGCGCGGCCGGTCTTCTTCTGCCCATTTGTTGATGCTGAGTTTTGACATATAGAATGAGTTTGGGATGGGTGTTTACATGGTTGTGGCTGTAATGCTATTTGTAGAAGGTCTTGTCGAAAGCGTGAAACTCGTCCTGCCCTTTTACGCATCTTTTCCACCATGCCGTGATGAATCCGCAGCCGTATCCGAACAGCTGGATGAACGCTGCCGGAATGCTCAGCAGGCCTACTTTCAGGCTCTTGTTGCTGATGGAAGAACCGATGAATATCAGCAGACAGTAGAAAATTATTGGCAGCCACGGCCCGGCGCAGAGCCAGTACCATTTGTGTATGTCGTCATACTCCATTAGTATGCGCCCTACGGCAGAGATGAGTATTAGCGCGCAGACGCCTACCGTGAACACCATAGGCAGCATGTGGACAAGCTTGAGCGACTCTGGATATTTCTTGTAGAGGTTTATACGGGCTATGCCGCTGTTGAAAACCTGGCGGAAAAACTTGCGGAAGTCGGTGCGGCGCTTGTGCCATACCCATGCTTCGGGGAACAGTCGGCAGCGGCAGCCAGCCTTGAATATGCGTATGCTGAAATCTATGTCCTCGCCGAAACGCATCTTGGAGAATCCTCCAAGGCGCAGATATACGTCGCGGCGTATGCCCATGTTGTATGAACGTGGATAAAACTTGTCGAGCTTCTTCTTGCCTCCGCGTATGCCGCCGGTGGTGAAGAAGCTGGTCATCGAGTAGCTTATCGCCTTCTGGGTGTCGGTAAACGACGGATGGGCACTGTCTGGTCCGCCGAACGCATCGGCCGGCTCACGCGTCAGTTCGTCGTCAACGGCCTTCAGATAGCCTTCCGGCAGAACAACGTCAGAGTCGAGAACAATGAGATATTCGCCTTTTGAACGCTCCGCGCCGTAGTTGCGGCTCTGTCCCGGTCCGCTGTTCTTCTTCATGTAATAGTGCAGGTCGAGTCTGTCGGCGTATCTGTCGCATACGTCCTTGCATGGTGTAGAGCTGCCGTCTTCAACGATTATCACTTCAAAGTCGTTTACGGTCTGTCTTGTCAGACTGTCCAACAGTTCGTCTACTTCGTCAGGACGGTTGTACACTGGAACGATAAAGGAATATTTCATTGCTGATTTCTGTGTTTAAGGTTATTGGGTAAGTAGTGTCATGCCGTGCATGACGGCCGTCGGCGCCAAGTGTCGTGTGTGCCTTTAAGCGGCAAGAGGGTTAAAATAGTCGGAGACAACAGCTTGTGTGATTGCAAATGTTCTTTGCGTCATTGTCTTAAACTACTTTAACCCTCTTGTTGCATATTGTCTGCAGAATCTCCTTCGGAGAGGCAGGCTTTTATTCCTTAACTCGGCTCAGATAGCTGCCGTCGCGTGTGTCGATCTGGATGAGGTCGCCCTCGTTGATGAACAGCGGCACGCGTACTTCAACACCAGTCTCAAGTGTTGCAGGCTTAGTAGCGTTAGTAGCTGTATCGCCCTTGATGCCCGGCTCGCTGTGAGTTACGCGGAGGTTAGTCTTGACAGGCATTTCAGCGTAGAGAATAGTACCGTCTGTTGTGTCGGTAACAACCTCGACAACGTCGCCTTCCTTCATGTAGTCAACGCCGATGATAGAGTCGCGGTTGATAGGTATCTGCTCGAAAGTCTCCTGGTTCATGAAGATCAGACCAGTCGGGTCTTCGTAGAGATACTGGTAGGGACGGTGCTCGATGCGCACGTCTTCAAGCTTGAATCCGATCTGGAAAGTACGCTCGAGTACGCGTCCGTCGGTTACGTTCTTCAGCTTTGTACGCATAACGGTATTGCCCTTGCCCGGCTTTACGTGCTGGAAGTCAATGCAAATCCATACCTGGTTGTCCATGCGGATGCATGTTCCTTTTTTAATTTCCTGTGAGTTGATCATATTGAAGTTTGTAATTAAAATTTATTTCCGTTGCCAAAGGGGAGCGCCTGCTGCTTGTTCCCAAAAGCGGGTGTTAATCCCCGCCGACAAGCTTCATGTCGCCCAAAAAGTTGACTTTCAGGGTGCAAAGGTAGTGTTTTTTTGGAAAAAAGCATAAAAGAAAGGGCTAAAAAACACATATTTCTTGGTTATTTAAAAAGAATTGCGTACTTTTGCAGCCCAAAGTGTGAAAACAAATAACAATAAATAAATAGACGAACATGAAAAGAACATTTCAGCCGCACAACAGAAGGAGAGTGAACAAGCACGGCTTCCGCGAGAGAATGGCAACAAAGAATGGTCGCCGCGTGCTTGCTGCACGTCGTGCGAAGGGACGTAAAAAACTTACTGTTTCTGACGAGAACCACGGTAAGTAATCCACGGGCTTAGAGGATTTTTAGACCTTAAAACGAAAGAAGTAAAGCAATGCCTTTGCTTCTTTCTGTTTTTTTCATACCTTTGCAGAAAACATGCTGCGCCTTGATTACCGCGTATGGTGGTCACTGCCTGCATTGTTCCCCAATTGAAACAACAACAAGAATGAAGGCAAAAGATTTCTTCAGAAAAATCTTCAGCGTGCGGCTGTGGGCTAACCTTGCGGCAATGCTGCTTGTCGTCGTCTTGCTGTGCTTGAGCGTGAAGATAGGCATCGACATATACACCCGCCATGGCGAGGTGATAAATGTCCCCGATGTAAGGCATAAGCAGTTTGCCGATGCAGAGCGTATCCTTGCTGCCAACAACCTGAAGGTGATTGTGAGCGATACCGGTTACGTGAAGACTCTTGCGCCTGACTGCATATTGGAGCAGTCGCCCGAGCCGGGCAAAGGCGTTAAGTCAGGGCGTGTGATATACGTTGTGATTAACTCGTCACATTCTCCGATGCTCACGATACCTGACATTATAGACAACTGCTCGTACCGCGAGGCCCGTGCGAAGCTTATCGCTATGGGCTTTAAGGTTGGTCCGCCGGAGTATATTCCGGGTGAGAAGGACTGGGTTTATGGTCTTAAAGCAGGTGGTAAAATGTTACGTACCGGACAGAAAGTGTCGGTTGACGACATGATGATAATCCAGGTCGGCGACGGTATGAGAGACATGAATGACTCGATTGTCTACACCGAGCCGGATGACTACTACGATGAATACGGAGACTCGTTGGCTGAACCTATGCCGGCAAGCGGTGAATTATATACCACCCCAGAACATGAAAGCGACGTTGACGAGTTTGAAGTCGTCACGGGTCCTGAATAGGACAGGTATCATGATTATCTGACATACAAAGAATTATGACTGACGACTATATCGACGACATTGACATAGAAGACGACGAGGGGCAACAGTTGTATGAGCATCTGCGTGTCGTAGTTGATAAAGGACAGGAACCTTTACGCATCGACAAGTTCATGCTGAAGAAGCTGCAGCACACCAGCCGCAACCGCATACAGAAGGCTGCGGATGCCGGTTTCGTACATGTGAACGACCGTCCGGTGAAGAGTAACTACCGTGTACGTCCGTTCGATGTGATTACGCTGATGCTCGACCGTCCTCAGTATGACAACACAATCGAGCCGGAAGATATTCCTTTGGACATTGTGTATGAAGATTCTGAAGTGTTGGTTGTCAACAAACCGGCAGGACTGGTGGTCCATCCGGGGTGCGGAAATTATCATGGAACGCTGGTGAATGCCGTAGCATGGCATCTGAAAGACGTGCCTACATACGATCCGAACGACCCTGAAGTCGGTCTGGTACACCGTATCGACAAGGATACGAGCGGTCTGCTTGTCATAGCGAAGACACCGAATGCCAAGACGAAGCTCGGACTTCAGTTCTTCAACAAGACTACACGGCGCAGATATAATGCGCTTGTGTGGGGCAACTTCACTGAAGATGAGGGCCGCATAGAGGGCAATATAGCCCGAGATCCGAAAGAAAGGCTGCGCATGGCAGTGTTTCCGCCTGACTCAGGAATAGGCAAACACGCTGTAACTCACTACCGTGTGCTTGAGCGGTTCGGCTATGTTACGCTTGTGGAGTGCATACTTGAGACCGGCAGAACTCACCAGATAAGGGCTCACATGAGGCATATCGGGCATCCGCTGTTTGCCGATACACGCTACGGAGGCAATGAAATACTGCGCGGAAACCGCTCTGGCAGTTACCGGCAGTTTATTGAAAACTGCTTCAAGATATGTCCTCGACAGGCACTGCATGCAAAGACTCTCGGCTTCGTTCACCCTAAAACGAACGAGGAGATGGACTTTACTACACCGTTGCCTGCCGACATGGAACAGCTGATAAACAAATGGAGAAAATATATAAACGGAACGAATTTAAATAATACTGAAGTTTTATGAAACATCTTAAGAGAACGATTGCCATAGTCTGCGGAGGAGATTCCTCTGAGTATGGTGTCTCTTTGCGCTCGGGACAAGGGCTTTATTCTTTCTTCGACAAGGACAGATACGATGTTTATGTCGTAGTAGTGAAAGGGCTCGACTGGCATGTCAATCTGCCTGACGGCACGACTGCCCCGATTGACCGCAACGACTTCTCGTTTATGTATAACGGAAAGTTAGTGCAATTTGACTACGCTTACATCACGATACACGGCACACCTGGTGAGAATGGTATAATGCAGGGCTACTTTGAGATTGTACATGTGCCTTATTCAACAAGCGGAGTGCTTGTTGAGGCGTTGACTTTCAACAAGTTTATGCTTAACCAGTATCTGCGCGGATACGGTGTCCGCGTGGCTGACAGCCTGCTTATCCGCAAGGGATATGAGGAGATTGTAAGCGACGACGAGATAGAAGAGCGTATTGGAATGCCGTGTTTCGTCAAGCCGGCGGCTGACGGAAGCAGTTTCGGTGTCTCAAAAGTAAAGAACAAAGACCAGCTTGCTCCTGCCATACGTAAGGCTATGCTCGAGAGCGAAGACGTTATGGTAGAGCAGTATGTGGAAGGTACTGAGATCTCGATAGGCTGCTATAAGACTCACGACAAGAGCGTTGTGCTGCCTGCTACTGAGGTGGTTACACAGCATGAGTTCTTCGATTACGACGCAAAATACAACGGCCAGGTACAGGAGATTACTCCGGCGCGTCTCTCTCCTGAGACAACTAAGCGGGTAGAGGAGATTACAAGTCAGATTTATGACATCCTTCACTGCAACGGAATTATCCGTATCGACTATATCATAAGCCGTGGCAAGGGCAGTGACGGCAAGGAAGTTGATAAGGTCAACATGATTGAAATCAACACAACTCCGGGCATGACAGCCACGAGCTTCATTCCACAACAGGTTAAGGCAGCCGGACTCAACATGACAGACGTGCTGACCGACATTGTGGAAAACCAGTTCAGATAACCCCATTCTTATGGAATTAATTTGTTCAAGGTAACATAAAGGAGTTAAAGACAAATGTATTGTTGTTGCGTAATGCGTGATGCAGACATTTGTCTTTAACTCCTTTTTGTTGTCTTGACTTCTTTGATACAGTTAACATCATTAAATCTTGAAGACCATGAAAGTTCCCGTTGAATTTGACAGTATCCGTCCGTTTGAGCCGGAAGAGTTGCCTCAGGTGCTTGAGCGCATGCTGGCCGACGAACAGTTCAGGATGGTTTTGGCTTACGCCATACCCGGAGTGCCGTTTGAGCAGATACGTGAGAAGATGCTTTCGTGCAAGACCAATTTAGATTTTCAGGAGCATTTTTGTTATGGCTTTGTGCAGAGGCTTGTCGACAAGCTGACGAAGGGCTGCGATATGGATGTGTCGGCAATAGATGTTTCGGGCCGTTACACCTTCGTGAGCAACCACCGCGACATTGTGCTCGACTCTGGTTTCCTTGACAAATTGCTGATTGACAATAATTTTGAGACGACCTGCGAGATTGCAATAGGCGACAATCTGCTGGCTTTGCCGTGGGTTAAAGACCTTGTAAGGGTAAACAAGTCGTTTATCGTAAGGCGCGGACTGTCGCCCCGTGAGACTCTTGCTGCCAGCAAGCTGATGTCTGACTATATGCACTTTGTTATCGAACAGAAGCACGACAATATATGGATTGCGCAGCGCGAGGGACGTGCCAAAGACTCTGACGACCGTACACAGCCGGCTATTCTGAAGATGATGGCTGTAGGCGGAGGCAAGGGCAGCATTATAGAGAAGCTCCGCCGTCTGCACATTGTGCCGCTGGCTATATCTTATGAGTTTGATCCGTGCGACTATCTTAAAGCCAAAGAGTTTCAGTTGAAGCGTGATAATCCAGGCTGGAAGAAGTCGGCAGAGGACGATATAGAGAGCATGAAGACCGGAATAGTAGGCTACAAAGGGCATGTCCATTACCATTGCGCTCCGTGCATCGACAAATGGCTCGACAGTCTTGACCCTGATACGCCAAAGACCGAGGTGTTTAATCTGATAGCAGAACACATCGACCACGGGATTCACAGCAATTACCGCCTTTATCCGTCAAACTATGTGGCTCTCGACATGCTGCACGGAACCGATACTTATGCTGGCAAATACACGGCTGAGGACAAGGCTGCGTTTAAGGAATATCTTGCTTCACGCGTTGCCAAAATCGAACTGCCGGACAAGGACGAGCCGTATCTTACAGAGCGCATACTGACGATGTATGCCAACCCTGCTGCTAACTTCATTAAAGCTACTGAATGAAAATACTTGTTAAGATAATTATTTTTGCCGTAGTGCCGTTGTTTGCGGCGTGTGAGACGGATGCCTACCGCACCGGCGACGGTCAGCTCTCGGCCATGATTGCAGAGTTTGTTGAGGCTCATACTGATGCTGACGGGCGTATGTTTGCAGTCGAGACAGACAATGGCGAGAGCCTCACGCTCACCGCTCCGGTATCCGTAAGCTGGATGGACAAGGCTGACACGGTCTACCGCGCATTGTTGTATTACAACAGAATGACCGGCGACGGCGGACAGGCTGAGGCCGAGCCTGTGGGCGTCTCTTATGTGCTTGTGCCGTCGGTTACTCCGGCTGCCGGCATGAAAGACGAGATGAAGACCGACCCCGTGAAGTTTGTCAGCTCGTGGGCCAGTGCCAACGGCAAGTATCTTAACATTGAGCTTCAACTGAAAACCGGCAAGACTGAAGACGACAACGCAGCGCAGACGATTGGCGTGATATGCGACAGCGTAACGACCGCAGGCGGCGGGAAGCGCCGTGTTTGGTGTACTCTGTATCACGACCAGAACGGAGTGCCCGAATATTACAGCTCGCAGACTTATGTCAGTGTGCCTGTGTCATACTTGCCTATATCTCCAGCCTCTGGCGATGAGGTCATTTTAAGTATCAATACATACGACGGCAAGATTACGCGCACCTTCGGTTTCTGACGTTTTGATGCACCGTAAATCTAATTCAGATTTGTATCAAAAAAAGGACTTCGTATGGTTTAATCAGTAATAATTATTGACAATAAGCGTTATCTGAATTATACAATATTTCAAAAGGGCATCTTTCACCGTATGAAAGATGCCCTTTTGTGTTGTTATATGTGGTCTTTTGCGGTATAAAAGAGCATATTTTATTTCATGCCTTGTAAGTAATTGGTAATTAGAAGGTTATGGAATAATGTCAGAAACTGATGTAGTTGCGCAGTTTTTCAATAACGTCAGGTGTGAAGTCGGCATACATGCTGAGCTGTTCAAGGCTGGTTATGGGGCCGTGCAGACGGCGGTGGTCGATTATTGTTTTGGCTTGATAGAAACTGATGTACGGATGGCGGCGCAGCTGGTTGAGCGTCAGTTCGTTGATGTTTAATCTGGTGCATCTTGCCGCGTCGGCTGTGAAGTAGGGCAGGGCCGACTTCGGGAAGTTGCTGATTTCCATCAGTTGCTCCACTTTGTAGAAGCCGCCGAGCCGTTTGCGGTAGTTTACAATGGCACGCGCGAAGCCACTGCCTATGCCCGGCACGCGCTTGAGCAGAGACGTGTCGGCTGAGTTGAGGGCTATATGTTCGCCGGGTTTTATCTTCGTTGGGTATCTCAGAGTGTCGCGGACGTAAGTTGTGGGCTGCGTTTCGGTATACGTCTCGGCAGCCGGACGGTAGTCGGCTGATATGCGGATGTAGGGCAGCAGTTGTTCGTATTGCTTCTTGGTCAGGCCGTAAAGACGGGCGAAGTCAGACGGACTGCGGTATATTCCGCCCTTTGCGCGGTATTTGTAGATGTTTCTTACCTGCCACGGAGACAGTCCGAGGCGTAGCAGTTGGGTGCTGTCGGCAGTATTCGGGTCAAACGTAAACAGCTCCGTCGTGCGGCTGTCTGTGTTATAATATACAGTCGGCCGGCGTTCTGCTGTTCTTGTCTTATTATAAGGCCGTTGCGTCTTGATGCTGTCAGTTGCTGCCGTTTTTGAAGTTTTGCCTTTATGGTTGAAATAAAGCATCGCACCAACAGCCGCAGCCAGTACGACAAGTGTCGCACATATTGCCCGGCGGTCGGTGCGTTGCAGGTAAAAATAGTTTTTCATCAGTGTTAGGTTATGCGACAGAAGGACATATCGGTGCCCTTTCTTTTATATCAGACCGAACTGGTGCAGGAATATCAGCAGGATACATATCGGGCACACAAACTTGATGAAAAACAGGTAAGTGTGAAACAGTTTGCCACGCAGTGTGCCCCAGTTGGTAAACTCGTCGTGTACTATCTTGTGAGGCAGATACCAGCCGACGAACAGGCAGGTGAGGAATCCGCCGAGAGGAAGCATTATCTGTCCGGTGAAGAAATCGAACAGGGAGAACAGCGACATGTCGCCAATTTTGAGGAAATCCCATTTGCCCAGTGACAGTGAGCATACTGCTCCGATTACCGAGCATACTGCTGTAACGATGCCTGCGGCGTATTTGCGCGGCATGTGCATCTCTTCGTGGACGAATGCTGTGCTTACTTCGTGGAGAGAAATGAGCGATGTCAGGGCCGCCAGTGCTAGCAGTGCGTAGAATGCTACTGCCACGATATAGCCTATCACGGGCATCGATGCGAAGGCCTGCTGGAACACGTTGGGCAGTGTTATGAACACGAGCGACGGACCAGAGTCGGGGCTTATGCCTGCCGAGAATGCGGCCGGGAATATCATCAGACCAGCCAGAATGGCTACGATTGTGTCTATTACGCCTATCTGAACGGCTGACCTCATCAGATTGGTCTGCCTGCTGAAGTAAGATGCGTAGGTGCAAAGACAACCCATACCGATGCTCAGCGAGTAGAACGACTGTCCCAGCGCACCGAGAAATACGTCGCCTTCAACCTTTGAAAGGTCGGGTTTGAACAGGAATTCTATTCCTTTGGCTGCGCCCGGAAGCATGCATGCCGACACTACAACGACGAGCAGCAGAATGAACAGGGCAGGCATCATAAGCTTTGACGCCTTCTCTATGCCGTCGCGTACGCCGTGAGAGATGATGTAATGGGTAATCAGAATTATCGACACTGTCCAGAATACTGGTTTGAACGGATCCTTCTCGAAAGTGGCGAAATATTCTGCGAAGAATTCAGGAGAGCCGTGCAGATGGCCCAGCAGCGACGCCATTATGTATTGCAGGCACCAGCCTGCCACGACTGCATAATAGCTCATGATGAGCACGCCGGTAAATACGCCGAAGTAGCCTATGGCTGCCCAGGGCGTTCCGCCTGATAGACTGCGGTATGCTCTGGCTGTGTTTGACGCCGCGTGGCGCCCTATGATAAACTCGCTGACCATGCAGGGAATACCGAAAAACAGTATGCAGGCTACGTAAATTACAATAAATGCGGCTCCGCCGTGCTCTCCGGCCATATACGGAAACCGCCAGACGTTGCCCAAACCTACGGCTGAGCCGGCAGTGGCGAGAATGACGCCGAGTTTACTGCCAAAGTTTACTCTTTCATTTTGTGTCATGCCTGGTTGGTTTTGATTCCCGCTTCATCTTTGACAGAATCTTATACGGATTTTGTATATATTTCTGACATAACGGGAAATTTGTTTATAATTTTACTCACTTGTCGGTTGCAAATGTAAGAAAAACATCTTAATTTTGCAGTAAAATATAAGTAAAAATGAAAATTAGCAGTCGTTTAATAAGAAAATATCCGTTTTCTTGCCTCTTTTTAGCTATTATCTGGATATTGTGTTTCTGCACTCCTCCGCATACTCCGCTTGACCATGTGGCTTTCATAGACAAGTGGACGCATATCACAATGTACACCGGAACGTGCACTGCGATATGGCTTGAATACATAAAATGTCATAAGAAATTGTCGCCAAAGAGTCTTTTTCTTTGGGCATGGCTCGCTCCGGTGCTTATGAGCGGGCTTATAGAAATACTGCAAGAATATTGCACCGGCGGCCGCAGAAGCGGCGATTGGCTCGACCTTGCGGCAAATGCCACAGGCGTGACGCTTGCCGCCGTTATCGGTATTCTTGTGGCAAGTCGTCGCGCCAGAGGCTGAATGGCCTGGCTCTTAGCGATGAGTTGTAGAAGCGTCGGTCGCCCGTTACCTCCTCAGCGATGAAGTCTGGTTTGGTGAAAGGTTCGTCCTCGCTTTGCAGTTCGACCTCGGCTATTACAAGTCCGTCGTTTTCTCCGTAAAACTCGTCTACCTCGAAAGTGTGATTTCCGCTTTTAACGAAATAGCGTGTTTTGTCAATCAGTCCGGGTTCACACAGCTTGATAAGGTGCTGTGCCTCGTCAAGTGTTATTTCTTTTTCAAATTCGTAGCGTGTTGTTCCTGATTCGTCAGACGGCCCTTTGATTGTAAGGTATCCGCGCTTGTCGCGTATGCGCACTCTGACAGTGCGTCCGCGCTCACTACAGATATATCCCTGTGTTATTCGGCTGCTGGCGTATGCTTGTTCCTTATACGGCCTTCCGGCTTTCTTTACAAGGAATTTGCGCTCTATCTCAAGACCACTCATGCTTGTTTCAGCTCAGTGATGCTGCAATAAGGAATACCACCGCGAGCACGATAAGTGCCACGAATATCCATGTGATTACTCTTTTTGCCTGTTTTTCCTGATTTGCCTCGCGCTGTGCGTGGCGGATTTTGCTTTTCTGACTCATAGTTATTTGTATTTAAGTTAAGGTTTTGTTTTTAGTTTTTTTATAGTAAGATGTCCGGGCAGGATTGTCATACAATACTTATATCTAATGCGACACTGCTGCCCGGATATATTCTTATTCTTCGTCGTTTACAGGGAATTCCATCAGGTATGCCTTGATGAATCCGTCAATCTTGCCGTCCATTACTCCGTCAACGTCAGTTGTCTGGTAGTTGGTACGGTGGTCTTTCACTCGTCTGTCGTCGAAAACATAGCTTCTTATCTGGCTTCCCCATTCAATCTTTTTCTTGCCGGCTTCAATCTTGGCTTGAGCCTCCAGGCGCTTCTTCATCGCACGGTCATAGAGTTGTGATTTAAGAAGTCGCATGGCGTTGTTACGGTTTTCAAGCTGCTTGCGGCTTTCGGTGTTCTCGATGAGGATTTCTTCTTCCTCGCCGGTATCTGGGTCTACGTACTGATAACGCAGTCGGACACCGGTTTCCACCTTGTTCACATTCTGACCGCCGGCACCGCCTGAGCGGAACAAATCCCAGCTGACTTTCGACGGATCGACATAAACTTCGATTGTGTCATCGACCAGTGGACTTACAAACACACTGGCGAAGCTCGTCATTCGTTTGCCTTGTGCGTTGAAAGGAGATACGCGGACAAGGCGATGTACACCGTT
Source organism: uncultured Prevotella sp. (assembly GCA_902491375.1). Taxonomy (GTDB): domain Bacteria; phylum Bacteroidota; class Bacteroidia; order Bacteroidales; family Bacteroidaceae; genus Prevotella. Next base: position 218,044 of record CABUHE010000001.1, read on the forward strand.
CTCGCTTTTCAGATAGCCGTATGCGTACTCGCCGCCTTCAATCTCCATTGTAACGCTTTTTATTCCGGCTTCATCACCTTCCTGTATGTTGCTTATCGTAACTTTATGGCCGTGAGCTTCAGCCCAGCGCATATACATACGCATAAGCATCTGAGCCCAGTCCTGACTCTCCGTTCCACCGGCACCACTGTTTATCTTCATAACGCAGTCCATCGGGTCTTCCTTTTGGCGCAGCATGTTCTTCAGTTCAAGGTCTTCTATCGCCTTAATTGCTTTTTCGTAGTCTTCGTCAACTTCTTCTTCGGTTACCATGTTGTCATGATAGAAGTCAAAGGCAAGTTGCAGTTCGTCTGCTAAAGTGCGAACTTCCTTGTATCCATCTACCCACCGGCGTATATTCTTGACTTTCTTCATCTGTTCCTGCGCTCTCTTAGGGTCATCCCAGAAGTCTGGAGCCTGTGTGCGCAGTTCTTCTTCTTCAAGTTCTATCTTCTTTTTGTCAATGTCAAGATAGTGATTCAGCGCATCGGCGCGCTCCATCACATCTTTAAGTTGTTCGGCTGTTATCATTGTTTATTTACTGTTATTCGTTTATTGTGACTTGATGCTTTATCCTTTGGCATCTTCTTAGTATATCAGGTTTTACCCTTCGGCAACCTCTTCGTACATCTTTTCTATTTCTTCGGCATAATTCTTGTTGAGCACTTTGCGCCTTATCTTCAGTGTATTGGTAAGCTCTCCGCGTTCCATTGTAAACTGCTGAGGCAGCAATGTGAAGCGTTTTATCTTCTCATAGCTTGCCAGTTGCTGCTGAAGAGTCTCCATACGCTCAGCCATCATTTCGTGAATCTCCTTGTTTTCGCACAGCTCTTTCCTGCTGTTATATGTTATTCCGTGCTTTTTCGCATATTCTTCAAGCAAACTGTAGTCTGGTATTATCAGTGCAGAAACGAATTTACGCTGGTCTGCTATTATTGCTATCTGGTCGATATATTTGTCAACAAGCAGCTTCGATTCAATCATCTGAGGTGCTATGTATTTACCGTTTGATGTCTTGAATAGGTCTTTAATCCTGTCTTTCAGGAACAGTTCGCCGTTATTTATATATCCGGAGTCGCCTGTATGGAAGTAACCTTCTTCATCGAACGCATCACTGTTGAGCGCATCACGCTTGTAGTATCCTTTCGTTATGGTTGGGCCTTTCAGCAGAATCTCGTTGTTTTCACCGAACTTTATGCTGATACTGTCAATAGGTCTGCCTACTGAACCAACCGTAAACGGTTCGTCACGGTGGTCGGCCGATACGGTTGCGAGACTTTCAGTAAGCCCGTAACCGACAATCATGTTTATGCCTATCGAATGTACAAATTCTTCAATCTCTTGCGAAACGGTTGCCCCCGCAGTCGGAAATATGTTAGGATTGTCGAGTCCAAGTTCATTACGAACCACCTTATACAGAGTCCGGTGAAGCAGTGCGTACTTCATTCTGAGTGCTATCGGCGGTCGTTTGCCACGGCTTAGATACTCTATGTTGTGCTTACGGCCTATTGCCAATGCTTTTCTCATCAGTTTCTGTTGTGTCGGTGAGGCATGGTCGATGCGGTCGGTAACTTCGGCATACACCTTTTCCCAGAATCTCGGAACGGCACTCATACATGTAGGATGAGTCTCACGCATGGACTGCTGTATCTCTTTCGGATCGGTGTTGATTACAATCTCGGCACCCTCGCTAAGACTGAGAAACAGCCATCCGCGCTCGAAGATATGAGTAATAGGCAGGAAGTTCATCACTCTGTCGTTCTCACCTACTGGTACTATCTTGTCATTTGCGTCGAGTGCGGCGCGGTATTGGCCGTATGTCAGCATCACGCCTTTGCTGTCTCCTGTCGTTCCACTGGTGTAAAGAATGTTGCAGAGGTCGTCGTCGTTGGCCTCGCTGTAAAGCTTCTCGACCTCCGATTGCCTCGGACTGTTCTCTCCGAGAGTAAGGAACATGTCGAAATACATCGCCGATTTGTCGGCCGGATTAATCTTCACACGGTTGTCAAAGATGATAATACGCTCGAGCGAATGGCAGTGGGAGAACACTCTTTGAGCCTTGTCATACTGTTCTTGCTCGCCTACGAACAGAACACGTATCTGCGCATCGTCAATCATGTATTGAATCTGTTGCTCGCTGCTCGTGGCGTAGAACGGTATTGTTACTGCCCTTACACCAAACGCTCCGAAGTCTGTATACAGATATTGGATTGAGTTCTGTGAGAATACGCCTATATTCTCCTGCACTTTCACTCCGATATTGAGCAGAGCGTTTGATACATGCCGTACTTTACGCGAGAAGTCGCGCCATGTAACTGATTTCCACGTTCTGTCGCCGAAGTCACGGTAAATGAGCGCACGGCGCTTGTCATACTTCTTGGCTTGTTCATGGATTAGAACTGAAAGGTGGCATTTTGTCTGCATACGGCATGTTGTTTTAGAGTTGATTCTTTGCCTTTATGCAAAAATAATATAAAATACCGAAAATCGCAAAACAATCTGTGAATTATTTTACGGTGGTGTGTAGTGAGGCTTTTTGCTGTGTTTGTCAGCTTGTTGCCAACTTTATAAATACGCGAATCCCAGTGCTTATAAAGTGCCGGGATTCGCCATGATTATTGCTTGTAGTGTAAGTATTTATTATTTTATGCGGAACTTGACGGCCTTACTTGTGCTTGACACTGTAGTTCTTTTTAATGAGAAATATTTTGTTTAATTATCGTGTGGTTCAGATATTTTAATAACCTATTATGGTATGTTTTGAAAGATATGCTCTTTTATGTTGTAAAAGATACCTTTTTGATTTGTAAAAGAGTACATTTTGAACGCCGAAAGATGCCCTTTTATAACTACTTGATTTATAGTCTGTTGCAGCATTTGTGTGCTACTGCTATACTTGTTGTGCTTGTTGTTTCTCTAATATTATGTTTATGTATGTAAAACAAAGCTTGACGGGATTCTGATGTTACTTGTTTTTTAGTATCTTTGTGCCGTAATTATGATGCAGAATGAATATCTTGATGAGGCTGTCGGTCTGCTGCGCCGTCTGATAGCCACGCCGTCGGTGAGCCGTGATGAGGCTGCCGCGGCCGACATTATTGAGGCAGTTGTGCGCGGTTATGGCTTTGAGCCTGTGCGCGACGGCAACAATGTGTGGACTGTCGCGCCCGGTTATGATGTCGCCCGGCCTACGCTGCTGCTCAACGCGCATATAGATACGGTTCGGCCTGTCAGCTCATGGACGCGCGATCCGTTCAGTCCTGATGTCGTTGACGGCCGTCTTTACGGACTCGGCAGCAATGACTGTGGCGGCGGTCTTGTATCGCTGTTGCAGGCGTTCCGCCGTCTTTCGGCCAGCCGTCAGCCGTATAATCTTATATATCTTGCCTCTGCCGAGGAGGAGGTTTCGGGCAAGGACGGTATCAGCCGTGCGCTGCCGCAGTTGCCAGAGATAACAATGGCGATAGTCGGCGAGCCTACGGGCATGCAGCCGGCGGTGGCTGAAAAGGGGCTTATGGTTGTCGATGCTGTGGCTCATGGCAAGTCGGGGCACGCAGCGAGAGGCGAGGGCATTAACGCCATTTATGAGGCTCTCGACGACCTTTGCTGGCTGCGCTCATACCGGTTTGAGAAAGTAAGCCGGCTGCTCGGCCCTACGCTGATGAACGTTACAGTGATTTCTGCCGGCACTCAGCACAACGTCGTGCCCGATGAATGCCGCTTCACGATTGACATAAGGACAAATGAGTTTTATACGAACGAGGAAGTTTTCGGTTTTCTTAAAACCAGACTGAAGAGTGAGATAAAGGCGCGTTCGTTCCGGCTGTCGTCGTCTGGGGTAGGTGAGGACAATCCTGTTGTGCGCCGCTGTGTGGCTATGGGTATGGCTCCGTTCGGCTCTCCTACGCTGTCAGACCAGGCTCTGATGCACTTCCCGTCGCTAAAACTCGGACCGGGCGAGTCGTCGCGTTCTCATTCTGCCGACGAATACATTGAGATAAGCGAGATTGACGGTGCCATAAAGACGTATGTAAGTCTGCTCGATGGTATCAGTCTGACTTGAAACTTGTTGTGGCGTCAGCGCTCACTTGGCATTGTTTGTTGCAGTATAGTCAGCGCAAGGCGCATGGTCTTATAGTGTTTCACGCTTTTGGTAAATAAAAAATCAACCCCGCTTCCGTATCTTTCATGGCATGGATTAATGCCTGATACGGAGGCGGGGCTTCTTTTTTATGTTTATTGTTGTGCCGTAAGGGCAGGGCGTATGTGGCGTTAAGCATTGTCGCTTTTCTTGTTATTCTCCTGTTTCGCCAGTTCCTCTTTCTTCAGATTGTCGACAAACAGCAGCAGACGGTTGGTTATGTTCACATCGCTTACACCGCTGTCGAAGTCGAGTGAGAGAATGTTCATGTCGGGGAAATACGACTTTATTTTCTTCTCAACGCCTTTTGATACGATGTGGTTGGCAATGCATCCGAAGGGCTGAAGGCTTATTACGCTTCTCACTCCCTGGCGTGCGCACGACATGATTTCGGCCGGCAGCAGCCATCCTTCGCCGAACTGGGCGCTCAGGGTGATAACTTTGCGTGCCTCTTCAGCCTCTTTGAATATGTCGTTGAACGGCGTAAAGTAGCGGAAAGTTGATGCGGCACGGTTCACACGGTCGATGTGTTTGCGTATGCGTTTGTACATAATGCCGTAGATGAAGCTCATTGCGCTTCTGCGGCAGAGGTGGCTCTCCTCGTCTACACGCTTGTTTACGAAGCTCTGCATGAAGAAGTCGAGCAGCAGCGGAGGCACAATCTCAACGCCCTGTGATATGAGCCAGTCGGTTACATTCTTCTGTGCGAAGGGGTTGAACTTCAGGAATATCTCGCCTACCACACATACTTTAGGGCATACGCGTTCGTCGCAGATGCGGTTGAACTCCGTCGCAGCCATTGTGAGATAGCTTACAAGGTCGTTGTGTCTGCCCTCTATTATAAGGCTTTCGCCGGCCTGAAGGTAGAGATCACGCAGTCTGGCAGCCTGTCCGGGTTCCTTTTCGCGGACTACAGATGCGTAGTAGAACTTCGCGATACAGTCGCTGTAAAGTATCGCATAGAGTGCTATCGGCAACACCTTCATCCAGTTAACATGGAATCCGGGCTGATTGTTCTTTATCGAAGCACCGAAAGTGAATGCTACTACGGGCACTTGTGAGAAGCCTGCGTCGACGAGTGCCTTCTTTATAAGCGACAGATAGCTGCTCGCACGACATTGTCCGCCGGTCTGTGTCATGGCTACCGCCGTTTTGTCTGGGTCGTACTTGCCGCTCTCGAAGGCTTTTATTATGTCGCCGACGATAAGCGTTGCAGGGTAGCATACTTCGTTGTTGGCATACTTCAGACCCCAGTCGCACGACTCGGTGTCGCTCAGCGGCAGGTTGTCAACATCATATCCTGCCACTTTCAGGATAGCCGGAATAAGCGGAGAGATGAACGGCGTGAAGTAGGGCACTATTATCTTGCGTCCGCGACAGGCCTCGTCGAAGGTCGGCGTTGTCTTGAATTCTTTTTCAACAGCAGGTTTCTTGTCTTTGTTTCCGGCAAGTTTCAGACTCTCTATAAGTGAGCGAACGCGCAGCTTCATAGAGCCTATGTTGTTGATGTCGTCGAGCTTCAGCAGTGTGAGTACCTTCCCGTGGCGTGACAGCATGTCGCGTACTTCGTCGGTAAGGAATGCGTCAGGGCCGCAGCCGAACGATGTCATCTCGACAAACTCCATGCCTTTCTGGCCGGCGCACCACTTTGCTGCTTCGAGAATACGGTTCGGATAAGCCCACTGCGACAGGTAGTGTGCGTCGTCAGTCTTTACTTTCTTGTCGCGCACTATGTCGTCGGTTATTACGTAAAGTCCCATGTCCGCAAGCATGTCTGACACTTCGTGCTGTATCAGCATGTCCGTGTGGTAAGGACGTCCGGCAAGCAGTATGGTCAGCGCACCGCGTTCGCGTGCTGTCTGATAGACATGTTCGTTATAGCTGACGATGTCTTTCACATAGACATCTTGTGCCGAAACGGCGCGGCTGAAAGCGCGGTCGATGGTTCTGTCGGTAACTCCGAGCGAGCTGAGATATTCGTGGCATTGCTTGAACAGCAGGTGTTTGTCCTTGAAAGTGATTGTAGGCGAGTCGATAGGAACATCTCCGCCCTGTACGCTCTTGATGACTTCGGCGTAGCCGGTTACTATCGGACAGTTGTAGCTGTTCTGCTCTTTGCTCTGCCGTTCGTACACTACGAAAGGCATGAAGATACGGTCTACGTGGCTGTCAATAAGGTTCTGGATATGGCTGTGAGCCAGTTTTGCAGGGAAACAGATATTGTCTGACATCACCATGCATGCGCTGTGCTCGTAGGATGCGAACTTAGACGGCGACGACAGGCGCACTTCTATTCCACATTCAGTGAACAGCGTGTGCCAGAAAGGATAGTCCTCATACATGTTCAGACAGCGTGGTATACCGATGGTCATGCGCGGTGAACCTTTAACTCCTTCTCTATCAAAGAGCAGAGAGTTCTTCTTTGTGTATGCGTTGAGGCCGTTTTCGAGTTTGTCGGCACCTTTATTACTGAACACCCGTTCGCAACGGTTGCCTGAATAGTATTCTTTTCCATTGTCAAAGCGGTAGCGCACGACGAGACATTGGTTGTCGCAGCCCTTGCAGTGATGCTCTTTCTGAGTGTATTCTGCCTTTGCGAGCATGTCGTCAAGCGTCAGCTGACTTTGGCAGTGCTGCTTTGCGTAGAGCGCACAGCCGTACGCTCCCATCAGCTCAGGCATGTTGCAGCGCGTAACTTCGGCACCAGTCAGCAGTTCGAGGGCACGCACTACGGCGTCGTTTCTCATCGTTCCACCCTGTACTACGATATGACTTCCGAGCTGTGAGACATCTCTCAGTTTGAGTACTTTGTACAGACAGTTCTTCACAACGGAGTATGCCAGACCGGCGGCAATGTCGTTTATGCCGGCACCTTCGCGTAGAGCCTGCTTCACTTTGGAGTTCATGAAGACCGTGCAGCGTGTGCCCAGGTCGCAGGGAGCTGCCGACTTGCATGCAGCTTCGGAGAACTCGTGGGCTGTATAGCCAAGAGATTTGGCGAAAGTCTCGATGAACGAGCCGCAGCCTGACGAGCAGGCTTCGTTTATTTCGATGCGGTCAATGATGCCCTTGTTTACGAATATGGCCTTCATGTCCTGTCCGCCGATGTCGAGAATGAATGAGACATCTGGGTCAAGATAGTGGGCTGCCATGTAGTGGGCTATGGTTTCGACTATGCCTGAGTTCAACTGGAATGCTGCTTTGATAAGGTCTTCGCCGTAACCGGTAGAACAACTGCCGACGACACGGAGGCTTACGCCACGCTCGTCGCACTGTTTTTTAAGCTGGTTGAGTCCGTACTCAACGGCCCCGATAGGATTTCCGTTGTTCGCGTTGTAGTATGAGTATATTATGTTGAGGTCCGTGTCGGTTACCACAATCTTCGTTGTGGTTGAGCCGGAGTCGATACCTATATAAACGTCTTTTGTCTTTTCTTCGGTGGTTGACGGCTTGCCGTCAGCCTTGATGCTTGGAATGTCATGACCGCTCATGCGCTTCAGCCATTCAGCATGTTCCTTTTCGTCTGTGAATATTGGGCGCAACGCCTGACGGTGATTGGTCTCACAGATGTCAGATTTCTCAAGTTCATTGATTACTTCAGACAACTTACGAGGCTTGCTGCTGTCAGATTCGGCAAGGGCTGTGCCTATTGCAGGCAGCAGATTGCCGTTGTCGGGCAGGATGAAGTCGGCGTCTGTAAGTGAAAGATAGTTCTTGAACGCCGTGCGGAGAGCCGGCATGAACGTAAGCGGACCGCCACACACAAGCACGGGCGGCTCTATCTTGCAGCCGTGGGCAAGCGTTACGACAGTCTGTACGGCCACGGCGTGGAATATGGACGCGGCTATGTCGGCACGGTTTGCGTTGCGTGCGATAAGATTCTGGATATCTGTTTTGCAGAACACTCCGCAGCGCGAGGCTATCGGGTATATCCTTGTAGAGCTTGAAGCAAGATGGTCAAGCTCGTCAACTCCTACGTTGAGCAGTATGGCCATCTGGTCGATAAACGCGCCGGTGCCGCCTGCGCAGTTGCCGTTCATTCTCAGATCGGTGGCCTGGCCATTGTTGAAGAACACCACTTTGGCGTCTTCTCCGCCTATGTCAATAAGTGTTGCCGTCTCAGGATAATGTTTCTGCACTGCCTTGGTGGCGGCGACTACTTCCTGGACGAATGGCAGACCGTATTTCTCAGAGAAGCCCATGCCTACTGAGCCGGTCATCTTTATGTCGGCCTCTACGTCTCCGCAGTGGCTTTTCAAATCGTTTAAGATGTTCAGTACCACGCTTTTTGCGTTTGCATTGTGGCGCTCGTAGCGTGAAAATAATATGTTCTCGTTACCGTCAATTACAACAACCTTTACCGTGGTTGAACCTATGTCAATACCTATTCTAATCATTCAGAATCTCCTTGATTCACTTTTTCCCGTGCAAAATTACTAATTTACATTGTTTTAATATTATCTTTTTGTGTTTAAAAATATACAAATTTTCATATATTGCGACATAAAGTTCTTTTATGTTGTTGTTTTTCTTCTCTACACTTGCTGTTTATTGCTTGTGTAGTCTGTTCTCTCTGTGAAGATTACAGCATGTCGAATTCTCAAGCTTTTATGTTTTTTGTTTTATGTCTGAGGGCTTATTCTAACATTTTTTTGCATAATGAAAGAGCCTGCGTCTGATTGAAAGACAATCTGATGCAGGCTCTTATGAGTTGTATTTTTGTTAGATGTAAATCTGTTCAGACTTGCATCTTCCGGCTATCTGTGCGTGGCGGTTATTAGATGTTGTCCTCGATAAGGTTCTCACCTGTCATGTCAGCAGGCTGCTTGAGTCCCATGATGTGGAGGATAGAAGGAGCAACGTCGGCAAGACGGCCGTTCTTTACAGTTGCGCTGTTGTTGTCAGTAACGTAGATGAACGGTACCGGGTTGAGTGAGTGAGCTGTGTTAGGTGTGCCGTCGGGGTTGATTGCGTTGTCGGCATTTCCGTGGTCAGCTATGATTATAGCCTCGTAGCCGTTAGCCTTGGCAGCCTCGATAACATCGTGAACACAGTGGTCAACAGCCCAGACAGCTTTTGCTATTGCGTGGTAAACGCCAGTATGGCCTACCATATCGCCGTTGGCGAAGTTTACTACGATGAAGTCATACTCTTGTGTGTTGATTGCACCGACAAGCTTGTCCTTAACCTCATAAGCGCTCATCTCAGGCTTCAGGTCGTATGTTGCAACTTTAGGTGACGGAACGAGGATGCGGTCTTCATTCTCGAACGGAGCCTCGCGACCGCCGTTGAAGAAGAATGTTACGTGTGCATACTTCTCAGTCTCGGCTGTATGAAGCTGTTTCTTGCCCTGCTTGCTGAGGTATTCGCCGAGCGTATCCTGTACGTTCTCTTTCGGGAAGAGGATGTGTACGCCCTTGAATGATGCATCGTAAGGAGTCATGCAGTAATACTGAAGGTCCTTGATAGTGTGCATTCCCTCTTCAGGCATATCCTGTTGAGTGAGCACCTGGGTAAGCTCTTTGGCACGGTCGTTGCGGAAGTTGATGAAGATAACAACGTCGCCTTCCTGTATTGTTCCGTCAACTGTTGAGTTGTTGATAGCCTTGATGAACTCGTCAGTTACGCCTTCCTCGTAGCTCTCTTCCATAGCCTTTACCATGTTGTCAGCCTGTTTGCCCTTGCCTTCTACCAGCAGGTCGTATGCTTCCTTAACGCGGTTCCAGCGTTTGTCGCGGTCCATAGCGTAGAAACGGCCTATAATGCTTGCGATGTGAGCGTCGTTCTTTGCGCAGACATCTTCAAGCTCCTTGATGAAACCGACTCCGCTCTTCGGGTCAGTGTCACGTCCGTCCATGAAGCAGTGAACGTATGTATTCTTGAGTCCGTATTCTTTAGAAATCTCGATGAGCTTGAACAGATGGTCGAGTGATGAGTGTACACCGCCTGTACTTGTCAGACCCATGAGGTGTAATTTCTTGCCTGTCTTCTGTGCGTAGCTGTATGCGCTGACAATTTCAGGGTTCTTGAGAATTGAACCGTCCTTGCATGCGCGGTTGATTTTAACCAAATCCTGATAAACTATTCGTCCGGCGCCGATGTTCAGGTGACCTACTTCTGAGTTACCCATCTGTCCGTCAGGCAGACCTACGTCTTCGCCTGAAGCCTGGAGCTGTGAGTGAGGACTTACAGCGTTGAGATAATCAAGATAAGTAGTAGGCGTATTGTAGATTACGTCGCCTTCACCGTGTTTTCCGATACCCCATCCGTCGAGTATCATCAATAATGCTTTCTTTGCCATAATCTTTTAATCTAATAAACTGGTGCAAAGTTAATGCAAGTCGGGCGAAGTGCAAAATAAATGTGAGAGAAACGAACATTATTTTCATATACAGAACTCTGTTTAACTTATTCAAAGTTACAGTATGTATGACTAACTGCAAAGTGGATATTACAGTTTGATATATTTATCTGCTCGTTCAACTTTCTTTAAATTGGCTCCTTGTTATAGTGAAAAGCAAGAGAGTATCTTTCGTGTTGTGAAAGGTGCCTTTTCATGATGTAAAAGGTACTCTTTCATGATGTAAAAGATGCCCTGTTGCAAGTTGTTGGTTTTAAGGATGTTTATATGCTTATTCTCTCTTGGTTGTTTGCAGTTCAGATTTTGGTGAATAAACTGTTATGTGCATTATGTGATACTTGTCCCGTTCATCTCGTCAAGTCTGCTTTGCCGGTTGAAGTCTTGTTTACATCGCACAAAAAATCCCGGCCTATTTGCAGGTCGGGATTTTTTATTTTTTACTGTTGTTGCTTCTCGTTTACGTCAACAGCAGTTTTTAGTCTTTTCTAAAAGATTACTTGTTCATGAACTTCTTGCCGTTCTGGATAAGTATGCCCTTAGCATCCTTAGAAACGCGCTGTCCGCTGATGTTGTAAACAGGAGCGTTAGGATCAGCCTTAACAGTGTTGTTTACAACGTTCTCGATGCCTGTTGAAGGAACATCGCTCAGCTGTGCAGTACCCTGGAGAACGATGATGCGGTTCTCTGATTCAACACCGCGGCCTATTACTTTAAGAACTGCCCAACGGCCTTTACCTGCTTCAATCGGAGTAGCTGTGAAGTTCAGGAAGTTGATACCATTGCCTGAATCCTGCCACATTGATGCGTCGCATGTCGGGTTTGTATCGAGCCAGTCGCTCTCATCGTTAGTGTTCTCAACCTCAACTGTATATCCTCCTTCTTCCCAAGGAGTTGCAGTTGAAACGTATAGGCTGAGGTCTGCCTGGTTCTCGAGGTAGCTGTCCGCACCGTCTTCTGAAATACGCAGAACGTTTGAGTTCTCGAATGTTTGAGTGTCGCCGCTTGTCTGGTCTTTGTAAGTCAGTTCTGTCTGTACGTATACATTATCTGTCAGTGATGTGAATGTTACAGGAACAGAGAGAACGCCTGAATACTGTACTTCGTATGTTGTACCGTCTTCACGCTTAGTAAGAAGAGTTGCGCTTTCTACATCCAGCGGACCTGTTACTTCAACACCGTCAGACTGGAAGCCGAACAGACCAAGATCAACACCTTCCTGGTCAAAGCCTGTTACCATAACTGTGAAGCCCTCATCGATTACGAACGGCTCTGTCATTTCACCCCAGATTGGGTCAACAGTCTTCTTCTGGAAAATCAAAGACCAAAGTGTCGGTGTACCGAATGGGTCGAGGTAGTCAGTGTTATTCTTGTTGAGAAGATCTGTTTGGGTTGCAGTAAGTGTTGCTATTTCTTTGCCACTGTCGCCGATAATCTTCATTGTAAGAGTCTTGTCTCCAAGAGGATTTGCATTTCCGTTTGCTGAGAGTGCAGGGATATATACGTTCTCAACATACAATGGAGACATTGGCTTAGTGAAGTGCTGAGCGAAGCCCATAGAAGGATATGAAACTTCAACTGTATCACCGTCAACAACGTCTGTTACGCCTGCGTTACCAGTTCCGAAAAGGTACTGAGTACTCATGAATCCACTGTAACCGTAAATCTGACGGCCGATGTGTGGATCAGAGTATGTCAGAGGAGCAAGACGGTCAACAGAAATGATACCGCTCTGGTTATACGAGTTAGGCAGTGTGTATGAGTCAGCACCGTTAAGTACTGGAGCTGCATAGCTGCTCATGCCCTCTGATGTGTTGATAGGCATACCGAACCATACGAAGTTGTTGCTCTCGTCTACGAGTCCATAATCACTTGCATTGTTTCCATTCCATGTCCATGCTGCAGAGAATGGGTCGGAGTTCATGTTTGTGAATACACCGTAAGACAATCCTGTAACGTTAACCAATGTTGCCTGATAGCCCATGTCTTCCTGCGTGTATCCATAATACAATGCACCTGCTGGCACTGTATAATAGTTGCCGTTGTACATAGACTTCATAGGCATGCTGCCTGGTTTTGCAGCTGTCATAGCCTTACTTACCGGCATTGGAGCTTTTACTGCTTCAAGACTAACTGTCTTAACGCCAGTTTGAGTCTGGGCAAAGCTCATGGCTGATGCCATGAGGACTGTCATTGTAAATAATGCTCTTTTCATAATTTAAAATTTTATTAGTTAATTGTAAGGTTTAATTCTGTACCGTTAGCACCTGTCAGTTTTATTGTTGACATATTGAATCTTGTTGTGGTTGCTTCAACAGAGTATTCTGTTTCAAACAAATCGAGCAAGTCTTTTATTTGTGTAAGTCTCTCGATCATTGTATTAGCCTCGCTGTCGGCACCATTTTGGTAAGCAAAAGTATATCCGTTTTCTGTAGGTGTCAGTGTGAATATATACTTATATTCCTTTGTCTGTTTATTTACAGTACAGTTTATGTCGCATATATACTGACCATTTTCATATTTAAATGACAGATTGTTGAATGTACCTTTCGCTGCTGTTAGAGCAGATCTAAGTGCTTCATACTTCTCTTTAATGTTAGCTGACATTTCTGCATTACGTGTTAATGTCCATGCTCTAGAGTCATCTGTCATTGCTGATATGAAGAAGTTAGATGGAATGTCTCCTTCGATAGTGAATGATGGATTTTCCACACTTACGAATTTGTGATTATTTACATCGTATTCAAATTCTTGAACTTCTGTACCATCTGATGCAGTCATAGTATCACGGAAGCGAAGGTAGAATTTGCCATTTCGTTTTGTTACGAGGTATGGGTGGTAGCTCTCATCACTTATCGGGTTTCCATTATAAGGATAGATGTTGCAGATACCAGTATTTGCATTAGCCATCTTCATTATGCTGTCGCCTAATGTGAGCATGCAGACGTTTGGTGCGCTTGCTGAGAATATCGAGTCGTTGAAGTTATCGATATCATTGAAGTATGACTGGAAGTCAGTTCCTTCGTCGAGGCGTGTAAGTCTTACGTATGTTCCACGTTTCTTACCTTTCAGTGTAATGAACTCTCCGTTCTCAGGAACATCAATCATAACAAATTCATAATCGCCTTCCAGACCGACACCTGTTTCGTCATTATCAGAAGTGCTTGGCAGATCCTCTGGTGATGAGAATACGTGCAGACAGTTGTTGTAAGTATCAAATGTAAGCACAGGACCGTTGTCTGTAATCACTTCCCAAGATGAAGTATCCTCCATATATTGGTTCGCAGGAGTGCAGAACTGGTTTTTCATTCCGACTGTTACCGAAAGGTTAGGCATAAACTTGGTAAGAAGCAGGTAGCCTGAACCCTTTGGTGCTGTCAATTCTGTTGTCGGGTAGTATTCCATCGCCCAGCCGCCAGTTGCTGCAGAGAGACGCTTCGTATAAGTCTCAGCTGCTTCATCCAGTCTCACTGTTGCTGATGCGCTGAAGATGTCGTCTTCCTCACTTACGCAGCCAGTGAATGATAGGGCTGTTGCAACACAAAGTGAAGCTAATATTATTTTTTTCATAATTTGTCTGTCTCTTTTTTGTTATAACGCTTAATTATATCACTGTAGTGCCTTGAACTTGTCAACTTGCTCAAGTAGTACATCCATTAGTGTTCTAGACGGGTCTGATTCCGAAGGAGCTGTAAGTTTGTTTACAAGGTGACCGTTCTGAATTACGAAGTTTCCTTCATTGTCAGTAACCCATTCACGCTTTTGTACTTCTTTACGTAGTTTGTCAAGGTCTACGTTGAAGTTGTCTTTCAGCCATGTACGGACTAAATCCAACTTCTGCAAAATAGCGTCCTTACCGTTTATTCCGTCTTGCTCAAGATAAATTATCTTTCCATTCTCATCGAGCAAGGGGGTGTCGTTAGCATCACGTGAGATGACTTTGCGGACTACGTTGTAACCTGTAACTGCTCCTGAAGAACTTTTTGTTCCATCGCTTACGTAGTATCCTACTGAGTCACGGTTTGCTCCGAGAGCTATACATCTTTCGTAGTAATCTGCGTCAATCTCTTTTTCTTCCCAGTCATAAGTTGCTGTATTAAGCATATTTGTCCAGGTAATAGTGTCTTTAACTACGTAGTTTGCAAGAACCTCAACCCAGTCCTCACGTGCTTGTGATTGTGCGTATGGCGAAACGAAACCTTGTGCCAGAGCGATTGAGTCTTGTGTTTCCTGCCAGTTAACGGCATTATAAAGACCTTGAGAAATCAGTGAGAATGATGTCGGGTAAGTGTAATTTTGTGCCAGAATGTGGCCGAACTCATGGTGCATCGTTTTGAAGAAGTTCTCGTTGAGAAGATCTATGTTGTTGATGTTGAGATCGTTTGCTCCGTAAAGAGTAATTTTCAAACCACCTTCAGCCTCACCTAAGGTCTCTGTTCCTGATACCGGGTTGTATGATTTAGAACCTATTACGTGAATTATACGCGGGCTGTAGATCTTCAGAAATTCAGCGCCTGCACATGTGTCGTATACATCATACCATAAGTATTTTGCTAATACTGCGAGTTGTTTGCTCTTCTCGTATGATGCTGGGACAAGGTTCTTCTGCATATCTGAACCGATATCTTCCATCTTGTAGACGTAACGCAAGTTATATGGGTTGCGGAAGTTTTCTATGCAGAATGAGTCCAGTGGAAATGTTATTGAAGTCTTGTCGAGATAATGTTCTGTCGTGTCAAAGATTGACGGACCGAAATCATCATCTGAGCAAGATGTTGTAACGCCAAGGGTAAGCAGCGCAGCAGCTGCTATTGTGAAAAATCTATTCTTCAGTTTCATTTTCATTTCTCCTTTCCGTTAATTTATTTTTCAACTTTTTTCATATACCCTGATGCTGTTCCTTGTGTCAGATCATTGGTGTTAGTCCAAGAAGATTGGAGACCTGCAGCAATTACCTCCTGCGGAACTTCTATTGCACGGCGCTGGTCATTCCACTTCAACGTTATGACTTTGCCTTCACGTCCAACTGTGTGTGAATATTCGATTCCGAAGCGTTTCAAGTCAAAGAAACGGAGTCCTTCGTAGAGTGTCTCGAATCTGCGGTACAGGTTAAGGCAGTTCATATATGGAGTCAGGTCTTCAGGAATAACGAAGTCACTGCTCATATTCTGAGTGAAGTTCCAGTTCTCGAAGCAGTTCGGATTTGAAGGATTCGAGAAGTAGCGCTGTATCAGTTCGTCTGTAAGATCTTTCAAACCACTGTTTGCACCATAATGTGCCTGACTCTCCTCGTCGAATGTCTGTATGCTCTTGACGTAAGCCGCCATATCTGCTACGAATCCGACTTTATCATGTCTGCCAAGAAGTTTAGCCTCTGCGCGTTCGAGTATAAGCTCTGAAGCTGTGAACTCACGGCGTACGATGTGTGGATAGCCGATTCCTGAAACCTTATCCGTATATTCAAACTGCTCGCCGACTTTTGCAGGATAGAAACCATACTCTGAGTTGCTGTAAGAAGAGAAAGCGTAACCTCCAACCATTGCTGTTGGCATAATCGTCCAGCCCCATGTAGGTCCTGTGTACCAGATTGTCTCAGTCAAAGGTTTGCCTGACCATGTGAAACGGTATCCTGACGTTCCATGACGCATCATAACTGACATTGTTGATACAAGCATCAGGTTGTTCTTTGATTCAGGATCCTGCCATACGTTAGCATAGTCATCCATTGAAGTACACTCTTTAAATCCATCGTACTTCATCAGCATATCGTTTGTTGAACCGTCACCAGCGCCGAGAACTGCATCAGCATGCTCAATGACCTTATCATAGTCACGCTTGAAAAGATAGAAGCGCGCTGCGAAAGCATGTGCTGCATTTGTGTTGAAGTGCCATTTCGGCTTTTGGTAGTTGATGTCTGAGATAAGTGAGAGTCCTTCTTCAAGGTCTTTCTGTATCTTATCGTAAACATCTGCGACGTTGCCACGGTCATATTGTGGACTTACAGTTGTTTCTGGCTCTGTGATATAAGGTATACCTATATCCATTTTGCTTGCTTCCGGGTTCTTGTAAGCCTGTGAGAATACATTTACAAGGATGAAGTGGTAGTAAGCTCTGATAAGGAGAGCCTCACCACGTGCAGCTCGGGATTCGTCAGTTTCTTGTCCTCCGTTCTTTGCAATTATTTCATCAAGACTTTTAAGTGCCTGGTTTGCTGTTGCTATTGCCAGATAGTTTGTCTGCCATATATATGAAGGCGTATCTTGAGATTGTGATGAACGTCCCTGCTCGAAGCTGAAAATTTCCTCATCGGTTCTGTCATAGTATGGCAGGTTGTAGTAAATCTCGTCTTTCTTTGTATCATCAGAAATCGGCTTGTGGGGCGCGTTGTTATCGATGATGTTGTCGCTTGATAATTCGCAGACCCAGCCGTAGTTACCTTTAGAATATCCTGAAGAAAGGAGTGAAACTACCTGTGACACGGTCTTAAGCTCTACACGCTCATCTGGCTCTTTATCAAGAAAGCTGTCCGAGCATGAAGACAATGCGACTGCGACTCCAAGCGAGCATGTCAGATACTTCAAATATTTTGTTTTCATCTTTATGCAAAATTGATTTATTTGTTTCTTTATTCATACCCATCGCTGTGGCGTATTGGGTAAAAACATATTCTGAACTATCAGATACCAAGTCTCAGTGTGAATGTGAACTGCTTTGGCATAGGTGTTGCGACACCACCTGAGTTTACGAATTCAGGATCCTGTCCGTTGAGCTTCTTGTCTGAGTAGAGCAGGAACAAGTTGGTTGCGTCAAGCTTAAGTGATGCTGTGCTGAGTCCAATCTTGTTGAGGAACTTCTTCGGCAGATCGTATGTCAGTGAAACGTCCTTAAGGCGGATGAATCCACCGTCAGCCACACGAGCTGTTGAATAGTTGTATGCATTGTATGCGTATGACAAGCTGTTGTCGTTGACATACTGACGCATACTTGCAATTGTCGGGATGTCTGTGTAAGCTTCATCACCAGGCACTGCCCAGCGGTTCTTAAACTCCTTAGGCATAGCTGACATGTCAGAGTATGCAGCGGCGAATACCGGGTCTAGACGGATCTTATTGCCGAATGAGTATGTGATGAAGACGTTCAGACGCCAGTTCTTGTATGTGAGGGTGTTGTTAAAACCACCTGTGATTGTTGGCTCTGTCGGACCTTCGTATTTCAGATAGTCAATCTTGTCGTACTCCTGGAAGTTGATATCTGTTGTAGTAATCTCACCGTCTTGATTGATGAACTGAGGTATACCTTCATCGTTAAGACCAACGAACGGGATTGAGAACAAAGCTGATACAGGATATCCTTCACGGAAGTGAGTTGTACTTGTACCTGTAACGAGGTCGATTACGCTTGAACGTGAGTCGAGATCCGAGATTTCGTTTGTCGCGTAAGAGAAAGTAAGGTCACTTGTCCATGAGAAGTTTTTCTTTTCGATGTTGCGTGTTGAGAGTGTAGCCTCGACACCATGTGACTTCATCGTTGCGACGTTGGCATACTTGGCGATGATACCTCCGACACCCTGAGTCTCGATTATACCGATAAGGTCGTAGTTGTTACGCCAGTAAATATCGAAGTTAAGGTTGATTCGGTTGTTGAGGAAACCTGCATCAAGACCGAAGTTTACCTCATGCTTCTTCTCATATGTCAATTCATCGTTTGCGAGGTCGCTAAGGTAGAGTCCTGTCTCAACCTGATCACCTTGCGGACGCCAGATATTCTCTGAGTAGATTACAGGAAGGGCGTTGGTTACCCATGACGGACCGCGGTCGGCTGTCAGTGAGTATGATGCACGGAAGCTTAAGTGAGAAATTGCTCCGTTTGTCTTTTGCATCCAGCGCTTGAAGAATTCTTCTTCGTGTGCGTTCCATGCGCCTGATACGTTCCATGTAGGCAACCAGCGTGCGCTGCGGCTGCGGCCCAGCTTGTTAGAACCTTCATAACGTCCTGTCAGGTTGATTGTGTAACGTCCTTTGTATGAGTAGTTACCGCTGAGGAAGTAAGCAAGGTTGCGTGTCCATGAACGTGCGAATGAACTGAGAACAGTGCCCTCTTCCTTAGCCTGCTTATAGAATTCAGGAGTGATAGTTACGAGACGACCGTTGTTGTAGTCGACACCGTAGTCAGAGTGCATCATCTGGTCGTTGTCTGTACGGTTAGCCTCCATACCTCCGAAGAGGTTCATGATGTGAGTGTCGTTCCATACCTTGTTGTACTGGATGGTTCCACGGAAGTCGAGCTGTTTTACAGTATAGTCGTCGCGTGTGTAGATACCGCCTGTCGGCATTACTGTAATAGGCAGTGAGTTTGGTTTGTCCGGATCCTGGTAGAGGTACGGGTTGCTGTACATAATGTTCGGGTCATCTACACCGGCACGATAAGCTTCTGCCTGGTTAGACTCGTTGAGAATGAAGTGCTCCTGTGAAGTCTTCTGTACACGGTAAGCACCCAGCAAGTGAACTTCAAGACCGAGAATCGGTTTCCAAGAAAGTTCACCCTGGAACTTCATGTCGGCAACTGACAGGTCGATGTAGTTATTGTCAAGCTCCTTGAAGATGTTGAACGGAGCGTAGTTACGAGTATAAGTCTCATTCGGGTCGAGTGTGCGTGATGTATTCATCGCGTAGCTGAACGGGTTGATGTCGAAGCTACGGTTTACAGAACCACTTACAACGTCTGTTGTACGAGCCAGTGTACCAGGAGCCTGTTGGTCACGGTAAGAACCGTTAGTCAGGATTGATACTGAAAGTTTCTTTGAAAGGTTGAACGTTGCGTTCATGTTTGCTGTATAACGTTCTACCTTGCTGTCCTTAGTCCATCCCGGGTCGTTCATGACAGATACAGATGCGTAAAGTGCCGCTTTATCTGAACCTGAAGAAATGCTGACAGAGTGGTTCTGCACGATGTTGTTGTTGAACAGGAGGTCAAACCAGTCAGTGTTACGGAACTCAGCCTGCTGCAGGTATGCGTTCATTGCAGCTTCTGTATAAGGCAGACCGAATTGGCCGTTAGTCTTGTCGTACTGAGCGATGAGGTTGTACATTTTACCGTAAAGACCAGAAGTTGAGCTGTTGGCTAGTGTTGAGAACTCAAGCCATCCTTTTTCTTCCATTTCCTTATATATACCCATCTGCTCCTGTGAGTTGCTGACGTTGTACTGGCTATAGCTCGGTTTCAAACGGTATGTGAACTCACCTGTATAGTTGACTGTGCTGCGGCCAGCCTTACCACGCTTAGTAGTGATGACAACGACACCGGCCATCGCGCGCGCACCATAGATTGATGTCGCAGAACCGTCCTTAAGTACCTGGAAGCTCTCGATGTCGTCTGCGCTGAGACCTGCGATGGCGTTTGAAATCAATGTTACGGCATCTCCTGAAGAAAGGTCGTCTGCGCTGACATCTACTGCATCTTCCTGGATGACTCCGTCAATGACCCACAGAGGCTTAGAGTCACCGTAGATTGATGTAGCACCACGAACACGGATTTTCGGAGCAGTACCGAATGTTCCTGAAACGTTCTGCACTGACACACCTGATATACGGCCTTCGAGCGCACGGCTAACGTCAGCTACACCGTCAAGTTTCGTCTTGTCGGCGTCAATTTTGGCTGTAGCTCCGGTAAAGAGACGTTTATCCATCTTCTGCATACCGGTCACGACGACTTCACCAAGTGCATGACTGGTAGGTGTGAGTTGAATCCTCATGCCGTCTTTGGCTTTAGCTTCTGATTTCTCATAACCTACGTACGTTATCACAAGTGTCTTGCCAGCCGATGATTTGATGGAGAATTTACCGTCAATGTCGGTAACGGCTCCTGTCTTTGTGCCCTTAATGAACACTGAGGCGCCGATAACCGGTTCTCCATTCTCATCGACAACGGTGCCTTGCACGCTGGCATTTTGGGCAAACGCTAAGTTTGCGGATAGCACTGCGCAGAGCAATGTCAGTAAGAATTTTTTAATAATCATATTAACTCTCTCTTAAATAAATTAATAGTGTTACATTTTGCAAAATTAAAGATAAATTCAATATGTATGAAATAAATTTGAAAAAATGTGTATGACATCTTTGTTTTTTAACACATTAAACTGCTTTTGGGATGATTTGAGGCGTGGAATTGGTAGGCTTTAGCTAAAATTATCTTTCATTTTGTTTGAATTTTGATGTATAAAAAGTGTATAAAGTTCACTTATTTGTGAAAAATCTGTTATTTGTAAATCACGAAGTAGGGGCATGTTCTGTTAACCCGACTTTCACTTTGACAAAATGATATGTGCTTTTGGATACTACCTGAATATATTTATAATCTGTAAGTTAAAATTTGACAATGGTTTTTCGGCATATAGACGGTCTTTATTAATTTTTGTTGTAATTTTACATTTTATTCTTATTGTACCATATTTCCTTTCTCTTTGATTTCTGATGAGTGCCCCTGAAAGCCTTTACTGATAGCCGGGCTGGCATGGACAGCATAAAAAACGGTTTTGATGTGTGTATCCGTATATTGCTGTTTTATAGCGCGTTACATTTACACGGCTTTTTAGTGTGCAATAAGCCGTGAGTTAAAAGAGGCTGAAATGCGCCCCGATTTGCCGTGTTTTACAGGCTGGTTGAGCGTTTTTTACAAAACAATTGGCGGTTTCCTGTCGGACAAAAGAGCATGTATTGCCTTGCCGGATGTTAAGAAATCGGATTTTCCTGATGCTACTATATGGCAATAGTGGTAATATGCATGTTCCTGTTTTACAGTTGTGTTCATATTGACTGAGTCTCGTTGAATGACAAAATGTTTACTTTATACTGCTAATTGCTTTCAAAGTGATATGCCGGTTTATTTGGAATCGTTAAAACTAAGAATACGTATGTTTATGATGTTTTTTTGCTGTTTTTTGCATACATATACAATAATGTAAGGAAACGGCATATTCAGCAATATTAAAACATTGTGAAAAATAAAAATAATTAGTCTGTCAGGATGTGCCGTATTGTTTTTTTCATTACTTTTGCCGTTGGACTAAATAAATATTCATTTATTAAAAAGACAGAAATTTTATGTTAAACAAGAAGGTAGAAGAGGCTCTTAACGAGCAGATTAATGCCGAGATGTGGTCGGCTTACTTGTATCTTTCAATGGCAGCTTATTGCCATTCTGCAGGACAGCCGGGTATGGCTAGCTGGTTTGAAGTTCAGTTCCGTGAGGAGCAGGATCATGCTAAAATACTTTTCAATTATGTCAACTCACGCAACGGCCGCGTCGTTCTGAAGGCTATCGACGCTGTGCCGACAGAATGGGAAAGTATACTCGACGTGTTTGAAAGCACTCTTGAGCATGAGCAGAAAGTAACTTCTCTGATCAACAATCTGTATGCGCTGACTCATGAGACAAACGACTTTGCTACTCAGAGCATGCTTAAATGGTTCATAGACGAGCAGGTTGAGGAAGAAGAAAATGCTCAGACTATTATCGACAACCTTAAGATGATTAAGGACAACGGTTACGGAATATACATGCTTGACAAGGAACTTGGCGCAAGAACCTATACTCAGGCAGCTCCGCTAAATGGTTCAAATCTTTAATATATAAGGCTGCTGAACATAGAATAAGCCCGCAGGCAATGATGTCTGCGGGCTTATTCTGTATCTGTTGAGCAGTATGATGTTATTGCGGTGCTGTTGTCAGAAGGCTTCGTTTATGTTGAATACAAAGCCGGATATTCCTTTTTTGCCGAAACCGTAGTCAAGACGTATGTTGCCGTCTTTCTTAAATTCCCATCTGTAGCCTATACCCCAGTTTGGCAGAAGTTTCTTAAACTGTATTGAGCTGAATTTGTCGAACACTGTTCCCACGCCTCCCCATACGGCTATACCGTGGCGCTTGTACAGGTGTTGGCGCAGCTCTATCTGTGCCTCGGTTTTATGTTTGTCGCGGTATCGTCCACCGTAGTATCCTCTCATTGAGCAAGAGTTTCCTATCTGTGCCATCATTCCCCACGACGGGTTGCCGAAGTTTAGCGTTCCGCGCAGGTCGCCTGCAAGTATCGCTCCTTTCCAGAGCTTGCCGTAAGTGTCGAAGCGGAAGTCAGTAGTGGTATATGCGTAGCCGTTGCTCAGGAATTTCGGATGGAACAGCTGTGAGATGTTTATGTAGACACCACGTGTAGGCCGTGTCAGTATATCGCGCGAGTCATACACGAATGTCAGTCCGGCTCCGATGTTCCATACCTCGCGTTTCTGTCCGAGAAGCAGTTCGGGGCGGTCCATGTCGTGCGCATTTACGTAGTCGTAGGTAAGTGCCGGACCGATGAACATGTTGTCGATGATTTTCCACATAAAGCTGGCGTTGGCTGAAATCTTCAGTCGCTTCATTATGCTGACGTTGTCGTCGTTGTTGCCCATCTCGTATCCTATGCCCCAGAAACGCGATTTGAACGAGTTTACGGCAATAGTGTATTCTATTCTTCCCTTGTCGTATGGGAAGATGTGCGTGCCTTTGATTCCGAGCGTGTACGACTGTTTGGTCGTTATATCGCCGAATATCGCCACGTCAGAAGGCGGTGAGATAGTGTCTTGCTTGTCTTGGAAATAGATGCCAAGGCCGACAAGACCCAGTCCAAGTCCTGTGTCTGAGCTGTAGTGAGGACCACCGAGTATGCTGAAGTCTATGGGCTTGCTTCTGTCAACCTTGTTCGAGTTGCGCAGATAATCCAGAATTTTGCGTCCGAAACTTTTTTTCTTTTTCGTACTGTCGGTAAGCTGTTCGGTCGCCACCAGCGACGTGTCAGCGGTTAAATCACTCTCTGGTATAGCCGCTGCCGCCTTCGCGGCGCAAACTGAAAATAATACGGTAAAGAGCAGCTGTTTAGTCATTCTTTGTCGTGTTATGCTTATCAATAAACTAATTTTACGTTGTCAATCCAAAGGGTATTTCCCGGTGAGCCTATGAATGCGCCTCCGTTGCTTGACGCGAACTGAAGAATCATGTGCGTAGGCGTTTCGTTTGC
Source organism: uncultured Prevotella sp. (assembly GCA_902491375.1). Lineage (GTDB taxonomy): Bacteria > Bacteroidota > Bacteroidia > Bacteroidales > Bacteroidaceae > Prevotella. The sequence goes on from CABUHE010000001.1 coordinate 241,630, forward strand.
CGAAGCCCATCCTGTTTCTTTTACTATCACGCTTTTGCCTTTGCTGTTGCGCGCGTAGTCACATGAGCGCAGTTTCATTGTAGAAGCGTCATAATTGGGGTTGTTTCTTATGTCGCCGTACATTATCTTATATGTAGCGTTATTTACCCATCCGTTTGTACTTCGGCTGTATTTAACGACCATAGTACCCACGCGCTTGGCTGTTATGTTGCCGTTTTTGTCTTCTGTGCGTTTCTGTAGCAGCAGCACTGCGGTGGCGCAGTCTTTTCCTGGTACCGTTTTCTGTTTGCTGAATCCGTTCAGCTTTATTCTGTTTGCGGCATTTGTTATGTACACACGGTAGTCAAACTTCAGTGCTTTTGGGCGTTGGTTGAAGCGTATGCCGCAGTTCATTGCCTTAACGCCGTCTTTTGTTCCGCTTATCGGTTCGCGCATGCTACCCAGATACATTGAGCCTGCCGCAAGCACGTTGATGTTGAACATTCCGATGACTTTCACCTTCTCGATATGTGTCATCAGCTTTGCGCAGTATCCGTTGCCGCGTCGTTCACGGTAGACGCAGTTGTTTGTCTTCACAACTCCCATAACCTTTGCCATTACGTTTGATGTCGCCCAGGGCGAGCCTCCAGCGTTGACGTATGGCTTGTTGCCGTCTATTGTACGGTTAGGGCCTATTGCGTAAAGAGTCTTTGTTTTGCCGCCTATTACGGCAGATTCATGTATTTTCCTGATTGTCCAGCGGTTCATGTCGCCGTACGGCAGGAGTACGTCCTTGCCGAAAGTTTCAACGCTTGTCGCTATCAGGAGCGCGAGCAGCGCGGATTTTACCAATCTACATTTCATAATCGGTGGCAAAGTTATGAAAACTTTTAATATTGTGATAGTTTCTAAGCTTTTTTTACTTATTTTTTGGTAAATGTGAACACTTTACATTACTTTATAACCAATAAAGCTCTGCAAACGTCTTGTCGCGTCATAAGCCAATAATCCAACTGTTTGTGAATGAGGACTGTCGGCTGTTATGCCTGATTTACACAGCAGTTTGCAGACGTATGACATGTTTGCTGGTAAAAGCTGAATTAATAGTGAAAAAAAAACTCTCATCGGCTATTATTCGGATTATTTTTTCTATTTTTGCAAGTGCTTAGATTTGCAATATCGAAATTACAAAAACACATACTTTTATAAACTACAAAACTATGGATTTAGTACAACAAATCATTGCGCGTGCTAAAAGCAACAAACAGCGCATTGTTCTCCCCGAAGCTACCGAGGAGCGTACATTGAGAGCAGCCGATATGGTATTGGCTGACGACGTGGCTGATATTATCCTTATTGGTAATCCGGGAGAGATAAATTCTTTGGCTGAGAAATGGGGCCTGACTCACATCGGTAAGGCAACTATTGTTGATCCGGAGAATAATCCGAAGAGCGAAGAGTATGCTGCACTGCTTGCTGAGTTGCGCAAGAAGAAGGGCATGACTATCGAACAGGCACGTGAACTTGTTAAGGATCCTCTCTACTTGGGATGTATGATTATCAAGACTGAAGGTGCTGACGGACAGATCTCAGGTGCTCTCAGCACAACTGCCGAGACTCTGCGTCCGGCTCTTCAGATTATCAAGTGCAAGCCGGGTATCACTTGCGTGAGCGGTGCTATGCTGCTTATCACAAAGAAACCTGAGTATGGAGAGAACGGTGTTCTCGTCGTAGGTGACGTTGCGGTTACTCCTGTTCCTGACGCACAGCAGCTTGCGCAGATTGCCGTATGCACAGCTGAGACAGCTAAATCTGTTGCCGGCTTTGCAGAGCCGCGTGTCGCAATGCTGAGCTTCTCGACAAAGGGCAGCGCTTCACACGAAGTTGTCGACAAGGTGGTAGAGGCTACAAAGCTTGCAAAAGAGCTTGCTCCTGAACTGAAGATTGACGGAGAGATGCAGGCAGATGCAGCCCTCGTTCCTTCTGTAGGAGAAAAGAAAGCTCCCGGAAGCGAGATTGCAGGACATGCAAACGTTCTTGTTTTCCCGTGCCTTGAGGTAGGAAACATTTCTTATAAGATGGTACAGCGTCTTGGTGACGCGGTAGCCCTCGGCCCGATTCTTCAGGGTATCGCACGTCCGGTAAACGACCTTAGCCGTGGCTGCTCTGTCGATGATATCTATAAGCTGGTTGCAATTACAGCATGCCAGGCAATGGACGCAAAGAAATAACCAAAGCGGAAGGAGTCTGTGATAAAGTGATTAAGGGTATCTGTTGCTTGTATTCATTTATGTGCAGGGATACTTTTACGTTATCATGACTCCTCGGTTCAAAAGATAAATAACATGAAAATATTAGTTTTAAACTGTGGCAGCTCGTCTATCAAATATGCTCTTTACAACATGGACGACAAGTCTGTCATGACGTCTGGCGGCGCAGAGCGCGTAGGTCTTGACGGTGCTTTTGTTAAAGTTAAGATGCCGGACGGCACAAAGAAGAAGGTGATGCACGACATTCCCGAACATACTGAGGGTGTGAAGTTCATCTTCTCATTACTGACCGACCCTGAGATAGGCGTAATCAAGAGCCTTGACGAGATTGACGCCGTAGGCCACCGTATGGTACACGGAGGCGAGAAGTTCAACAAGAGTGTTGTTCTTACAGACGAAGTCCTCAAAACATTCGAGGCATGTATCGACCTGGCTCCGCTGCATAATCCTGCAAACCTTAAAGGTGTAAAGGCTGTCAGCGAGCTTATGCCAAATCTTCCACAGGTAGGTGTGTTCGATACAGCATTCCATCAGACGATGCCTGCACACTCATATCTTTATGCAATTCCTTACGACCTGTATGAGAAGTACGGCGTGCGCCGTTACGGTTTCCACGGAACCAGCCACCGTTACGTTTCACACAGAGTATGTGAGTTCCTCGGTGTTGACTACAACTCAAAGAAGATTATCACCTGCCACATCGGCAACGGAGGCAGTGTCGCAGCTGTTGAGAACGGCAAGTGTGTTGATACTTCTATGGGTCTTACTCCTCTTGAGGGCCTTATGATGGGTACCAGAAGCGGCGATATTGACGGCGGAGCTATAACATTCCTTGAGAAGAAGCTTGGTCTTGACGCTGACGGCATGTCAAACCTGCTCAACAAGAAGAGCGGTGTGCTCGGCATTTCAGGCATTTCTTCTGATATGCGTGAGATCGACGACGCTATCGCAGCAGGCAACGAGCGTGCTAAGCTGGCTCTTGATATGTACAACTATCGTATTAAGAAGTATGTCGGAGCTTATGCTGCTGCAATGGGCGGATGCGACATCATTGTGTTCACTGCCGGTGTAGGAGAGAACCAGGCAGAGATGCGCGAGGCTGTTTGCGAGAACATGGAGTACATGGGCGTTAAGCTCGACAAGGAGAAGAACAAAGGTGTAAGAGGCGTCGAGGCCGTTATCTCTGCGCCTGACTCTAAGGTTACGGTATGCGTCATTCCTACTGATGAGGAACTGATGATTGCTACCGACACGATGAATCTGTTGAAATAATAGCTTTATCGATATTCAGCATCCCTTTCATTTTTATGAAGTAAAGGGATGCTTTTTTATTTTTCGTTTTTTACTTTAGCATCTATTTATGGGAAAGAAGATTGTAACTTTTGGAGAAATGCTGCTAAGACTGACCACACCCGGTAATCTCAGACTTCAACAGTCGCGCTATTTTGATGCGAACTTCGGCGGCAGTGAGGTCAATGTAGCCATTTCTGTAGCCTCTTACGGCGGTGATGTCATGCTTGTTACGGCTCTGCCGGAGAATCCGCTCGGCAATGTCTGTCTTATGAAACTGCGTGAGCACAGCGTCGGAACAGACGGTGTAATGATAATGAAAGGCGAGCGTCTTGGTACGTATATAGTAGAAAAGGCTGCCGACCTGCGCCCTGCAACAGTGATATACGACCGTAAGGATTCGGCCTTTTCTAAACTCAGGCCTGGTATGATTGACTGGGACGCTGCTCTGAGCGGTGCCGATATATTCCACTGGTCGGGCATTGACGCATCGCTTACGCAAGGACTTGCTGACGTATGCCGTGAGGCTATATCAGCGGCAGACCGACTGGGAGTGAAGGTTTCGTGCGACATCAATTACCGCAAGAACCTGTGGCAGTACGGACGCAGCGCCGAGGAGGTGCTCGTACCGCTGATGCAGTGCAGCGATATTGTATTCGGTAGTTCAAGCGAATATGAGAAGGCTCTCGGAATCAAGGCTCCGGCTTTCGCGGTGAGAAATGTCGCTGATGGTATTGATGAGCATGAGTATGAGGAATTCTGTTTACGTATAAGCGAGAAGCTTCCACGTTGCAGCCATCTGTTCATGTGTATGCGCAACTCCATTACGTCAGACCATCACACTCTGAAAGGACTTCTATATTCAGACGGAAGCATGAAGATGTCGCGCACTTATGAGGTGAACAACGTTGTCGACAGTATGGGTGTGGGCGACGCTTTTGTAGGGGCGATGCTTTATGCTATGCAGAATTATGACGACGACCAGAAGCGACTCGACTTCTCTATGGCTGGCTCAGCCCTTAAAAATACTATTGTCGGCGACTACAACATGGTGTCTGTCGATGAGGTTGAGGGACTGATAAAAGGCGGTAGCGCAGAGATACGCCGATAGCCGTCAGTCTGTGCGTTTGCCGTTTGTGGCTTTTCGCATCGTAAAAGGGTATCTTTTGGCTTGCAAGAGATGCCCTTTTGTGTTGTAAAACATGGTCTTTTGCATATCAGTCTTTGATATGTTATATTCCAGTTCGATTTTAGTCTTGATTTAAGAGTTTCTGACTTACTTGTTTTATCATAATTAAGTCGGAGGTCAGGGTTGGCCGGATAAGGTTCTTCACATTGTTTTTCATGGCATAATTTTTCAGTTTCAGTAATGATTTATGCGGTTTCGCATAGTCTTAATTGGTTATGTAAAAATAAAAGATGTATCTTTGCGGCATGAGAAAGTTTAGGAATTACATCATTACTTGGCTGTGCTTTACCATATTGACGTTTTTTCTTTACGATTTGATATGGGCAATATCCGATTTCGAGTGGTTAAAGCAAGAGATACAGGACGGTTGCGGCTGGTTGGTCGTCGATCTGTGTTATAGTGCTCTGTTCGCCTTTTACAGCATTGTCATCAGCCGTTTTATAGTGAAGCATAAGTTGCTGAGAAAGATTAAGAACAGGCGTGCAATGGTGTTCGGACTGATTATGATAGTGTGCAACATGTCGTTGGCGGTTCTTCTCGAAGAGGTGATACTCGACTATTTTACAGAGCCTTTGAACGATGGCGAGTTGCTTGGCAACGCATATTTCATGGGACTTATATCGTCAGTGTCGGCGCTGATTTTCACTGTTGACTATTATATAGAGAAGACGACACGGCAAAGACAGGAGAACGTCAATCTGCAAATGCAGCTGTTGCAGATGCAGCTTAATCCGCATTTCATCTTCAACAGTCTGAGCGTACTGACCTGCCTGATAGAGATTAATCCCCAACAGGCTGAGAAATACACTGTCCGCCTGTCAAAGATTTACAGATACATTCTCGGCAATATGAATGTCGACACGGTGTCGATAAGAGAGTCGCTCGCGTTCGCAAAGGACTATATGGCTCTGCTGAAGCTGCGTTATGAGAATGTTGTCATGGACATTCACGATTTTGATTACCGTGAGAGCGAGGGAATATTGTCGCTATGTCTGCAAGTATTGTTGGAGAATGCAGTTAAACATAATGCGCCTGGACCGTCGGAACGGCTTGTGATAAGCATCGACCGCGACGGCGACCGGCTTGTGGTCAGCAACAACATACTGCATCCGCAGAACGGTCAGGACAGCACAATAGCCACGCACCGTATCGGACTGACAAACATAAAGAAGCGGTATCTCTTGATGTTTAACCGCACGATGACTGTCGACGAGACGAGTGAGTTCTTCAAAGTATATGTTCCTATTATACAAACTGACAATGAAAAAAGTTTTGATTATTGAGGACGAGCTGCTCAGCGCGAAGAGGCTGAAGAAGAAGATTCTTGATATTGACGACACTCTGGAGGTGGACGGACCGCTTCAGAGTGTGAAGGATGTCGTTGAATATCTTGAGTCGCACGATGATTACGACCTTATTTTTTCAGATATACGTCTGCTCGACGGCGATGTGTTTATGGCTTTCCAGAAGGTGCTGCCTTCGTCGTTCGTTATATTCACGACGGCCTATGACGAGTATGCGATGCAGGCAATAAAGAGCAACGGAATAGATTATCTGCTTAAACCTATCGACGAGGACGAGCTGCGCGATGCTATGAAAAAGGTAAGCTGTCTGACAGCCAACAGCAGCAAGCTCAAGGCTGTTGTCGACAAGCTGGTCAGATATAAGGAACGTCTGCTCGTTTATAAGGGTGGCGACATGGTGTCGCTTCAGGTCAGCGATATTCTTTATTTCTATAAGGAAGGGCGTAACATGGTTGTTACAACCGTCAGCGGCGATGCTTACGGTTTGTCTGCGACAATACAGGACCTTGAGCCGCAGCTCAATCCTGACAAGTTTTTCCGTCTGAACCGTCAGTATCTTGTCAACATAAAGGCGTTGAAGAAGATAAGTCCGTTCTTTAACTCCAAGCTCATTGTGCAGCTTTTTCATTGCAATGACAATAATATAATAGTAAGCAAGGAAAGGGCTGTGCTGTTTAAGGAGTGGCTGAACAGGTAAATTAGTTGGTTAAATTAAAGTCTTGGGCCGGCACATATCGTGTCGGCTCTTGTTTTTTGTGTATTTATATAATACGCAGATTATGAGGTCTTTGCCTTGAATGTGTATTGTATATGCCTGAAATTCTTACAGATTGTTTCGTGCGCATGGAACGACGCTTGATGTCTTGATTTTTCCGTTTCGCTTCATCCGTGTTTCTTTATTTTGCCTTTATGTGATATTTTTGCATCGTATTCCAATATTGTGATGGAAATAAGACAAGAAATGTGTAATTTTAAAAACTTAATGAAATGAAGACGATTAACAAGGTAACCAGTGAGAAGCTAAGCAGTATGACAACAGATTTATTGCAGATGCCTAAAAGATTGTTGGCGTTGGCCTGCATGGCTTGTTTAACATCAGTATGCGTATTAGCCCAGTCAAAGTTCCACGTTGACCTTGATTATAATTATAATCTTGGACTGTCCCAGAGATTTGCCGGACATACGATGAGCCGTAAGGATTTCAGTATGGGTGGACATGCCCTTCAGCTCGCAGCCCGTTATGATGTTCTGCCGCAGTTGTCTGCCGGTGTTGGTGTAGGCGCGGCGCGCTATACGGAGTTCGACTTCAACACGTTCCCGGTTTTCGCGACGTTGAGATACAAGCCTATAAAGAGTCTCCGCCAGGCTTATCTGTTTACGAATGTCGGCTATGCGGTAAAGGTTACTGACGCAAGTACTCCCGGATTTACAGGTAAGTTGGGTATAGGATATACAGTAATGCTGGCGCGCCACTTCGGACTTAATTTCAGTGTAGCATATGATTATAAGGATTTCCGCAAGGTAGAAGCGGATATCGAGAATCCGTCGACGGGCGATTACGATGTAGCTTACAAAACCTGCTATCGCCATTCTGTATCGTTCGGCGTAGGATTTACGTTCTGAAATAAGATTGTTGTTGGGATAATAGATGAGGAAAGCCGGTAACCTTGACTACTGTGTAGTATTTGGTTACCGGCTGTATTGTTTACAGGCGGCTTTCGCCTTCGACGTATTCTTCAAGGAAAAGGTGCTCGCCGTCGAACATCACGTATGTGAACTGCCATATCCAGTCGCCTATGATCATCATGCGCGTCTTTTTCGACAGCATCAGGTCGAGTTCTATGTGGCGGTGGCCGTAAATGAAGTAGTCGATGTCCGTATGCGTCTTCATGTACTGCTTGGTGTACCTGACTAGTGCTTCCTTGTCCTCGCCTTGGTATGGAGGCTCCTTGCCGTCGGCACGTTTCAGGCGGCTGTGCTTGGCCCATGTCAGTCCGAACCACAATCCCCAGCGTGGGTGCAGCGCACTGAACATGCGCTGGCAGGTGCGGTTGTGGAACACCTTGCGTATGAAGTTGAACTTTGGGTCGTGGTCGCCAAGGCCGTCGCCGTGTGCCATATAGAATATTTTTCCGTATATCTCGGTAGTCGTCGGCTTAGTGTGGAGTATCACTCCGCATTCCTTTTCAAGGTAGTCGTATGCCCAGATGTCGTGATTGCCGGTGAAGAAATGCACCTCCACACCCATGTCCGTAAGTTCAGACAGCTTGCCGAGGAAACGTGTGTAGCCTTTGGGCACAACGTATTTGTATTCATACCAGAAGTCGAAGATGTCGCCCAGCAGGTAGACGGCAGCCGCCTTTGTCTTTATATCGTCAAGGAATCTTACAAGACGGCGCTCTTGTGTACGCGCATGGTCAATGGCCCATGAGCCCAAGTGGGCGTCAGAGAGTATGTAGATGTTCTTGTGCATGATCATAATCGTTTATGGATTTAGGAAATATTTTGATATAAAGCGGCTGTTGTCGCATTATTGATTAATGCTTCTTATTGCCTTTCATGTTCCTTCCGGCTGTCTTTTATATCTGTTTTATTCCATTCCGAGTTCCAGTTTCGCCTCGTCGCTGAGCATGCTTTGATCCCATGCCGGCTCGAATACGAGGTTTACCGTAGCTGATTTTACGCCTTCAAGCGCGTCGACTTTCTGCCTGACATCCTCAAGAATGAAGTCTGCGGCAGGGCAGGTCGGCGCTGTGAAAGTCATGTCTATGTCTACGGTCGCGTCCTCTTTTACGTCTATCTTATATATAAGTCCGAGGTCGTAGATGTTTACGGGAATCTCCGGATCGTAAACAGTTTTCAGCACATCGACTATCTTTTCTTCTATTGTTGTTTTTTCTTCTTGTGTCATTTCTTATGATTTTGTTTGTTACAAAGATAAGACTTTTTGACGCAAATGCAAAATATATTACGCATTTTTGGACAAACGGCCGTTGTCGTGGCAGTTTACTTTGCCGTATGTTTATTTTATTCTGTTTTTGTCGAGGAAAACTCTGAAACTGTCGTGGTAGCCGTTGAATACGTTGATGTCAACCTCGCCGTGTATTCCGTTTACCCGTCCGTCAGGACATAACTGCCAGAATACGAGTCTGACATCAGGCTTGTATTCTCCATATCTGGCTATCCATACCTGATAATTCTTTAAGATGTCGGGTGCCGACGGCAGATATTTGTTTACAAACTGTTGGCTGACGTATAGGATAGGGCGCACTCCTGTGCGTCTTTCAACTATGTTGAGCCACGTTCGTATTCTGCTGAACATTGCGCTGACTCCACCCATCTTCTTTATCTGTGAGTACGTAGGCTCTACATCCAGGACAGGAGGAAAGTCGCCTCTGCTGAACCTTGAGTGGCGCAGAAAGTAATAAGCCTGCTTCGTTGCCTGCGAAGTTGTAGAGAAGAAGTGGTACGCTCCGCACGGAATCCCGTGGTTGCGGGCCTGCCGGTAGTCTGCAAGATAGTATGGATTGCGCACGCTTGCGCCTTCAGTCGACTTTATGTAAATGAATGAGACGGGATAGTCAACCTTACCACTTACCTTCTTCCGGCTTATACTGCCTAGGTGGGTTATGCGCAGCCTGCTCCAGTTGATTGCATATTTCTTTTTCCCCCGTCCGTGCTGATAGCGCGAGATGTCTATACCATAAATGCGTTCGGCGGTGTAAGTCATCCGCTCTCCGCGGTATTTGTTGTTCTTCCATTCGCCGACTTTAGCCTTTCCTTTTGCGTCGATGCCGCATCCGAAGCCGTTGCGTGCGCCATTGGTCCATGCTCCGTCATAGTAACTGCCGTCGCGTCCGCTGAATGTGCCGTGTCCGTCAGGTATGAATTTTGCGTTAAGTTCACCTTTGTATGTTCCTGTAGAGTCGCTTACTGTGCCCTTAACTATGCTGTCGCAGTTCCATAGTGCGGTTACGGTGTGTCCTAATGAGTCGGTTGTTGTGCCGTATCCGTGTCTCTTTCCGTCTTTCCATTGTCCGCTGTAAACGGTGCTGTCTTTGTAAGTCAGTACTCCATAGCCGTTGTATTTGCCGTTGGAGAGTTCTCCCTGGTAGCGGTATTCACCGTTTACTATAACGCCGGTTTCATCTGATGTGTGCCGGCTGCATGCTGAGAGCAGCGTCATGAAAAGAATTACTGCTGTTAATGCTAAAACCGACTTTTTCATTTCATGAGTCTTTTAAGTCTGAAGCCTGCGTATGTAGGTCTGATTATTCTTCCGTTTACGCTTATTCCTGCAAACTGTCCGTTACGGTTGAATACTGCTGAACCGTCTGGCGTAAGCAGTCGTGGCAGGTTGTGCCTGTGCTTGTTCAGCATGCAGCCTTTGAACACTTTGGGCTTAGCGTTTTCCGGATTGTATTTGTATTGAGTGCATCCCGGCAGCGCAGCAGCGTAAATGCTGTCGCCTTCAGACGGCGATGGCGTGAACCACTTGTGCATGTTTATTGCTGAGAAACCGTCAGGCAGTTCCTCGTCAGCAGTCTGCAACAGTCTGAGCGGTGCGGTTTTGGTTAGAGTAAGGATGTTGCAAGGCGTGCGTACAATGCTGTCAGTTGTGTCGTCGTAACGATACAGCAGGGTGTATCTCGTAACAAGTCTGATTTCAGCCTTTTTGCCTTTTGCCATTGCATTAAGCCTTTTCTCAACCTCTTCGGCTTCGGTTTCTTGTTTCTTTATTTCTTCCGCATAGGCTGCCATGATGTTGTATCCGTCGTCGCTGACGTTGTGTACTCTCATGTAATAGTCTGTTTCTTCTACCTTACGTTTGAGTTTTTTTATCGTCATCGATAGTCTTTCAGCAGTCTTTTTTATAATGCTGTCCATGCTTCTGTTGGCCATAGCGATATTCTTCTCGACGATGCTGTCGCCGTTTGCAGTAACCAGCAGACCCGGACAGGCCGCAACAAGCGGATATTTGTTTACCCAGCAGCCTGTGGAGTATGTCTTTGTTGTTACGTCATTGTCGGCTTTTGTACTCATACCTTCGGGCAAACAGCTGTCGCCGAGGCACTTAAACCATATCACAGGTTTACCGTCTGCGCATATCTGGTAATACGATTCACACTCTATCAAAGCCACGCTGCGCTCCATCCTGTCGGTCGAGAACGGGATAAACGTGGCTGCGTATATAACAAATACAATCGCTGCCAATGCGATTGGTAGCGATTGTAATATTATTTGTAGTGTTGATTTTCTTTTGTCAGTCAATTTCTTCATCAGCTTCATATCCGCCCATTTCCCTTATGGCGTTTTTCAGCATTGTGTATTGTTGGAATAAGTCGTGCACTGGCTCATGCTCGTCGTCGTGCATCGGACTCTTGAGATAGAACGACAGCCATGTCTGGATGCCTTTCTTTCCTGCACGCAGTGCAAGGTCGCTGAACAGTGCAAGGTCAAGCACCAGCGGTGCTGCCAGTATTGAGTCTTTGCACAGGAAGTCAACCTTTATCTGCATAGGATAGCCCATCCAGCCGAAGATGTCGATGTTGTCCCATCCCTCTTTGTCGTCATTGCGCGGCGGATAGTAGTTGATACGTACTTTGTGGAAGATGTCGCCGTAGAGATCAGGATACTCGTCTTTCTTAAGTATTGTGTCGATAACGCCGAGTTTGCTGACTTCTTTTGTCTTGAAGTTCTCCGGCACGTCGAGTACAAGACCGTCGCGGTTGCCGAGGATGTTGGTTGAGAACCATCCTTTCACTCCGAGCATACGTGTGCGGAATGCCGTTGAGAGTACGGTCTTCATCATGGTCTGTCCCGTCTTGAAGTCTTTTCCTGCTATCGGCATGCCTGTCTTTTCGGCATACTGCCACATTGCCGGAATGTCAAGGCAGGTGTTTGGTGCGCCCATTACGAACGGTGCGCCTTCGCTCAGAGCTGCATAGGCGTAGCACATTGATGGTGATATGTGCTCACGGTCGTCGTCCTTCATGGCTTTTTCAAAAGCCTCCAGACTGTCATGCACTTCCTTGTAGCGCGGAACATATATCTCGGTTGAGGCTGCCCAGACTACAACTACGCGGCTGCATCCGTTCTTTTCTTTGAACGTGCGTATGTCCTTGCGCGCCTCTTCCATCAGTTGCCAGCGTGTCAGTTTTGTGTCTTTTGTCCATGTCCCTTCTATTGCTTTCACATAGTCGGGGTCGTATATGCCGCGCATCGGAGTTATATTCTCAAGCTCCTCCTTTACAGGATATATGTCTCTGTCTTTTAGTACTTCAGCGTGCATCGCGCTTTCAAAGGCGTTGTCTGGCAGAATGTCCCATGCTCCGAATACAATGTCGTCGAGACTTGGCATAGGTACTATTTCTGCGATGTGCTTATATTCAGCCTTGTCGCCTTTGCCTACGCGTATCTTCGCCATTTGCGTTATTGAGCCGACAGGTTTACCCATGCCTTTGCGTATCATCAGCACGCCGGTTATGAATGTTGAGCTTACGGCTCCTAGGCCGACACAAAGAATGCCCAATTTGCCTTCAGACGGTTTTACACTGTTTTTGTTCATTTTCTTTATTAGTAGTATTTCTAGATCTATGATATTTCCTGCTTATTTCCCGTTGGCAGGATTCATCTTGCGAAAGTACAAAAAAACATTCATAGGCGTATCCCTTTTTTGATTTTTTTTATTTGCTTTGAAGTGAAAAAGTATGTGGCAGAGTCAACTAGCAAGTGCAACATTACGGAAAATCTCTGGAATATCCGCCAAATTGCAGCAGATTAACGCAACAGGATTTGATAATTAGGGAGTTAGAAGAAAAACGCAGAAGTTGGGCAGACAGTTGAAAACCGTCTTAAAGCAGATTAAAGCAAAAGAACGGTTTCCTAATCATTACCCGATGAAAGTGCAGATTTAACAGTCCCTGTTTCATTTTGCGGCGTTCTGCGCAGCTTTGCTTATCAATAGGTAACTCGTTGATTTATAGTTTTGCAACCAAAAAGAAACGAGTATGGCAAGAAGCACATTCAAGGTGCTGTTCTACGTGAACGGCAGTAAGGAAAAGAACGGAATTGTCCCCATCATGGGACGAGTTACAATCAACGGAACGGTAGCACAGTTCAGCTGCAAACGGACTATCCCGAAAGAGCTTTGGGATGCCAAAGGGAACAAGGCAAAGGGCAAGAGTATGGAAGCGAGGGAAACCAATCTTGTGCTTGACAACATCAAGGCTCAAATCATCAAGCATTACCAGCGTATATCCGACCGTGAAGCGTATGTAACGGCAGAAATGGTACGCAATGCCTATCAGGGATTGGGCGGTGAGTATGAAACATTGCTCGGTGCTTTCGATAAGGAAAATGAAGTGTTCAAGAAGCGTGTCGGAAAAGACAGGGTCAGGGCTACCTATATGGCAAGGGTACGGGCAAGAAACCATGTAGCGGCATTCATCAGGTCACATTACAAGCGGAACGACATCTCCATGCCTGAACTTACGTCCGACTTCATCAAGGAGTTCGCCGTGTTCCTTTCCAACGAAGCCGGACTGCACAACGGTTCGATATGGGAAAACTGCATGTGGCTGAAAGGTGTGGTGATGCGAGCGCATTTCAACGGACATATACCGAGAAATCCGTTTGCCCAGTTCCATATAAGCCCGAACACGAAAGAGCGTGAATATCTGACGGAGAATGAGT
>CABUHE010000002.1 GCA_902491375.1 uncultured Prevotella sp.
GTTTTATTTGGCACTCGCCAAAATCGTCAAAATCTCATAAACCATTAACTTTCAACCATATTTCCGTGATTTGCTCAGTATCTCACTTTTTTATATTATCTTTGTTGCGTATAGTATAACAACAATATTTGCTTAAGTAAAGAGATGAAGAAGATTATTATCAGCTTGGTGCTGCTTGGAGCGGTGAGTCTTGGCTCTTTGGCTGTTGTCCAGAACCGTGGTGACGAACCGCCTGTTCGACGTACAGAGGCAAGACATTGCAGCAACAGACATTGTGATTACAATGACTGTGAACGCGGAAGTGAATGTCGCGCAGCATGTTGTGGGCGCTACCGAGATTGTGACTACCGTCATAAAAGAGCCCGTCGTAATGTTGTGCGGGGTTGTGGAGGATGCCGAAATGAATACCGTAATGCGCGTGTACGCCGTCAGGACGACAGGCATTACCGCCATCATGAAGCATGGCATGACAGTTACGGAAATGACGATGTTTACTTCAGAAGATAAACACCGGTAAAATTTTGTGCGATATGTTAGGTGTGGTACATACTGTATCAGTCGCTTTCATTGTCGCAGAAAGGAAAAAACAAACGGCTGCCAGCTCACGCTGACAGCCGTCTTTGCAATCTATTTTATGACTTTAACAATTATGAGTATCTTAATATCTGTCCCGGACGTATGCGCATGCGCTTGCTTATGTGGTTAAGTTTGCACAGCTGCTCGATTGTAGTTCCACGTTTCTTGGCGATAGAACTGAGTGTTTCGCCACGCTGAACCTTGTGGTAGCGGATGTCTTCGCTTGCTGCTGAAGAACTCTTGCGTGATTTCTTTGAGCTTGTTCCGTTAGCCGTAATCTCGTCGTCAACATCAGATTTGCCTCTTGTCTTGTTTGCAAGAACTGACTCGTTTTCATAAGTATCGCGACGGAACATATATGTATCAGCCGTTACGTCCTGATTTTTGAAGTCGAACATGAGAGCCGGATTGAGTGCGACTCCGCACAGACGGGTTTCAAAGTGAAGGTGAGAACCGGTGCTTCGGCCTGTGTTTCCGCCAAGACCGATAGGCTCTCCGGCCCTTACTGTCTGGTTTTCTTTAACCAGCTGTTTTGACATGTGTCCGTAGATTGTCTCCAATCCGTTGTAGTGGCGTATCACTACGTAGTTTCCGTAGCCGTTAGCCTCATATCTTACGATTCTCACTTTTCCGCTGAATGCTGCACGGATAGTGTCGCCGATATAAACTTTGATGTCAAGACCTTTGTGCATACGTCCCCAACGGCGGCCGAAGTTTGAAGTGATAACCCTGTTGGTAGTAGGCATGCAGAAGTGCTTCAGATTGATTAAGAAAGAGTCGGGAAGCTCTGAAGCACGGTGTGCGTATTTATTATTCCACTCTTTATATAACTGGGCAGAAGGTGAGCCCATCTGTTCTTTGTTGATTAAGTTGCGCAGCGCAAGGGTGTCGACTGCTTTCATCTTCTTGTCTATCGGAGCCTGTCTGGCCAGAAGATCCTGGGCGGAGGCAGTGGCTGCTGTCAGTGCAAGAAATGCGGTTATAGTTAAAGTCTTAATTGTTCTCTTCAGGTGCATAATTAATTAGTTTCTCGATTAAGATAAAACTCCGGCAAATGCCAGGAGTCATGGTAGGAAAGTTTTCTAACTTAGAAAATCCCGTTGTTCATAAAAAACATTGCAAAGATAATAAAAATTTTTCAATGTTGTTTTACACTTTAACAACTTTATGGACCTTTTAACAAAGAGAGAACATAAAGACCTGTATAATGCTTTGATTTTCAACGCGTTGCAAAAGGGCATCTTTTGCGTTGTAAAAGATGCCGAATGAGAAGCTAAAAGACGGCCTTTCGGAATGCGAAAGACCGTCTTTTACAGAAGCGTATATCTTGTGCTGATTTACAGTTCGTGCAGCTCTTTAAGTTTGGTGGCCAGCTTGTCAATCATGACCGTGGAGAGTATAATCTGTCCCTGACGGTCGATGAGATACATAGCCGGTATCCATTTGATGTTGTACAGTTTTGAGATGTCTGTCTGTTTCCACTTTTTCAGCTCGCTGAGGTTGAGCCAGTCCATGCCGTTTTTCTCGATATACTGTGTCCAGTTGTCTTTGTTGTCGTCGAACGATACGCTGACAAACTTAATAGTCTGTCCGTATTTGCTGTACAGTTCTTTCAGCATGGGCGTGTCTTTGCGGCAGTCCGGGCACCATGATGCCCAAAAGTCGAGCACTACATAGCTGCCACGCAGCGATGACAGGGCGTGTTTTGTACCGTCTGGGGCAGCCAGAGTGAAGTCTGGAGCTGTCGTGCCCGGCTGCAACAGGTCTTTAGCGTATTGCGCGTCGGCGTCTTGCGCCATTGCGCCGATAGCCATGGCTACGGCCATGACCATTGACATGAAAATGCGTCTGATTGTCATAACTGTTGTTTTTGGGTTTAACATAAATAATTGCTGACGTGCGGTCATAGCCGTGCAGGTCAGTTTTTAATCATACGGTTGTCAGCTCCCCACATCATTTTCTCGCGCAGTGTGGAGAAGTAACGCTGGCTGCTGCGCTTCACAATGCTTATTGCGTAAGGCGCCTTGTGTATGGTCAGTTTTGCGTTTTCGGTGCATTTGCCCGACTGTCCGTCGACGGCTATCAGGAAGTTGTGGCTTCTGCTCTCGACGGTGAGCGTTATTTCAGAGTCGTCGGGGATTACTATCGGGCGCACGTTGAGGCTGTGCGGAGCTACGGGAGTAAGGCATAGAGTGCCTGTGCGGGGCACTATTATCGGACCACCGTTTGATAGTGAATAGGCTGTAGAGCCTGTCGGAGTGCTTACGATCAGGCCGTCTGCCTGATAAGTCATAAGGTATTCGCCGTTTATTTCAGCATGAATTGTTATCATGGATGCCGTGTCGCGTTTCAGTACGGCTATGTCGTTAAGGGCGCAGTCGGGGCTAACCTGCTCTCCTCCGTCAACCTTTACGGTTATAACAGAGTGAGGCTCTATGGCGTATCCGCCGTCGTAGAGTGAGTTGATTGCGCTCTCAATCTCACAAGGAACTATGTCGGCGAGAAAGCCCAGACGCCCCATGTTTACGCCGAGGATGGGCGTGCCCTTGGCTCCTACGTGCCACGCGGCTCTCAGCAGGGTGCCGTCGCCGCCGAGCGAGATTACGAAATCAGCAGTGAAATCGCTGCCTGTGAATGTCTCTACATTGCCGGGAGCTATCATTTCTCCGCTTACGAGGAAGTCGTAAAAAGTCTTCTCCATGCACACCTCCGCACCGCGTCTGGCAAGACACTCCATTATCTTACTGATGTTTGCCGACTTACGGCTCTGATATACATTTCCGAACAGTGCGAACCTCAATTTGCGTGACACCATGATTTTTCAGCTTTTAAATTTCTTTTTATAAATGTAATGCTTGGAAATGCCAAACATTTTGTACTTTTGCCGTTGGATAAGGCAAATGCAAAATTACATATTTTGCCCGATAACAAACATTACGGATATAATAAAATCGTAAAAAATGACAAAATTAAGCGTAAACATCAACAAAGTGGCTACTCTTAGGAACGCACGCGGAGGAAACAATCCTAACGTGTTACAGGTGGCTCTCGACTGTGAGAAGTTTGGCGCGCAAGGCATAACCGTGCATCCCAGGCCTGACGAAAGGCATATAAGATATAAGGACGTAAGGGACATACGACCTTTGCTTACGACAGAATTCAATATCGAAGGCAATCCTATTGACAAATTCGTCAGTCTTGTGCTTGAGGTTAAGCCGACACAGGTTACGCTCGTTCCCGATGCTGACGACCAGCTGACGAGCAACCACGGATGGGACACTAAGGCCAACAAGGCCTTTCTGACCGACGTCATAGGACGATTCAAGGAAGCAGGAATCAGAACATCGATTTTCGTCGATGCCGTGCCTGAGATGGTTGAGGCAGCCAAGCTCTGCGGCACTGACCGTGTCGAATTGTACACCGAGCCTTATGCTTCGGGCTATCTGAAGAACCGCGAGGAGGCAATAAAGCCGTTCGTAGAGGCTGCTAAGGTGGCACGCGAAGTTGGTCTTGGACTGAACGCCGGGCACGACCTCAGTCTGGTGAACCTGCACTATTTCTATCAGAACATACCCTGGACTGACGAGGTAAGCATAGGTCATGCGCTGATATGCGACGCTCTCTACATGGGCTTGCATGATACGATACAGGCTTATCTGAAATGTCTGAAATAATATAAAGGTATTGTATAATACAAAGTTAATAACCAACTAAATCTAATTTGAAAATGGCAAAAGTATATGAATTCCTGGCTACAGGATTTGAAGAAGTTGAAGCACTCATACCATTAGACATAATGCGCCGTGCCGGCGTTGAATTCAAGACAGTCAGTGTAACTGGTTCGCTCACAGTTGAAAGCTCTCACGGCGTGAAGATTCAGGCCGACATGCTGATTGAGGATGCCGACTTTAAGGACGCTGACCTGCTGATGCTGCCGGGCGGAATGCCGGGAGCAACAAATCTGAACGCACACGAAGGCGTAAGGAAGGCTCTCGTCGAGCAGAACATCCGCGGTAAGAAGATTGGCGCGATATGCGCTGCTCCGCTGGTACTTGGCGGTCTTGGCATGCTCGAAGGCAAACGTGCTACATGTTATCCGGGTTTTGAGAAATATCTCGAAGGCGCAGAATACACACACGAATTGTGTACAGTTGACGGCAACATCACTACCGGTGAAGGTCCTGCTGCAACTCTGCCTTATGCCTACAAACTGCTTGAGGCTCTTACAGACAAGAAGACTGCCGACAGCATTGCTGACGGTATGATGTATAAACACCTGATGCTGAAATAACAGCCGGTAAGGTTTAATTGAAAATACAGATATGTGCGGCCGCTTTTGCCGGCTTGCACTACGACCTATACGGCAGCGCCATGGCCTGACAGCATCTGTCGACCGTGGCGCCGTCGGTTATATAACAAATGAATACCATGAACTAACCAACAATACAGAATTATGGACTATGTAGTTATTGTAGCCGGAGGCAAAGGACTGAGAATGGGCGCAAACATACCCAAACAGTTCCTTCCTGTAAACGGTCTGCCGATACTTATGCTCACGATAAAGCGTTTTATGGAGTATGACGGAGCGCTGAAGATAATATTGGTTCTGCCTAAAGAACAGCAGGAATACTGGAACGAATTGTGTAAGAATTATCATTTCACAGGTGTATATGCTGTGGCTGACGGTGGAGAAACCCGTTTCCATTCTGTAAAGAACGGCCTTGATGTAATACCTGACGACACAGAAGGCGTAGTAGGAGTGCACGACGGAGTGCGTCCTTTCCCGTCTGTTGAGGTGATAAAGGCATGTTATGAGACTGCACGTACAGCCAAGGCGGTTATTCCCGTGGTACCTGTTGTTGAAACATTGAGGCACGTTGAGCCTGACGGAAGCTCTGAGACAGTGTCAAGAGCAGAATACCGGTTGGTGCAGACACCTCAGACTTTCGACATACAGCTGCTGAAGCGCGCATACGCACAGCCTTATAACGATAGTTTTACAGATGATGCTTCGGTTGTAGAGAGCTACGGCCATGCCATAACTCTTATCGAAGGCAACCGTGAGAACATAAAGATTACTACTCCTATTGACCTCCGCGTAGCCCGCATACTTGCCTGACGGCACTGCATTCAGCGGCTTATTACAAGCGTAACCATGCTGATTTAATGCGCCGTAGGTTGCCTGCAATTTAATGAAACTTTCTAAAATACGTAAATATTCACGACTATAAGTAAAGACAATGCTTGATATCCTTGAACAAGACATTCAGTTCCTGCCAGGCGTAGGGCCGCGACGTAAGGCTCTGCTGGAGAAAGAACTGGGCATAAAGACGTTTGAGGACTTGTTGGAGCATTATCCTTATAAGTATATAGACCGCAGACATATTTACAGGATTAATGAGCTTACGCCTGATGCCGCGTCAATTCAGATATGCGCGAAGCTGCTGAGTTGTGAGATGTTCGATATGGGCTATCGCCGCTCCAGACTTGTTGCACATGTGTCAGACGGCAGCGGTATAGCTGATCTTGTGTGGTTCACAAAGGCTGAACACATACTGAAACACCTCAAGGCCGGCACGCAATACATTATCTACGGCCGTCCGACGGTGTTCAACGGGCGTTATCAGTTTGCTCATCCTGAGATGAAACCGATGTCGGAAGTTGAGCTTTCACAGCTTGGACTGCAACCATATTACAATACGACTGAGCGCATGAAGAACTCAGGACTTGACACATGGGGCATGGACAGGCTGATAAAGGCTCTGCTGAGCATACTGAAGAAACCCATCACAGAGACTCTTCCGCCGTTCATCACTCAACGTTTGAAGCTCGTTTCGCGTGATGATGCATTGCGGAAGATACACGTTCCCAAGAGTCCTGACGACATAAAGCAGGCTGAATACCGCATAAAGTTTGAGGAAGTGTTTTACGTCCAGCTTAACATTCTGCGTTACGTAAACTTCTGCAAACGTAAATACCGTGGATATATGTTCACCAAAGTAGGCACGGCTTTCAATGATTTTTATTACAACAATCTGCCTTTTGAGCTGACAGGGGCGCAGAAACGTGTCATTAAGGAAATCCGGCAGGATATGCGTTCGGGCCGTCAGATGAACCGTCTGTTGCAGGGTGATGTCGGAAGTGGTAAGACTTTGGTGGCTCTTATGTCCATGCTCATTGCGCTGGACAACGGCTATCAGTCGTGCATAATGGCTCCGACAGAGATTCTTGCAGAGCAACATCTTACAACGATAACCGACTTTCTGCACGGTATGGATATCCGTGTGGAGCTGCTTACTGGCATTGTGAAAGGTAAACGGCGGCGTGAGGTGCTTGAAGGACTTGCCAACGGCAGCGTGAAGATACTTGTAGGAACGCACGCAGTGATAGAAGATAGCGTGCAGTTCGCACGACTTGGCTTTGTCGTTATTGACGAACAGCACCGTTTCGGAGTGGAGCAGAGGGCAAAGTTGTGGAGCAAGAGCGATAATCCTCCGCACGTATTGGTCATGACCGCGACGCCTATACCACGTACGTTGGCCATGACTGTTTACGGAGATCTTGACGTAAGTAAGATTGACGAGCTGCCTCCAGGACGCAAGCCTGTGGTTACTCTGCATAAATACGACGACCAGACAACAAGCCTTTATGCCGGCATACGCCGTCAGATTAACGCCGGAAGGCAGGCTTACATAGTGTTTCCGCTGATAAAGGAGAGCGAGAAAATAGACCTTAAAAACCTTGAGGAAGGGTATGAAAGTCTGCGTGAGGCGTTCCCGGAGTTCAGGCTCAGTAAGGTGCATGGGCGCATGAAACCGGTCGAGAAGGAAGAAGAGATGCGCCGTTTCGTCAAAGGTGAGACGCAGATTCTTGTCTCAACAACAGTCATAGAGGTTGGAGTAAACGTGCCGAATGCCACGATTATGGTAATAATCAACGCCGAACGTTTCGGTCTTTCACAGCTTCATCAGTTGCGCGGACGTGTCGGTCGTGGTGCAGAACAGTCGTTCTGCATACTTGTAAGCAAGCGTAACATATCAGACGATACGCGCAAACGACTCGATATAATGTGTGAGACCAACGACGGATTCGAGATAGCTGAGGCTGACCTGAAGCTGCGTGGACCCGGTGATTTGGAAGGAACGCAGCAGAGCGGAGTAGTGTTCGGATTCAAGAAAGTTGACATACGCAAGGACGACCAGATAATACAGCTTGCACGTGAGGAGGCACAGAAGATTGTGAACGATGATCCGCAATGCAATAAACCGGAATATTCTATGGTGTGGCAACGGCTCAATGTGCTACGCAAGAACCTGCCTTATTTCGGCGATATATCATAACATGAAAATCCGTCGGGTACAGATAAGAGTGTAGAACGTTCCTGATTATTGCACAGTCTGTCTTCATTTTACCGATAAAAAATAATGTCTTTACATACAAAAAACGTTCCCGTAAGCAGTGAAACTTACGGGAACGTTCTTTTATTGTCAATAAGCCGACAGGCTTTATTTAGCTTCTTTCTCAGGCAACATTATTACTTTAACGCTGTTTCCACCAGCGAAGATAACGTCCTTAACAACCTTTGCAACCTTCTCAGGTGTGAGTTCGTTGATTACTTTCTTGTAATTAGTGTATGTATCAACACCGTACTCATCAAGATTGTTGATTGTGCTAACCCAGTAAGAGTTAGTCTTTGAGTTTTCGTCAGCGCGTTTCAGCATAAGCTCCTTAACCTTGTTGAGCATATCAGCGTCAACAGTAGTACAGAGTTTCTTTGCCTCTTCTTCCATAATCTTGATAGCCATGTCGCTCTTCTCCGGGTCCATCGGGCAGATACCTACGAGTGCGGTGAACGGTGTGTCGCCTCCGAGTGAAGCCATTCCTGTGGCTCCGGCAGAGTAAGCGGCTCCTGCGTCCTCACGTATCTTCTTCAGGTAGATCATCTCAAGAACCTGTCCTGCTGCGCTTGCAGCCACTGCATTCTCAAGAGAATACGGGGTTGTGAGGTTGTACCAGTACATGTAGGCGTTGGCCTTCGGAGTCTCCATCTTGCGTGTGAACTTGTTTTCGGCGTTGCCCTTTGCGTAGGTTGAAACCTTCTTCCAGTTCTCCTTCTTGCCTTTGGCGGGCAGTGAAGCTATGTACTGCTCGATGAGCGGACGTATTGTAGCCTCGTCGAAGTTGCCCACGATGGTGAATGTGAAGTCGCCTGCGTCAGCTGTACGCTCCTTTGCAATCTGCAGGATGCGGTCGTAGTTAACCTTCTTGAGGTCTTCGAGCTTCAGTGTTGCGTAACGTGGATTGTGGCAGTAGAGTGTTGACATCAGCGAGTCTGAGAATGCTGCGTCGGGTGAGAGTGCCTGGTTCTTCAAGATTGTCTCAAGTGAAGTCATCAGTTGTGCGTAGCTCTTTTCGTCTTTCTTTATATCAGTGAAGTAGAGATAAGTGAGCTGGAACAGTGTTTCGATGTCCTTCGGAGTAGATGTTCCGCTGAGTCCTTCGTGCAGATTGAACAGCTGGAGGTTTGCGTTAGCCTGCTTGCCTGCAAGAGCTTTCTGGAGTTCTGTGTTACTGAAGTTACCCAGACCACTTGCGCCGATTGCCATGTCGAACAGTTTTGCATTTACGAGATCTTCCTTGCCAAGCAGTGAAGAACCGCCCTTTGAAGTAGCGTCGATTACCACCTCGTCGTCCTTGAAGTCAGTCTTCTTAAGCAATACACGTGCGCCGTTAGACAGAGTCAGCTCTTTGTAGCCGAGAGTCTTGTTCTCTTTCTCGCTTACAATCTTACCTTTCTCAGGCATCTTAGCGATGAGCGGCTCCTGTTTTACATTGTCAACCCATGCTGTGAGGTTCTCGTTGTGAACTTCGTCGATGGCTTTCTTTATGCCTTCAGCAGTCGGGTAAACAGCTCCTTCCTTCTCTGTGTTGAAGCTCATCACAACGAGGTTGGTGTCGGTTACGCTTACAAGCTCCTTCATTGATTCGTTGATTGCCTCGACAGGAATCATCGGGCTGAGCTGCTGCATTATCGCATATTCGTCTTCAATTGACGGAATAGGCTCGTTGTCGATGAAGTTGCGTGTGTAGAGTTCGCAGTAAACGTTGTTCTCACGCTTGTTGCGGTTGGTGTAGATTTTCTCCAACTGGCTCATGTATTCAGACTTAGCACGGGCAAACTCAGTAGGAGTGAAGCCGAATTTAGCGGCACGCATTACTTCGCGAACGGCTGCTGATATGGCAGCTTCGGTCTGTCCTGGTTTAGGAAGACATGCAACTGTGAATGCGTCTTTTGTCTTTGCGTAGATATAGTCGCCGTCGCTGACGAATGCCTGAACATACGGGCAGTCAGGATTCTGTGATACTTCGTTCAGACGAGAGTTAAGCATCTGGAGTGAAAGGTTCAGCGCATACTGCTGTATCATGTATGCCATGCTTGTCTTCAGACTGTCGGGCACGTCATCGTGCTTGAACATTATCTGAACGATGTTTATCTGCTGTTCCTTGTCCTTGTCTACAACAATGATAGCCTCGTTGTTGTCCGGTACCGGCTCTGCTACTACAGGAGCTGCGTTAGGATCAAGTTTGATGCTGCTGAACATCTCCTTTATCTTCTGCTCGGTGCGGTCAACATCAACGTCGCCGACAACGATGATTGCCTGATTGTCAGGTCTGTACCATTTGTGATAGTACTGGCGGAGCACTTCGGGCTTGAAGTTCTTGACGACTTCCATCGTACCGATAGGCATACGGCGGCCGTACTTGCTGCCCGGATAGATTGTCTCCAGGTTGCGCTCCATCATTCTCTGCGTTGGTGTAGAACGCATACGCCACTCGTTTTCAATCACACCGCGCTCCTTGTCTATTTCCTCGGTAGAGAGAGTCAGACCGTTAGACCAGTCCTTGAGCACGAGGAGACAAGAGTCAAGAGCTGCCACGTTCTTTGACGGAACGTTGTCGATGTTGTAGACTGTCTCTGCTATTGAAGTGTACGCATTGAGGTCGCGTCCGAATTCAACGCCTATTGAGCGCATATATTCGAGCAGCTTGTCGCCGGGGTAGTTGTCAGAACCGTTGAAGGCCATGTGCTCCAGGAAGTGAGCAAGACCTCTTTGGCTCTCTTCCTCCTGAATAGAGCCTACACGCTGTGCAATGTAGAAATTGACACGATGTTCGGGATAATCGTTATGGCGGATGTAGTATGTAAGACCGTTAGGCAGCTTGCCTATTCTTACATCTTTGTCGACCGGGATGGGCGGCATCTGCATTTCTTGCGCCATAACAGCGGCTGCGCTTGCTATGAAAAGCACGGCCACGGCGAATAGATGTTTAATCTTCATCATAAGAAATGGTTTAAATTGGTTTGACAAATATAGTTTTTTCTTGTATTAACATTATTGATTATCTGCAATATTTAATAAATTTTATATATTTTGCAGTCCTTAATGTCTGGAATATAAGTTCTTGTTGGAAAATCTGTTTATTCCTCCTCGCTGTATCCCAGTATATCTCCGGGCTGGCATCCCAGCTCACGGCATATAGCTTCAAGCGTACTGAAGCGCACGGCCTTGGCCTTGCCCGTCTTCAGTATTGACAGGTTGGCCTGCGTCAGTCCTACCCGTTCGGCCAGTTCACCGAGCGATATTTTGCGCTTAGCCATCTCCACGTCGAGGTTTACTATTATTTTTCCCATACCTTTGCTTTCGTTATATGGTGAGCTCCTGTTCTTCTTTCATCTTCAAACCAATGGCGAATGCCTCTGCGATTACGAGCGAGAACAATCCGAAGAGAATATTGCTCAGGTCGGCAGCCGAGCTGTAATCTACAACATATCCGCTCAGGCTGAACGACTGTTGCGCCACGTATGTGTCATAACATCCGTCGGCTGTAACGATTATTCCTGCCGTTAAGAGGCACCAGCCCATGGTGCGCAGCAGCCGGATATTGTTGTGTATGAAGATATTGTTGCGGTTTATGTTGCGCACGAAGTAAATAAATGCTACCAGTGCCGCTATTGCCAGTGCGCCGAAAACCAGTGTGTAGACTACTTTGAATATTGCGGAGAATGTGCTCGTCTGTTCCTTTTTCTGTACCATAAGCTGTGTCGGCCATGCCTGCTGCGACTTGCCTGTGGCTTTGTCTGTTATGGTCTGGGCTGTCTGTGATGATATTTCAGCCGGCAGGAGCGATATGTAGCAGTAGTTGCTTGGATCTATTTGTTTAACGTCGCGCTTTTCCATGCCATGTCGCATGCCGCTTGTGAAGCCGGTGATAAAAACGTTCGACATAGACAGGATGTCGCATACTAACACCACGAATATCAGTAGACAGAACAGTTTGAGCTTCTTTTTCATCATCATTCTTGTTTGTGTCCTATGTCTGCCGCCGTATATGAAAACGGCGACAGACATTCAGACTGGTTTTTTATAGTTTTAGAGAGAGTATAGCCTTTATCCTTTAATGTTATTGATATTTGATGATTATTTATCGTTTTTCGATATGCAAAGATATAGATTAATTCTTAATGCACAAAATAAAATCGATAAAAATTTATCGAAAAACGATAATTTAATCAATTTTAGATTTTGTTTTCCTTTTTATTCCTGTATTATCGACAGAACGTCAGTCTGACGTATGTTTTCCAGAAGGTGGTCTTTCATGCTCTGAAAGATGCTCTTTTGCGTGGTGAAAGGCCGTCTTTTGCATTGTAAAAGAGCACATATTGCAAATAAATTGAATATCAGTAAGTTACAGACAGACATCCGAAAGGTATGTAAGAAATATCGACTTGTTCCTGTATGGTTTACACTTTGTGTATCGTGTAAGGCTACACGCAATACATATATTTTAACCATAACCCATTGAAAATTTGACATTTAAAAACTACTTCGCATTTGTTGTTTTCATATCTTTGCGCCCATTATGGAAATGATAAAGAACATATTACTGGCATGCGCGGCATTCATGGCGACGGCTGAGATGAGTGCCCAAGAGAGAGTTGTGCCGTTGGCATATGGCAATATGGACCGATGGACCATTCGTAAAGTACATGAGTCTGCCATTATCGGCGGTCATACTAAGACCCTTTATGAGATAGGGCCGAACCGTACGATGGAAGGCAATACTCCATACACTAACGGCGGAGGCTCGCCGTGGGGCACATCCAATGTGATGGCAAAGGTCATGGGTGTGGTAAAGACGAACAATTCAGTTTATCGTGACAAGCGCGGCAGCGGCTGGTGCGCCAAGCTGACCACGCACATCGAGCATGTAAAGGTGCTAGGACTGATGAATATGCACGTGCTGGCGGCAGGTTCAATATTCCTCGGCGACATGAAAGAGCCGATAACAGGGACAAAGGAAGGGCCCAAGGCGATGAACAACGGTATACCTTTCACCGAACGGCCTAAGGCCGTCAGGTTTGATTACTGCGTGCAGGCGGCAGCAAGTCAGAACCGTATAAAGCAAAACGGATTCAGCAAACCGCAGACTGTGCCCGGCCGTGACTATGCGATAGCCGTGCTGTTTCTGCAAAAGCGTACCGAGGACAAGGCTGGAAACATAACGGCACAGCGCGTCGGCACTATGGTCGTGAAATACGGGAAGAGCACTGGCGGATGGGTAAACGGAGCTACATATAAAATAATGTATGGCGACATACGCAACAATCCCGACTATGACGCAGCTACCATGGGACTGCGCAGCAACGACTACGCACGCAACAGCAAGGGTAAAAGCGTGCCTGTGAAGGAGACAGGTTGGGCCGGCGCCAACGATAAGCCTACCCACATGATGCTGCAATTCTCGTCGAGCCACGGCGGCGCTTACATCGGCTCTGTCGGCAATACGCTGTGGATTGACAATGTTTGTCTGGTATATTAGGCACTGACCGGCACGACCTGACGGTGTGAGATATACCGTGTGTTGTATGTAATTTAATGTTTTTAAAGTCTGATGAAGGATAACAATAAGCATTTCATATTCGGCCGTTTTTCCTCAACGGCAGGGCAAGTGTGGCGCAGACGCTGCCCGGTTGTTCTGTTCTGGCTGACCATAGCGGTGCTGGCAATTCCCAACATAGCACTCTGTTTTACTGAGAGAATGACTTTTACGGCTGGTCTTACAAATGTTCTGCTGCCGTGTTCGGTGGTGTGGCTGCTTATGACTCTAAGCCGGCGTTCGGGTAAAATGACGTGGTTCATGTTTCCGCTTATATTCTTCGCCGCGTTCCAGATAGTGCTTCTCTATCTGTTCGGCCACTCGATTATAGCGGTAGACATGTTTCTCAATCTCGTTACTACCAATCCGGGCGAGGCTTTCGAGCTGCTCGACAATCTGCTTCCTGCCATCGCGATAGTTGTGGTTCTGTATGTACCGCTGCTCGTTATGGCAACGGTGTCGCTGCGTAGCAGGGATATGCTCGATATGTTTTTTATCCGCCGGCAACGCCGTATGGCGCTTGTGGCGGTGGCGGCAGGCGCGTTGAGCCTCGGCGCAAGCTATGCAGCTGACCGCGAATACAGTGCCAGAATACAGATGTATCCTATAAACGTGTTCTACAATCTGGCGCTTGCCGTTGAACGTTCGGAGGTTACAGCCGCCTACGCCGGCAGTTCGGCAGGATTCAGGAGCTATTCAAAGGCTACTCATCCCGACAGTCTGCGCGAGGTATATGTACTCGTTATAGGCGAGACGGCGAGGGCTTACAGCTTCAGTCTGTACGGCTACGGGCGCAAGACCACGCCTTTGCTTGAGCGCACGGAAGGCCTTGTGGCGTTTACGGATGTGCTTACACAGTCGAACACTACGCACAAGAGCGTGCCGATGCTGATGTCGGCGGCAAGGGCAGAGGACTATGAACGCATATACCGTGAGAAAGGAATAATAACCGCTTTCAAGGAAGCAGGATTCCATACCGTGTTCATTTCAAACCAGCTGCCTAACCGTTCGTTCATCGACTTCTTCGGAGAAGAGGCTGACGAGTGGGAGTTTATAAAGGAGAAATCAGCCGGAAAGGGCATTGTCTACGACAGTGATATGCTGCCGATTGTAAAAAATGTGCTGGCTAAGGGGCGCCGGAAAGAGTTTATCGTGCTGCATACTTATGGCTCGCATTTCAATTACCGTGAGCGGTACAGGCCTGAATCAGCCGTGTTTAAGCCCGATAACGCCAGCGAGGCAAAGTCGGCTAACCGTGCGTCGCTTATCAATGCGTATGACAACTCGATACGGAGTACAGACAAGTTCCTGCACGACCTGATAACACTGCTCGGCAAGAGCGGTGCCGCTTCAGCCATGCTTTACACGTCGGACCACGGCGAGAATATCTTTGACGACAGCCGTCAGATATTCCTGCACGCCTCGCCGGTGCCGTCGTTTTATGAACTTCATGTGCCGTTTATCATCTGGACGTCAGCCTCTTACCGCCATGATTTCGCGCCGGAGGTGGCTGCTCTCAACGCCAACCGCCGTAAGAGCGTGGCCAGCAGTGCGTCGGTTTACCATACTATGCTCGGCCTTGCCGGTATAGATACGCCTCTGCGCAACGACAGTCTGTCGGTGGCGAGCAGCATGTTTACGCCTGCTGAGAGTATGTATCTTAACGACCATAACGAGGCTGTGCCCGTAAATAAGATAATGAGAGACAAGGAAGACTTCATAATGATGGACAAGGTGAAGGCTGCCAGATGACAGATAGCTCTGTCGGCAGCCGTGAGCTGTTTTCTGAAAGATGCTCTTTTGCAATGTGAAAGGGCACCTTTTACGTGCTAAAAGGCCGTCTTTTACAACATAAAAGACGGCCTTTTGTAAGTATACTGATTATCAGTTGTTTATAGACTTATTGACGATTGCCGGCTGACTTGTTGCCGGATGGTTATTCGCTGTTGTTGTGCTTCATGTTGCGCGGATGATGTTCAAGTATCTCGCGGCGCAGTTCGTGGGTGTCGATATGGGTGTATATCTCGGTTGTGCCTATACTCTCGTGTCCCAGCATGGCCTGTATGGCACGCAGGTCGGCTCCTCCGGCGAGCAGAGCGGTGGCGAAGCTGTGGCGGAGAGTGTGCGGACTGATTGTCTTGTTGATGCCGGCGTCAGCCCCGAGCCGTTTTATCATTATCAGAATCATTGTGCGTGTAAGGTGTGCGCCACGGCGGTTGAGAAACACGTAGTCCTCCTCACCGGGCTTTATGTCCATCTGGTCGCGGTCTGTGAACCACAGTTTTAGCTGTTTGATGGCGCTCTCTGATATTGGCACAAGCCGCTCCTTGCGCCCTTTACCGATAACTCTGACGAAGTGTTCGTCAAGATAAAGGTCAGACAGATGCAGCGTTACAAGCTCGCTGACGCGCAGTCCGCAGCTGAAAAGCACTTCGATTATGGCCTTGTTACGCTGTCCTTCCCATTTTGTAAGGTCAATGGCCTGTTCAAGACGGTCGACCTCCTCGGTGGTAAGAACTTCCGGCAGATGGTCGCCGAGCTGTGGCGATTCAAGCAGTTCAGACGGGTCTTCGGCTATATATCCGTCCATTTGCAGAAAATGATAGAACGTTCTGACACCGCTGAGAATGCGGCACTGTGAGCGTGCGCCTACCTTCTTTGTATGAAGATTGGCGGCAAACGCCTGAAGGTCTTCCAGCTTTGCGGTGAGCGGTTCGATGCCCTGCTCATTGAAATAAGCCAGAAGTTTCTCTATATCATGCGAGTAAGCGTCGAGAGTGTTGGGCGTGAAGTTGCGTTCAAGTTTCATGTAGCGCAGGTATGCGGCTATAAGATTAGACGTCTTTTTGTTTACTGTTTCCATTTATTTTATTACTTTTGCAGCGTGGCGCGGCCGTTTTGTTTCTGTGTGCCGTTTATGTCTCGTGCCGTGTGTGGCATGCAGGCTGAGGCTCGGTGCCGCGCAAGTGCAAAGTTAAAAATTTTAATCCGAATATGAAAATATTAGTATTGAACGGCCCCAATCTCAATCTCTTGGGAGTAAGGGAGCCGGGCATTTACGGCAACAGCTCGTTTGACGACTATCTGCCGAAGCTGCGTGGGGCTTTTCCTGGCGTAGAGATTGATTATTTTCAGAGCAACATCGAGGGCGTGATGATAGACAAGATGCAGGAGGTAGGCTTCACTTACGACGGCATTGTGCTAAACGCCGGTGCCTATACGCACACCAGCATAGCCCTTCAGGACTGCATCAGGTCGTTGAAGTGTCCTGTCATTGAGGTGCATATCTCGAATGTACACAAGCGCGAGGAGTTCCGCCACAAGTCGATGATATCGTGTGTGTGTCTTGGAGTGATATGCGGTTTCGGGTTAGACTCTTACCGCCTTGCTGTCGAGGCGCTTGTGCTTAACAGCAGTAAGTAGCCTTTGCCGTTTGATATTCAGACTGTTACGCCTGCTGTTGAGGCTTGTACGGCAGCGCATAAAGGCAGCTGAAGCTGAGCAAATCATTATTTTAAACTTAGAAAATGGAACAGAGTCAGGCTGTAACTTACAGCGGAATTGACGAGTATATACTTGCCCATACCGACCCCGAAGGTGACTATCTGTACCGCCTTTGGCGTGCTACCAACATTCATCTGCTGCACGGACGCATGGCAAGCGGCCACTTGCAGGGACGGCTGTTGAAGATGCTGGTGCGCATGGTACGCCCGAAGAACATTCTGGAAATCGGAACGTTCAGCGGATACAGTGCTATATGTCTGGCTGAAGGGCTTGATGAGGGCGGAATGGTTTACACATTCGAGATTGACGACGAGCTGGAGGACTTCACACGTCCGTGGATAGAAGGCTCGCCGGTAGCCGACAAGATTAAGTTTATCATCGGCGACGCCATAACCGAGGCGCCACGGCTGGGGGTAGAGTTTGACATGGCTTTTATCGACGGCGACAAGCGTACGTATATCGAGGCTTACGAGATGGCTCTGTCTGTGCTGCGGCCGGGCGGTTTCATTCTGGCTGACAACACCCTGTGGGACGGTCATGTGCTGGAAGTTCCAAAGCATACTGACAGGCAGACGATAGGCATAGAGTCGTTTAACGACATGATAGCTGCCGACAACAGGGTTGAGAAACTGATACTGCCGCTGCGCGACGGTCTGACGATTGCCATGAAGAAACGCTGACGTGTGCCTGCATATACTGTGCAGGCTGCGCATAGCTGAAAAATAAGCTGCATAAGTTCGCAGTGTCGAAAAAAATGTGTAAGTTTGCAGGTAAGTTTTCAATGGCTTACACCTTATATAATAAAACAATATAACAAAATGCAAGAGACAAGACAAAACCGCATAGCAAGGCTGCTCCAGAAGGAACTTAGCCTTATATTCCAGTCGCAGACACGCTCAATGAGAGGAGTGATGGTAAGCGTAACGCGCTGCCGTATCAGTCCTGACCTGAGCATCTGTACTGCTTATGTCAGCATTTTCCCGTCTGAACGTGCTGACGAGATAATCAAGAACATAACAGCAAACGAGAAGACAATACGTTACGAACTGGGTACGCGTGTGCGCAACCAGCTTAGGATTATACCTGAACTGCGCTTCTTTATCGACGACTCGCTCGACTATATAGCGCACATTGACGAGCTGCTTAAGAAATGAATTTCCCGTTTTATATTGCCCGGCGCTACCTGTTCTCAAAGAAGAGCACGCACGTAATCAACCTTATCAGCGGTATCAGTGCTGTCGGAGTGGCTATCGCCACGATGGCGCTGGTGGTTACGATGAGCGTGTTCAACGGCTTTCATGACCTTGTGGCGTCGTTTCTTACGTCGTTTGACCCGCAGCTTGAAGTCGTGCCTGTTCAGGGCAAGACTGCTCCGGCTGACGACCCTATACTGACTAAAATACGCACGCTGCCTGAGGTTGACGTGGCGACGGAGAGTGTGGAGGATCAGGCTTTGGCCATCTATAACGGCAATCAGGCGATGGTTGTGGTGAAAGGTGTTGACAGTAACTTCGATAAATTGACACATATTAAAGAGATACTTTACGGCGACGGCGACTTCTCTCTTAGTGCCGCGAACCTTCAGTATGGTACTGTCGGAATACGTCTGGCTGCCGACCTTGGCATGGCTGCCGACTGGGACGGATATCTGAAGATATATGCGCCGAAGCGTGAGGGACAGCTCGACATGATGAATCCTACCGAAGGATTTGTTGAGGACTCGCTGATTTCGCCGGGTGTTGTATTCTCTGTCGGTAACGGGCGTTATGACCGCAACTATGTGTTGACATCGATAGGCTTTGCCCGCAACCTTTTCGGCCAGCAGGGAATGCTGTCGCAGCTTGAGCTTAGGCTCAAACCTGGCTCTGATATTGACGCGGTGAAGGCTGAAATGAGAAAGATTGCCGGCAGCAAGTATCGTGTGCTTGACCGTCTTGAACAGCAGGCTGACACGTTCAAGATAATGAAGATTGAGAAGTTTATTGCTTATATCTTCCTTACTTTTATTCTTGCAGTGTCGTGTTTCAATATCATAGGCTCGCTGTCGATGCTTATAATAGACAAGAAAAACGATGTTGTAACGCTGCGGAACATGGGCGCAACGGACAGGCAGATAACCCGTATATTCCTTTTCGAGGGACGTATGATTTCTGTAATCGGTGCCGTTGTCGGTATATTGCTCGGCCTGTTGTTGTGCTGGTTGCAGCAGACTTACGGTCTGGTTGCGCTCGGACAGTCGAGCGGTTCGTTCGTTGTGGATGCCTATCCGGTGAGTGTTCATCCTGAAGACATTGTAATCGTGTTTGTAACTGTCGTTGCGGTAGGCTTCGCTTCGGTATGGTATCCTGTAAGATATTTCTCAAAGAAGCTTCTTAGAGATTAGAAAAGAGCGTTATAACAATAAACATAAATGCGAAAAGAGGTATGCCTTTGCAGTGTTGTGGCATACCTCTTTTCGCATATATTTTTAATTTTTAACTTTTAATTTTTAATTAAACACACAGTCATCTCTCTGCCCAGTCGCCACGGTCAAGGTTACGGTAGCTTATGGCTTCTGCCAGATGTTGGGGCAGTACGTTGTCAGATGCGTCTAAATCGGCTATCGTGCGTGCCACTTTCAGTATGCGGTTGTAGGCTCGTGCAGACAGGTTGAGGCGTTCCATAGCTGTGCGCAGCAGGTTTATTCCGGCTTCGTCAGGCTCTGCGTATTGGTGAATCATGCGTTCAGACATCTGTGCGTTACAGTGAATACCGGCACAGTCTTTGAAGCGTTGTTCCTGTATCTGTCGTGCTTTGATTACCCTTTCGCGTATGCTCGCGCTGCTTTCGCCCGGTGTTGAGCGTGATATGTCCTTGAAAGGTACGGGAGTTATTTCAATCTGTATGTCTATTCTGTCGAGCAATGGACCGCTGATTTTGTTAAGATAGCGCTGTATCTGCCCCGGTGTGCATACACATTTGTGGGTCGGGTCATTGTAATATCCGCAAGGACAGGGATTCATTGAGGCGACGAACATGAAAGAGCAGGGATATTCAACGGTGTATTTTGCGCGTGAAATGGTTATCTTTCTGTCTTCAAGCGGTTGTCGTAGAACTTCAAGTGTTGACTTATTGAATTCCGGGAGTTCGTCTGCGAACAGCACACCGTTGTGCGCAAGGGATATTTCTCCAGGTTGTGGGTCGATTCCTCCGCCTACAAGTGCTACTTGAGAGATTGTATGGTGTGGCGCACGGAACGGTCTTTGGGATATGAGCGACATGTTTTTGCCGAGTTTTCCGGCTACTGAATGTATCTGCGTTGTTTCAAGACTTTCAGACAGAGAGAGTGGTGGTAGTATTGAAGGAAGACGCTTTGCCATCATTGATTTGCCGCTTCCCGGCGGACCGATCATAATCATATTGTGTCCACCTGCAGCTGCGACTTCCATTGCCCGCTTTACGTTTTCCTGTCCACGGACGTCTGCAAAGTCGAGCTCAAAGTTGCTCTGATGCTCATAGAATTCTCGTCTTGTGTCGATAATTGTAGGTTCAAAGCCGAGTTCTCCGTTCATAAAGCGGACTACATCGAGCAGATTCTCCATGCCGTATACTTTCAGTTTGTTTACGACAGCTGCCTCGCGGATGTTCTGTTTTGGCACAATAAGTCCTTCAAAACCTTCCTTTCTTGCTCTTATTGATATAGGCAAGGCTCCGCGTATGGGCTGTATTTTGCCGTCAAGGCCCAATTCTCCCATTATCATAAAGCGCGAGAGCATGTCTGTTTTGACCTTTCCTATTGCTGCAAGTATGCCGATTGCGATAGGCAGATCATATCCGCTGCCTTCCTTGCGGAGGTCGGCCGGCGCCATGTTGACTGTCGTATCGACGACAGGAAGTTTTATTCCGTTGTTTTTAAGTGCTGAGACTATGCGGTCACGACTCTCTTTTACAGCAGTGTCAGCAAGTCCCGTCAGGTGGAACTTAACGCCTTTTGTTACGCTTACCTCCACCGTTACGGTCGTTACTTCAAGACCGTTTACTGCTGCGCAATACGTCTTGACCAACATATTGAAGTGTTTTTATGTGTTAGTTGAGTAGAATCTTGAGTCTTGACTCTAAGTTGTTAATGTCCAGATTGCGCTCTAATACGCGTCCCTGGGCGTTGAACAATATATTCTCTGATACTGATCCGAATGAGAATTGTTTGAGTAATGGGCTTTCAAACATCATTTGGTCGCAGACAGTGATGGTTCCTGTCGAGTCATTTTGCATCATCTGCTTACTTTCCTGTTTGCTTGCGTCAAGGCAGATGCACATTAATGAGAGCTTATTTCCGTATTCGCTCTTCAATTGATTGAGCCTGTAACTCATGTTCATGCTGCGGCTGTTCCAACTTGCACGGGTATAGACAACGGCTATTTTACCGCGGAGGTCAGCGTCAGAAACGTATTTATCGTAAATATCTTTTGTACTGAATGTAGGTATAGGGGCACCAATTCCGCATTGTCCGGCAGTCTTTGCATATCGCAGAATACGTGCGATATTGCCGTTCTTTGGCTGTGCCTTGTAGATAATGTTTGCAAGTTGTTCAATGTCTTTGACATTAGTGTTTGGCATTGAGACAAAGTATTTTATGAGAATATATACACTTGCAAGTGATTCTGGATTGTTTTTGATAAACTGTTTTGCGTAGTCTTGCACTTCTGGAGGTGATGCCTTGGCTATCTGTTGACGGAAACCGTTCATCAGTTTGTTTTCCTTTGAGCCTTCAACTGTTATCTCCTTGAGGTGTGATGCGTCGCCTTTTATTGTGGCGGATTTTCCCGGTTCTGCGAATATCGGTTGCTCGGAGAAGTTAGGGAAGATTATAACGATTGTGCCGTTTTCCTTACATGGTGTTTCAAAAGTAAAACGTCCACCTTCGACTTTTATTGTGTCAACACCGTCGAAAACGCCATCTGGACTGTAAACATAAAACTCACCCTGGTTTAGGTTGAGTAATCGGCCTTCAAAACTGAAGTAACCGCTGCGTGAACCGCAGGACACCAAAACCAGGGTGAGAGTAATGATATAAATAAGCCGCTTCATGCGTCAGCGTAATTTATTTGCTGACTTTTGACAGCTCAAGGTCGTTGTTTGCGTAAGTTGCAAGTGAAGGATCCTTCTGCAATGCGCTTCTCAGGTAAGAAGAAGCTGCATCGTTGTTGCCCTGACGTGCGTTAAGAACAGCCTGCAGGTAGTCTGTCATAGCGTCTTTGTTCTCAATGCTGTTCAGAGTGTTAGCTGCACCGGCGTAGTTCTTGTTAAGAATTTGAGCCAAAGCAGTTGTGTTGCAGTTGATACCTTTCAGGTTCTGCTCAGCTGTTGCGTAGTCACCCTTAGCGAGGTTGAGTGTACCGAGAACCTTATTGTAGTCGCTTGCAGTGTTAGCTTTTGCGATATATCCTTCAGCTTCGCTTACATTACCGTTCTTAAGAGCGAGCAGGCCAAGGTTAGCGTTAACCTCAGGAGCGTTGCTGTTCTTGCTCAGAGCCTGGTCGAGGTAGCTCTTTGCTGCTGCGTCATTACCTTTTGCAAACTCGATAGCTGCGAGGTTGTTGTAAGCGCGGTAGTCGTTAGGATAAACTTCTGTTGTCTTCTTATAGATGCTCTCCTTTGCGTCTGTGCTCTTCTCAAGTGAAGCAGCGTAGAGCATTTCGTCAACTGAAAGCTGTGTCGGGTCAGCTGCATACTGATCCTTAATCTGCTGGTCGCTGCGTCCGATGAGCTCATAGTTGAGGATTATGCGTGAACGACGGAGCTCAGGAAGAATACCGTCAGCAAGCTCACGGAAACCTGCAGACATGTTACGGATCTGACGCTCGCGCTCTTCAGGATCCTGATACATAGAGAGAACACGGAGAATTACGTCCTTGTCCTGGATGTTTGAAGCTGCAACAAGTTTCTGGAAACCGTCCCAGTCCTCTGCAGTATAGCTACCAGTAACGTCGCCTGCGAGCTTAGCGCCTTTTACTTGTTTCTGAGCATAGTCTACAGAAACATTCTGACGTTTGCCAGCCAGCTTGTCGTTGAAATCGAGTGAACCATCAGGAGATGCGTAAGCAAGTACCTCAACATTCTTGAGATTCATCTTCTCGCTTTCTGCGTTGATCTTCTTCAGCATCTTAACGAACTCAGATACAGAGTTGTTCTTCAGCTCGCTCTTACGCAGGTTAGCCTGGTTGATGAGGAACTTAATCTGTGCTTCCTGTCTCTGAGCGCGAACACGCTGGAATGTATCAGCTGCGTTGCATGCGCCGCTGCCTGCGAGAGTATTCTTGTAAAGTTCAGAAGTTGCGATAACACCTTCAGCAACCTTTACAGCAGGAACCTCAACTTTTTTCTTCTTCTTGCCTACATAAGCGTCAAAAGTCATATAGAGGTCGCTCTTCTGCATTTCAGGCACATACTTGTAGTTGGCCTTCATAGTGTAGTTGCCACCCATCTTATATGAGATTGTCTGGTCATTGCCTTCAACCTTTTCGCCCTGGAAGGTCGCAGCCTGTCCCTGTGCAGCCTGTCCGTTGCCATAACGCAACTCCGGAACGACTGTAACAACTGCTTTCTTCTTCAAGTATTTCTCTGGGAAAGTACCGTTGATAGTTACAGCTACTTGTCCTCCTTTAGACTCCAGCGGGTTAGGTGTAACCTTGAAGTTGTCGGCAGAAAGTTCTCCAAGCTTTGAAGAGCATGATGCCAGTGCGAGCACTGATGCTGCCGATAAGAATAAGATAAGATTTTTCTTCATAATGAAAGGTTTTTAGATGATTGTGCCGCGAGCGGGACTCGAACCCGCACAGCCATTACTGGCCAAGGGATTTTAAGTCCCTCGTGTCTACCAATTCCACCATTGCGGCCTGTGACGAGCGGCAAACGGGACTCGGACCCGCGACCTCGACCTTGGCAAGGTCGCGCTCTACCAACTGAGCTATTGCCGCTTAAATGTTATGCAAAGATAAGTCTATCTTCCCAAAATCGCAAATTAATTCACACATTTTAATACTAAAAGTGTCAGTTTATTACCGAAACTATGCCTCCGGCTATATTTGCACGGTAACGAATCAATTTGTCGCCCTTATCTCCGCTTATAACGAGTCCGTCGTTGTTCATGTCGTATTTTCGGTGACAGCTGCCACATTCTGCTGTGCCGTCGGTCTTCATCGTCAGTTGATAACGTGGCAGATTTGTGCTTTTGAAGCAGTTTGGGCACTGGCTGTCGTATGCGTACAGCGTAGCCGGAAAGTTCAGATTGCCGTAGCCTATTATGATTCCCGTGCCGTTGTATACGCCCAACTTGTTTGTGCGTTGCTTGTCCAGGGCGGTCAGTGCTACTTTGTCAGACAAGCCCTGGTTGGTGTTGAAGTTGAAGTAGTTGGCGTTGGGCATGGTCACCCGGCAGAATATGCCGGGTGAGTTAGGGTTGGTAGCCGAGGCCAGTGCCGGACTTTGGCTGGCGGAATTGTTGAAAATGAAGTAGCACGGATAACCGCTGTATTCGTAGTCGGTGTTGCCGCACGCTGTGAAAAGTGTCAGCAGTGCTATAATATAATAGGTGTAATGTTTCATTTCAGCAAGTTCTTTTCTGCCTGTTCGGCTTTTTTGAATGTGAATCCTTCGAGTATCGTGTCCATGAGGGCGCTTATCCTGTCGTTGCACAGGTTGCCTATCGAGCCTTCGTGCGTATGGTGTATGTTCTTGTCGGGTGTGAATCTGCCGGCCTCGATGTCGAGTCCCACCTTCTTGTAGGCGTCGCGGAAGGGCATGCCTGCGGCGGCTAGGCGGTTGACTTCCTCTACCGAGAACATCAGGTCGTAGCGCTTGTCGTCGAGTATGTGCTCGTTCACTTCCATCCTGTTTATTATGTAGGCAGCCATGCGCAGGCAGTCTTTCAGCTCGCCGAATGCCGGAAGGAACTCCTCCTTTATTATCTGAAGGTCGCGGAAGTAGCCCGAGGGCAGGTTGTTCATTATCAGCGTAATCTGCTGCGGCAGTGCCTGCAGCTTGTTGCTCTTGGCGCGTATCAGCTCGAACACGTCGGGATTCTTCTTGTGCGGCATTATGCTGCTGCCCGTGGTACATTCCTTGGGCAGGCGGACGAAGGCGAAGTTCTGGCTGTTGAACATGCAGGCGTCAAACGCCATCTTGGCCAGCGTGCCGGCAACCGATGCCATTGCGAAGGCCGTGTTGCGCTCGGTCTTGCCGCGCCCCATCTGTGCGTACACCACGTTGTAGTCCATGGTGTCGAAGCCCAGCAGCTCTGTCGTCATCGTGCGGTCGAGAGGGAACGACGAGCCGTAGCCTGCCGCACTGCCCAGGGGGTTGCGGTTGGCCATGCGCCATGCGGCCTGTAGGAAGAGCATGTCGTCGGTGAGGCTCTCGGCGTAGGCGCCGAACCACAGGCCGAACGAGCTTGGCATTGCCACCTGGAGGTGGGTGTAGCCCGGCATCAGCACGCCTTTGTACTGCTCGCTTTTCTGTATCAGTTCGTCGAACAGCGCCTTTACGAGCCCTGCTATCTCCTTTATCTCGTTGCGGATGAAGAGTTTAAGGTCTACCAGCACCTGGTCGTTGCGCGAGCGCCCGCTGTGTATCTTCTTGCCCATGTCGCCCAGGCGGCGCGTAAGCATAAGCTCCACTTGCGAGTGTACGTCCTCCACGCCGTCCTCGATTGCGAACTCTCCGCTCTCGCATGTGGCGTAGATACCCTTCAGCTCGGCCAGTAGCCGGTCAAGCTCGTCCTTCTCCAGCAGTCCGATTGACTCCAGCATGGTTATGTGCGCCATGCTGCCCAGCACGTCGTATTTTGCGAGATACATGTCCATCTCGCGGTCGCGCCCTACGGTGAAGCGTTCTATCTCCTTGTTAATCTCGAAATTCTTTTCCCAAAGTTTTGATGACATAGCTTTACGTTTTGCGTGTGTCGGCCGGGCAGGTGCTTGTCTCTTCCGCCGGCGCGCCTTTATATCAGTACGGCAGCATGGCCAGTGCGTCGGCTATCTTGTCGACGCCGTCTTGCAGCTTGCCGCCTACCATAGGTTTAAGGAATACGGGTATGTCGGCCTTGACCGTCACCTTCATCTTGCATGTGGTCTCCGTTACGGGCAGCAGCTGCACCCAGAGGTTGAACGGCACGGGCGAGTTCTCCGTCTCGAACTTGATGCACTTCGGCTCTTCGCGCTCAATAATCT
This sequence comes from uncultured Prevotella sp., assembly GCA_902491375.1. Lineage (GTDB taxonomy): Bacteria > Bacteroidota > Bacteroidia > Bacteroidales > Bacteroidaceae > Prevotella. Next base: position 26,226 of record CABUHE010000002.1, read on the forward strand.
TCAGCGTTATGCTGCCTACCGGCGGCACGCTTATGCTGACAGTGTCGTGGTCGAAGGTCAGGCCTTGAATCTTGTCTGCCGGTATGCGGTCTTTTACTCTCTCAATGTTGTTAAGGTCGCTGAGCGTATTGTAAACAGTCTCTTGCGGATGCGGTATCTGCTTTATGCCACTTTCGTATTTGCTCATATCTTTCAGTTTTTCGGGGACGGCACGGCATGCCGGCGGCGTCCGTGCTGCCGGCATGCCATGCCTGCCCCGTTTTTCTTATGATTGTTGTCGTATCGGTTTATGCGTGCGGCACAGTTGCCGTTATACGGCGAAGTTTGCCGGGTCCTTGCGCCACTCGTGCAGCAGCTCAACGTCTTTCTCCGAGATGTAGCCAGTGGCTACAGCCTCCTCTACCACGTGCTCGTAGTCGGTCAGTGTGACGAGCGTCACGCCGGCGTCTTCGAACGCCTTCTTGGCAACGGGGAATCCGTAGGTGTAAGATGCCACCATGCCTACCACCTCGAAGCCTGCCGCGCGCAGTGCCTCTACGGCCTTCAGGCTGCTTCCGCCTGTCGAGATAAGGTCCTCGACTACTACCACCTTGGCGCCCTCAGGTATCTCGCCCTCTATCAGGTTGCCCATGCCGTGGTCTTTAGCCTTGCTGCGCACGTAGGCGAAGGGCAGTCCCAGCTCGTCGGCCACCAGCGCACCCTGGGCTATCGCACCCGTGGCAACGCCGGCTACTGCCGTGGCCTCGGGGAAGTGCTCGAGTACGGCGTGTGCCAGCTCCAGCTTGACGAAGCTGCGCAGGTCGGGGAACGACAGGGTCTTGCGGTTGTCGCAATAGAACGGCGACTTCCATCCCGAAGCCCATGTGAAGGGGTTGTCCGGTTGCAGTTTTATCGCCTTTATCTTTAGCAGTTTAGATGCCAATGCTCTTTTCTGTGTATCCATGTCTGTAAGTTTTATTGTATTTAAATAATGTACATGTATGTAATTTACAAGCTGCAAAGTTACGTTTTTTGGCGTGTAAAACAAAATAAATCGCCTTGTTTTTGCCTAAAAGCGGCCCCTCTCCGCCCATTTTGCAGGCACGGCCGTAGCCGTGTCCGCAATGTGCTGATACCCAGCGCGTTGCAAAAGGCCGTCTTTTGCCTCCTGAAAGACCGCATTTTATAGCCTGAAAGGTAACCTTTTGCATTGCGTTTGACAGCCTTCTGCAATAATGCCGGAATCCGTGCCTTTGCGCGGGGCTTTCCCCTGGCTGGAGCCGCGGCGGCGTAAAGTGGCTCGTTTTTTTTGTTTTTTTGACTAAAACAACCGGAAAATATGCCTGCGTTCCTGTAATTATGTTTTCATATTATAAAATTATTAAATTTATAGGCAAAATCGTCTTGTATGTAGATTTTGCTCATTTAAATGAATTTTTTTGTAAGAAAAATACATTTCCGCATACGAGATTAATCATAAAATTTGTATATTTGCATGCGAATTCCCGATGTATTGAAAGAATAGACGCTGTATTTCTTAGAAATTATCTGCAAATGACAAAAATTAACTAAATACGTTTAATTATGAGAAAACATTTACTAACAGCCATGATGGCGGTCTTTTCCGCCACGGCAATGGCGCAGTATACGCAAGAAACTGCGCTTGACCTGGTTCCGGGTACGAATACTTGTACTTTGGAAGAGTCAGGAGGAATGGCGTATTGGAAATATACGCCGGGAGAAAACACTCTCATAACCATTACTCCCTTAAGCGGATACGTACAGGCGTATACCATAAACGAGGAGGACGGCAGCGGCACGCAGAACACGCTCCAGGGCGTAACCAAGTCGAACCAGCAGACTGTCTATTATCTCGACAAAGGCACTACATGCTATTTCAGGGCCTCGGGTAGCCTGGATGTGAGTTTCGACGCCACCATGCAGACCGATGGCAATGTTGGCAAGGGCTTTTCCGCCGAGACCCAGTAATAATAACCGAGGGAGAGGAAATGTACATGGGCCGCTCCGTATTCTCAAGCAACGGACAGACCACATACGCCACATACACCGCAACCGAGGACGGCGTGCTCGTGCTCAAGTCAACAGGCAATGCCTACGTGTCGGTCAACGGCGGAGAAAATACATACCTGAATTACTCCAGCGGAAGCTATGTGTACAACCTTTCTGTGGAGAGCGGACAGGTTTACAACCTTACTTTCTCACAGCACTATAATCCGTTCATCCTCACGGCGGAGATGACCAATCCTCAGCCGGGCTCATTAGACATGCCTTTTACGCTTAACGAAGGCGCAAACAGCGTGCCGGCCGAGAACGGCGAATACTGGTTCACATACACCAACAGCAAGGAAGGCTTCGGCGTGATAAGCAGCGCGAGCTCCCTGTCGAGAGGCGAAGTGAAGGTTTACAACAACAAGAGCAACATACAGTACGATGCCGTTTACGCCCAGTCTGCGACAGGCAGCTACGATGTCCGCTTTGAAATGCCTTCGGCAGGTACTACATACTATATCTGCGTCAACAAGGCCATGGCTTCTGGCGAGGACGACACGTTCGACTTCTCTATCGAAGAATACGCGCAGGGCGACAAGGAGAGCAATCCTATAGTATTGGAAGAACTGCCCGCAACCGAGACTACAAAGGCCGGCACCGGAACATTCTTCTACGCAGTTAACATACCTGCCGGCGAGAATAAGTTCCTCAACGTGGAAGCTACTTCCGAGGTAACAAACTCAAGCACATACGTATTCGTTTATCCGGCCGGCAACAGCTGGAGCAGCACATACGGCAACAAGCAAGTGCGTCTCGAGGTCAACGGTGGCGATACAGGCAAGCAGTACATAATCAAGTGGAACGCTTATGAGGAAACACCTGTAACCTTCACCGTTTCGCTTGAAGACATCAAGCAGGGCGACGCCATAGCCAATCCGCTCCCCGCGGTAATCGGCGAGAACGTAATCGACGGCGACGGCACCAAGTATTACACTTATACGGCGACGCAGACAGGCAAGCTCGTCGTAAGCGGAACTCCTGAAATGACAATCTCATTCCCGAGTGGCACAGGACAGTACGACGGCACATACCAGGCTTCGGTGGTCGGCTCTACATACACATTGGACGTAACCGAGGGCACAGCATACTACATCAAGATTGAAGGAGCAAAAGACAAGGACGTCTTCACTCTTGCCGAATCGGAGTATGAAGTTGGCGACAGCCGCAACAAGCCTTTTGTAGTCGAGGATGGAACATTCACCTTCGGCGCAGATACTTACGCCAACTACTGGATGCAGTACACCGTACAGAAGAGCGGAGTCCTCACCATCGAGTGCGACATTCCTTACAACTACACCGAACAGATAATGTACTGCAAGTCGACAGACTCGTATACTTCCGGCATGGTAACGACCATACCGGCCGGCGAAAACTACATTATCATATACAAGATGGAACTCGTAGTTTCTGCCGGCGACGTATATCTTGTAAACCTCAAGATGCAATCTCTACATGAAGGCAACGTCATAACGTTCACCGAAAGGGACGCCGTAGAAGGCGAGACTATTGAAAACCCGTTAGTCCTGGTACCCGGACGCGACGTGGCTCTGCCCACACCGTCACGCAACAAGCCGGTTTGGTGCAAGGCAACGCTTGATGAAGGCGAGGTCAAGATAGAGTCCAACTACTCTATTTCAGGAATGTACTTCGAAGGAAAAGAGAATGCCGAGGCAGGCATAGGAAATTACCTGTACTTCAACAACTACGACAGTAACTACAACCTGCTTGACTGCTACCTCTGGACGACCAACATCGCCAACGCCGGAGAGTACTACTTCAAGTTCGACAGCGGTATTGCAGGCACAATCCTTACGCTCGGTGGCACAGGCACAGGCATTAACAACTTGAATACCGAAAACTCTTCTGTAAGCGTATGCAGCGGCACGCTCAACGTCAACGTTGACAATGCGGAAGTCAGGATATACACCGTTTCAGGCGCGATGGTAGCCGGCAAGAGAGTCTCAGGCAACGCATCGTTCAACCTCGAACCAGGAATTTACATTGTTAAGATTAACGACACGGTAACGAAAGTAGCCGTAAGATAAAAACACCTTCCACAGGCGTTTGCCGTCGCGGGGTTTCCCGCCGACGGCAAACGCCGCTAACTTTTTATTCAATATTCAAGAAATGAGACATCTGAAACAACTTCTGATGGGCTTGGCTGTCTTGTTGTGCATACCGCAAGGCGCCGGGGCGGTCAAGGCTTATCCGCGTCCCGTCATAGTGACCCAGCCCGACGGCACCAAGGTTACTGTGAGGATTCATGGTGACGAGAGTTTCCACTACGTCACTACGATTGACGGATTCCTGCTTGACAAGGACGAGGCAGGCTATTTCTGTTATGTAAATTACGACTTCACTACGGGGCGTAAGAGTATATCCGGCCAAAGGGCGCACAACGTAGGCGAGCGAACCGCCGCCGAGAAAACGTTTGTTACAGGCCTGAAGGCAGCCAAACTGGTGAACGCCGACATAAAGACAAGGCGGCAGGTGACGACAAAACAGCCGGCAAGGATAGTGAAAACAGGTAAGAATGCTACCGGGGCAATGAAGGCGAAGGCCGCCTCTGACGCTGAATGCCAGTATCTTGTTATACTCGTGAACTTCAAGGACCGCGCGTTCCAGCACAATCTTGACGACTTCGACACATGGCTCAACGAACCCGGATACAGCACCAACGGCGGCACGGGAAGCGTGAAAGACTACTTCCGCGACAACTCAATGGGCCAGTTCGTGCCCAACTTCCACGTCGTAGGCCCTTATACCTTGTCGCAGGACCAGGTGTACTACGCCGGCAATAGCGAAGAAACCGGCGAGGACGTCAATCCCCGCGCCATGGTGAGAGAGGCCTGCGACCTGGCCAAGGCGGCCAATCCCGGACTCGACTTCAGCCAATTCGACAACGACGGCGACGGTTACATGGACAACTGTTACATAATCTACGCAGGCTACAGCGAGGCAAGCACCGCCGACGGCGACGACATGTGGCCGCACAGCTGGACCATGGGCGAGGAAGTATTCAGCATCGACGGCGTTACGATAGACAACTATTCGTGCTCGGCCGAGCTGGTCGGAATGCCCGGATACCCCGTGCAGCCGACAATGGACGGCATCGGAACGTTCACCCACGAGTTCGGCCACATACTCGGACTGAAGGACATGTACGACACCGATGATTACACTAACGGATACGGAGTAGACCCCGGCGCGTACAGCCTTTACGCATCAGGCAGCTACAACAACGACAGCCGCACGCCCCCGTGCCTGATGGCTTTCGAGCGTTTGCAGATGGGTTGGGCTACGGAAGGCGTCGACATTGTAGAGCTGAAGGACGCCGAAGACGTTACGCTCGACAACGTTTCTACAAACAAGGCGCGCTACATCAACGCCCAGCCGGGCCGCGAAGAGGGCACCGGATACGAGTGGTTCGTACTCGAGAACAGGCAGAAGACCGGCTGGGACAGTTACATACCCGCACACGGACTACTCATCTACCATTACGACTATACCAAGGAAATGGTGGACGAGTACTGGAGCGTGAACGGGCCTAACAACAACGCCAAGCACCGCTGCATGTACATAAAGGCTGCCGACGGCGTAGACGACGAGAACTCGCGTGCCGGAGACACGTTCCCCGGGACAAGTGCCAACACGTCGTTTACCGACACCACGACGCCTAACGCACTCAACTGGAACAACGAACCGACCAACGTGCCTGTGACGAACATTACCGAACAGGACGGCCTGATAAAGTTCCAGGTGAACGGCGGCACGTCGGTATGGGACTTTGTTAAGACTAACGTGCCGGGCGACGTCAGGGACACCACCGCAACATTCACCGCCGAGATGACCGGCAACACGCAGGACGTGGCCGAGGCAGGTTTCTGCTGGTCGCAGGACGAGAACCCGACGGTTGACGGTGAACACGAGACAGCAACGATGGCCGACGGCAAGTTCACGGCGTCAGTTGACGGACTCCAGCCCGGTAGCAACTATAACGTAAGGGCGTATGTGAAGATGGCCGGCGGCGAAGTTGTCTACGGCTCTTCCGTATTGTTCACCACTGAATGCAAGACTGGCGAGGTTCCCTTCGTGGCCGACTTCATGTCGTGGACTAACGGACAGCCCGACTGCTGGCAGATAGTAGACCGCAACGGCGACGGCACGACGTGGATTCTCGACGAGAGCACCGGCGCGATAGTCTACCAGTTCGACTATTGGAACAACGCCGACGACTGGCTGATAAGCAAGAGGCGCATACATGTGCCCGAAAACGGTACGTTGTTCTTCTCGCGCGGAGTGGCCGAGACCACCACAGTGGAAGACCTTGAAATATACGTGTCGACAAAGACGAGCGATATAGACGACTTCTTCCTCGTAGAGAGGATGTCGTTCGCCGACTATTTCAGCGAGCAGCACATCGAGGAAGTAGACCTGAGCCGATTTGCCGGACAGGATATCTACATTGCATTCAGGTGCTGTTCCGAGAAATTGCAGACCAACCTGTGGATATGGCAGATAGCCGTGACCGAGAAGTTGGGCACGCCTACCGTGACCAAGTTCGACAAGACAGGCACCGACCAGCTCACGGTAGAGTGGACGCCGGTAGACAAGGCGGCTTACTATTACCTCTATTTCGGCAAGGAGACCGACGAGCCTAACTATGTATTGTTGTTCACTCCCGTTTCGTACTTCGAGAAAGTCGAGGGCGACGTGCAGCTGAGCACCGGTTCGATGCTCTTCACCGGTGACGCCACGGTAGAGCTTATAGACATACCCGAAGGCATCGACGACCTGAAGTTCATGGCAACAGCATCGGGCCCGACTGGCAGTTCGACACTGCTTGTTGAAGGAACAACCGACGGCTCCACATGGACGAGCGTAGGCCCGAGGGTCGTTTTCAGCGAGTATGACAGCGAAGGGCAGGAGTGCGACTGGCAGAGCTACGTAGAGGGCAAGGGCTACAAGAAACTGCGCTTCAGGTTCACGCACGGCGGACGCAACGGACGCGTTAAGTATCTCACGCTCGGCTACAACGACGGAAAGATTATCGAAGACCTTGCAGCCGGCAGGGCTGACGGCACGTCGATGGTCATCAACGCCACTGCTCCGGGCGAGTTTGACACCGGACGCTATGTTGCGTGGGTGGCTGCAGGCGACGAGCTGTTCTTCTATGACCAGTCGGCCAACGCTTACTACGAGAACGGTACGCCGTCGTCGATCACCGATGTCATCGAAGGTTCGGGCATAAGCATTACCGCAGGAGCCGGCTTCATAGCAGTCGACGGAGTCGAGCCGGGCAGCATCATTACCTGCACGTCGGCCTCGGGCGCATTGCTTTACAGCGGCAAGGCAGGCGGCAGCCATGCCAAGATAAGCCTGCCCGGAGAAAGCGGCATTGTGATAGTGAATATCGAATGCGGCGGCAAGACTTACAGGACAAAGGTGATAGTTAGATAAAAAAATAACGCGAATGTACCCGCTGTCCGTGCCACGCATGGCCGTATCAAATTACAAGGTTTGCAAAAGACGGCATATTGCCGCGTAAAAGGCGACCTTTTACAGCCTGAAAGACGGCCTTTTGCAAGCTGAAAAGCGGCCTTTTGCATCGCCGGAGGCAACACGCTGAAAACCAGCTTGTTACCTCCGGGACAAAAAACAAAGCCGGTGCGGACGGCAGGGACGCTCGCCGTAGAAACAATAAACATACGTAACAATGAAAATACGCAATTACATTTTGTCGTTGATGGCGGCTGCCGGGTGCGCCGTCTGCGTCGCCGCCATGACCGACGGACGTACAGACGACAAACAGGAAAGAGTGAAGCCCGCGGCGACACAGCCGGCTAAGGTCAACACTCAGAAATCAGCCTATTCGAGACTGAACACCGACGGTGCCGAAGACGGCATACCCTACGGTCTACGCCTGATGGACGTTAACGACCGTGAAGTAACGCTCAGCTGGCTGTCGCCTGAGAAGACCGACGGCTACTGGGAAGACTTCGAGACGCACAACGACTTCCAGATAAACTCGCCGGGCAGCATAGGCTGGCAGTATATAGACGGCGACAACGCGGCGACTTATACGTGGCAGGCCTGCGCCTTTCCCAACCAGGGACAGAAGATGGCGTTCATCGTGATGAATCCGTCGCAGACTTCGCCGGCGACCGACTCAAACCCTAACTACAAGCCATACTCGGGCGATAAGATGTTGGTTGACTTCTGTGCCATCGACGCCCCCAACAACGACTACATCATCTCGCCTGCGCTTGACTTCGGCAGCGACTTCAAGATCAGCTTCAGGGCGCGCAGCTACTCGTCGGCGTATGCCCTCGAGCGCATACGCGTCGGCTACTCTACAACAGCAGCAAGTCCGTCGAGCTTCAAATGGGTGAACGACGGCGACTACATAGAACTGCCGACGGAATGGAAACTCTATGAGTTCGACATACCCGCCGAGGCAAAGTATGTTACGATAAACTGCGTCTCTGACGACGCGTTCATGCTGCTGGTTGACGACATATTCATCGGCACCAACAACGTACGCCCGGGCGTAGCGCCCATGAAGGCGGCTGATGGCGCCAGACTCGTAGGGTTCAACATTTACAGGGACGGCGTGAAAGTTAACGACTCGCCCGTTACCGAGATAAGATATACCGACACGGTAGCCGATTACGGCACATACGACTACACCGTAAGCGCCCTCTATTCTGACGGTTCGGAGTCAGGACAGTCGGAAAAGCTGACGGTCGAGGTGCCCGACATCAGGCTTCTGCCATTCGAGGACGACTTTGACGACTGGACACTGCACGAGGACAAGTGGAGCACTGTTAACCATGACGGTAGCCAGAATACGCAATGGAGGATAGACTACTATGTGAAAGGCCTGGTTGACCCATGCGCAACATACCGTTATTCATCGGCGACAAATTACGACCAGTCGCTCGTTACGCACGAGCTTAACACAACCGACATTGCCGGCACATACCTGCGCTTCAACCTCAAGCTGCAACATTACAGGACGGTGAACACTGACTACCTTGCAGTAGAGGTTACGAGCGACGGCGGACAGACGTGGAAGCAGATTGACGAGTTTGACAACAGCCAGGGCGAATTCGACTGGAAGGTGTGCCAGTACAATATCGGTCAGTACCTTGACAGCAACCTGTTCAACGTGCGTTTCCGCGCCCACGGCACGTACGCCATGTACATTGACTACTGGTATGTCGACGACATTAAGGTTTGGAATCCTGAATGGACCACGGCAACCATGACGGTCGGCTCGGCAGACGGCCCCGTAGCCAACTGTCCCGTTACGCTTACAGGCAACAGCGGAGCTGTGGTTGAAGCAACTACAGACGCTGAAGGCAAGATTGTTTTCGACAAAATAGAGGACGACACGTACTCAGTCTCTATCGTAAACGACGGATACAACATTTACGACGGTACATGGACCGTAAGCAAGGACGGCGCCAACACGCTCGACGTGCAGCTTACACGGCCTGTGATGACAGTGTCCGAGACTGAAGTAAACGCCGACATGGCGGCCGAGAGCAGCGTCGTTAAGACCGTGACCCTTGGCAACGACGGCGACGGTCCCATGACATGGTACCTTAACACCACACCAAAGGCCAAGAGTGGAGATGCTTCAAGCCTGTGGAACGTTCAAGGCTCGTTCACCGCATCGGGCGACCTCCAGTCGTGCGTGGCGTTCGACGGCGAGAACTATTACACCAGTTCATTCACCGAACTGGGCGAGTTCTGGAAGTACGACAAGGACGGTAAGCTCATCGAACGCTTCCGCCTGCCCGATATGTATTTCCCCGTTTACGACCTTACATTCGACGGACGCTACTTCTACGGCAGCGACGGCACCAATCGGATATTCAAGTTCGACTTCTACAACAAGCGCGTGGCTGACATCATAACGGTAGCCGACGATAGTGATTTGGAGATTACCCACTGTTGCTACGACCCAGACCTCGACGCCTTGTGGATTGGTGGCTGGAACACGCTCGGCCTTGTAGACATGAACGGCAAGGTCGTTTCGAACATCATGGCCTTCGACCCGACGACGACACTTTCGGTCATCGGTTCGGCTTACGACAATGTTTCGCCCGGCGGACCTTACCTGTGGCTTGCCGACGGACAGTCGTCAGAGAATATGATTGACTGCGTCACAATCTACCAGTACGACATAAACAAGGGCCGTCTGACAGGCGTCAAGCATGCTACTGTCGACATCCCGGGCTATAAAATAGGCGACGCCACAACCGGCGTGAACAAGCTTGGCGGTCTGTCGTCTTCACTCGACATTGCTGACGGCAAGCTCACGCTTACCGGAGTGCTGCAGCAGTCTCCGTCGCTGATATTCAATTACACTCTGTGCGACGTTGACAAGTGGATCACCATGTCGCCGAAGCACGGCACACTGCAGCCGGGCGACAGCCAGGAGATAACCTTCAACTTCAGCTCTTCCGACGCGAAGAACGGCGACAAGCTGTCTACTGCGGCCGAACTGCTGACTCTTCCCGAGCTTGGAGCCAAGACTTTCGCCTTCAATATGAACGTCAATGCCGACGCAGTAGCGCCTAAACCGGTAAACCTTAAGGCCGAGCCGGGCGTCGCTTCGGTAACGTTGAGCTGGCAACAGGGCGTTGCCAACCGCACGCCGAAGGGCTACAACGTGTACCGTGACGGACAGAAGGTTAACGGTGAAACCGTAACCGGGACAACATTTACCGACAACAAGCTGGTTTACGGCAAATATTATTATAAGGTATCAGCCGTCTATGAAGACGATGCAGTATCCATACCGTCTGACTCTGTTGAAGCGTTCGTCAAGCAAGGTGCGCAGTATTACGCTCCGCTTGAGCCTGCAGCGACGGTTAGCGGCAATAAGAACGTGAGCCTGACGTGGAAGTCTCCGCTCGCCGAAGCCGGTAATCCTGCCACTGCTTCATGGTCGACGGGTGTCCATGCAGACCAGCTTGGTATAAGCGACGGCGGCTACTTCTATGCCGCATCGGTATGGGACGCCGAAGACCTTGTGCCTTACCGCAACAAGAAATTGTCGTCCGTATCGGTACAACTCGTCAATCCTTGCAGTTACCTCGCACTCCATATAATAAAGGACGGGGAAACAATCTACCGCAAGACTTATGACGGAAACATCCTGTATGACGGCACTTTCACCGACATTACGGTAGACGAGCCTATCACGATCGAGCCCGGTGCGACGTATTACTTTGCATTGCAGCTGATGAATGCAAGCGGCATCATGCCTTTGGCAATGGACGACAGTCCTGCCGTCAACGGCAAGGGCAACGCCCTGTCGATGGACGGAAAGACGTGGTTTCCTGCCTCTTACCAGGGCATTGCAGGCAACTTCAACATCAATGTGAACTTCGACGCGGCCGACAGTGCTGCCGAGCAGGAGCCTTCAGGCTACAACGTGTACCGCAACGGACAGAAGCTGAACGGTGAACCGCTGACTGCAACAGGCTATGAAGATGTAGTTGAAGAAACCGGCGTACACGAATATGCCATTACGTCGGTATATGCCGACGGCGGCGAATCGGCAAAGACGGCGGCTGTTAAGGCCGAGATAATCGGCATCGACGAGCGTTACGCTCCGTCGGCAATTAACGCCGACGTCAAGATAAACCGCGACGTGACACTGCGTTGGGACTATCCTGCAGCCGGAGAGCAAGACATGAAGGCCGACATAACCACCCGTCCGGTGACAGTTGGCGACGGTCTGCCCGAGTACTACAACTCTTTCGAAGGTACGGACGAGGGCGTAGAGATGGGTATAGCGTCTGACAACAAATTCATCTATACTTCAACTTACTCGGTTGACGGACTAATCAACAAGTACACCATGGCCGGTGAGTTTGTCGAGAGCTTCACAATCGACGGCATCGAGGGAATAAGGAACATCGCATACGACGGTGAAAACTTCTACGTAGGCGATTACAGCACGAGCTTCTACAAGGTAGACATGGACAAGCACGAGATAATCGAGACCCTGTCTATTTCTGAATACTCGCGCCACCTGGCATACGTGCCCGACCTTGACAACGGCAACGGAGGCTTTGAAGTAGGCGACTGGGAGACCAGCATCTACGTAACCAAGAACGGAAGCAAGATAGGCAACGGTCCGACACTGCTCGGAGCGAGCGGTACCGCATACCACGACGGTCTGCTGTACGCCTTCGAGCAAGGCGGCGAGAACGCCCATACGATAGGCATTTACGACTTTAACACCCTGCAAAGGGTGGGCAGCATAGACATGTCTGAATACTCCGAGCTTGGTGACATATCAGATGCGTCGGCCGGAGGCATGTCCGTTGTAAACCGTCCCGACGGTTCTGCATTCATCGCAATGGCGCTCCAGCGTCCCAACAATACCAGCAAGTTCATATTCATCGAGCTTGAAAGCGTGAAGGGCGTGGTAGGCTACAACGTCTACCGTGACGGACAGAAACTGACCGAAGAGCCTACGGCGCGCCGCTACTTCGAGGAGAGCATTGACACCGAAGGCACATACAATTACGCCATAGAGACTGTCTACATAGACGGTACGACGTCTGCCGAGCGTGCCGAGGCAAGCGTGCAGATACTGCCTAAGGGCACTGCCGGAGTGCCAACCAACGTAAAGGCCGTGCAGTCTACTTATGGTTACAACGTGCTCCTCTCGTTCGCCGACCCGCAGATGAACGACGGCGCAGCCAAGGCAGAGAGCTTCGAGACTGCCAATGCGCAGGAACCTGTCAGCGTAGAAGGCTGGATAAACAAGGCTGACGCATGGAAGGTGACAGCCGACTATGCTTACGAAGGTATCAAGGCAATGGAAGCCGAAGGCGACGGCGAGGCCACAATGATACTCTCTGTGGATGGAATGGCAAGCCTGAAGATGGCCGTGCGCAACGCCGACGACCATAACGGACACGGCTCAATAAGCTTGTTGCGCTCGATAGGCGGCACCGATGACGCCGACTTCATACAGATGAACGCATACCAGACCAATGAGGCCTGGACTGAAATCGAAGCCGACATACCCGAAGGCACAGAATATCTGGCGATAAGGAAACCGGCCGGTATCGAGACACAGTTCATCGATGCAGTACGCCTGTTCACGCAGAAGACACCGTCAAGCGTGTACGCTTACGACATATTCCGCAACGGCGAGCAGATAAACGAGCAACCCGTAACGGGCATAAGCTACATAGATCGCAACCTCGTGCCCGGACACTATGACTACCAGGCACGCCTTACCACGACGTTGTCGGCCGTCAGCGAACTGTCAGACAAGGTGGGCATCGACCTCGACTACGACAACGGAGGCCTCGCACCGACAGGCCTTAAGGCCGGTTATGAAGCCGACGGCAGCGTGAAACTCAGCTGGCAGTTCCCCGCACTGGGCGAACCTATATACCTGCGCTGGCACGACGGCAACAGCTATGACGCCGGAGGCGTGGCCAACGGTGGCTCGTTCTTCGCCGGAGCACGCTGGTATGCGTCAGACCTGAAGGACTACGAGCAGCTGTCGCTTACCGATGTAGAGTTCTACATCAACCAGATACCAGATGCGCTGTTCGTTCTCGTTTACGAGGGCAGCACGCTCGTGCGCCAGCAGTACGTGTCAGACCTGCGCCAGTACTCGTTCAACAACGTGAAGCTTGACGAGCCGCTCGCCGTCAACACGTCGAAAGACCTGCTCGTGGCAATATACATAGAGCACAACGAGATAACCGCACCGCTTGGCTACGACGCCGGTCCTGCCAACAACGGACGTGGCAACCTCTACTCCAGCGACGGCCAGACATGGAGCCTGTTGAGCGACTCCGAGACAGGCATCGACGCCAACTGGAACATCTCGATAGGGCTTAGTCCTTATTCTAATGCCCCGCTCGAGCCTAACGGTGCCATGAAGTCACAGCGCAAGGCGTTTGCTCCCAAGAAGCAGGCCGGCCCCGTCAAGCTCTTGTCAGTGCCTGCCGGCAGCCAGTCGGCATCGCAGAAAAACGCCTTCATGGGCTACAACGTGTACCGCAACCACGAGCGTCTCAACAGCGAAACGGTAACTGAAACGTCGTACATCGACGCAACACCGGCCGACAACAAGTATCTTGAATACCAGGTATCGGCCATCTACTCAGTATCGGGCGAGAAGCTCTCGGCACCCGTGACGCTCACAGCCACCGGCATAGACGGCGTCGAGGTTTACAGCGGAATGCGTGTTACGGTTGAACGCGGCGACATCCTTGTCCACGGAGTCAGCGTCGGAACGCCCGTAAGCCTGTACGATGTCAACGGCGCCATGATATACAAGGGCATTGCAGCCGAAGCCGGCGTACACGTAATACCTGGTTCAGGCATTGCCGACGGTACATACATCGTCAAGGCAGGCAACGCCACGGCCAAGTTTGCCAAGAACGGTAAATAACGCCCGGGTTGACCGCTAAATAGTCTGCTGGCAGTCAGCAGCACTTCACAAAGCCACCTTTTGCCGCACAAAAGGTGGCTTTTCTAGTATGTGGTATTATGCCGCCATATTGCATTATCCACCCAAATACCGGCCTGCGTGCGCCTTTCGTTCATGCCTCTCTTTGCCTTGCTTGCAACATGCTGATATTCAACGTGTTGCAAAAGGTCGTCTTTTGCATTGTAAAAGGTAACCTTTTAGCGCCTCAAAGACGGCCTTTTACGTTGCAATATGCCGCCTTTTGCATTTTGACTGTTTTCTGCCTCCTGCGCCATTGCTTTTTCATGGTGCTATGAAAGAAGATAGTGTTAAAATGTGTTTACATGTAATTGTTGTTCCGTTGGTTGTTGTAAACGAATGTTAAATCACGCATTCCAGTTGAATTTTATTGTCGGATAATTTGCAATATATCTGATATTGCATTACATTTGCAGTGTACTACAACAATAGTACACTATGATAAAAACAATAAGAGTATAAAAAACATTTGCAATCTAAGACTTTAACAATTATGGGAACAATTATCACAGCCGCCACGATAATGGCGTTTTACCTTAACTCGGCAGGCAACGTTGAGTCGCCGTATTACTACAATGCCGACATTGACAACGGTCAGATAAAGACCATGTATGTTTACGACAAGCAGGGTGAAAGCCTCGTAGGCAAGACGGAATGCCGTTATGAATACGACGCCTGCGGGCGAATCACTGCTAAAGAAGTCTACAGCCGCAGTGCGGCAACCGGCCTAATGACCCCGCGCAGTCGTTACGAATACACCTATACGGACGACGGCTACAGCCTGGCACACCGTATGTGGAACCCGGATAAGCAGGCTTTCGGCAAGGCAGACAGCCGCACGGACTACCGCATGGCGACCGAAGGGGTAATGGCAGTGACCAACTACGAACTTCAGGAGGGAAGTTCAGTAATGACACCGGTCAGCAACATTCTCGCCATAGTGCCTTGCGACAGGGCTTCGCTTGCCGGCTTTTAGTCTATAAATCAACATTAACAATCATCAAAACAACAATAAAATGATACACATCGAGAATCTTAAATACAAGTACCAGGGCGCGAAACAGTATGTTTTCGACGGCTTCAACCTCGACCTTGAGGACAATAACATCTACGGACTGCTCGGCAAGAACGGTACGGGCAAGTCTACCTTGCTCTATCTTATCAGCGGACTGCTGCGCCGCACGGCAGGCTCGATAACCATCGACGGTGTCGACACATCGTTGCATAGGGCAGAAACGCTTGAGGAAATATTCCTCGTTCCCGAGGAGTTCGACCTCGCCTCGATGACCCTCGACGCATACGTCAGGCTCAACCAACCGTTCTATCCGCGCTTCAGCCGCGAGATTTTGGAGAGCTGCCTGCGCGACTTCGAACTTACGCCCGACATCCACCTGAAGGAGCTTTCAATGGGACAGAAGAAGAAGGTGTACATGAGCTTCGCCCTTGCAGCCAACACCCGCCTGCTGCTCATGGACGAGCCGACCAACGGACTCGACATTCCGTCGAAGAGCCAGTTCCGCCGTGTCATTGCAAACAACATGGGCGACGACCGCACGATGATAATCTCCACCCACCAGGTGCACGACGTCGAGTCGCTGCTCGACCACATCGTGATGCTCGACCGCTCGCAGATTCTTCTCAATGCGTCAGTCAGCGACATCTGCTCTAAGTACAACTTCGAGTTCCGTTCGCTTGGCGAGCCGCAGGATGACGTACTCTATGCCGAGCCGTCGGTGCAGGGCAACGCTGTAATAACACGCAAACGCGAGGGCGACGACGACACAACGCTTAACCTTGAGCTGCTCTTCAACGCCCTGACTAAACATGCATTATAATCTTAAAGACGAAAGACAATGAAAAATTTTGATATAAACCGCTTTGGCAGTGTGCTGAAATGGAATGCACTGATGACAAAGAAAGAGATATTGACAAATACCGCCTCAATGACGTTCGCGTTCGTCGTGATTGCCGTGGTGCAGGTAATGTCGAGCCGTAATAAGTCTGACGTGGTTGTTGCTGATAATTTTAATAGCTTCACATCGCTTGCGCTTTTCGTTTTTTTGATAATCTGTTCCATCGGCGGATGCTGGATTTTCAACAACATGAAGACCAAAGAGCAGCGCATAACGTTCAAGATGCTGCCTGCCACTGACCTTGAGAAGTTTGTCGCCCGTGCGCTTTATGCCACGATAGTGTGGTGGCTTATGGCCTTCGTAGCTTTCTGTCTGGCCGACCTTTTCCGCATGCTTGTCAGCCTGATAGCCGGAGTCAGCATAACGGGCAGCGCCGTACCGTTGTTCTTGTCGATGATTTTCGATAATACGAATGTAAGCATAAACTCGCTCAACACCAACGACGTTGCCTTTGCTACGGCAATATTTGTAATGGCACATGCCTGGGTTTTCTGGGTACACTCGCTCTATATACTGGGTGGCACACTGTTCCGCCGCCGCCAGTTTGTGCAGACTACGCTTGCCCACTGTGTCATCGGGCTTGTGTTTACGCCAATACTCATCAATTTTGTCGACACCTCTTACGCCGTAGCTTTGCGCGAGACTATTATCTCTATGGTCTGGGTGGCTGCTGTGGTGTTCATCGTTTGGGGACTGGTTGACTGGTGGCTGTCTTACAGAATATTCCGTCGTATGCAGGTAATCAACAACAAGTGGCTTAACGTTTAGCGCGTGAAAGTGAACGGTCGGGAACAAAGAGCGAAGAATATTGCGCTCATATAGAGACAGTAAAGACATTGACAGGAGCGTGGCTTGCGCTTTTATGTTGCCGGATTCTTATCTTAGTGTTGCTCGGTTTATCACAATTCTGAATAATAAAAATATGGAGTTATGAGTTATTTCAATATAAAACGTTTTGCGAGGACAGCCTTTTGGATGTACAGGATTAATGTTAAGAACGTACTGTCGTTTGCTGGCGGTCTTTCTTTTGGCTACCTGTTCACGTTCATAGGCTGGCTCTGGCCCTTGCTGAGGTCAGGTGCTGCGACTCAAGAGACGGCTGTCAGGTTTTCTTCAAGCCTGAATACATGTACTTTTATTTACGTTCTGCTTATTGTATTCAGCGGTACGTGGATATTCGCAGACATTAAGACAAAGGGACAGCGCATAGCACTGAAAATGCTGCCGGCTACCGATTTGGAGAAATTTCTTGTCCGTTTCATTGCCATAACACTTGGAACGTCAATGGCAGGCATTGTGGCGTTCTGCATCGCAGACGTCCTGCGTATAGCCGTTTGCCTCGCAGTTGGTATCGACTATGTTGGTTTCGGCCTGGCAGAGTTCATCACAAATATTGCCAATGCAGACAACTTGGTTACATGGGAATCAGGAAACACCTCGTTTCTCACTACCTTTGTCGGTGTGCAGTTGTGCGTTTGGGCACACTCCCTGTATATGCTTGGCAGCGTGTTGCTGCGCCGTTACCAGTACGTCATTGTAACTATTTTGCTCGTTTTGGTTGTTATCGGCCTTTCATGGATGTCGTCCTTGTTCCCGGCCGGAGGCTTGACGCCTAATGCAGACGGGCAACATGCGATGTTGACGTACACACTCTCTGCCGTGCTGGCAGTCGCAACGGTGGCTGACTGGTGGCTGTCATACAAGGTGTTCAGCCGCATGCAGGTTATTAACAACAAATGGATTAACTTATGAACTTTACGACAGAAAAAGCGATTTACGTACAGATAGCCGACAGGTTGTGCAACGAGATACTCACGGGTAAGTTCATCGACGATGAGCGCATACCCTCTGTGCGTGAGTATGCCGTGCTGCTTGAGGTGAACACCAACACCGCCGTGAAGTCTTACGACCTGCTGGAGCAGCAGGGAGTGATATACAAGAAGCGCGGGCTTGGCTACTTCGTCACGGCAGGAGCTAAGCAGCGCATACTCGACGAGCGGAAAAAGGAGTTCATGGAGGTGCGTCTGCCTGAGCTGTTCAGGCAGATGCGGCTGCTCGGCATAGGCATTGACGAGGTGGACGGAGCATGGAAAAAGGCTGAAAAGTAAAATTATTTGCATATTAATTTACGGCCGATGCAACATTTATGCGTTAGAATACGTCTTAATAAATAAACGTGGAACAACGGCAGGAAACTGCCGGATGTCATCCAGACATAAAATAATAATAAGATGATTCACTTAAAAGACATCAACAAGACATACGACAACGGGCAGCCGCTGCACGTGCTCAAAGGCATAAACCTCGACATAGAGAAGGGCGAGTTTGTGTCGATTATGGGTGCGTCAGGCTCCGGCAAGTCGACGCTGCTCAACATTCTGGGCATTCTTGACAACTATGATTCAGGCGAATACTGGCTGAACGATACACTGATAAAAGACCTTTCGGAGACGAAGGCGGCAGAGTTTCGCAACCGCATGATAGGTTTTATCTTCCAGTCGTTCAACCTTATATCGTTCAAGACGGC
Organism: uncultured Prevotella sp.; assembly: GCA_902491375.1. Taxonomy (GTDB): domain Bacteria; phylum Bacteroidota; class Bacteroidia; order Bacteroidales; family Bacteroidaceae; genus Prevotella. The sequence continues at coordinate 45,220 of CABUHE010000002.1, forward strand.
TGTCGAGAATGTTGAACTGCCGCTGTTTTATCAGGGAGTGCGCCGCCGTGAGCGCCACAGACTGGCTATGGAATATCTTGAAAAGCTGAGTCTGAAAGAGTGGGCAGGCCATTATCCCAACGAAATGTCGGGCGGACAGAAGCAGCGTGTGGCAATAGCGCGTGCGCTGATTACACGTCCGCAGATAATACTTGCCGATGAACCTACCGGCGCGTTGGACTCAAAGACAAGTGTCGAGGTGATGAAGCTGCTTAAGAAACTTAACGAGGACGAGGGCATGACGATAGTAGTCGTTACGCATGAGAGCGGCGTTGCCAACGAGACCAACAAGATTGTACATATCAAGGACGGGCTTATCGGCAACATAGAGATAAACTTTGACCACCATGCTTCGCCGTTCGGAGTTGACGGTGTGATGAAGTGACGGAGCAGTGGAATACTGCAGGTTTTTCAATTTATGGCAAAACGCATTGCAAAAGATGCTCTTTTAAACTGTAAAATGGCATCTTTCATGAGCTAAAAGAGTATCTTTTGCAATGGCGAATATAAAGTATTGATTTTCAATAACTTATAAAGCGTTCAGAAATGAGGGACATTATAGTTGAAATATGGAGTACGGTACGCCGCAACAAGTTGCGCACAGCCTTGACAGGATTTGCCGTGGCGTGGGGTATCTTCATGCTTATATTCCTCCTCGGAGCCGGCAACGGACTGATTAACGCCATGCTGTTGCAGAACAGCAAGTTTCTCGACAACTCGATGATTGTAAGCGGAGGAATGACAACAAAGGCTTATAACGGACTGAAAGAGGGGCGCGCGATAGAGCTGAACGACCGTGACATGGCTGTTACGGGCAATAATTTCTCGGCCAATGTGGATGAAACAGGCGGCTCGGTGTCGCAAAGCGGACTTACATTCAGCAGCGGAGCCAACTATGTAGGCGGTACTCTCGAAGGCGTATATCCGAACGAAATCGAGATAAACAAGAAGGAAATGCTTTACGGCAGGTTTATAAACCACATCGACATAGAGCAGAAGCGCAAAGTGCTGGTGCTGAGCGAGGACGACGCCAAGGAACTGATGCCTAACGGAACGGAGCGCATCATCGGTCAGTATGTTGACGTTGACAGTCTGGCGTTCCGTGTGGTAGGTGTCTATAAAGCCGACCGCAGCGGTATGAATACATCTGCCTACACGGCATTCACGACAATCCGCACCATCTACAACAAAGGTGACGAGGTCGGTTCGATAGTATTCTCGTTCAAAGGACTTGACACACAGGAGGCCAACGACGCCTTTGAGACTCAGTATCGTGCGCGTATTAACGGCAATCACAGTGCCGCACCCGATGATGAAGGCTCTGTATGGATATGGAACCGTTTCACGCAGAACTTGCAGATGAACACCGGCATGAACATGATACGCACTGCGCTGTGGATTGTCGGTCTGTTTACGCTTTTGAGTGGAATAGTCGGTGTAAGCAACATCATGCTTATCACTGTAAAGGAACGTACCCGCGAGTTCGGCATCCGCAAGGCGATAGGAGCCAGACCGTCGTCGATATTGAGGCTTATAATAATTGAAAGCATCGTGATAACGACGTTTTTCGGATACATAGGAATGGTAATCGGCGTTGCCGCTAATGAGTATATGGACGCTACAATCGGACAGATGAAGGTGAACAGCGGTCTGTTTGAGGCCACGATGTTCTATAACCCGACTGTCGGCATAGGTGTCTGCATTGCCGCCACGGTGGTTATGATTGTGGCAGGAACGCTCGCCGGACTTATACCGGCACGTAAGGCAGCACGCATCAGACCTATCGAGGCGTTGAGAGCGGAATAGTTCTTTTAATTCATAATTCACAATTCATGATTTATAATTTGGTTTGTGAGTGGTTGAAATGACATATTTTCTTAGTTAAATAAGTATATAATGAAATTTGATATAGACCGTTTCCGTGAGATACTCGATACATTGTCGAGGAATAAGAGCCGCAGTTTCCTTACAGGTTTCGGCGTGTTCTGGGGCGTGTTCATGCTCGTTGCGCTGCTCGGTGGCGGACAAGGACTGAAAGAACTGCTGCAAGGCAACTTTGAAGGCTTTGCCACCAACTCCGCAATAATATGGGCACAGCCTACCACAAAACCTTACGCCGGATTCAGAAAGGAGCGCCAGTGGAGCATGGTTTATGGCGACGTGGAGCGTCTGAAACAACAAGTTACAGAGCTTGCAACGGTTTCGCCGGTGCTGTCTCACTGGGGTGGAAGCGCCACTTTTGCTGACCGTAAGACCGATTGCACTATGAAAGGACTGCTGCCTGACTATCAGCAGGTTGAGGCTCCGCAGATGTTTTACGGGCGTTACATCAACGATATGGATATAAGTCAGAACCGCAAGGTCTGTGTTATCGGCAAGAAGGTTTACAAGGAGCTGTTCCCTTCAGGCGGAGATCCGTGCGGAAAGCGTATCTGTGTGGACAAGATTTACTACGATGTGGTAGGTGTTGACTACAGTTCGGGCAACATGAACGTGAGCGGACGTAACGAGTCGTCTGTCGTAGTGCCGCTTACTATGATGCAGAAAGCCTACAACCTCGGCGACAGTGTTCATCTTATATGTGTTACGGCGAAGCCGGGCGTAACCATGAGCAGCATTTCAGGAAAGATGCGCGCGGTCATAGCAAAGGCTCACAAGGTTGATCCTACTGACGAAAAAGGTATCATGGTGTTCAATACAGAGGTGCTTTTCGGTATGCTCGACAATCTTTTCAGCGGTGTAAACTTCCTTATTCTGCTCGTCGGTATCGGCACTCTGCTGGCCGGAGCGATAGGAGTCAGCAACATTATGATGGTAACCGTGCGTGAACGTACTACCGAGATAGGTATCCGCCGCGCCATAGGAGCCACGCCGAAGAACATTCTCAGTCAGATAATAGCCGAGAGTGTGATTCTTACTGCGGTTGCAGGCATGAGCGGAATACTCTTTGCTGTCATGGTTCTTGAGATGCTTGAGCTTGGCAATACTACTGACGGAATCGTCAATGCGCACTTCCAGGTAGGTTTCTGGACGGCTGTCGGTGCTGTGCTTCTGCTTGCGCTGCTCGGTGTTCTGGCAGGACTTGCCCCGGCGTTGCGTGCAATGAGCATCAAACCAGTTGACGCCATGAGGGACGAATGACGCACAGACAGTGTTCAGCTTGCCGTGAACGGCAGAGCGTAACATGATGTTTTATATAATAAAAATAGACCGAATTTAAATAAAACAAATAAATATGAAGAAGTATCTGAAAGTAATCATTGCGGCGATTGTAGTTCTGATTTTTATAGGAACGTTCGTCTTTCTTTATGAAAAGTCGAAGCCGCAGCCGGTGGTTTATGATGAGTTTACGCCTAAAGTTACCGACATCAGCAAGACAACAGTAATCACCGGCTCGATAGAACCCCGTGACGAAGTGGAGGTGAAGCCGCAGATAAGCGGAATCATAACCGAAATATACAAGGAAGCAGGCGAAATGGTAAAGTCCGGCGAGGTGATAGCTAAGGTTAAAGTCATACCTGACATGGGGCAGCTAAGTTCTGCCGAGAGCCGTGTACGGCTTGCTGAAATCAACCTGAAACAGGCAAAAGTGAACTTCGACCGTGAAAAACAGCTCTATGACAAGCAGCTTGTCAGCGCAGAGGAATACGATAACGTGCGCCAGGCTCTTGACCAGGCACGCGAGGAAAAGACTGCCGCCATCGACGCACTTGAGGTCGTACGCGACGGAGTATCACGCAGTAATGCCAGCGCAAGCAGCACTCTGATACGCTCGACGATAAGCGGACTGATTCTCGACGTGCCCGTAAAGGTGGGTAACTCGGTAATTCTCAGCAACACATTCAACGACGGTACGACGATAGCGACCGTCGCTGACATGAGCGATCTTATCTTCAAGGGCAATATTGATGAGACAGAGGTAGGACAACTCGTTACCGGAATGCCGATGAGAATCACAATTGGAGCGTTGCAGAACCTGAAGTTTGAAGCCCGACTCGAATACATTTCGCCTAAGGCAACAGACAACAACGGCGCCAACCAGTTTGAGATTAAGGCGGCGGTAACCGTTCCGCAGGGTAACGCAATACGTTCAGGATACAGCGCAAACGCCGAGATTGAACTGGCAAGTGCCAAAGGTGTGCTTACAGTTCCTGAGAGCGCGATTGAGTTCAGCGGCAACGACACCTATGTGTATGTGATTAAAGGCAGCGGCGACGACAAGACATACGAGCGCCGTAAGGTTACAACCGGACTGAGCGACGGTATCAACATCGAGATAAAGAGCGGACTGAAAAAGAACGAAAAGGTAAGAGGTCCGCAGAAGGTGAAGGACGAATAACGCCGTGGCAGGCTGCATAAAGGCCTTAAACACAGACCGACGGCAATGGTTATACTTAATAAGGAAAGATTATGTTAGTACATAAATTTATTGTAACAATATCCTTTCTCCTGGCTGCCATTATGGCTTCGGCGCAGGAGAGGAAGGCCTGGACACTGCGTGAGTGTATTGACTATGCGCTTGAAAACAACATTACGGTGAAACAGCAGGACGTAACCAGACGTCAGGGCGAGGTTGAACTGAGTACGGCAAAGAACAGCCGGCTGCCTGACCTGAACGCAACGGCATCACAGAACTGGTCGTTCGGCCGCGGACTTACATCCGACAATACTTACTCTAATCAGAATACAGGAAGCACGGCGTTCGGCGTAAGCACAAGCGTTCCGCTCTTCACAGGCTTCCGCATACCACGTACTATTGAGCTGAACAAGCTCAATCTTGAAGCCGCGACAGCCGACCTGGCGAAAGCCCGCGACGATGTAAGCGTGCAGGTGGCTCAGGCCTACGTGCAGATACTTTACAGTATGGAGCTTCGCGACGTAGCTCTGCGCCAGATAGACATAGACTCTATGCAGGTGGAACGCCTCAGTGAGATGTACCGCACGGGAAAGGCGAGCGGTGTGGAAGTGGCGCAGCAGAAGGCGACTCTGGCCCAGAGCCGTCTGACATACACCCAGGCGGACAATGATTACAGGCTTGCGCTGCTCGCATTGGCGCAGCTGCTGGAGCTGCCTACGCCCGAAGGCTTTGCCATTGTGCGCCCTGACGTTTCAGATATGACCATGAACGGCACGGCGTCGTTACCTCTTCCTGATGAGATTTTCCAGGAAGCAATGGCTTTCAAACCAGAGATTAAGGCTGAAATGTATCGCCTTAAAGGTTCGGAAATGAACATAAAGCTCGCCAAGAGTGCGCTGTGGCCGACGTTGTCGCTGACTGCCGGCCTTGGCTCCAACTATTACAAGACGAGCGGTGTGGACATGGGCTCGTTCGGCAGGCAGATGCGCAACAACTTCAGTCAGTATATAGGCCTTAGCCTGAGTGTGCCTATCTTCAACCGTTTCTCAACCCGTAACAGCATACGCACGGCCCGTCTGAGCCAGGAGACACAGCTGCTGCAACTGGAAAACGTGAAGAAAGGTCTGTATAAAGAGATACAGCAGGCTTACTATAACGCCGTGGCAGCCAAGGCGCAGTATGAAAGCAGCAGTGAGGCTACGCTCAGCAACAAGGCCGCCTTCGACCTTATGTCGGCCAAGTATGAGTATGGCAAGGCTAATATTACAGAATTTAACGAGTCGAAAAACAACTGGCTGAAATCAATGAGCGACCTCGCACGCTCAAAATACGAATATCTTTACGACATAAGTCTTATAGACTTCTACCGTGGACGAGGTCTCGACTTCTAAGGTTTTTAATGACAGGAATCAGATATAAGATAACATTTTAAAAATTTATTGACTATGAAAAAGGGATTTTTAGCGGTAATGGTTGTTGCACTGCTGACATCGTGTGCCGTAAGAATCAACGGCAACAGCTGCAATATTCCTCCAGCCGAAAACGCGACAGCAGCGGTAAAAGCAGCTGAAGAGGCAGTGGCAAAAGGCTTTACGGGAATAGAGATTAACGGCGGATTTGACGTTTACTACACAGTAGGCAAGACTCCAGGAATAAAGCTCAAAGGTAATTCTGAAAGCATAAGGCATACCATTGTGAAGAACGAGAATAACGTTCTGTCAATATCAGTGGCGAAAGGTATGGGCAATTTAACGTCAGACGAATGCGATGTTGACATTTACGTAACAGCTCCTTCGCTTTCGGACGTTGCTGTAAAAGGTTCTGGCGACTTTATCTCGAATGGCGAAATAAATGCAAAAAGGTTTACTGTATGTGTCGCCGGGTCTGGCGATATAGATTTGTCTAAGGTTACATCTTCATTAATGAATGTGGATGTAGTTGGTTCAGGAGATGTTAACGTAGGATATATGACAGCCCGGTCTGCGGAATTTTCAATAGCAGGGTCAGGTGATGTAGACGTGAAAAACATCAAGGCCGACAACATGACAGCTTCAATCGCAGGCTCTGGTGACGTCAATATGGAGCATGTCAACATTCAGAATGCCTCATGCACGATAGCAGGCTCTGGCGATATAGTGTTGAAAGGACATGTAGGAAAGGTTGATAAATCGGTTGCCGGTTCAGGTACGGTTACTGTAAACAGACAGTAAACTTTGCAGATAAAATGCCTGCTTGGCATCATCTGAAAACATACCATAAAACAGGCGTTTTCTAAAAGACCGTCTTTTGAGTTATAAAAGGTTATCTTTTGCGTTCCAAAAGATAACCTTTTACGTTGTAAAATGGCATCTTTTAGAAACCGTCAGATATTCTTTAAATATAGAACTCACGTTATAATATTATTGCAATCTGCAAAAAATAATTCCCTCTTCCTTGACGTACAGATTCGTTAAAGAGCCAGTACAACAAGGAAGAGGGAATCTGTTGTGTTATGTTTAGATATTATTTTCTATGTCTTTTACATCTTGCGGTAGTATGACTTTATGCAGACATTCTTATTGTTTCTCGCCGAGAGTGGCCTTTATGATGAACACGCTCGCAGCACCGATTATAAGAAGTACGCCTGAAACAATCATCATGCTGCTCTGTGCGCTGCCTACAAGGTTGAGAACCACGCCACCGAGAGCGGCTGCGATAATCTGCGGAATACAGATTGTGCCGTTGAACAGACCGAGGTATGTGCCCATGTGGCTGCCGTTAAGAGCGTTGGTTACAATGGTGAAAGGCATAGCCAGCATAGCTGCCCATGCGCATCCGATAAGCAGATAAGGAATGAAGAGTACGTACTGGTTGCCGATATAAGGTATCATGAGGAAGCCTATGCCGCCGAGGATGAGGCTTAACGAGTAAGCCATCTTTATGTTCTTGAACTTAGGAAGCATCATAGCCCAGCATACGCTGCCTATTGCCTGTACGGCGAAGAGTATTCCTACCCAGTTGCCGGCAGCCTGGAAACCTTCTGAAGTAGGGTCGGTGGTGTGCCAGCAGGTCTCGGCGATGGCTCCGTTGGTGTAGTTCCACATGTAGAGGAACGCTGCCCAGCAGAAGAACTGAACCAGTCCGACTGTCCAGAATGCAGAAGGAGCATCGCGCAGCAGCTTGAACCAGTTGACTTTTTCCTCGTTAAGAGGTTTTGAAAGGCCGTGGTATTCGGCATATTCTTTCGGCGGCATTTCCTTTACTTTGACTGCGGTGTAGATTACGCAGAGTATGAGAATGGCTGCGCCGATATAGAAAGAGTAGATTACAGAGTCAGGGATGACACCTTTAGGGGCGATGTTGCTGATGCCCAGGAATGTGAACAGAAACGGGAACACATAGCCTACGAGCGAGCCGGCATTGCATAGGAAGCTCTGTATGGAGTAGGCAAGACCTTTCTGCTTCTCGTTGACCATATCGCCGACGAGCATCTTGAACGGCTGCATAGCCATGTTGATGCTGGTGTCGAGGAACATGAGTGCGATAAGACCGAAAACCATTGCGGTGGAAATTGTCATTCCGAAAGAGCCTGCGTTAGGCAGAAGGCACATTACGAGTACGGCCACCAGTGCGCCTACAAACAAGTAAGGTATGCGTCGGCCGAAGCGGCACCACGTCTTGTCGCTGAATGTTCCCACCACCGGCTGCACTATGATACCCATCAGCGGAGGCAGAATCCAGAAGTAACTAAGGTTGTGAGGGTCAGCGCCAAGCGTTGCGAAGATGCGGCTGATGTTGGCGCTCTGAAGAGCGTAAGCAATCTGTACGCCGAAAAAGCCTAAACTCAAATTCCAGAGTTGTGTAAAACTCAGGTCCGGTTTGTTTTTTAATCCTGTATTCATTTTTATGTTTAAGGTATTAAGTTTGTTTCTTAGTTCATAGGTTTATTGTATTTGCGGCGCAACTGCAAAGTTTCTCAGTCGGTGAATGTCGGCAAGAGTCATTGTCAGTCGGCATGTCAAAGGTCTTTCAGTATGTATGTTGCGTCAGCTTTATTCATTGCTTATTAATTGTCTTTGTCGTGCCTCTTATAATCAGTTTGGTCCTGACTACCCGCTTTTCTACTTTGTCGATAGGAACTATTCCTTCAACTTTGTTTATAAGTAAGTCGGCTGCCAGTCGTCCTACCTCATATCCGTTCTGCTCAACTGTGGTAAGCATCGGGTCGCAGGCAACGGCTCTCTGTCCGTTGGTGAATCCGCATACGGAAATATCTTCAGGCACGCGCAGTCCCATTTTTTTTGCTGTGTACATTATTCCTATGGCGGTATCGTCGTTTATTGCGAAGAAAGCGTCAGGGCGGTTCTCCATTTTCAGCACGTCAGGAGTAAGTCTTTCAGCATCTTTACGGTTGTCACATTCTATCTTGACACAGTTGTCCGGGTTAAGTCCGTGTTTGCGCATGGCATCGTGCCAGCCGTTGTATCTGTTCTTGGATATTTCCATTTTCATTGACGAACCGTAGAAAGCGATGTTACGGCAGCCGGTCTTTATCATATATTCAACGGCAGAGAATGCGCCCATGTAGTCGTCCACAGTTACACGGCTAGAGTTTATTCCGGTGCATATTCTGTCAAAGAATACCAGTGGCATTCCCATGTCAATAAGCCGTTGGAAGTGTTCATACCTGTGAGTGCTTTTAGCCTGCGATACTATTATTCCGCATGCTTTGTTCTCATAGAAAGATTGGCATGTCTCAACTTCCCTCTGGTAGTCCTCATTGCTTTGAGCTACAAGTAACCGATAGCCGTGTTTCACAGCTTCGTCCTCAATGCCACTGAGCACTGACGAGAAATAAAAATGAGTGAACTGTGGAATTATCACTCCGATTATTTTCATCGTCTTGTTGTTACGCAGTGATTCCGCCATCAGGTTCGGGCAGAAGTTGTGTTCACGTGCGTATGCGATAATCTTGTTGCGTGTGTTTTCGCTTATCCTCGGATTACCTTTGAGCGCGCGCGATACAGTAGCCACAGAAACGTTAAATTCTTTGGCTATGTCTTTCATTGTTATCGGCGCATTAGTATTAGGCATCTTGTTCTTATTTGACATTGCAAAATTACGCTGAGTCAACATATCTTTACGTTTACACCTTATATTATTTAAAGTTTTCGCTGTGCAACCGTTTGCGCATATTGATGTGTATTTTTCTGTATTTTACAATTACAAATATACCAAATCAGAAGTATTTTTGCAAATGTGAAAACTGACCAAAATGCGATAAAATCTGATAATAATCTTTAATAATCTTATAAAAGCTAAGAGATACAATTTTTTAACAATTATATCTATCATTAATGTAACTAAAAAACACAAAATCATGAAGCAGGTAAAATCAAAACCTCTATGTAGGATTCTGTCCCTGTTGTTGGGGCTGTTCCTATCAGTGGGAGCCTTTGCGCAAAGCAACGTTAAAGGCGTAGTGAAAGATGCTTCCGGGGAGCCGATTATCGGCGCTACAGTCCGTGTTGTAGGACAGGACGGTGGTGTTATAACCGACTTTGACGGTAACTTTACCATTAAAGCCGCTCCAGGAACAAAAATCTCTGTGTCTTACATCGGTTATCAGACTGTAGAGATGCCGGTGTCATCAAACATGATTGTAACTCTTAAGGACGACAATCAGTTGCTCGACGATGTTGTTGTCATCGGTTACGGCCGTGCCAAGAAAGAAGACCTTACAGGTTCGGTAACAGCAATCAAGCCTGACGAAATGACCAAGGGTATTACAAGCAGTGCATCAGACATGCTTGTAGGAAAGGTTGCCGGTGTTGACGTAATCACTTCAGGTGGTGCGCCGGGTGCCGGAGCTCAGATCCGTATCCGTGGAGGTTCGTCACTGACTGCAAATAACGATCCGCTGATTGTAATCGACGGTCTGACAATCGACAACCATACAGCACAAGGTATGAGTAACGTTATGGCTATGATCAATCCGAACGATATCGAGACTTTCACCGTGCTCAAGGATGCATCGGCTACTGCTATTTACGGTTCACGTGCGTCAAACGGTGTCATTATCATTACAACAAAGAAAGGACGTAAGGGCACAGGACCTAAGTTCTCTTATAATGGCGATGTTACAATCTCTACAACTCAGAAACGTTACGATGTAATGACTGGTGATGAGTACCGCAATCTTATCAGTCAGGTTGAAGGTGAAAGCGCACTTGCAGGACTCGGCAGCGCGAATACTGACTGGCAGGATCAGATATTCCGTACTGCAATCAGCACTTCACACAATCTCTCTATGACCGGTGGTCTGAAGAATATGCCTTACCGTGTTTCAGTTGGCTATCAGGACGATAACGGTATAGTTAAGAATTCTTACATGAAGCGTTTTAACGCATCTGTAAACCTTGCGCCTTCATTCCTTGACGATCACCTGAACTTCAACGTAACGGCAAAGTTCATGACAGAGAAAGACCGCTATATTGATTCAGGTGCCGCAATCGGCTCTGCTCTTTCAATGGACCCGACACGCCCTGTTTATGACGACAGTGAAATGGGACAGTTCTTCGGCGGTTTCTATCAGAACGGTCAGGAGGCAAATTACAGTGATCCGAACTGGCTGTACACAAAGAACCCTAACTCTCCGCAGAACCCGTTGGCATATCTGAACCTTGTAAGCTGTATGGCACATTCTTACGACTTCACTGGAAATGTTGAGATGGACTATAAGGTTCACGGTTTCGAGGATTTGCATATTCATGCAAGTTACGGCGGACAGTACACCGACTCAAAGCAGGACGATGTAAGTTCACCTTATTCTTATCAGGACAACTACTTTGGCTACAATAAGCTGACACGTTATTGGAAGTACAGCATTACAGCCAATGTTTATGCTCAGTATCAGCACACATTCGGTGCACACAACATCGACATCATGGCAGGTGCAGAGGAATCACACTATCACAGAAACGGATGGAGCTATGGTAATGGTGTAGACCCGGTTACAGGCGATACATCTTATAACCGCACAATAAAATCAGAACAGGAATGGGCCACTCATAACTCTTTGGTTTCTTACTTCGGCCGTTTGAATTATACTCTTCTCGACCGCTATATGGTTACCGCTTCGTTCCGTGCCGACGGTTCTTCACGTTTCGCCAAAGGACACAAGTGGGGTTACTTCCCATCAGTAGCGTTGGCATGGCGTATCAATGACGAGAAGTTCATGAAGAACATCGACTGGTGGAATGAGTTCAAGCTCCGCCTCGGTTGGGGACAGACAGGTCAACAGGATCTTGGTGACAGTGTAGGTGATTTTGCTTATGCTCCGCTTTATACAGTCAGCGACCAGTACGCACAGTATCCGTTCGGCAATACTTATTATTACACAATGCGTCCGAACCGCTACAATCCTGATCTTACTTGGGAGACAACTACTACTTGGAACGCCGGACTTGACTTCGCATTCTTGAACAACCGCATTACAGCCAGCATCGACGGCTACTATCGTAAGACAACAGACCTTATCCAGGATGTAAGACTTCCGTCTCTGATGAACTTCGCTTCACGCATGGCAAAGAACATCGGCTCGCTCGAAAATTACGGTGTTGAATTCTCATTCGGAGCAAAGCCCATCGTTACTAAGGACTTCACTTGGGACATCCAGTACAACGTTACTTGGAACCACAACGAGATTACAGAGCTGATAGGTGGTGACAAAGGCTATAGTGTTCCAAATGGCATAACAGCTTCACGCGGTAACGCAACTTATATTCAAGCTCATACAGTAGGCCAGCCGGCTAACTCGTTCTGGGTTTACCAGCAGGTTTACGACGACAACGGCAAGCCAATCGAGGGCGTTTACGTTGACCGCGACGGCAACGGCCAGATCAACAGCGACGACCGTTACTTCTACCACAGCCCTGCAGCTGATGTTTACATGGGCTTCACAACCAAGTTCATCTACAAACGTTGGGATTTGAGTGCATCGTTCCGCGCTGCCATCGGCAACTACGTTTACTATGACTTCCTGTCAAATCTTGCAAACGTAAGCGTTTCAGGTCTGCACCACCACAATATTTATACTAATACAACTCAGGCTGCTGTCGATCTCGGATTCACAGGAATGGCAGACATCGCTCTGAGCGATTACTTTGTTCGCAACGCTTCTTACCTGAAGTGTGCCAACATAACTCTCGGATACACGTTCCCGGCATTGTTTAAGGGTGCTAACCAGGATTACTTCTCTGGCCGTCTGTTCTTCACAGTTCAGAATCCGTTCATAATTACAAAGTATGAAGGTCTTGACCCGGAAATCTCAAGCGGTGTTGACAAGAATCCGTATCCGCGTCCGATGAGCTTTCAGATAGGTGTTAACCTTAATTTCTAAGGCTCATAATGCTTATGTTTTACGTATAATAATAAAAAAGAGCATAACAATGAAAAAGATATTTTCAACAACAATAGCTGCGGCTGTTCTGACATTTGGACTGACAGGCTGTGTCAACGACCTGGACATCAGCTCAATAGATCCGCAGACAAAACCGAGCGCAACAGATATGGAACTGTTGGCAAAGTGCTATTCTACGCTCGGACTTACAGGCCAGCGTGGGCCTGCCGGCAATGCTGACCTCGCAGGAATTGAAGACGAAGGCGAGTCTGGTTTCTACCGTACAACGTTCAACTGTCAGGAGCTTATGACTGACGAATGTGCATGGGCATGGCAGGACAACCCGGACATTGCTCCGTTCACAATGATTACATGGAACTCAGGCAGCGTGCGCACTCAGTGGGTTTACACTCGTCTTACTTATGATATAACACTCTTCAACAGCTATCTGAGTCAGGTTGCCGACAATGAAGCCAACAGCCAGTATCGTGCGGAAGTACGTTTCCTCCGTGCTTTAAACTATTGGTATCTGCTTGATTTGTTCGGTAAGGCTCCGTTTAAGACAGAGTTCAATATAACTGACCTGCCGGTTGAGTACAGCGGTGAGAAACTTTATGAGTGGCTTGATCAAGAGTTGACAGAGATTGAACCTCTCATGGCAGAGCCAGGCTCATTCTGCAACACAGAGAACTTCGGTCGTGCAGACCGTGGCGCAGCCTATATGCTTCATGCGCGTTTGGCACTTAATTCTGAGGTTTATACCAAGGGTAAAGTGAAAGATTATCAGAAAGCTATTGATTACTGCGACCTGCTGATTGGTAATAGTACTTATGGCCTTTCAACTCAGGAGAAGAACGGATTCTCAGGTTATCAGCAGCTGTTCATGGCCGACAACGACGAGAACCCTGAAGCAATGAAGGAGATAATCTTCCCGATACGTCAGGACGGACAGAAGACACGTTGCCACAGCGGTGCTATGTATGTTGTAAACTCTATGCGTGCAGCCGGAATGCCTAACATGGGTACAACAAACGGATGGCAGTGCTTGTTCGCACGCAGAGCCTTGATACAAAAGTTCTTCCCGAATCTTTCAGATTGTCCTATATCAACAGAAGCTGCACCGGCAAACGCGACTGAAGAGGAAATCATGGCTCTCGACGAGCAGGACGGTTCTTCAACAGCACAGATTATTGCTAAGGCAGGCGACAAGCGCGCACTCTTCTATGCAGGACGCGGTGGCGGTATCCGTACGCTTTATCCTGAAGCGATTACAGCCTTTACTAACGGTCTGTCGATTGTAAAGTGGGACAACCACCGTTCAGATCTTCAGCCTACTCATGACCAGACTGAATATCCTGATGTTGACTTGCCGTTGTTCCGTCTTGCTGAAGCTTATCTTACACGCGCTGAGGCTAAGTATCGTCTTGACGATAAACACGACCTCGCAGCAGCACAGGCTGACATTGACGTTATCCGTAATCGTGCCGGAGCTGCTCAGAAGACAATCACAAGCGAAGAGGATATCCTCGACGAGTGGTGCCGCGAGTTCTATGTAGAAGGACGTCGCCGCAGCGACCTCGTGCGTTTCGGTGTATTCACAGGCAGCAAGTATCTTTGGGATTGGAAGGGCGGAGCTCCTAACGGAACATACGTTCATCCTCACTTCAACGTATTCCCGATACCTTACGATGAGTGTCTGAACAATACAAACATGACTCAGAACGAGGGATATTAATTTAAGGATCGGGCAGACCGGGATAAACATCTGACAATTTCTGCTTATGCCGGTCAAGCCCTGTAAAAGAATAATAACTTAAATGAGAAACGAACATGAAAAATATAATTAAAAGTCTGTTGGTTCCTGCTGTTGCTTTGGCCGTATTGTCGTTAATGACCTCATGCGAGACAGACACAGACAGCAACCCGACGCTGCAACATCCGACGTCGTTCGTACTCAATACTCCGGCTTATGCCGAGAATAATGTTTACGACTTAGCATATTCGGATAGTGTGAAACTTACAACAACGCAGCCCGACTACGGCTTCCCGGTTGTTACAACTTATGAGGTTCAGGTGTCACTTAACGAAGCGTTCAAAGATGTTACAGGAGCTGAAGTACCTGAAGGTGTGAACTATGCGACTCTGATGAGTACAGATACTCAAGCAAACGTAGATATTAGCGCAGAAGAACTGAACAACACCATTGTCTCTCTGTATCAGAAAGACAATAACGGCGGCGACCCGTCAGGCAAGACTCTTGTCGCTTTTGTACGCCTTGCCGCTCATATCGCAAATGTTCCGAACAGCTATTGCTATTCAAACGTAATACAGTTGCCGGTAAGAGTTTCTTACATCGCAACTATGCCTACATCTGTTTACGTTGCAGCATCTTCAATCCATGGTGGTACAGAGGGTAAGGCTCTTGCTCCTGTTTACGGAATGGATGGTCAGTGGTACGGTATGGTTTACATGTCTGCCGGTGCTTCTCTTACTTGGGGCGATGCTGACTCTCAGACAAATGGCAGCGCTGTAACAGCTGTTGACGACCAGGCCGGCGCAGGCGTAACTCCTGCTGAGGACGGCGGCATTGCATTCGCAAACGCAGGCTGGTATGTTCTTCATTTCACAGCTTCAATAGCAGACAACACGCTTAGCTCAAAGATTACTGTTTATCCAGGTCTGGCTTGTGTAACAGGTAATGTTGCCGGTGGAGTATGGGACGACCCGAACACAGCATGGGCTCTCACACCGCCAGCAGACGCAAGTGGCGAGTGGGTATCTCCGGCATTTGCTGCGGCAGGCGAGCTCCGTGCATACATCAAGGTGCCGGGTCTTGATTGGTGGCGTACTGAGTTTACTGTAGTCGACAATAAGATTGTTTGGCGTACAACTAACATTGTTGACAGCTGGAGCGAGGTAGATCCGTCTTATGCTATCAGCTGTTCAGCAAATCAGAAACTCTATGTGAACTTTGATTACGATACAGGTCGTGTAGAATAAAACGAAAGGTTATTAAGGTTTTACGGTTGTGTGGCAAAACCGCATACCGTAAAACCATGAACCAAGATTCATAAAACCTATAATAATAAAAAGAAATCATCATGAAAAAGATAAAGTTAATCAGCGGTCTGCTTCTTTCGGCAATGGCATTCGCCAGCTGTAGCGACGATTTTACCGATTGGGCATCACCGCAAAGTAATCCGCAGGAAAGTGCGATAAGTCTGCCGGGCTATCAGGCTGAACCTGTGTCAGCCATTGATCTGTCAGCTGTCGAGGGTGATAGTGTCCAGATAATGACGCTTACTCAGGCTGCTCTGCCGGAAGGATCAGTTATAGATTATACTCGTATAGAGCTGTTGCCGGTTGAAGGCGAAGAGACAACTCCCGTAACTCTTAATGTCGATAACGAAGGACGTGTAGGCAAAGCAGACTTGCAGGCTACGCTTGAAGGATTCTACGGAAAGAGTCCTGTGCAGCGCATATTGGCTGGAAATGTTTATTCAGACATAGTAATCAACGGCCAGGCTTTCTTTGTTGACGCTCATTCAATCAACGTTGTTGCTACTCCTGACGCTCCTTTCATCGCGTCAGCTTACTACATTGTCGGAAATATGACAGACTGGTTTAATGGTGACCCCATTAAGTTCAGTCATTCTGACGTAAATGTATACGACGATCCGGTGTTTACGGTTTCATTCACTGCTCCGGCAGACTGCTACTGGAAGATAATTCCTCAGAATAACATAGACAGTGGCGATCTCGAACATACTGGTGAAGACGGCATCGTAGGTGTAGCTGAAAATGGTGATATCTCTATGGAAGGCTCACTTGTTACAGGCGACGGTGTTGGCGCAGGCCGTATCCTGAATGCTGGAATGTATCGTATGACCATTAATATGATGGAGTACACCTATATGATTGAGGAAATGGCTGCAACATACTATTTGGTCGGCGATTTCGGCGGTGCTGCTTCTTGGGACATAAGTAATTTTAATTATGCATTATATCCTCAGACTACAACCACTCAGAGCTATACTACTAAGTGGACAGGTTCAGGCAGCTTCAAGTTCTTCACCGAGGCTAACAACTGGGATAGTGCATACGGAGCAGAATTAGGCACGACTGCCGGAGCTGCATCTGGAAAGTTGGCTTCTAATGCAAACAACGGTGCTGACAATATCTCTGTACCTGAGGTCGGTGCATATTATACTTTCACTGTAGATATGTCGGCAATGACTTATACATGGACGAAATGTGATGAGTCAACAGTTGTAGATTACAACAAGATAGGTCTTATCGGAGTAAATGGCGACTGGGATAACGATGTATTCCTGACTCAGGTAACTTCTCACAACTGGTATGTTGAGGCTGACGTAACTTCAGATTGCGAAGTCAAATTCCGTGTTGACGGTAACTGGGATGTGATGGATTGGGGTGCAGACGTTAATATCGCAGACCAGTCTTACGGCACAGGTACTAAAGGTGGTGCCAACGTCAAGTTGCCTGCCGGCAAGTACAAAGTTTACTTCAACGACATAACAGGACAGTTCTTGTTCCTCGCTGAATAATCAGCAACAGAGTAACTGCTTAACAATAAGCCGCTTGCATGGATTCAGTTAAATCACCGTGCAAGCGGTTTTTTATGATAAGCACTTTCCGTCTTTATCTTTTCTGAATCCGTTTCTTATTATGATATAATCTGTCGTTAAAACAGGCGGATTAACTGTTGCTTTGCAAAAGACGGTCTTTTGCGTTCCGAAAGAGCGTCTTTTGCACGCTGAAAGGGCATCTTTGACAGCGCGAAAGATGCCCTTTTGTAAATGCGCTGATTATCAGTTACGTTTCATTTTGAGATTGCGGTTCTTATGACAGGCAGCCAAAAGTTAATAAAAGAGAATTTTTCATGCTGCCGGGCACGATTTTTTTTGTATCTTTGTCGGCGTGTAAGTCATTTGCACAGCATAGAAGTGACCGTAAAACAATTAATAAATATGTTACGTAAATTATTGGTTTCACTTATTGTCGTTACGATGTCTGTCAAGTGCATGGCGCAGTATAAGACTTATCATGGCGACGGAATTGACGACTATCTGCGTCTTGTCCCGATTGTGTCGGTCTATGCCATGAAGGCTGCCGGCGTTGATAGTCAAAGCTCGTGGAAGCGGCTTGTAGTAAACACGGCTGCGTCGTTTGCTATTGATGTGGCTGTAACCTATGGATTGAAATATTCGGTAAAGTCTACAAGACCCGACGGTACAGACGACCGTTCGTTCCCTTCAGGACACGCCTCGATAGCCTTCTGCGGCGCAGCGATACTCGATAAGGAGTTCCGTCATGTCAGTCCGTGGATAAGCGTGGCAGGATATACCGTGGCTACGGCTACTGCCGTCGACCGTGTAGTACGCAACCGTCACCACTGGGGCGACGTAGCCGCGGGCGCAGCCATAGGTGTCGCGTCGGTATATGCAGGCTACTGGATTGCCGACAAGATAACGGGATGGAACAAAAATGTAGACGTGGCTGTCAGTCCGATGGGCATCAGTATGGTCTGGCGGCCATAGCCGCGTGCGTTTTTCAGCATGTTTCAGCTGAACAGCTGCCGCTGTATGAAACAGCTTGTGTATCTGCCGGATGCGCAAGCTGTTTTTTATTGTCTTTCATTACTTCATTGCCTTAACTGAAGCCGTTGAAAGGTAGGCATATAGTAAGAGTGTAATCGTTTGCACGTTTAAAAATATTTTTCAGTCTTTAAATGCTTTAATCGTATTCTTTTTATTGCTAACTTTGGAGCGGAAAAATATAAGACCTGTTAACTATGAATATACTTTTAAGCGTTATTTATGGAACGAGTTTCGGTGAGGAGCTCGTCTTAAATCTAATAACGGGGGTAAAGGACGGCATAAAGTTGTCAACTCCTTATAGAATGAGGACTGTAAACGGCCACGAATGGACGTGCGACCTGAAGCTTGATTTGAACAAGGGCACGTATATTGACTATTATTACAGCGTGGTGCGCGGTGAGGATAATGTGATAAGATGTGAATGGCGCAACGAGCCGCACAGACTTGAAATCAGCGCCGTGATGGGCGACAGCGTGAGAGTTTTCGACCACTGGATTGACCTGCCGGAAGATTCTTATCTTTACAGTTCGGCATTCACCGACTGCATACGCCGCCGAAAGACTTCGCCTGTAGCTCTCAGCGACTATCCTGTAACTGTCCGCTTCAAGGTGCGCGCTCCGCAGCTTTCAGCCACACAGAAGCTCGCTATATCAGGCAATGATGAAGTTCTCGGCGCATGGGACGTGTGCAAGGCCGTGCCTATGGTTGAGCATAATTTCAATGAGTGGATTGTCGATATAGATGTTACTAAGCTGAAGAGCAAAGTGATGTACTTCAAGTTCATTGCAGTTGACGTTCACGACAATACCGACGTTATATGGGAAAGCAGCATGAACCGCCGTGTCGAGCTGCCTTCAATGAAAGAAGGCGATGTCGTTGTCTATGAGCTTGACGAGGCTTTCTTCCCGATATACGATGTAAGGTGCGCCGGCACTCAGATTCCAGTGTTCTCGCTGCGCTCCAAGACCAGCTTCGGCGTGGGCGACTTCGGCGATTTGAAGAAGATGATTGACTGGGTGGCTCTTACTCAGCAGCGCGTGTTACAGTTGCTGCCGATTAACGACACCACTATTACACATACCTGGACGGACTCTTATCCGTACAGCAGCATAAGTATTTTCGCTCTTCATCCGCAGTATGCAGACTTCACTTCGCTGCCGCAGATAGAAGACGAAAAAGAGCGCGAGAGATTCGAAACTCTGCGCAAGGAGCTTAACGCTCTGCCGCAGGTCGACTATGAGCGCGTGAACGAGGCCAAGACCGAGTATCTTCAGACTCTTTACCGTCAGGACGGAAGCATGGTACTGGCTTCGGCAGAGTTTAAGAAGTTCTTTGAAAATACAAGCTCATGGCTTGTGCCTTATGCACAATATTGCTACTTGAGAGAGAAAAACGGAACGGCTGACTTCTCTAAATGGCCCGACCATAACCTGTTTGATGAGGCTGAGCGTGCCATGCTTTCTAATCCGCGCAATGCCGCCTTCAAGAACGTGGCGTTCTATTACTACGTTCAGTTCATACTCGACCGTCAGATGTCAGACGTTCATCAGTATGCACGTTCAAAGGGTGTCGTGCTTAAAGGCGATATCCCTATCGGCGTGAACCGCTTCGGCTGCGATGTATGGCAGGAGCCACGCTACTTCAATCTGAACGGTCAGGCAGGTGCTCCGCCTGATGATTTCTCAGTAAACGGACAGAACTGGGAGCTTCCGACATACAACTGGGACGAGATGATGAAGGACGGATGCGTATGGTGGATTCACCGTTTTGCCAATATGGCAAGATTCTTCGACGCCTATCGTATAGACCATGTACTTGGCTTCTTCAGAATCTGGGAGATTCCGATCGACTCCGTTCACGGACTGCTCGGCCAGTTCTCGCCGGCTCTCGGCATGACCCGTGAGGAGATTGAGGCTTACGGTCTGCATTTCCAGGAAGAGCTGTTCACTGAGCCGTTCATCACCGACTGGGTGCTCGACCGCATGTTCGGTGAGCGTGCCGCAATGGTTCGTGACACATATCTTGAACCGTCGCACGATGGGCGTTACCGTATGAAGGAAGCCTACAACACACAGCGTAAGATTGAGGCAGCTTTTGCCGGAAAGACTGACAAGGCAGACACCGACCTCCGCGACGGTCTGTATGCGCTGGTAAGCGACGTGTTGTTTGTCCGCGACCATAAGGACCACAACAAGTTCCATCCAAGGATTTCAGTCCAGTTCGACTACATTTATGAGTCGCTTTACGACAGCGATAAGTATCTGTTCAATAAGATTTACAATGATTATTTCTACCGCCGCAACAATCAGTTCTGGTATCGTGAGGCGATGAATAAGCTGCCTAAGATTGTCGATGCTACGAGAATGCTTGTCTGCGCGGAAGACCTGGGTATGGTGCCCGACTGTGTGCCATGGGTTATGAACGAGCTTAAGATTCTTAGCTTGGAGATGCAGTCAATGCCGAAAGATCCTAACGTCCGCTTTGGTGTGCTTTCACGCAATCCTTACCGTTCGGTATGTACTATTTCAAGTCACGACACACCGACGCTGCGCCAGTGGTGGGACGAGGACGAGAAGCGCACTCAGGACTATTTCAACAACGTGCTGATGAAGTACGGGGCAGCTCCTCATCCGCTGCCGGGATGGCTTGCACGCGACATCATCTCGCGCCATCTGCTCTGCCCTTCGATGCTCTGCATCATATCATTGCAGGACTGGTTCTCTATCGACGAGAATCTTCGCCTGGCTGACAAGGACCGCGAGCGCATCAATGTGCCGGCTAATCCGCATCATTATTGGCGCTACCGTATGCACGTAGATTTGGAAGATCTCATCGACAGGCATGACTTTAACCAGAACGTAACAGACTTGATAAAAGAGAGCGGAAGAAGATAATAATCCGCAGTGTTGCATGAAAATCAGAGGCTGTCAAGGAGCCTGGCTCCGTGTTTTTGATTGAAAACGGCCGTGCCGGCTGGCTGCATGCGCCATAAGGGCTTGCTCCTTGACATTCCTTCACAAAGGCATGGAAGATAAGATTAATTCATGAAAATAAAACAAACCTTACAACTATTATGCGAACAGTAAAAGTATTATTGGCACTGTTGCTTATGCCTTTAATGGCATTGGCTCAGACAGTGAAATCACCAAACGGCAACGTTGTCCTTACATTCTCGCTTGACAATGGCAGGCCCACGTATCAGATGGATTACAAAGGCAAGGCTGTAGTAAAGCCGAGCCACCTCGGACTTGAGCTTGCAAAGAGTAAGCACGCCAGCAAAGGAATGGAGGAAACCGACCTTATGGACGGATTTACAGTTGCAAAGACTGAGACATCTTCATTTGACGAGACGTGGAAACCTGTGTGGGGACAGACTTCTACGATACGTAACCACTACAACGAACTGGCCGTAACGCTCAACCAGCCTGCTACAAAACGCAATATTGTAATCCGTTTCCGCGTTTATGACGACGGCATGGGATTGCGTTATGAGTTCCCGCAGCAGGATGAGCTTAACTATTTCATAATCAAAGAGGAGCATACACAGTTTGCCATGGCCGGTGACCATAAGGCTTGGTGGATACCAGGTGATTACGATACTCAGGAGTATGAGACGGTTGAGTCAAAACTTTCAGAAATCCGTGGCTTGATGAAATCAGCCATTACGCCCAACTCTTCACAGACTCCTTTCTCTCCGACAGGTGTTCAGACATCTCTCCAGATGAAAAGCGATGATGGTCTTTACATCAATATTCATGAGGCAGCATGCGTGAATTATGCTACTATGCACCTCAATCTTGACGATAAGACAATGACATTTGAGTCATGGCTTACGCCTGACGCACAGGGCATGAAGGGTTACATACAGACTCCGTTCAACACTCCGTGGCGCACAGTGCTGGTAAGCGACGACGCACGCGATATGCTTTCATCTAATCTTATACTAAATCTGAACGAGCCTTGCGCGCTTGACGATGTCAGCTGGATTCATCCTGTTAAGTATTGCGGAGTATGGTGGGACATGATTGTAGGCCGTGCAACCTGGAGCTACACTAACGACTATCCTTCTGTTCATCTTGGTGTTACAGACTACAGCAAGTGCAAGCCCAATGGCACTCATGCCGCTAACACCGAAAATGTGAAACGTTATATCGACTTTGCTGCTGAAAACGGACTTGACGAAGTTCTTATCGAAGGCTGGAACGAAGGTTGGGAAGACTGGGCAGGACACTCTAAGCTCGATGTGTTCGACTTCATTACTCCTTATCCTGACTTTGATATTAAGGCTCTGAACGATTACGCTCATTCTAAGGGAGTTAAACTTATGATGCACCATGAGACATCTTCTTCTGTATGGAATTATGAGCGTTGGATGGAGAAGGCATACACCTTGATGAACAAGTACGGCTACGATGCTGTTAAGAGCGGTTACGTCGGTGACATTATTCCGCGTGGCGAGCATCATTACGGACAGCTGATGAACAACCATTATCTCTATGCTGTCAAGGAAGCCGCTAAGCATCACATTATGGTTAACGCACATGAGGCGACACGCCCGACAGGTCTTTGCCGTACATATCCTAACCTTGTAGGCAATGAGAGCGCACGCGGCACTGAGTATGAGGCGTTCGGCGGCAGCCGTCCTGACCACACTGTTGTATTGCCGTTCACACGTCTTCAGGGCGGTCCGATGGACTATACACCGGGTATCTTTGAGACTCAGCTAAGCGCATGGAGCAACAATACGTCTTATGTTCACACCACTCTTGTAGGCCAGTTGGCACTTTATCTCGTAATGCACGGTCCGTTGCAGATGGCAGCCGACCTGCCTGAGAACTATGCCAAGTATATGGACGCATTCCAGTTCATCAAGGATGTGGCTGTAGACTGGGACGACTCAAAGTATATCGAGGCTGAGCCGGGCGACTATATCACTGTCGCACGCAAGGCTAAGGGCACAGACAACTGGTTTATTGGCGGTAAGTGTGACGAGAACGGACACAAGGCTGTTGTCAAACTCGACTTCCTCGACAAGGGCCGTAAGTATGAATGCACGATTTATGCAGACGCTAAGGATGCAGACTATGAGAAGAATCCTAAGGCGTACACAATAACTAAGAAAACCGTTAAGAAAGGTGACACGCTGAAGTTGACTGAAGCACGCGGTGGCGGTTTCGCTGTGTCACTTATCGCGAAATAATATTTTTCTTTGAAGTTGGCAGAAGCATACATTAATTGCTTCTGTCAATTTCATTTAATTCTATAATCAACAGTTAATATGAAAATAAAGAACCTTTTGCTGACAGGTTTTGTGTCGCTTCTTTTATCACAGGAAATAATGGCGCAGGATTTCATGAACGAAGTTGAATATACACCAAGCGAAACTCATTTCACGCTGTTTGCCGACAACAAGGCTCCCAAGGTTACGCTGCGTATTTATGCCGAAGGACAGGGCAGCGAGCCGTTGCAGACTGTTACGATGAAGCGTACCGGCGAAAACACTTATACTGCTAAGCTGACCGGCGACATGAAAGGCAAGTTTTATACGTTCGACACAGGCCGTGGCGAATGTGCCGGCGTGTTTGCCAAAGCAGTAGGAGTGAACGGTAAACGTGGAGCTATCGTTGACTTTGACGAGACCGACCCGAAAGGCTGGGACTCTGACCGCATAACGGAAAAGGTCAAGATGACCGACCTCATTATTTATGAAATGCACCACCGTGATTTTTCAATCGACCCTTCATCAGGTCTTCGTTATAAGGGCAAGTTCCTTGCTTTGAGTGAACCGAAGGCTATTGAGCATCTGAAAAAGCTTGGGGTTAATGCCGTACATATTCTTCCGTCGTTCGATTATGCGTCGGTAGACGAGACACGACTTGACACACCTCAATACAACTGGGGTTATGATCCTTTGAACTACAATGTGCCCGAAGGTTCTTATTCTACCGATCCTTATAACCCTGTAACACGTATCCGCGAGTTCAAACAGATGGTGCAGGCGCTCCATAAAGCCGGCATACGTGTAATATTGGACGTTGTTTATAATCACACTTTCAACATTGAAGGCAGCAATTTCCAGCTTACTTATCCCGGAATATTCTATCGTAAGACGGCTGACGGCAAATGGTCTAACGGTTCAGGATGCGGCAATGAGACGGCCAGCGAGCGTACTCCGATGCGTAAGTTCATGACCGAGTCGATGCTTTATTGGGTAAGCGAGTACCACATTGACGGTTTCCGTGTAGACCTTATGGGCGTACATGACATCGAGACGATGAACCAGATACGCAAGATGTTTGACGAGACTTATCCCGCAACGTTCATCTACGGCGAGGGCTGGAGTGCCGGCAAGTGCGCTTATCCGGAGAAGAAACTCGCAATGAAGGCCAACATGAGCCAGATGCCTGGCATAGCGGCGTTCGGCGACGAGATGCGCGACGCCCTGCGCGGTCCGTTCAACGACGACCACAAGGGTGCTTTCATAGCCGGCCTGCCGGGCAACGAGGAGAGCATTAAGTTCGGCATCGTGGGTGCGGTAGCCCATCCGCAGGTGGATAATTCTAAGGTTAATTACAGCAAAGAGGCATGGGCTTTGCAGCCGTATCAGGCTGTAAGCTATGTAAGTTGCCATGACGACATGTGCCTTGTCGACCGTCTTCGTGCCAGCATTCCAGGCATAAGCACCGACGAGCTTATTCGTCTTGACCTGCTTGCACAGACAGCCGTACTTACTTCGCAGGGCGTACCGTTCATTCTTTCAGGTGAAGAGGCTTTGCGCGACAAGAAAGGAGTACACAACAGTTTTAATTCTCCTGACAGTATAAACCGCATAGACTGGACTAATCTGAAGAAATATCCGCAGGTATTCGACTATTACAGTAAGCTCATATCGTTGCGCAAGAATCATCCGGCGTTCCGTCTTGGTGATGCAGAACTTGTGCGCAAGCATCTTGAATTCCTGCCGGTTGAAGACAATCTCGTCGGCTTCCGTCTGAAAGATAATGCCGGAGGCGACCCCTGGAAAAACATAATAGTAATATTAAACTCGGCCAAAAGCGCGCGCAGCGTAGCTGTGCCGTCAGGAAAATACACTGTTGTGTGCCGCGACGGAGTAATCAATGAGAAAGGCATTGCTACTGTCGAAGGCGCGAGTGTGGAAGTTCCGGGCCAGTCAGCTATTATCATGCATGATTAAATAATCCAACAGTCTGGCAGTCATTATTGACTGTCAGGTCTGATAAAAAACAAACACCAATGAAAAAGTTTCTTTTATCTTTAAGCTTGATGTTAAGTATTATGACAGTCAACGCTGCGGTCAAGGTTGACCGTATTGACCCGACCAACTGGTTTGTCGGGATGAAGAATCCGTCGTTGCAGCTTATGGTTTACGGTGAGGGCATACGCTCTGCCGAAGTAACGACAGACTATGCAGGCGTCAAGGTTGACAGTATAGTGCGCCTTGGCAGTCCTAATTATCTGCTTGTTTATCTGAATCTCAAAGACGCGAAGCCCGGAGAGATGACTCTTCAGTTCAAAAACGGCAAGTCTACGAAGAAAGTCAAGTATGAGCTGAAGGCCCGCGAGAAGCGCGGAGAGGAGCGTATGGGTTTCACAAATGCCGATGTTCTCTATATGCTGATGCCCGACCGCTTTGCAGACGGCGATCCGAAGAACAACGACATAAAAGGAATGAACACATACAAGACCGACCGCTCACAGCCAAGCTTGCGCCACGGCGGCGACCTTGAGGGCATACGCCAGCATCTTGACTATTTCAATGAGCTTGGCGTTACGGCTCTGTGGTTCACTCCTGTACTTGAGAATAATTCGCCCGACGGCAACGGTTTCAGTACATACCACGGCTACGCAACCACTGATTACTACCGCGTTGACCCGCGTTTCGGCACCAACGAAGAGTATCGCCGCCTTACAGACGAGGCTCATGCAAAAGGACTGAAAGTGGTTATGGATATGATTTTCAACCACTGTGGATTCGAACATCCCTGGGTTAACGACATGCCGTCGAAAGACTGGCTCAATACTCCAGACTGGCTCTACGACCGCAAGGACAAGACTAAGCCTGAGACAAACGAGAAGTATCTGCAAACCAGCTACAAGCTGACTCCTATTGTCGACCCCTATGCAAGCGAAGTTGACTTCAAGGAGACTGTAGACGGATGGTTTGTGCCTACAATGCCTGACCTTAATCAGCGCAATCCTCACGTAATAAAGTATCTTATCCAGAATAGTGAGTGGTGGATTGAGACTGTCGGAATTGATGGAATCCGAATGGACACTTATCCTTATGCCGACGCTGACGCTATGGCACTTTGGATGAAGACGCTCGACGAGGAGTATCCTAACTTCAACGTGGTAGGCGAGACTTGGGTTACTGAACCGGCATACACAGCCACATGGCAGAAGGACTCTAAGCTTGCAAAGAAGAACAGTTATCTTAAAACTGTGATGGACTTCAGCTTCTATGACAAAATCAATCAGGCGAAGCGTGAGGATACTGACGGATTCAATACCGGACTTAACCGCATCTACAACAATTTCGTCTACGATTATCTTTATCCTAATCCGTCGAGCGTGATGGCGTTCATCGAGAATCATGA
The DNA here is from genome assembly GCA_902491375.1 of uncultured Prevotella sp. GTDB lineage: Bacteria > Bacteroidota > Bacteroidia > Bacteroidales > Bacteroidaceae > Prevotella. The sequence continues at coordinate 72,235 of CABUHE010000002.1, forward strand.
CACTGACCGCTTCCTCGGAAACGGCAAGGACTCAACAGCCTTGAAGCAGGCTTTGGCTATTCTGCTGACTGCCAACCGCATACCGCAGCTTTACTACGGAACAGAAGTTCTGATGAACGGAACCAAGGAAGTTACTGACGGTAATGTCCGTAAGGACTTCCCCGGCGGATTCCCCGGAGATGAGCATAATGCCTTCACAGCAGAAGGACGCACACGTGCCGAGAATGCAATGTTTACATGGTTGAGCCGTCTGCTGCACTGGCGTCAGGGCAACGATGTGATAATCAAAGGAAAGCAGACTCAGTTCACTCCTTACAACGGCATTTACGTTATAGCCCGTCAGTATGGAGGCAAGACTGTGCTGACCGTTGTCAACGGCACCAAGAAGGCTGCTGCGATGGCTGTCAAGCGTTATGCTGAGGTTATCGGCTCTAATACAACGGCAAAAGACGTGCTTACGGGCAGGACCGTATCGCTCTCTGACGATGTGCAGATGGCACCGCGCGAAGTGATGATACTTGAGTTCTGATAATCTTATGGTGGCCGGCTGCGGTTGGTTTGTTACATCGCTTCACGGTTACTTGAAATATTTATAGGTCGCTGTTTAATCTCGGACTGAATCCGAATTAATAGCATATTTTTCTAAAGACCTGCGCATTATGTCTGTATATGGCATGCCGCAGGTCTTTTTCGTATATGTCTTTTATGTTCTAATTTGTTTCGTTTTGTTGTAGATTTTAATGTTTTTATACATGTAAAATCACGGATTTCCGTTCTTGCGTGGGTGTATTTTATCGTTACATTTGCAAAAATTAATATAAAGAAAATACGGTAGTTACGGCTTATTGTTGTAAGAAACGGTAGTGTTGGTTTATATATTTTTGTAATTTAAATAATCTATAATGCCATGAAAGAATTTCTGTTATCATCTACTTTGCCTTATTGGCTTGTATTCCTGTTGGTTATAGGCGGCATGGCCGCTCTGCTTTTCCAGGGACGTAAGGGCAGCAAAAGCAATGTGCCTCTGTTTATCTCGGCCGGTTGCATGCTTGCCGCAACTGCATTTGAAATATTGATATACGCCACGGTGCAAAACGACTGTATGTGGTGGAGCCTGTCTAAAGAGTACGGTTTCTGGGAGAAGTTGTTAAGACTTTTGCCTTTTGCTGCTTTTATTGTGTGTCAGATCGGAGGAATATTCATATTCAAGAATGTGCTGGAGCATATAGCCGGCAAGACGCTTTCGTTGAAATTCCTTTTTATATGTTTTGTTTTGACCTTCCCGATAGTTTTCATAATATCAGTAGGTGCTGACATCTTCGGGGCTTCTGACGAGACAAAAAACAGCGTTTCCACAATCGTTTTCTGGATTCTTATTATAGCTGGTGTTGCCTGGTCGCTTGTGCGCAATATAATGTCGGTAGGTTTAAAGCAGGGTATTGTCTTCACTGTGTTTTCCGCCGTATGTGTTGTTGCAGTCTGCCTTGCCGTGTTCCTGTTTATCGTAGCCCTCATTTCTGTTTTCTTCCAGATGCTTGCTACGATGGGTTGCGTTGTTGCGATATTCTTCCTATTTGCCAAGGGTAAGAACGGAGATATGTCTTTATTGGATATGCTGGCAAAAGGAACTCCGTCAAGACCGGTTTTTTATGACGACGAGGGACACATTCATTACAATGCTTCTGCACGCAATTCTGCCAATAGTAAAATTGCTGAACGTAAAAGAGAGAATAATCAATAGCAATGCAACTCGACGCATTTTGAATGCAGACTAAAGAGCGTTTTATCCGTATGACGGCTATATGTTCAGTTCGGCGTCATAATGTCCAGTATGGGTAAGGTGAATAGTCAGTCTTGCAGAATAGATTATAACGTGCCGTGGAAATATATGCACGGTACGTCTGTTTAATACATTATTTTCGTAAAAATATAATTTTATTAACGGAATACCGCTATTTAATTTTAAATTATTACAATTAAGTTTTGATTTATAAATATTTTTTACTATCTTTGCGCATAATGAAACATTATGAGAAATGTTCTGTTTGCCGTCATCAGTGTCCTGTCACTATTTCTCTCGTGCAGTAACACAGGCTTTGAAAGCATACTGCCGGAAGGATGCGACTTGAAGCCCGGCGACCTGGTGTTCCGGCGTGGCAACGGACTTACCAGCAGAGCGGTGCTGATGGCCGACAAAAGGGGAGGTTACTCGCATGTCGGGATAGTGGCTGACTCGTGCGGAAAGATGATGATTATCCACGCCGTTCCTGGTGAACCTGACTTTGAAGGCGACTCCGACAGAGTGAAGATGGATACACCTGAGAAGTTCTTCCTGTCTGTCAACGCGAAGATTGGCGAGGTGAAGCGGCTCAGAGATGATACGGCTACGGCGGCACGGGCCTCGCGCTACGCTATGGAAGTGTATAGGAGAGGGGTGCTCTTTGACCACGATTACGATGATTCTGACACAACGCGGATGTACTGTTGCGAGCTGATAGAGCATGTTTACAGCAAAGCCGGACTCTCGCTTGTCGGTACTGTCAGGCACGACATACTGTTGCCGGGGATGAGGCTGCACTGCATTCTGCCGTCGGATATTTGTAATAACAGTAAACTTGAAAGTATAATATCATTCTAAAAAACATTATTTATTAATAACCTAAAAATTTATCATTATGAAAAAGCTGTTTTCCCTTTTTATCGTAATTGCTGCAATGTTTGCTGTTACGTCATGTGGTGGCGGTAATTCGCCGAAGAGTGTTGCTGACAAAGCTATGTCTGCACTGCTCGACAAGGATTATGATGAGTTCGTGAAGTATATTAATATAAAGACAAAAGAAGGTGAAGACCCTGAAGCCGCACGCAAGACACTTTCAGGACTGTTTCAGGACAAGGCTGAAAAAGAGTATGCGAAAAAAGGCGGATTCAAGTCGTATGAAATCTTGTCTGAGACAATTGACCCAAGCGGTGACAAGGCTCTTGTGAAAGTAAAGATGGAGTTTGGAAATGGTGATGTAGATGAAGAAGACTACCCGATGGTGAAAGACGCCAAAGGCGAATGGAAATTAGACTTCGGGAAGTAACAAGCGTGAGCCTTGACCGATAACCCTTACGCCACTGTGATGGTGCCCGTAAGGGTATTTTTTTGCCCTTTCAAGATGTTGTCGGTCATCTGTGTCGGATGTCATTGCGACGGGTTATAGAAACTATGATAATGACTTGATAGTCAAGTGCTTACTGTGTCCTTTACAAAAGGGCATGTTTTGCCGTGTAAAAGATGCCTTTTTATGCGATAAAAGATGCTCTTTTGCATTGTGGAAGGCCGTATTTTAGAGTGTCGCGGATAAACGGATATTTTAATGTTGTTAGGATAAGGCTAAAACAACGTTTTATAATTGACTTATTTCATATAAATTCTCTGTTTGTAGAACAAATGCAGTTTTATATCTGTATGGTTTTTGAGGCTGAATTATACTTACCCGATATACGTAAATAGGGCGGCAGATGTTATGTCTGCCGCCCTATTGTATTTTTGTCATAGCCTATGTATTAAACAGTAGGCAGTATTATCAGTTGTTTTTGCTGACGAATATGGCGTTTTTGATTTCAATGGTTTCGCCATAAGTAAGGTGGGCACCGATAACGGTAATGTTGTCACCTACCTTGAGTCCGCTGTTTGCAACGAAATCATATCTTGCGTCACCCTCGGCTCCATAGCCAGGATAGAGGCCGTAGAGGTAGAGCTGATGAGTGCCGTCGGAGATGTAGACATTGCCGTAGTGGTCGTTTACTATCTCTGTAATTGTACCCGTAACCATGTAGTTGTCGTTGCTGTCGGGCAGGCCCATGAAGTCAGCCAGTGAGATGGTTGTAGTCGGATTTACATCTGTAACGTCGCCGCCTACCAGCTCTACTGTGCCGTTATATGTGTCGTGAGTTCCGACAACAGTTACGATGTCACCGTTCTTTACGCCTTTTTCAACACCGTTTGTGCTCTTGTAAACCAGTGTGGAGCCGCTCCAGTCGGTCAGCGTGAAGCTGCCGTTGCTCTGAACGTCGGTTGCCACTCCTGCAAGACGGTACTGTGCTTCGCCGTCGGCAGCCTCGTTAAACTCTTTTACTGAAACATCCTGTATGCCGCCTTCCTGCGTGATTGTGGTCTGTGTAGTGTAGGTCTTACCGTCAGATACGGTGCTTAGGGTAAGTTCAGTAGAACGTTTGCCGCCGTCATTGGCTGCGGCTTTGAAAGTTATTTCGGCTGAAGTTCCGCTCTGCTTTATTGAAGCTATAGAAAGCCATTCCTTGGCATCTGCTGGAATGTCTACTGACACACCGTCGCCCTTGGTGGTAACAAAGGCTGTGATGTTGCCGCCTTCTTTGGCTATTGCTTCAGTTGAAAGCGAGTCAACCTTGATGAGGCTCTTGTTGATGTTTATAACCATAACATCTTCCAGCTCAACCGTACCGTTGTAAGTCTTTCTCGGTCCTTTGACTGTTATTTCGTCGCCTACCTCTATGCCCAGGCTTAGGAAGTTCTTCTCGTTGCCGTCTTTATCAAGAGTTCCGTAGATGTAAAGCACACCCGTGCCGTCGTTGATGTACATGTTGCCGTAAGTTGTGTTGTCGATAGCTGTTACTGTACCTGTTACCTGGTAAGTCTTGTTGTCCGTACCGGCCAGTACTTCGGCACAAGTGGCGTTTGTGATGCTTATTTCACCCTGTACGACATTGATGTGCTGTACCTTGCCGTTGCAGGTTATTGTCATGGCGTCAGAGCTGCGGCCGCCGGTGTATGGTTCAGCCGAGAATACAATCATTGTCTCACCGGCCGAGCCTACAGAGTCTGAAGGAGTAAGCCAACTGGGTCTGTTCTTGAGTTCCCAGTCTCCTTTGGCCTTTACAATGATGGTATCGTTACCACCTGCCTCGGGGATGGATATGTATGATTTGGATACCCGCAGGTCGTCCAGCAGAGTTATGTCGTCATCTTCTGAGCAACTGGCAAACAAGGCCACAACACTCAGCAGAAACAGGAAAAATATATTTTTAAGTTTCATAATGATACTTCGGTTTTAAAAAATTAATTGAATGTGTACTTAACGCCGATAGACATATACCAGCATTGACCGATAGCATGGTTGGCTGTCCATGTCTTGGTTGAGCCGTTGATAGCTGAAGGAGTAGAGAATACGGCATAGCCGTCAGCGTCTGCGCCTTCATATTTCAGTATCTTGGCTTCGCTTCCGATAGCCGGGTTGAGAGTCTTTGCCACACCCCATGAAGAATTGAAGAGGTTGCCCACATTCTTGATGTCCATGCTGAGTGTCAGCATGTGCTTGGTCTTACCAACGTTCAGCATGAAGTCGTGCTTATAGCTGAAGTCGAAGCGGTGAACCCACGGAGAATATACACTGTAAGCCTCTGCGTATTTGCCCTGATGTTTCTTCAGGTAGCTGTTGTTGTGTACGTATGCCATGAAGCGGTCGCGGTCGTCTGTTGTCTTAAAGCGGAATTCATTATTTGCCACCTGTTCGTCGGTAGGAATGAATATCGGGTCATAAGACTGGCCGTCACCGTTCATGTCGTTCTGAAGCATGTATGTGTAGTTATATGTACCGCGCCATCCTTCGTAAATAAGGCTGAAGTGGTTGTGGCTGTTGTCGTGTGCTGTAATCTGTGCTACCACACGGTCAGGCTCAACATACTGTGAGTTGTGCAGCTTGATGTTGTTAGGTCCTTCTACTGACGGCAGGTATGCTATTGTAGAAGAAGCGTTAGAACCAGGCATGCCGGTCAGCTCCTTTGAGCAGGTGTGTGTGTAGGCTGCCATGATGTCAATATACTTCGAAGGAGATGCGTTCAAAGAAACGCTTGCGCTCCATCCGTATCCCTTGCTTGTGTTTGACAGAACGTATGCCGGCACTACACCTTTGTTATATCCGGTCGGGAAGATAGGACGGTTGTCAACACCGTTGAAGCGTGCGAAACCGCCTACATCAGGAATTGACCAGTCCTGCATGGTTACGCCGTATATGGTTTTGTTGAAGATACCTTCAGCTGAAACAGTCAACGGGAAGCCTACTGGTACAACGTAGTCGATAGCCACAGATGTTTTCCATACTTCAGGCATCTTGAAGTCGGGGTCTACAGCCGAGATAGATGAGGGAAGTGTTCCGTCCTCAGGCTTGATAGTCTTAGGATAACCCAGCTCGAAGAGTTTCTGTTGCAGGGCGTTGATTGTAGGATAACCGTTCTCGTTGGTTACAAGTCCGCCTGCAAATTCGTTCATGGAGAAGCCGTTATTTGCGGCGTTAGCGGCGTTGATGATAGCCTGGTACTGCACCATACCGGAGTTTGTCGGCATATTGGTGAAGAATACCAATGGCAGACGGCCCTGGAATATACCTGAACCTCCGCGCAGTTTGAGGGTATTGTTGCCCAGTACATCCCATACGAAGCCTACACGTGGAGCAACAGTAAGGTTAGAACTTGGCCATTTGCCTGTGTCTATATGGCGGCCGTCGTAGTCAAGATCATAGATGGCCTTGTTGGTCATCAGGTCGTCGTTGTTGAAGAACATGTCGTCGAAACGCAGACCGTAGGTCAGCTTGAAGCGCGGGCTTATAGACCATTCATCCTGTAGGTAGATGCCAATAGTGTTGAAGCGCACGGTTGCAGCCGGGTCAGACTCGCCGTCGTAACCGTATGTAAGGTTTACAATCTCAGGAGTGGCTCCGTTAAGGAAGTCGTCAAGAGAATAATAGCGGTAGTAGCCTGTACCGTTACGCATGTATGAGTTGAGTGCCATCTGGTGCTCGAACTTGGCGCCAAGCATTATCTTATGGTTGCCTGCATAGTATGTAACGTCGTCCTTGATGTTCCAGACTGTGTTGCGTACTGCGTTATTGTGTGTGAAGAGTTCTTCACCGAGTGAGATGTACGGAGTGTTGGAGTCGGTTCCGTCCATAATGTCGATGAATGGGAACTCTGCTGAATTAGTGAAGCGTACATCGTCCAGCTTAGAATAAGTTGCCAGGAACTGGTTTGACAGATTGTCAGAGAATCGGCTGTTCAAGTCGAATGAGAAAGAGTGTACGAGGTTGTCCAATGCGTACATTGAATTAGCGTAACTCATTGACTTCTGTGAGAATCGGCCGTAGGCTGAACGCGTACCGCCGTCCATTGAAGAGGCGTTTGTCGGGTTCCAGTTACGGTTTTTCGTATAGTTGTAACGTAAAGACAGGTGGTGCATGTTTGTGATGTTCCAGTCCAGACGTGCAAGGAACTTGTAGTTGTTCTCGTCAGCCGGGAAGTCTGTCCATGAACCGGCTATTGTAGCCGTATTTGTCTTTTACGAAATTAGATACTTTCTCAAGGTCGGCGAGAGTTGTGCGTGAGATGTAGTTGTCTGCATCTTCTACTCCGTCAACTGAGCCGCGCCAGCGGTTTACTACTGTAGGAGTCTTGCTCATTTCTCCATTGACGAAGAAGAACAGTTTGTTCTTTATGATAGGACCTCCCAATGTGAAACCGTATGTTGTCTTCTGGTCTTTCTCTCTTGCACCGGAAATCTGTTCGCGGTCTATTGCGTCACCACGCATGTTCTCGTTCTGGTGGTATACATAGGCAGTACCCTTGAATGTGTTGGTACCAGATTTCGTGATTGCATTGACTCCTCCACCGATAAAGTTTGTCTGGCGGACGTCGTATGGCGAGATTACAACCTGCATTTCCTCAATGGCGTCGATAGAGATAGGGTTGCCGCCACCGGGCAGACCGTCGCTCAGACCGAAGTTGTTGTTGAAGTTCGCACCGTCAACGGTGAAGTTTGCAGTACGTCCGTCAGTTCCGGCGAAGCTCATACCGTTGCCGCCGTAAGGAGACAGACGGGTGAAGTCGGTAATCGAACGGCTTACTGTCGGCATGTTTTCCAACTGACTGAGGTCGATGTTTGTTGAGGCACCGGTCTTTTCAGTCGTGAATTTTGTTGCTTTAGCTGAGATTACCACCTCGCCGAGTTCTTTTGAATCCTCTTTAAGATTGACATTCAGATTGTAAGACTCAGCAAGCTGTAGGGTTACGTCCTTAGTTACATTCGTGGTGTATCCGATGTAACTGACTGTAATCGTGTAAGGACCACCCACACGCATACCGTTAATTGAGTAACGGCCACTTGCGTTAACCACCGTGTTATAGGTGGTTCCCGATGGCTCGTGTACTGCTGTGATGGTTGCGCCTATGGCTTTCTCATCTCCAGCCATAACCATACCATTGATTCCTGATGTTGTCATTTGGGCCAACATTTTGGTTGTTATGAACAACATCAACACGAATAGAATACCTAAACGTTTTTGCATACTGTTTTTATTTGAAATTAAAGATATGAATGAGATTCTTATGACAATACATATTTAATATTAAACACAATTTTGTATTTTAACGTTGCTTTATCCTAAATTCTGCGTGCAAAATTACTTAAATTTTTAATGTTTTATGTTACAAGCAGGTTAAAATTGCGATTAAACGCTTAATTTTACCAAAAAAACGGAGTTTGGGATATTTTGACGTGTGTTAATTTTGATAAAAAGTTATAGCGCGGCTTACTTTGGTCTTATGCGTTATAAGTACTCTGACAATGATTCCGGTCTTAGCGGACAGGATGCTTCCGGATAGGATTAATGTTGTAATGAAATACAAGAAGAATTGCATAAGATTTTTCAAGCTCTTGCAAAAGAGCATGTTTTGCCGTGCAAACGATGCCCTTTTACACGATAAAAGGTGGCCTTTCGCGATGCAAAAGACCACCTTTCGGAAAAACGTTTGTAATTATGTGTATTTTAATAAAGGCCGCTCTATTTCTTAATCATCTTCTGTCCGTTTACAATGTAAAGACCTTTTTGCAAACCGTTGAGTGCTTCGGCGGCTGTTGTTCCCTTTTCGCATGAGCGCACCAGACGTCCGTCAATCGTGTAAACGTCTGTACGTGCAGGCTCGGCAGCGTTGTCTACCGTAATAGTTCCTATGCCGGTAGAGTGTTGTTCTGTTACGTCGTCTACGGTGTTCTTACCGTTCGACATGGTTGTGGATATTTCATAGAACTTGTCTGTCTTAACGTTTACCACATCGACAGTCTGCGGAGTACCGCTGTTTGTGCTGAATACGAAGCTGACATAGTCTGCCGATGAGTTTATGTGGTAAGTGTTGTAATACCAAGTCTTGCCGTCTATTACAGTCGTGGATGTTATTCTGTCGCCCGGCCATGTCGTGTTGTTCGGTGCGTGTGTATTGTCGCCGCCCCATGTCCAGAAGTTGATGTTGCTCCAGCCGACGTTGTCTGTGTTCACATATACAGTTATGTCGTATGGTTGGAAGCCTGAAATCTTGTATGTTCTTGTTATCACGCCGGTTACGGTTCCGTTTACCAGCAGTCCTGCTTTCAGTGTTGTGTTGTCTGTTATTTCCACCTTTGTGCCGTCGGCTACGGTTGTGCCGTTGGTTGCTGAAGGCTCGCTGCCGTCAGTTGTGTACACCAGTTGCGCGTCGTTCTGTGCCGACAGGGCGTTGAGAGTAACACTTATAGTATTGTCATAAGTGCCCGACGGTGTGTCAGTCCATGCCGTCTCAGTGTTTCTCGACAGATAGTATGCGTAGTTTTGGCCCTTGCTTACGAGGTAATATTCATCTTCACCGACCATGTAGTTAGGCCATTCGTCAGAGCCCATGAGTATTGCCACCGATTTGCCGGCTTCTCCGTTAATCTTTACGGCGTATTGGCTGTTGGCGCGGTTCATCGTTTCGTATGAGCTTTCGTTGCTTATTCCGGCTGCATATCGCGCGTAAATCATCTGTTTTATGTCATGTTTGTATGCGTTCCAGTGGTGCAGGAATATGCACGGAGTGCCCGGCATGGCCAGTATGAAGGCGTTGGCGGCAGTTATGTTGCTGAGAAGGTCGTTGCCGTTTCCTCGTCCGTTGGTGTCGTGGTTGTCAACGAAGGTTACTGCGTAGCGCCTGTATGTCGGACTGCTTACCAGACTTGTGCCTGCCAGAATGTTCCAGTTGTAGCCTACGTTGCAGCAGTCGTTGAGGAGATATTTCATCGGGAAGTCGAACGCTGCCGACTGGATTACGCCGTCTGTCTTAGTTCCGTCAATCCAGTTCTTTATCTGCTGTGCGCCGTCCCAGTATTCGCCCACTGAGAACTGTGGCTGTGCGGCCGTGTTGTAGATGCCTGTGTACATCGGCGAATAGCCTTTTACCATGTCGTAACGCACGCCGGCGTAGCCGAGATCGTTGAGCAGAAAGTCGAGATAAGCCTTCACCATGGCCTGCACGTTCTGGCTTGAGTGGTCAAGATCGCGCGCTCCGTCAAAGTCGTCGCCTGTGTCGTTGGCGCCCGTAGGCTTGACTTCCGCCTGCGAAGCGGCCTTGCCTCCGTCGTCGTTCGCGCAGATGTCTGACGGCAGCATGGTGTAAGTTACGCCCTTGTATGTCTCAACCGGGAAGCTCATCCACGTGTCTGCCAGCGATGAACGGTGGTTAATCACGACGTCGGCTATCGTGCCCAGTCCTTTCTGTTTGAACGTGTTTATCATTGAGCGCAGCTGATTCTCATTGCCGAACGAGCTTGTATAGTCGTTGAACCAGTACAGGTCGTTGTATCCCATAGACGGGTCTGATGCCGCCTTTCCGCTCTGCGGTATCCAGATAAGGCGGAAAAACTCCGCCAGTTCGTCGGCTTGCGACTCAAGATTGCTCCACTGCGTGTCGGCATAAGAGTCCCAGTAGAATGCTTGCAGCATAACGCCTTTATAGTTTGACGGCCATCCCTGCGCCATCATCGCCACTGATATGAACAGTGATAGAAATACAGATAAGATTTTTCTCATGGTATATTGTTTTTTAGTTATTCACATTTGCTGTCTGTTTGCAGGTTGCTTGCCGTAGCCGTTGAGCGTTGCCTTTATTGGCTTCGGTAAGGTGTTGCAGTACAGTCGGATAGGTTTATTTTTCTCGTTTCCTCCGTAAATGTACGGTTTTTGATATTACGCAGTATGCGCGTTTGCCTAAAAAGAATGAAAAAGCGTGTGCAAACGTTTGCAAAATGCTCGTTGTGTGATGCTTTGCTGAGGTTAACTTATTGATATTGTGGCAACTTTAATAACTTCCGATGATAACGTTTTGTGGTGTGTCCTGATATTTTTTGCGCTGTCATCCTGTTGCTTTTTGCTTACGTTGTGAGTTGAGTTGTTTTATTGTAGATACAGTCTTTACCTTACTTCTATAATGTCGTTCAGGTTTGTCGTGTATCTTTTTGACTCGTGTTCGTGCTTCATGTGCCATCGTTTATCCGTCCCCTGCACAGCGGTTTTAACCGTGTTGTATCCGTTTTTGCGGTTCACGGCATCGACGGCAGCCGCCAGTCTTGCCTGTTTCTCACGGTCGATAGGGTCAAATAGGTCGGTCTGTATCGCGTTGTCGGGGCAGATGTCGCTTACTATCACACCGGCTTTCTTGTAGAAATACGTGGCTGCCTTGTCCCATTGCGAGCGTAGAGCGGTCATCGCTTTTGATACTATTTCGCGCAGGTCGTTGGTTGGTACGCTGAACGATAATGTCCGGCTGATTGCGCTTCCGGGCGCATCGGTGCGGAAGCGGCTTGTATATGCGAATACGGTTATCGCCCGGCAGCAGCTTTTCTGTTCTTTCAGCTTGCGCGAACAGGCTGCTGCAAAGTTGGCTACGGCCTCCTCAAGCGTGCCGAGTTCAGATATTCCGTTATCCGGGAAACTGCGGCTTGTGCAGATACTCTTCTTCTGCGGCAGCTCGTCAATGTCGATACAGCTCTCTCCGCGCAGCTCACGCCAGGTTCTTACGCCTGTAACCGTAAGCACACGGCGCACCCAGCTCTCGCTTTTCTGTGTGAAGTCCCATGCCGTATGTATGCCGTAGTATTCCAGTTTCTGTGCCGTGTGCCGTCCTATTCCCCATACGTCAGCTACTGATATGCCCTTAATCGCCTTCACGCGCTTGTCTTCTGTGTCGATAAGACAGCATCCTTTATAGCCTTTAAAGCGCTTGCCGTATCTGGATGCGACCTTAGCCAATGTTTTCGTAGGGGCTATTCCGAGCGTTATCGGTATGCCTGTGCCTCGCGAAACTGACCTGACTATCTGCCGCCCATAGCTGCTTAGGGCTTCGCCTTCGCCGAATCCTGACAGGTCGATGAATGCCTCGTCGATTGAATATTGTGTCAGTCCGGGCGCGAAGTGGTCAAGAAGCATCATCACGCGGCGGCTCATGTCGCCATAGAGAGTATAGTTGGAGCTGAACACCGCGACCTTGTTGCGCTCAAGAAAGTCTTTCATTTTATAGAAAGGTGCGCCCATGTCTATGCCCAGTGCCTTTGCTTCGTTGCTGCGCGCGATGATGCAACCGTCGTTGTTTGACAGCACGACGACGGGCGATGTGCGCAATGCGGGGTTGAAAACGCGTTCGCATGAGCAATAGAAATTGTTGCAGTCAGCAAGGCCGAACATACTCATCTGTTCAACTGTCGTTTTATATTATAGGTCAATACGCCCCAGACTACGAAGTGGTTTTCCTCCGTAACCTTGATTGGCGGATATTCTTCGTTGGCCGGCATCAGCCACAGACAGCTGCCGTCGGGCTCCAGTCTCACCTTTTTGAGAGTGAACTCACCGTCGACAAAGGCCACGACGATGTCGCCGTCATGAGGTTCAATCGACTTGTCTATGACGAGCAGGTCGCCGTCGTCTATTCCGCAGCCCTTCATCGAGTCGCCTACGGCACGGGCATAGAACGTTGTTGCGGGATGACGGACAAGTTCCTGGTTGAGGTCTATGCTGTCGCCCATGTAGTCTTGGGCCGGCGACGGGAATCCTGCACGTATGCCGCCGTCGGCAAAGGCGAGTGAAAGCTCTTTCGACAGGTCGGCCGAATAGAGTATCAGTTTCATCGTCTGGCCTCCCTCTCTGCCTTTTCCTGTCTTACGGTTTCAGCCTCTGAAGGTGTCAGCCGGGGCAGTTTCACCCTTGAAGGATTCTCTGCCTGATATGCCTTTACCTCGTCAACGAGCAGCTGCCAGTCGTAAAGGAACTCTTCAGAGCAGCCGTGCCGGCGGTAAATCTCCTTTGCGGCTTCGAGTATTTCGGGTGCGCAGCTGTCGTCGCCTTGGAACACTACGGCTGGAATCTCGTTGTAGATACATGTTCTGAGCAGTCTAAGTTGGTCTTTCATCCTTGTTTTATCGTTTGTTGTTTAACTGATCTTTTTGCCTCAGTCATGCCTGCGCCACGTTTGGCTGATGTCATGACAGGATGCAAAATTAAGTATTTAAATTTATATTCAGCAGCTTTGTTCTGATAAATAATCCGCCTGAAAATTCCTCCTTTGGCATTTTCAGTGTCCTTTTTAATCGTCAGTGATGTGATATTATTGTAAGTATTAAGACCATGGAGCGGTCTGCATTCAGTCTGTGTGTTGTCTGGTTGTTCTTAGTTCTGTGCCGTTTATGAGTCCGCATTTTCGCTCTTTGTGCGTTGCAGGAAAACAAAAAATCCTGATTCCGATGTGGAATCAGGATTTTCACTGTCTTTTCTTTTGTTTGAAGTGGTACCACCAGGAATCGAACCGGGGACACAAGGATTTTCAGTCCTTTGCTCTTCTTCGGCTTCCGAAAGTTCGCTGACGCTCACTTTTGGAAGCAACCAACTGAGCTATTGCACCTTATGAATCAGTAGAGTTGTAAAAATCACTCGTAATCTTATTGTTTACTCACCGTAGTTTACACCTCGGTTTACACAATCTGTAATTGTTAATAATTGTATTACTTATCTCATATAGATATAGTTGTCCTATATTGGATAGGTTCTCTATATTCCTGTTTATATCAGTATCCCTGTTTTTACAATATCTGCATAGAGAGGATTATTTATGTCCTCTGTAAGTAGAACAGGCTCTATAAGATTGCTTATCTTACGTTTCAGTTTCCACAATAAAGGCGTATCTTCAAAATAATCATCGCTCATGTGTTCCACGACAACGGCAATGTCAATGTCGCTGTCCTCTGTATGATAGCCTTTGCTGTATGAGCCATAAAGGTAAAGAGCCTTTAAGGGCAACCGTTCTGCGACTGCCGCTTTATATCGTTGTGCCAATTTTATAGCTTGCCATTTATTCATGCTCTTAATTTATCTGTTTATTCTATCAGTTCTTTGCAACAAACAGACCTATAAAGTTGTTAGGTCTATAATTTTACAAGTGGTACTTTTTTCTACTCCTCCCTATAAAATGGATTTCTTTCAAAAAAAAGTCCCCTTGTCTTTATGTCCGATTTTCAGCCTGTATCAATTCATCTTTTAAGAGTGTCAGGAAGAAAAATCAGACAACTTTTATTGCTTCATATAATCATCATAAATTGCTTTAAATTCAGGCAAATGCTTGACGCTGTTGATGCAACTGTCCTGCTATATCCAAATGCTGTTTTTTATTTGTACGATTGAATTTTATAAAGATAGGAAACCTTTTCGGATTCCCCTTATAAAACAAATAATTCTTGAAAAAAGTCCTTTCTTCTCATTATCTGTTTCTTGAACAGCAAAATATTTTTTAAGAACCTCGCTGTCATCACGTACCAAATAATATGAAAGAACTCTTACATTTTCCCATTTTACTTCATCTTCTTTTATTTTAAGCCCACGTGATTTCACAAGGTTTATCAACCAGTCACGAAAGTTTTCGCCTTGTGCTGCATAAATTAGGGCATAGTTCTTTTTGTCATATTGTATGCTCAATTGAGTTCCAATAGCCTCATTGGTAGCCTGATAGCCATAGTAGGATTCCACATCGTTTTGAAAGGCGTAAGCGACAATATAAAGTCCACCGTATGCATGAGCTATCTCTTCTTGTTTCCATTCCGCATCGGTTTCTAAGACTATGTTGAGGATATTTAAAGGACTTACCACTGACCCGCAGCCATTAATGCGTTCATATTCACCCTCAAAGTATTTCCAAATTCTTTCTCCCTTTTTATATTTGTACAACTCTTGAAATGTGTGATTGTCACCTAAACATTCTATTAAATATAAACCGTCTATTGACGCAGTTGCATCTTTTGATATTTGACCGTTGGCATCCTTATTGAAGCTATTTTCTAAAGCAGCTCTTATTTGGTCTTTGACATTTTCTGCAAGTTCTTCAAAAACTTTCGGATTATGGGTACACGGTATGTTTTGCAATCCGTTCATTTCTATTAGGTTATAGTGAGGAATATCATGCTCTTTGGCTTCCTCCTTTCCGTCAAAACCATTAAAAGTTATATAATCGGCATTGGGTATTCCTGCTTCTTTCATCTTAATGATGGACTTTCTTCCACCACCGCCAACTCCTATAATCAATATCTTGCTCATAATAATCTTTTTTAATATGGTACTTCCTTATTCCTCCATATAAAATGAATTTCTTTCAAATAATGTACTCCTGCTCTATGTCTAATCTTCAACCTTTCTCATTTCTTCTTTTAAGAGTGTCAGGAAGATGAATTAGACATTTATTCAGAACTCACTAAATCTATAAATAACTTTACTCTTGCAAGAAATTCCCTTGAAATGTTCCGTATCTTCTTCTTTGCAATGTTTGGCATCGTTGCATTGTAGGCAATGGCTTGCAAGCCATAATGTTCTGCAAGGTATATGGCTCTTTCATTATGATACTTCTGTGAAATGATAGTAATGCTTCCCAAGTCCTTGACTTTGGTTATCGAATGCAGGGTGCGTGTCCCTTGATAGTCCAAAGAAATCAAGCTGTCGGGTACTCCCAGCTTTATCAAAGAATCCCTCATAGCTATCAATTCATTGCATCCTCCATTGCTTGAATAATCTCCTCCACTTGCTATAATCCGTCTTATCTTTCCACTATGGTAAAGCATTGCGGCAGCTTTGATTCTTTCATCAAAGTAGTAGTTATGCTCACCATTGGAAGTAATGGGCGAAGTTCCCAATAACAGACCAACTTCATTATAAGGAATGCTTTGAACATCATTAAAGGTCTTTCCCTTTGCATTGATAGAAACCAACAGGTAACAACTTAGAATAACTATCAAAATAGCTGTTGCTAAACTGAATAATATGATTCTGTATTTCTTCTTTCTCATTGAACTATCTATTTGTTACCCTTATGTATTTCTCAATCTCTCCATTTACAGACTCGTCTATGCTGTTTGCATATAAATGTATCCTATTTATTTGCTTCATTGAGATAATTCTCAAATCTTGTTTTTACTATGTCTATTATGTAGGTTTGCGCTTCTTGCGGTAATCTGTTTTTTATTTTCAAGCATTCTAAATAAAAGCGAATCGTATCACCAATATTTGAAAGAGATGTTTTATGTACTGTTTCAAAATCATAAAGGCTTTGGAATTTTGATATATATTTCATAAAATGGAATATTTCTCTCAGCCTATTTTCTATTTCTCCACCGATGTTAGGTTCTGTTTGAGCAAACGGCATTTCTAATTGGTAGTCATCAAGAACTATTCCTTGTGAATCTTTTATAGTGACGTATGGACTAAGATTCTCATACCAATTCTTTTGAAAACGTGCTTTAACTAAAGTCCATCCATTCATGGTTAAAAGTTTCCCACTCACGCCAAATATTTTAAAGAAATAAACATAGTTGTTGAACTTTTCATCAAATCTGATATCTATTCTATAACTATTAGATTGTTGAGTGGTGCTGTATATTTCCGTATCAAAATCTTTGGTATAAAGTGGCATGTATTCCTTATAAAACTCTTTGGGTATCATATGTATTCAAGTTTTTAGGATTCAAAATTAGCGAATTATTTTCTATCTTAATTGATAAAAAGTATTTTGTTGAATTGTTTAACAAAAATCATCCCATAGAACTGTCTGAATCATTTTCTTACCACACACAGGACAACCCTTATCCCATTTCTGCATCTTGGCTTTACAACATTCTGATAATGGAAATTCTCCGGTTTGTTCCTTTTCATAAGGGACATTAATGCTCTCCACCTTTTTACACGCAGGGCATTGAAGTTGGATATAGTTGTATTCTGAGAACAACCTACCACCCTCTGACAATCCATCTATGGTATATCCACAATCGGGACATTCATATTTATAAAAGGTATGTGACATATTCGATATTTTGATTGTTAGCAAACTCTATTTATTAAGCGTTTTAGGGCTAATTGGTCATTGCTTCTCTAATTCTTCCTCTGTATATAATTCTGTATTTTCCTGAATAGAAATGACTCCCATTTTTTTAGCTTCAATTTTTATGGCTTCTCCACAAATAAAAGTCAAAGTGTCAGAGCGTTCTTGGATTTTGTTGGTAGGATAAAAACTTATTAAAGCAGTTTCTCTATCACTAATAGAAAAAGATTTCAGGTCGCAAAACCCAAAACGAATTTTTTTGTTTAGATATCCCATATATGTCTCACAATATCCTGTAATAGTAAGCCTTACTTGCTTATGAAGTTCTTGAATTATTATGTTAGAAATCCTATATGGGTTGTAAGGCAAATCGCATTCGCGCATAAGGATGTTTAGTCCTTTTATAGTCTTTTCTTCGTTCAGTAAATATGGATATATTGAAGAATCAATTTTGCAATTATTCCTTACTTCGTTGTGTAGATTGAGGATATATAGTTTTTCGACATAATAATCTCTTATATTTTCTGACTTTGTAAATTTTATGATTTCTGTGTATATATATTTTTGTTTTTCTTCATCTCCTGTCTGTGGCATTGCACAACATATCAAATCATAGAAATCAATTCTATCACGAATAGGTTGTGCCATTTGAAAAGCAGCTATTATATTGGCACAGCAAAAATCTTCAAACATTTTATCTTTTAAACTTCTGAAATCATCATATCCCCAATATGCAATAGGTATTGGAACTGTAAAAGGACGTGCAAGCATAAAATCCTTTCTACACTTTTCTACTGTGTTTTGCACACCACTCTCGAAAAACGCTTTAATGATTTCTATCCTATTATTTTTTACTAATTCATTCCAATCCATTGTAAAGCCTAAATGTTAATTATAATTATGGAAGTATTGATATATGGTACAATCAAAACAGAATCTTTACATTCACTTCAATGCGCGAACTATCATCGAAAATATGATAAAAGCAATTACAACTGCAATTATGGATGTTAAACATTCTCTACCGTTAGTGTCGTTATCATTCTTCTTGAACACATTATAAGCACCATAACCAATAAAAGCCAAGATAATGAGAAACCATATCGGACTGAATGAAGAATCTCCATCACGGACAGAATAATCTCTTCCGTAATCGTCCCGACCAGCAAGAGCATTCACTATGATTAAGAAGCAACCTAAGCAACTAACTAATAATTTTTTCATCATATTTCAAGTAAAACACATTCTAATTCAACGAGAAGTATAGCAAACATTTTCTGCAAAATATCCATTTAGAATACGCCTTGAACAAGAAATAGGTTCAGGTTTAGAACTCCATTCAACATATTTTTTTCCACGGACTATTTCTATTTCAAAATAAATATGCTTATTCCCTATAAATTGGACCAATCCTTGCAAAACTTCTCTTAAAGTAATATATGGAATAGCATTTTTAATTAAGTTAAAAATATAAGTGTTTATAGTCCCTTTGGGGCTATAAATTTCTCCATTTATGAAACGTCCTCTAATCAGCAAATTACGAACATCTAAACATATTGTTTTATGTGTGGTTAGAGAAATCAAATTAAGCCCTGTAATAGATGCACAATCCTTTTCTGAAAAGATTGGTTTTTTATATTCATAATCAGCTTTAATTCCTCCACAATAAGCAAAAGGCTGTTTTGCAAGATAGAAGCGTTCATTTACTGGTATATCAGTAAAAGCAGTCTCCCATTTATTTTTTTTCATGAAATCGGTAAAAGGAATGTTTCCCCCTAACTTCATAAAGTTAGATAACCCCCGATTAATATATTCATCTATCTGTGTTTGACTGTAGCTATAATAAGGACCTTCAAGCCTTGCCATACGTAGTTTCATGTGTCCCTCATCCCCCGTTGGAACGGCTAAGTTATTAAATGCGAAAAGCGTGAGGACTGTATCTTGCTTATCCTCTTATCGGGCTTCTCGCATTGCCTATGGAGTGGATAAGCAACAGCCACTCACGCCATGCGAGTATATAGTTCTCCCTTTCGGAATAGTATATATCCGTAGCGTGAGCGTTGTTGCTACCCTCTTTGTCCCTATTCAAACTTTGCGAGAATTTGACTGAACAAGAAAGTTTCAATAACGCTCTTCGTTCTCTTATGTCTGACAACCTTTCGGAAGTCAATGGCAAAGATAGCGAAAAGCGTTGAATATTGTTGCAAAAATGAAAAATATTTGCAAGTTTCTGCTAAACGATAGCCTTTAAATGAAAGGCAAGTGCGTATCATCCAAAATTCTGCTCTCTACAATCCTTTTGCAAAGCTCATGTGAAGCTTGATTCCGCAAATCCATTTCATAGTTGTCACTACCCACTATTCTTATAATGGCAATAACAGTTCTTACCAAATTCTGCTGCAATGTACGATGAAAATATCTTGTACTTTCAGCAAATATCGCTGGATTCCAGCCATAATCATTCAAGGCTCTCTCCAAGTCTTTTGCAGCCTTGTATTCACGTGTATTCTGTATGTCCATTTTTTGTATTGTTTATTGTTATATTTATAAGGGTGTCAGGAATAAAAATCGGACACTCCCCATAATGAGGAATGCCCAATTATCAAAGTGAATCAACAGACACTTAGCCCAAGAACCAAGCGTATTTCGTGTCCCCATGCAATGCATTGTTGATGCCAACTGCCACTTCTGTTGCGTTCACTGCCCTTTGCAGATATGTATCTATATAGCTGCTCTTATTGGCTTCTGTCAGTAAGTTGTGGAAGTCAAACATGGAGATATTGTTGCCTTTCGCCCCAAAATCAGGATTAGTGAAATAATCACGGCAGACGTTGTTTATCTGACTGTCTGTGATTAACATTCTTGGTATCCTTTTTTGCAGACCTGCTGGCATTGCCTGATAGAGCCTCATTCTACCTACAATCTGTGCGAATTGAGTTTCTGTAAGGTAAGAATCGGTTAGCGACTGTATCAGGTGAATTTCCATCGCAGGGTTGTAATTATAGAACAGTTCAAGAGCTGATTTGTACAGGTCGTTGAGATTCATTACTTCAAGAGAGAGTTTCACTCCATTACCTGTAAGAATCTGATTGGAACAAATGTTCACTCTCCAGCCAATAAAGACGGAGAACTTTTCTATGCCTTTATTTGCTCTGTACAGGTTCAAGTCTGAATAGTTACGTACACCGCCAATGCAAAGCTCCAGCTTCTGACCGTTCACAACCTCATGGATGGTTGGAATGGTGAAAGCGAAAGCCAGCCTTTGGTAAAACTGTGTCTTTTCTGATTCTAACAACTCACTCGCTTTTTTGCCAAGTGCTGACGGAACACGACCACGGACAATGTGCGACACACGGATTGCAGGGTCATTTATTCTCTCACCTGAAAACATAGTCTGTGCTGCTTCATGCACGGTGTGGATGAAGTCCTGATGTGAGATAGTAAGTTCCTGATTAGCCCAAGTCGGCACTACACATTGGGTAGTAAGTTCTTCTATTGAGATTTCAGAAGTGTTGGCTTCCAAGAAATTCACGTTGGACTTGATAGAAGTTTCTGCATTCTCTTTCACTTCCTCAAAAGTCACGTATTCTACTTCTGCAAATGCTGAATGATTTTGTACCACTGGTACAGATGATAATGTTGCTTCCATAATTTATAAGGATTAAGTGTTATTGATTCATGTACAATGATTTTCATTGTCATATAGTTGTAGATGTTTATAGCAGGATAGGTTATATTTCTCTCCTGTACCTATTGGATAGGTTTTACTTTTTATTCCGTTTTATGGGGGAGGGGAGTTTTTAGAGGTGTAGTTGCTTGCATGTAACATTTCCCGTATTTTTTGATTGGCAAAAATAATGTTTTCATCTGTATTCACTATCTAAAATGATAAAGGCTGGATGCCTGCTTAAAATTGTGTGCAGTTATATATTGTCTTTATTGGACTTAAATGTACTAAAAAAGAAAAGCTCCATATTTTGCAGATATGGAGCAGTGGTAGAAATTCTGAGATTTCCGTTCTTTATAACTTTTGATTAAAATCTACCTAATTGAATTTGAAAGCTGTAAGTTTGTACGAGCCGCCATTTATTGAGCCGCTGTTGTCTGTATCATAGTATTCAGCAATCGTTTCTTGTATTGCCTTGTATTTTATATTATGCTCATCATAAATGGCCTGCAATCTGTTCTTAATCTCATTCTTATTTATATAGACATCCATTTCAAACTCTTCTTTTATGTCTTTCAGCACGTCAGGAGAGAATCTGAGAATTTCAGCCTTTTCTTTGTCGTGTTGCAGGATAGCTTTATCAATCAGACCTTTTTGATATTTTGCATTTTCCATTCCTGCCTTTCCTATTTTCATATAAGCGTCAATGGTATATTGTGCTTCTGCTTGTTCGCTTAATAGTTTGATATAGTTACTCTTTTCCTCAAAATTGATTCTGCCGTTTTCAAAATCATTATGAATCTTGTCCAAGAGTTGCACAAGTATTCTTCTTCTCTCTATGGCTTGTTTGGTTATATTGAGCTTTCTTATATCATCCTCACCAACACATTCTGTCACGTCATTTAGTGTGACATTGAAAAATCCTGTGTTTTTATAGGCTTGATACAGGGATTGTGCTGAAACATAATAGGACTTGACACGTTCCTCATTATAAAGGTTATCCGCGGAAAACGAATTGATTTCTCCTTGCTCATCTATCAGCTCTTGATATTTCAAACCTTTCATGTCGTCAAATATGGCTTCCTGCCGAATGTCGTCTGCTTCATTATCATGCCGTTCTTTGAACATATTATAATCAACTGTGAACTGGTTTATTCTTATATTTAATTCATCTTTACTTCTCACTTTCATGCCATGATTAATGGTTGAGATGTGAGTCAGTGAATTGTAAGTAGCATCATCATCTTTCTTGGCTTTTCTGAATCTGCCTTGTATCTGTATTGCTTCCGTAAAGGGGTCTATCATCGTCCAATTAGCAATGTTGAGGTCAGTCAGTATAATAATGTCAGGCTTGCACTTCCTAAGCGCAATATCAACTCCTGAATAGAAACGGCAGGTAAAGAAATTATATCTGGCAAACGGATAGACTATGTGTGGATAGGCATTATGTATTCCTCTCTTAGCTAACTTTTCCACGCTCTTTTGCGAACAGAATATCTTGTAATCAACAATGCCCAGATTCTCTATGATTTCATTGATTCCGTCCGTCACATTAAAGAAGATACAGATGCAAGGACTTTCTTTCATGCCGTCAAGCACTTTCTTCAGTCTCTTATAATAGCTGTTGGTTACAATCAGTTCCAAGTCTTTCTTATAATCATAGTCAGGCACAATCTTTATCTTCTGAAAGTTTTGCCGCTCAAACTCTTTATGGGACATTGACAACGGTGTGGCAGAAACGAAAGCCTTGCCTTCGAATTTGAAGAAGTCATAGACAGGCTGTGCTATCCTGCTTCTGTAATCAATATCCTGCGTTATCTTCTCGCACTCGTCAAACAGGCAGAAGAAGTCTTTATAGATGTCGATGTTTGACTCTATTGCGGCCTTTCGTATCTTGTGGAAACTTTCAGGAGTAGTAAGAATCTTCTTGTACGGAATATCCGTTTGCAGGTACTTTTTGATATTATAAGGCTCGCATTTTTCATAGACAGCCTCCAGATTCTCGTTGTCATTCAGCTTGCCGAGTATTACAGGCACGTTGGGCTCAATGATTATGGAGCTACGTTTTGAATGTATCTCACAACTTGTTGCGCCTATGCCTGTCAGAGTCTTGTCAAGAATGGTATTTGTGGGTATCATGTCATGGCCTATGCGTTTTAATGCGTCTAGTAGCCATTCTCCTTTCTTTATAATAGCTTTCATCATCTTCAGTATCCTCTTATATTATAATTGAGTTCCGCCTGATTTCTCATAGCTGGTAGAAAATTGGAAAAATCCGCTCGTATATAGCTGTTCTCCCAAATTCTACCTGTCCGTTAATTCTCATTTTTTGTGATGCTCATCTGACTGATTCTGCACATTGCCTTGATACTGCTGCCAAACGGAGTGCAGAGCTTCTGTATAAGCCGTTATTTCCATAGAGTGCCCTTTGTCAGGAGTGAAGTGGAATTCCCACATGTCATTGTCTATAAGGGCTATCACGTCAAGCAATGCCTGAATGTCTTTATCATTGTCTATGTAAAACTTTTTAAGGGCTGCTCCTAAACGTCCGTTGCAGCGGTCTGATGTCAGTGTGCCGTTTTTCTTTACAGCCTCCATAACCTTGTCTCCTGCTTCTGTGGTATCAGGTGAAAGTTGCAGGTTCTTGAAATCTCCAATCTTCTTGTAGCCTTGCTGCAAGGCTTTTACCTGTTTCGCTTTCAATGTACTTGTGCTAAGGGTATATATGGAGTACAGGAAAGCATCTTCTATCTTGCTGTTCTTGCATTTGTCAAGTATATGGTCTATCTCCTTGTTGTTGGTCACAATTCCTGAATGGGTAAAATCGTTGTTTTTCCACGGCTTTCCGTTGTTGCGCATAGCCACATAGGCAAGAATATCCATGTTTTGTGGTATTTCCGCTTCTGCATAAGTAACTTCTTCCCCTTGCAAATCATTGAAAAGGAGTGCCAATGTACGGTGCTGACCGTCCACACAAATACCGTCATATTTGTCATAATCTTCAGGCCTGACCGCTTCTGTCCGTATGTCAAAGTTGGAAATTGTAGGTTCTCCTTCTCCGTTCTTGCGGATTATTGTCGCCTTAAATAAAGACTTATTGCCAATCTTGTCCTTTGCCTTATTCATTGGCACGTATTCCAATGCCATAGACTTTATAAAGCCGTATTCCTTTATTTTCAGGTAGGCTTCTTTAACATTCGTCTTGTCAATCTTCTGACGGTTGCCCTCTATGAAGAGCAGATTTAACCGTTTCATGTTATTCTCGTCTTTAATATTATTTACCTCGTTCATATCCTCTGCGTTATTCAAATGAATATTTTTCATAATTATGTTTTTTATTTGTTGATATTATTGTTTCTTGCAACCGTCCAGCCTTATGCGCACTTGGCTTTCTGATTACAGGGGACAAAGGTAATATGAACATTACGGCTAAAATAGCGTAAAAATTTCCCGTTTTTTTTACGCTACATCAATGGCAGTACGGCTGGTAACAGTAAATCTTTATAATCTCTCATCAGTTTGTCAAAGGTTGCATTGTTGAATTTTGAGCAAATAATAGAGGGGGTGTTATCTTTCTTGTGGTTTATCTCTCCTGTAAACCAAAGGACACACAAGCCAAAAGTTCTCTCTGATTGTGAATATGCACCTTTTTTCTCTTTTTTGTACGTTATAGGCAGGTTGTCTAGAAGTGTTTTTATAAGTATGTAGTCTATCTCTCGTTTTAGCGGATATGATTTTTCGATAAGATTAGATGCTTCAAGGTCTGATGCTGTAAAATTGGCGATGATTGATTTGATGAAGTTTGCATTGGAGAAAGTAAAATGCTTCTTGCCAACCTTTATGTCGAGTTCAAGCCTATCGTCAGGGTGTTCCTTTATCCGTTCTATTATCTGAAAGATTCTGTCCCCTGTCCGTTCCTCACTCCCATAATGCAACCATTTGAATAGTTCATGCCATAGAAAAACGATAAAATCAAATGTAGCTTTGGGTGAAAGCCCTAAGTCGGAAATGCAATTTTGTAATATGTCGAATTGAAAAAAATCACTTTCAGACAATCCGCATTGTTTTATCCTTTTTTCTCTGAAATCATAATAAGTAAAAGCATACCACGATGGAGAATATTTTTCTCCGTCAAAATCCGGATAACGTAAGACGTATTTGCGAATGTAACGGATATGTTCTTCTATGTCTGAATATTCCTCAGCAGGATATTTCTTTATCCATGCTTGAAAAGACCGCTTCTCTTCCCATTCCGCATTTTCTTTATAATCGGCAGGCAATGCAGGGAGGGGTTCTCGTTTTCTTAGAAAGTCGGATATTTCCATAAATGCTGTTTTTCTACAAAATTAAGAAATAATCCTGCCTATCGTTCTGATAAACAGGATTATTTTCATTAAAACAGTGATTTCATCGCTTCATCAATCTGCTCATTGTCAAAGCTGTCAAGATAGATTTGCGTTACTCTTTCAGAACTATGCCCCATTATTTCACGGATTACTGCTGTGGGAACACCTGCTTTCTTCATCACGGTTGCTTGGCTGTGCCTTGCAACGTATGTCGTAAGTGGTATAGGCAGGTTCAGTTCTTCGCCAATCTCTTTCAGCCGTTTGTTTACTTTGGTGATTACCTTGTGTATTCTGTTGGCTCTTTGTATTTCTGTTTTGTGGAAGTCAGAGAGGATAGGGAACAGGTACGGGCTTTCCTTGCTGTGGTACTTTTTTATAAGTTCAATGGCTTGTGGCTGCAAGGGTATCTTTATTAGCTTGCCTGTCTTGTGCCTTTTATAGATTAGCTTGTCCTCCATAATGTTTGCTTGTGTGAGGTTTGCAATGTCTATGAAGTTAATGCCACCACAATAATAGGTGAATGCAAAGATGTCAATCGGGAATCTCATGTAGCGGTTGGATGATTGGAACTGCAACACACGTTCTATGTCCGCTTTTGTCAAGGCTCGTTTGATAGTGTCTTGATGAAGTCTTGCAACTTTGAACTTCTTGAAAGGATAGCAATCAGGTGAAACAGCATCTTCTTCCATTGCCACATTATAGATAGCTCTTAAGGTGCGGAATCGTATGCCAATAGTGTTTTCTGCCAAATGCCTCTCTCTTAAAAACAACTCATATCGTTTCAGCCAAGTAACATCCATTTCAGAGAAATAGAAGTCAAAGCTATGGCAAAACTCTTTAAGGGAGTTGTATAGCTGCTTGACGGATAGGGCATAGCTTTTACGACCAGCCTTTATAAGAGAAGTCATGTACTCCTGAAAGACATTCTCCACTGTCTTACGGTTGGTATGCTTTACATTGACTTTCTCCACAAGAGAAGTAGATGTAAACTCTTGATTGGTTGCTTTCAGCTCAATGATTTTAGCTGAGTATTCTTTGATTTTATCCGCTATGAGCATTTCGATGTACTCACGGTTGGGGCAATCTGCCTTTGGCTCATTCTTGGAGAAGTCCCAATGTGCAGGATTAAGGGATATGCCCAAACTGACATATTTCCGTTTTCTGTCTTTTGTCACCCTCAACATTAGAGGTGATTCATTGTTACTAAGCACTTTGGACTTGTAACAAACTGCTTTTACTGTAATTCCCACGGTTTACACGCTGGTTTACACAGATTGCATATATCGGGGCAAAAACAAGTAGTAAAAATAATAAAAAAGAGAGCTACATTACTGTAACTCTCTGATTTTCAAGTGGTACCACCAGGAATCGAACCGGGGACACAAGGATTTTCAGTCCTTTGCTCTACCAACTGAGCTATGGCACCATTGTTATTGCTTGTTTGCGGGTGCAAAGATAGGTGTTTTTTATCATTCACGCAAATTTTTTCGCATTTTTCTCATAAAAAATGCACGCGTTTCAGAATTTTGCAGTATCTTTGCACTCGCAATTCGGGATTTAGCGCAGTTGGTAGCGCACTACGTTCGGGACGTAGGGGTCGCTGGTTCGAGTCCAGTAATCCCGACAGAAAGCGGAGAAAGGTATAAAAACTTTTTTCCGCTTTATTGTTTTTTATAGGTGCGTTTGGCGTGTTATGTTAGTGCGTTGTTTACTGTTTGCGCCTTTGTTTGTGGCTTGCGGCGTTGAAAATAATAATGTTTATTATCGGTTTATAGGTTTCTTTTTTGTAAAAGTCAGAGCAACATAATCATTATTTTCGGCTGTTGAATGTTCGAGAATGATGTTAATCCAACTATTGAGGAATCTGATTTCAATCGTTTTTATTATAATACATGTCTTTTGCAGTTTGCTTAATGTATGGCGGTATGGCTGTGTCTGTGATTAAATTGTTGCCTTGTATTACAGAGAGTCAGTTTCGTTGCCGTTGCTAAACATGGCTTTTCATGTTGTAAAAGGTGGTCTTTTGTATTGTAAAAGATGCCTTTTTATAAAGCAAAAGATGGTCTTTTACTGCGCTTTGTGTAAACTGTTGAGAATCAAGTGGTTATAGAATGCGTTGATGACGCGCTTTTACAATGCCCCAAGTATGATGTTTAGCCGTTGTGTGACAGGAGTTTTTATATATAAACGAAAACGACCGTCAAGAGCATGTGTCAATGCTTATGGCGGTCGTTCGGTTTGTTTTTATATGTTTATTGGTTGTTGTTTCAGATATTGTTGAAAGCACGTTTCAGCCTTTCAATGAAGTCGTCAGCCATGTCTTTTGTGAAGCACAGCGGCGGCAGCAGACGCAGGATGTTTGTTGAGGCACAGCCCGTGAAGCTGTGCTGGTTGTAGACAAGGTCTGAACGCAGCGCCTTATGCGGAATGTCGAGGTCGATACCAATCATCAGTCCACGGCCGCGCACGTCGGTTATGTGCTTTTCTGTGGCTTGAAGTTCCTTCAACCGGGCTATCAGATATTCGCCCGTTTCGTGAGCGTTTTCTATAAGATGCTCGTTCTCTATAACGTCGAGCACCGCCAGTGCGGCTGCGCAGGCCATGTGGTTGCCACCGAAGGTGGTGCCCAGCTGTCCGTATTCGGGCTTGAAGTCAGGCGAGATGAGTACGGCGCCCATCGGGAATCCGTTGCCGATACCTTTTGCCACGGTGATAAGGTCGGGGCGTATGCCGAGCCACTGGTGTGCGAAGAACTTGCCCGAACGGCCGTAGCCGCACTGTATCTCGTCGCAGATAAGTACCGTGCCATATTTCTTGCAGGCTGCCTGAAGACCTTTGGCGAAGTCTTCGTCGACCATCTTTATTCCGCCAACGCCCTGTATGCACTCTATTATGCAGGCGCAGACATCGCCCTTGCTCAGCTCCGCTTCCCATGCGGCCAGGTCGTTTATGGGCAGATAGGTTACGTGGCTGTTGGCGTTAATCGGCGCGATTATCTTCGGATTGTCTGTCGCTTCTACTGCCAGCGATGTGCGTCCGTGGAATGCTTTCTGGGCTGAAAGCACACGGGTGCGTCCTGTCTTGAACGATGCCAGTTTCAAGGCGTTCTCGTTGGCCTCGGCTCCACTGTTTATAAGAAACAGCTGGTAGTCGTCATATCCGCATGCCTTGCCGAGTCGTTCAGCCAGTTCGCGTTGCAGTTCGTTGATTACTGAGTTGCTGTAAAAGCCAAGACGCCCGGCCTGTTCGGTCAGTTTCTTGACGTAATGCGGATGGCAGTGGCCTATGCTTATAACTGCGTGTCCGCCGTAAAGGTCGAGATATTCCTGTCCTTTATCGTCCCAAACGGAGCATCCTTGCCCCTTGACGATATTTATGTTGAATAATGGATAAATGTCGAATAGAACCATTTTGTTTAAGTTAAGAGTTAAGAACGAAGAGTGAAGAATTCGCTTGCTTGTAGGCTTTGATATTCATTCGTATTCGTTGCAATGATTTATTATTTAAGTTAAGAGTTAAGAACGAAGAGTGAAGAATTCGCTTGCTTGTAGGCTTTGATATTCATTCATTTTTGTTGTAATGCTTTATTATTTAAGTTAAGAGTTAAGAACGAAGAGTGAAGAATCCATTTGCTTGTTCCATAGATTCACATTGTTCTTTTAATATGTTATTTATTATTTCTTTGCTTTGCTGTTTTTACAGATGCAATCAGGATTGCGGTCAGTTCATTACAGTCTTGAATGATGCTTTCCGCTTCTTTATCATTTATGAATCCAGTGTCTCTTAAAAGGTTGAGCCAGTAGAATGTTTCATTACATTCTTTCAATGCTATTGACAACTTGTTTATGAAGTCGGAAGAACTTTGAGCAAATTCAGCTTCTCTGATTAATGCTCCAATAGATGTTCCGGAACGAAGCACCTGATTTGTCAGTGCATATTCTTTAACAGAGCATTTAATGTATTTCACCATATTTACAATCCGTATCGAAAATTCATAGCTTTTTCGGTGTAGCGGTGAATTACTGCGATTGTATTCATTTATAATTTTTGTTCCCATGCTCATCTGTTTTTGAAGCATTATAAGTTACCATTAAAATTTTCAATTACAGATATTATTATTTGTGCAATTGAATTCTTCACTCTTCCTTCTTCCCTCTTCACTTAAAAAGCATTCGGCTTTAGCCTCAGTCCTGCGGTCTCGTCGATACCGAACATGATGTTCATGTTCTGAACGGCTTGTCCCACAGCGCCTTTCAGAAGATTGTCGATACATGAAGTGATGAGCAGCTTGTCGCCGAACTTCTCGCAGTGAACGAGGCATTTGTTAGTGTTTACAACCTGTTTGAGGTCGAGCGGTTTGTCTATGTAATGGGTGAACGGCTCATCCTTGTAGAACGCTTTGTAGCCTTCGATAATCTTTTCTATCGGTGCATCTGTGCGCACAACCTCAGTGGCGAAGATGCCACGGGCGAAGTTGCCGCGGTAGGGAATGAAGTCAATTTCAGCGTCGAGTGAGCCTTGAACCTGTCGCAGACTCTGCTTTATCTCAGGCACGTGCTGGTGAGTGAAGGGCTTGTATATACTGAGGTTGTCCGTGCGCCAGCTGAAATGGGTGGTGGCTCCGGGTTTCTGTCCGGCTCCAGTACTGCCCGTAATGGCGTTCACGGCAACATCTTTGGTTATCAGTCCCATTTTTGCGGCAGGCAGCAGTCCGAGCTGTATACATGTGGCAAAGCAGCCGGGGTTGGCCACATGCATGGCTGTGGCAATGCGGCCGCGGTTGATTTCAGGCAGACCGTAAACGAAGTCGTTGCCTTCGGCAGCAAGACGGAAGTCCTGTGCAAGGTCTATTATCCTGACATTGGCAGGCACTTCATGCTCTTTCAGGAACTGTTCGCTTTTTCCATGACCAAAACAGAAGAACACTACGTCGACCTTATCGAACGGCATTGCGTCGGTAAAGTGCAAGTCTGTTTCACCGTAAAGTCCTTCGTGAACGTCGGTAACAGGGTTGCCGGCGTTGCTTTCGCTGTTGGCAAACACAATTTCAGCCTGCGGATGGTTTATCAATAATCTTATAAGTTCACCGCCGGTGTATCCGGCGGCACCTAATATTCCTATCTTCATTATTGTTTTATTTGGGAGTATGAGAGTTTTGTGAGATATGAGAGTTAAAGCCAATGCCTCGTTGCCATAAAACAACTCGGCATTTGGATTGACTAACGTCGAACGTTGTTTCTTCACTTTTCGTTCTTCACTTAATAGTATCAATTGGATTTTTCACTCTTCACTCTTCGTTCTTCACTTAATAGTATCAATTGGATTTTTCACTCTTCACTCTTCGTTCTTCACTTAAAGAACTATCTTTCTTCGTCCGGGTGGATGCCGTAGTAAACTCTGAGCGGAGTACTCAGCACTTTGATGAAGCCCTTAGCCTCCTCAGCAGTCCATCCGTGCTGCATCTCGCCGTATTCTCCGAGCTTTGACTTCAGCAGATCGTCGGCAGAATCCACGCCTACACATTCGAATCCGAGCGGACGGAGCTTCAATATTGCAGTACCGTTCACGTTGCGCTGGCTGCTTGTCAGCATTGCTTCAATGTCAGGCATTACTGGTTCGAGATACTGACTTTCGTGCAGGAACATGCCGTACCAGTTTCCAACCTGGTCTTTCCAGTACTGCTGCCACTTGCTTAGAGTGTACTTCTCAAGCATGCGGTGAGCCTCGATTATAAGTTTAGGAGCGGCAGCCTCGAAGCCGACACGGCCCTTTATGCCGATTATAGTGTCGCCGACGTTGCAGTCGCGGCCTATTCCGTAGGCTGCGCCGAGTTCTTCAATCTTCTGTATTGCCTTGACTTTATCGTCGTATTTCTCGCCGTTCACAGCAACAATCTCACCCTTCTTGAACTCTATGCGCAGCTCGCTTTCGTCGTGACGGGTAATGTGTTTGAGGTAAGCCTCTTCCGGCAGACCCTGTGCTGAGTCGAGAAGCTCGCCGCCGCAGATGCTCGTTCCCCAGATACCTACGTTGTAAGAGTATTTCAGTTTTGTGAAGTCAGCAGTGAATCCGTGTTCGTTAAGATAGTCAACTTCCTCTTTGCGTGACAGAGCCTTGTCGCGTGTGAGTGTGATGATTTCAACTCCCGGTGCCATTACGAGGAATGTCATGTCGAAGCGAATCTGGTCGTTGCCGGCGCCGGTAGAGCCGTGTGCTATGGCGTCTGCGCCTATCTGTTTTGCGTAGCGGGCTATCGCTATGGCCTGGAAGATACGTTCTGAAGATACAGATATAGGATAACAGTTGTTGCGTAATACGTTACCGAAAATCATGTATTTCAGACTTTTCTCGTAATATTCGTGCGTAACGTCGAGTGTAACATACTCCTTTGCGCCCAGCTTGTAGGCGTTCTCCTCGTTCTTTTTTAGCTGTTCGTCGCTGAAACCGCCGGTGTTTGCGCAGGCAGCATATACCTCATAGCCCATGTCGTGCGACAGTTTCATAACTGTGTAAGACGTGTCAAGACCTCCGGAAAAGGCCACTACTACTTTCTTTTTCTCTGACATTATTGTTCGTTTTTTATTGGCTGTTTTCATGTCCGGCCTTGCCCTTGCTTCCGTTGGTACAGTTATCTGTATTTTTGGAACGTGGCTGACAGCGTTACTTTTTCTCTTTATAACTTGCCGGATTGACAGCTTTATTTATAATAGTTTATTTTTTTATTCTTTCCATTACATCCTCAGGCAGCTCAATAGGCGTAGGCTCGCCCTCGTGTTCTGCCGGGTCGTACAACATTCCTGTGCAAATACAGTATTTGCGCCCTGTTCGTTGCAGTACGTCTACGTTTACGCAACCGTTGCATCCGCGCCAGAAAGCCTCGTCGTCGGTAAGGTCGGCGAAGGTAACAGGCACGTAGCCGAGCTGCGTGTTCATCTTCATTACTGCCGAACCGCTGGTCAGACTGAATATCTTTGCTTTCGGCCAGCGTGTGCGTGCCAGTGTGAATGTCATGTCCTTAATGCGTTTTGATACGCCTTGTCCACGGAAGTCAGGGTGTACGATGAGGCCTGACGTAGTTACATAGTGCTTGTTTCCCCATGTTTCGATATAGCTGAAGCCTGCGAATCTGTCGCCAGCGAGTGCTATTACGGCTTTTGTCTCGCGCATCTTTGTTGCCAGATATTCGTGTGTTCGCTTGGCTATTCCCGTGCCGCGCACCTTCGCGGCGGCGGCCATTGTCTCAAGAATGGTGTCGACATATTTCTCATGTGAAGCGTCGGCAACCAATACTTTTATCTCTTCCATTTTCTGATTTTACAGTTAAAGCGGCTTAATCTCTTAATATCCGCTTTATTTTACTTCTGAATTTATTTTATGTCTGGTATAACGTTTTTAAGTTCTTCGATTACCGTCTGGTATTTCTCGCCGTCTTTTATGACAATGAAGATAGTGTCGTCGCCGGCTATCGTGCCGATTATTGACGGAATTCCGCTGTTGTCTATGTTGTATGCGAGGCTGCTGGCGTAGCCCGGACGTGTCTTAATAACGCCCATATTGGCAGAGAAATGTATTGACAGAAATCCTGAAGTAAGCAGCATTTCGGCTGCGCTTTTCGGGCTTGCTACGCGCTTATACATCGTCTCGTTGGGCAACACATAGAAGTATTTGCCGCTCAGACTGGTGGCTTTTGCCACTTTCAGCTGCTTCATGTCGCGGCTTAATGTGGCTTGAGTGACGTTGTAGCCTTCCTTTGCGAGTGCTTTGAGTACATCGTCCTGACAACATAATTCCTGGCTCGAAATAAGCATTCTTAATGTCTGCAACCTGCTGTTTTTTGATTTCATAGATGTATATTTATGCAATTCAGGGCGCAAAATTATGAATAAATATTTAATACAGCAAATATTTTTGCATAAAAATACAAAGTTTGATGTTCGTTGAGTTTTCCTGTTTTAGAGATTTGAACGGTTAGAAACAGCAGTTTAAGAGCATAAAAAAACAATCCGGCCCGCATCCTTCGCAGACTTGATGGCAGTCAGATATGGATGCGGGCCGGGTTGTTTATGTAGCGCAACGGTGCCAGTCGCCGATTTATGCATAGGCGTTTGGGCTTGTTGCCGTTGCTTTATTTCAGTTATTCACGGTTTCCTCCGAATATTCTCAGCAGGTAAAGGAAGAGGTTGATGAAGTCGAGATAAAGCGAGAGTGAACCCATGAGAGCTATCTTCTGGGCATCCTCGTTTACGTCGTCAGCCTGAACCAGCATCATCTTTATCTTCTGAGTGTCGTAAGCTGTAAGTCCTACGAAGATAAGTACGCCAACGTAACTGATGATAAGGCTGAAGCCTCCGCTCTTAATAAGGAACGCGTTAACGACCGTAGCGATAATAAGTCCAATCAGAGCCATGAACAGAATCTTGCCGAATGATGACAAGTCAGTCTTTGTAAAATAACCGATAAGCGACATTACGGCGAACGTTCCGGCGGTGATGAAGAATACTGAGGCTATCGACTGCATTGTAAATGCAAGGAAGATAATCGAGAGCGTGGCGCCGTTAAGCACTGAATAGAGGATGAAAAGTAATGTGGCCGTGGTAAGCGAAAGCCTGTCTATGCGTGCTGAAACATAAAATACCAATGCTATTTCGGCAATAATCAGACCCCACATCAAGGCTCTGCTTGAGATTATCGCAGTAATTATGCCGGGGCTTGAGGCCACTCCGTATGCCGTAAAGCCGGTGATTACAAGCGCCAGCGTCATCCAAACGTAGACCTTGCGCATAAGGGCGGGGAAGGCTACTGATACAATGTTCTCTTTCTCACGTATCATCTGATACAATCTGTCTTCGTTCATAATTCTATTTTAATTTGTTTTGTTTTTATGTCTTGTCAGTGTCTTTTTATAAAAAAGATATAGCAATTATTGTGCAAACATAATTAAAAAAAACGACAAATGTCATTCTTTTAATGAAATTCATTTATTATTCACAATTATTCGGTAGATAAATAGTTTTTATTGTTGATTGAAAAAATTTTGTATTATGATGTCACGTTTTCGTGTTACAGTCGTCTATTAATTGAAACGACATGACAACAGAAGAGTTCAACCACATAATAGTTCCGATGCGCGACGACCTTAAAAGGCAGGCGCGCAGCATGACAGGAGATGACAGCCGTGCCGAAGATATGGTACAGGAAGTTCTCCTGAAAATGTGGAGTATGCGCTCTCAGCTTGATGCTTACGAAAACAAAAAGGCTCTTGCGGTAACGATACTGAAGAATAAGGTAAAAGACGCATGGAAGCACGACAAGCTGGAGAACGGTACTGCGGCAGGAGTGGCGGAACAGATGTCGGAAGACCTAAAGGCGGAAAACACTGACGAGATAAGTCTGATAAGGACTATCGTCGAGCATCTGCCGCCTTTGCAGCAAAAGCTTTTTAAGATGAAAGAAATCGAG
The DNA here is from genome assembly GCA_902491375.1 of uncultured Prevotella sp. GTDB lineage: Bacteria > Bacteroidota > Bacteroidia > Bacteroidales > Bacteroidaceae > Prevotella. The sequence goes on from CABUHE010000002.1 coordinate 106,909, forward strand.
GGGTACGAAAGTGCCGAGATAATGAAGATAACCGGATGCTCGGCGGAGAGCCTGAGACAGAATCTGTCGAGGGCAAGGCGCAAGATACTTGCCGACTTCGCCAAACTGACGAGAATGAGAATAAAGAAAGAAGGATAAACGGAAAACTGAAAGGAAAGGTAAAATGAAAAAAGAAGAATATATAAAAGACTTGCTTGACAAGTATGTCAGCGGCGACACCACGGCAGGCGAAGAAAACGCGCTGAGGGGCTATTTCGCCAATCCTGACAACAGGATACCTGACGAATGGCTGCCTTTCAAAGCTCTGTTTGCCTATGTTGACGAGGAGCAGGAGGCTGCCGGCACAGCTGTCAAGGCTGTTGAGATGAAGCCGCGCGGCAAGTCTGTGAAACGCTTCAAGACACTTGCCATAACGGCCGCGGCGGCCGCCGCCTTAGCTGTGGTCGTGATTACACACGGCGTAAGCAGGCCTGAGAACTACGCGGTAATCGACGGTAAAGTCTATACAGACAAGCAGACCGTAAACGAAGAGGCTCTTGAGGCCTTGCACATGGTGTCGTCTGATTACAGCGATTCATTCGATGCTCTTGACATGATGAGACCTGACGATAAATAAATAAGGAGAAGCAGGACTGGCTGATGCCACCGTGCAGAGTGTTGATCCTGTCCTTACATAAACACCTTTAACAGTTAAAAGATTATGATACAGAACAGCTTTAAACGTTTTTTGCTGATGTTGGCTATGATGCTGGCCTTCGCCTTGTCGGGCATGGCACAGCAGGGGCTCCACATAGACAACGTGTTCAAGAAATACGGACACGCCAAGGGATGCAAGATGGTTGAGATGCGTGACGCCAAGCTGAAAGGTTTTGAACTGAGGGTGTACAAGAGTATTACTTTCAAGAAACTTCAGTCGAGCGTAGACCCGTATCTGAAAGCCGACAAGAAGAGCGCGAAGAAAATACGCGAAGTGGTTGAGAACGGCCGTGTAGTCAGCGGTTATTACATGATGCCGCCGCTCGGAGGAGGCATAAACCGATACATTCTGTTCAGCAATCCAAGCGGAGAGCGCGGAGCGGTAATTTATATCGAGGGCGCGCTGTCGCCCGACGACATCATGAAGTTATGTTATTATTAACAGTATAAAAATATTTTTTGGATATGAAACAACTTTTCATTTTTATCTTATCTATTCTGCCCCTTGCCGGTATGGCTGCCGAAGCGGGCGATACGACCATAGTAATTAATGGTAAAAATATCGTTATTCCTGACTCGATTATCATGTCGCAGCTGGATAAGGCGGACACGACTGCCAATGTAAACGACACTACTATTGTGGTGAACGGCAAGAACATTGAAATATCAGACTCTGCCGGACTGACAAAGGTCAGCGTTTACCGCAACGACGGCAAGGAGCTTAATAAAATGTATGAAACAACGTTTGCCGACGGTCAGGAGATACAGCGCATTTATATAACGTCTCCTTTTATTCCCCAAAAATTTGACCGTGACAAGACAAAGCTTGTTGCTCATTCTCCTGTGTTCTTTATGGGTTTCAGCCAGTTGGGCGGAAGTATTATGAGTTTCGGCGGCAACCCCGGTATGCACACACGCGACTCAAAGTCATGGGAATATGGATTCACACTTGCCGAATTGGCTATAAGGGTTAAGAATCCGTTTGTATTTATGTCGGCTTTCGAGATTGGACAGGTACACCACCATTTTCAGGATAACTACGTACTTTCTACTGTCGACGGCATATCTTCGATGCGGCAGGTTGAGGGAAAGAGTCTGAAGAAGAGTTACATAAGTTACACATACATCCGTCTTCCCTTTATGGTAGAATGGCAGCCGCGCACTACCGGACCTAATCTTTTCGTTGCGATAGGCCCATCGCTTGAACTGCGTTGGAACGACCATTCACGCTATCGTGTCGGCAAAAACAAGACAACTGAGTCAAGCGATATAAACATGAATCCAATAGGTCTTGACCTCAACTTGCGTGTCGGCTTCGGTGCCTTAGTAATATATACCCGCATGGGACTGACACCACTGCTTAAAACCAGTGTAGCGCCCAAGTGTTATCCTGTTTCTTTAGGACTGGGTATATGTCTTTGATAAAAAGTAAAACAAAAAAATACAAGCCATGAAGATATTTTTTCTTTTTGCAGCTCTCGCGCTTTCGGCAACAGCTTATGCCGAGGAGGCCAACGATACAACATTCACGGTAAAAGACAAGAAGATAGTTGTAGACGTACAGGACGACAGAACTATCGTGAAAGTATATAACGAGAAAGGCTTCCGGCTTTCGCCTACACGCGAAATGGAGTTCATCGACGGTCAGGAGGTTGAGCAGGTTTACGTTGGTTCGCCGCTTATCCCGGCCGAGAATCTTCAGAACTTCAAGTTCCATTCTTATCTGCCTACTGTATGGTACGGTTTCACTTGTATCGGCAATAAGATATGTTCAGAGTCCAGTGAAAGCGTACACGGACGCGAGCGCAGCAGAAGCTCGTTTGAGCTTGGTGTAACTCCGTGGTCGTTTGCCGTGCCTTTCAACGACGCAAATACGTTTGGCGTTATGGGCGGTGTGCAGCTTTTATGGTCGCATGTATGTTTTGACAAGAATTATGCGGTAGGCATGCAGGGCGGCAGGTTTGCCTACACTCCGCTTGAGCAAAAAGCTTCGGGCAACAATATGAACTTCGGAGTGCTGCGTATTCCTGTTCTCTTGTCAATGCAGCGCAACTTTACGGAAACCTGTGTCAATATCGGTCTTTCGTTCGAGATGCGCACCAACGCCGCTTACCGCTTCTCGCCTGCGGCAGGAACTGTAGCTCCTGATGTGCCCAAAGGGCTGAAACTTAACCGCTTCGGCTTGAATCTTGATTTCTCATTTGCGTTCGGCGGCGTGTATTTCGGTGCCACAATGGGACTTACGCCATTGTTCAAGACGGTTACGGGCGACAAGGCTTTCTATACAGCTGCTAACATAGGTGTTAACATAGGAGAAGTGATACGTCTGTGTAAAGGCGACAAAAAGAAGAAATAATGTTGCCGGCAGTGGCAAGTCTGCAACACATCCGACTTGTGAACAAATAATGCTCTTATAACATATTGATATTCAATGTTTTACAAAAGGTGGTCTTTTACAAGCTAAAAGACCACCTTTTATTGTGTAATATATGCCCTTTTATGTCGTAAAAGATGCTCTTTGACAGACAATACTGTTTATTGTTATGATTTAAATCGAATAATAAGGCGTGATTGACTATATTCCAAAAAAAATTAGTAAGTTTGCAAAACTCAAACTAAGGATATTTACGCATGAAAAAATAGTAGCTAAGCTGTTTGTCCGGCAGGTTGAATGTAAGGCGCAGTTGCAGCCTGAACTTTAAGCCTGATGTATTGAGTTTAGCACGAACGATTAATCGGAACGAAAATAGCGTGATGTCATGAAACAGTATGAAGCAGTCATAGAAACCTTAGATAGATTAGGTGGTGTCGCCACATTAGGCGAATTGAATACTGAGGTTTTTAAAATAAAGGAATGTGAATGGAAAACAAAAACACCATTCGCAAGTATTCGCAGAATTGTTCAACAAACAAAAGGTATCTATAAAATCAAGCCCGGATTGTATGGTCTTGAGAAATACAGGAAGCAAATAGAGGAAAAAGGTTTTGTTGTAGAAACGGAAAATAACACAGATTCTGATGCCGTGTCAAAATCTAATCATACTTATTATCAAGGCTTGCTTCTTGTGATAGGAAAGTGTAGAAATATGGATACTTATGTTCCAAATCAAGATAAGAACAAGAAATTTTATGATGGTAGAACGTTGCATGAACTTTCCACGCTTGATGAACAACCTCATTATTCGTTCGATAGCATGGTAAGACGAAGTGCTACTATTGACACGATTTGGTTTAATGAACGTCATATGCCGAATTCATTTTTTGAGATAGAACATTCAACAGATATACAGAATTCATTACTGAAATTCAATGACTTGCAGGATTTTTACGTGAGAATGGTAATCGTTGCTGATGCAAAACGTAAAGAGGAGTTTGAAGCAAAAATGTCTTTCCACGCATTTGATGAGTTGAGAAAGAACAGAAGAGTCTCATTTTTGAATTATGAAGAGCTGGTAAAGCAGTATGAAATGGAATTGGAAAAGCAATCATTTAATTTTATAATCTGATGAAAACATTTTTATTTTACACAAAAGAAGGTTATACCGAAAGTCCCAATAACGAGTGTGTGGAAAATTGTCAGTTGTTAGGAGAAGCAACAGGTGAAACAGTGAAAGCTGCATTTGCTAATCTGTTAAAAGAAAATCCGTGGATAAAAGAAAATGGATTTCATACAGATTCAGGACTTATTATTGCACGTGAATTGGCTCATACGAAGTGTTTTTATATCTGATTTATTGCAAAAGACACCTGCAAAATTAATTCCGTTTATGGATGGATGTTTATTAATCTGAATTGTTGATTTACGTTTTCAACGTTTGCGTAAATTTTGCTTTAATATGTAATCGATGTCTTGTTTGAAATAATTATGGACAACTGAAGCGTGAGTAAATATTGCTCTTTTATGGAAGTTTGAACGAAGATTTTGCTTGTGAAGATATTGAAGTTGATAACGAGCTTCCGTTTTAAATCCTTTTATCAGTATAGTCCGCTTATTTTCGTATAAACACGCGGACATTAGGAGTAAAGCCGTTGAGTTTCAACGTAAAAACTCTTATTCTTTAAACTTTATTCGTTTTTTCCGCAGAATTTCTGTAAGTTTGCACCTATTATTTTATATATCCGCGTAAACGATAATAACAAAATACTCTAAGTTATGATTCTTTTTTTCAGAACTCCATCAAAAAGCGTGATAGCAACCGAGGTTGACCATCAGCTCAATAATGATGAGATAAAGGAACTGTGCTGGCTTTATGGCGACGCCACACTGGTAGAGGACAACAGTCTGAGCGGCTATTTCGTAGGTCCGCGCCGCGAGATGATTACTCCGTGGAGCACAAACGCCGTTGAGATAACCCAGAACATGAACCTGAAGGGTATCTCACGTATCGAGGAATATTTCCCGGTAAGCTCGAAAGACGCAGACTATGACCCCATGCTGCAACGCATGTATGAGGGAATAGACCAGAATGTGTTCACCGTAAACCACAAGCCGGAGCCTATCAAGCATGTTGACAACCTTGAGGAGTATAACGAGCAGGAAGGTCTTGCTCTGTCGCCTGAGGAAATAGAGTATCTTCACAAGATTGAGAAGGAACTCGGACGCCCTCTGACAGACTCTGAGATTTTCGGCTTCGCCCAGATTAACTCTGAACACTGCCGCCACAAGATATTCGGCGGTGTGTTCATCATCGACGGCAAGGAGATGGAGTCTTCGCTCTTCAACATGATTAAGAAGACGACAAAAGAGAATCCGCATAAGATATTGAGCGCATACAAGGACAATGTGGCTTTCGCCCAAGGTCCTGTGATTGAGCAGTTCGCTCCTGAAGACCAGTCGACATCTGACTACTTCCGTGTGAAAGATATAGAGAGCGTTATCTCTCTGAAGGCCGAGACTCACAACTTCCCGACTACTGTCGAGCCTTTCAACGGAGCAGCGACAGGTACAGGTGGAGAGATCCGCGACCGTATGGGCGGTGGTACAGGCTCATGGCCTATTGCCGGTACGGCAGTCTACATGACAGCTTATCCACGACTGAAGGATACTGATACTGCTCACAAACGCGACTGGGAGGACATCCTGCCTGTGCGTAAATGGCTGTATCAGACACCTGAGCAGATATTGATAAAAGCGTCTAACGGTGCTTCTGATTTCGGTAACAAGTTCGGTCAGCCGCTTATTTGCGGTTCGGTACTTACATTCGAACACAAGGAAGGTGACGAGAAGTATGCCTACGACAAGGTTATTATGCTTGCCGGAGGTGTAGGCTACGGCACAAAGCGCGACTGTCTGAAGAAAGAGCCTAAGAAAGGTAATAAGATAGTAGTTGTCGGTGGTGATAACTATAGAATCGGTCTCGGCGGCGGCAGTGTGTCGTCAGTCGATACTGGAAGATACTCAAACGGAATCGAGCTGAATGCCGTTCAGCGTGCCAACCCGGAGATGCAGAAGCGTGCTTACAACCTTGTGCGCGCCCTGTGTGAGGAAGACGTAAACCCGGTTGTCAGCATTCACGACCACGGTTCGGCAGGACACGTCAACTGTCTGTCTGAACTTGTCGAGGAGTGTGGCGGTCAGATTGATATGACAAAGCTGCCTATCGGCGACAAGACTTTGTCAAGCAAGGAGATAATCGCTAACGAGAGCCAGGAGCGTATGGGACTTCTCATCGACGAGAAGCACATCGAGCATGTACGCAAGATTGCCGAGCGCGAGCGCGCTCCGCTGTATGTTGTCGGCGAGACAACCGGCGACGCACACTTCAGCTTTGTTCAGGGCGACGGTGTTAAGCCGTTCGACCTCGACGTTGCGCAGATGTTCGGCCATTCTCCTAAGACTTACATGAAGGACAACACTGTAGAACGTCCCTATGAAGACGTAAGCTATACTAAGTCAGATGTTGACTCTGTACTCGACGGATATGTAAGCCGTGTGCTCCAGCTTGAGGCCGTAGCCTGCAAGGATTGGCTCACCAACAAGGTTGACCGAAGCGTAACCGGCAAGATAGCTCGCCAGCAGTGCCAGGGCAGAATACAGCTTCCGCTCTCTGATTGTGGCGTTGTCGCACTCGATTACCGTGGCAAGAAGGGTATCGCTACAGCTCTCGGACACGCTCCTCAGGCTGGTCTGGCATCGCCGGAGGCCGGCAGTGTGCTGTCAGTAGCTGAGTCATTGACCAATATTGTATGGGCTCCGCTCGAGGAAGGTCTTGACAGTGTAAGCCTTTCAGCTAACTGGATGTGGCCTTGCCGTTCACAGGAAGGTGAGGATGCACGCCTTTACAGCGCGGTCAAAGCTCTGTCAGACTTCTGCTGTGCGATAAAAGTCAACGTGCCGACAGGTAAGGATTCGCTCTCAATGAGCCAGCAATATCCTAACGGCGAGAAGATAATCAGCCCGGGAACAGTAATCGTAAGCAGCGGCGGTCAGGTATCTGACATACGCAAGGTTGTATCTCTCGTACTCGTAAATGATAAGAAGTCACTTCTTTACCACATAGATTTCTCTTATGATGAGCTTCGCCTTGGCGGCAGCGCATTTGCCCAGTCGCTCGGCAAAGTTGGCGATGATGTGCCCACAGTGAAGAATCCTGACTACTTCCGCAACGCTTTCAACACCGTTCAGGAGCTGATAAGCAACGGCTGGATTATGGCAGGCCACGACATCAGTGCAGGCGGTATGGTTACCACTTTGCTTGAGATGTGCTTCGCAAACGTTGAAGGCGGACTCGACATCAGCCTCGACAAGTTCGACTGCGACGATATTGTCAAGATGCTGTTGGCTGAGAATCCGGGCGTTATTGTTCAGGTTTCAGAGGATCATAAGGACGACTTTGAAGACCTTATGGATGACAACGGCGTATGCTACGCTTGCATCGGACGTCCTGATACGGCATCACGCAAGCTGAAAGTAACAAAAGGCAAGTTCACTCATGAGTTTGACATCGACGCAATGCGTGACGTATGGTACAAGACTTCTTATCTGCTCGACCGCGACCAAAGCATGAACGGATGTGCTGAAGCACGCCGCGACAACTATAAGAAGCAGCCTGTCGTAATGAAGTTTAACGACAGCTTCACCGGCAAACTGGCACAATACGGCATTTCGGCTGACCGCCGTGAGCCGTCAGGTATTAAGGCTGCGATCATCCGTGAGAAAGGAACCAACGGCGAACGTGAGATGGCTTACTCTCTGTATCTTGCCGGATTCGACGTTAAGGACGTTATGATGACCGACCTGATTGAGGGCCGCGAGACTCTCGAAGATATCAATATGATTGTCTTCTGTGGTGGTTTCTCTAACTCAGACGTACTCGGCAGTGCCAAGGGTTGGGCAGGAGCGTTCCTCTTCAATCCTAAGGCTAAAGAGGCTCTCGATAAGTTCTATGCACGTGAAGACACTCTGTCGCTCGGTATCTGTAACGGTTGTCAGCTTATGGTTGAGCTTAACCTCATCAATCCGGAGCACAGCAAGAAAGCCAAGATGCTGCATAACGACTCACATAAGTTTGAGAGTGCGTTCCTCGGACTCGATATTCCGCAGAACAACAGCGTAATGTTCAGCTCGCTCAGCGGCAGCAGTCTCGGCATCTGGGTAGCTCACGGAGAAGGCAAGTTCTACCTGCCGGAAGGCGAGGACAAGTACAACGTTGTTGCGAAATACCACTATGCTGAATATCCGGGCAATCCTAACGGTTCTGACTATGCCGTTGCCGGTATCTGCTCAGCTGACGGTCGTCATCTCGCAATGATGCCTCACCTTGAGCGTGCGATATTCCCCTGGCAGAACGCATGGTACCCGGCTGACCGTCTTGCAGACGATGTTACGCCGTGGATAGAGGCATTCGTCAATGCGCGCAAGTGGATTGAAAGCAAGAAATAGTTTTCTAAATAAGTAGTGGAGAGTACGGACAAGTGGAAGCGGTGTCGTCGCTTCGGCCGCATTAAGTAGCGGTTGGTCTGCTTGTCCGTCCTCTCCTTGATTTTTATTTATTCACAGATACTTATCAGATGTCCAACTTTTATATTGATAGCTTTAAGACTTTCTTCAAGATAGGTTTGTTTACTTTCGGCGGAGGTTACGCCATGATTCCGCTTATCGAGAATGAGGTTGTAGACAAACACAAATGGCTGGATAAGGAAGAGTTTATCGACATAATAGCCATAGCACAGAGTTGTCCGGGCGTAATGGCCATTAACGCCAGCGTGTTCATAGGCTACAAGCTGAAGAAACTGCGCGGAGCGCTCTGCTCATGTCTTGGAACGGCGCTGCCGTCGTTCATTATCATTCTTGCTATTGCAATGTTTTTCCATCAGTTTGAGGATAATAAAGTCGTGGCAGCGATATTCCGCGGCATACGTCCAGCTGTCGTTGCGCTGATAGCCGTGCCGACGTTCAGTATGGCGAAAAGCGCGAAGGTTACCTTCACAAACTGCTGGGTGCCTGTCGTCTGCGCACTTGCAATATGGAAGTTCGGCGTCTCGCCTATTTATGTAATACTAATTGCCGGTGTCTGCGGATATGTTTACGGCAAGTACATAAAGCCTACCGAGTGAGCCGTCAGATGCCTCTGCCGCTCCTGCAAAGTAACGCAGAGCTGGCTTATGGGCATATTCACAGGATTAACTTATTATCAATTTTCAATTTACCGACATGATATTTCTTGAGCTTTTCATAACGTTTTTCCAGATAGGACTGTTCGGTTTCGGCGGCGGTTACGGTATGTTGTCGCTGATTCAAGGCGAAGTCGTACACAATCACGAGTGGCTTACAACATCAGAGTTTACAAACATTGTCGCAATAAGCCAGATGACACCTGGTCCGATAGGCATAAACTCTGCCACATACTGCGGCTACACAGCTGTACACAACGCTGGCTTCGGCTATTGGATGTCCATGCTTGGCAGCGTTACGGCTACGTTTGCGCTGATATTGCCGTCGCTGATACTTATCATACTGATAGCCAAGATGTTTATGAAATATATGAACACGCTTACCGTTCAGAGTGTTTTCCTCGGACTGCGCCCTGCTGTCGTAGGCCTGCTGGCTGCCGCTACGCTGCTGCTTATGACCAGCGAGAACTTCAGCTCGCCCGACGTAAACCCATGGCAGTTCTGGATAAGCTGTTTCCTCTTTGTCGCATCGTTCGTAGGAACGAAGTATTTTAAGATAAATCCGATAAGAATGATATGTTATGCCGGTGCGGCAGGACTGTTGTTGCTTTATTGATATAAAAAAAGCAACCGCTTGACTGCGGTTGCTTTTTTGTTTTTATTCCCATTTTATAGGAACATTCCGAAGTTGGATGTATGTAGAGATAGTACCTGAACGTGAGCTTATTCCAGCGTTGATGTAGTAAGTTGTGTAGACAACCGGCAGAACGCTGACCGTGGCAGGTACGTTTACCAGCTTAGACCATTCAAACTTCACAGGAACACCGACAGTAAGATTCTTTGACGGTGAGCCAGTGTTGCTCTTATACTCATTGCCGTCGGCATCGTAGGCAGTTACGTTGTTGTCGCCGATGTGGGCGTTTGAGTAGTTCAGGTCTTTCGCTGTGGCTTTCACGTAGATGGTTACCGTGTTGCCGGCAGCGTTGCCTATTGCTTCAACAAATTCCACATCAAAATGCTTTGAGGCAGGATTGCTCACGCCTACGCCGTTGGCCGAGGTGACGAATGCAGCTCCGGCGTTCTTGGCAGTGGCTTCAGTACTTGAGGGTTCTCCGATGATTGTTTCTTTCACAACTTCTGCCGCAGCCTCTTTAAGTTTCTTGAAAAACTGGGCATCGGCATGTTGCGGTATTGCGAAGAGGGCTATCGCCACGACGCAAATTGTGCGGATTGCTTTTTTCATAGTCGTAAGTTTTTATTAGTTAATATTTTTAGCTTACCGTGTGGTGGTGCCTTCTGGTTGTTTTTACAATATCAATTGCTTGTGTTGCAAAAATATACATTATTCCTAATCATACAATAACGGTTTTCCGTGAAATTCAGTGTAAACAGTAAGTAGACACGCATTTCACAACTGTTTTTGGTTGGTTAAGATATGTTTTTGCACATATGTTTTGTGTTAAAAATCATTTGTGTCTGTATTTTGTAAGCATAGTAAATGCAACTCCTGACAGCCTGTCTGTAAATGCGGTAAGACATAGATTCTAAAAAAGCCTCTTTTGCGTTGTAAACGATGCTCTTTTATCGTGTGAAAGGTACTCTTTTACACGATGAAAGATACTCTTTTGCATGGCAGTCATATTGCTCATGGAGCTTATGCACATCTGTATGGTACGTAATGCGTTGATATACAGTCTGTTATTGTTTGCATAACGGTGTTGGTTTATCGGGATGATTGTCAGCAGTTCGCATGAGGACGGTGCATCAGGGCAATATTAAAATGTAGTCTGTTATCTGTAATTTTTATGTATGATAGATTAATAATGAATAAAAACTAACATTTTCCTGTCAAAAGTTTCGTCTTGTGGCATAAATTTAGTAATTTTGTCTCAAATATCACTAAAACAATTTCTAAATGGAAGATGCAATAAAACAAATCGGAGAACGTTTGAAAGGTCTTCGTGATGTGCTCGATATTCAGGCACAGGAAGTGGCCGACCTCTGTGGTATATCGCTTGAAGCATATCTCAAAGTAGAGGAAGGTGAGTCTGAGCTGTCAGTCAGCAGTATGCAGAAAATATCAAAAAAATACGGCATTAGTCTTGATGTCCTGTTGTTCGGAGTAGAACCTCACATGAGCTCTTATTTCCTTACACGTAAAGGACAGGGCGTAAGCGTAGAGCGTCGTAAGGCGTATAAGTATCAGAGCTTGGCCGGCGGATTCCGCGGCCGTAAGGCAGAGCCGTTCCTTGTGCTGGTTGAGCCGAAGCCTGACGACACTCCGCTTGAGAAGAACTCTCATGAAGGCCAGGAGTTTAATGTAGTAGTTGAGGGAAGTATGGAGCTGACGATAGGCAAGAAAGTTCTTGTGCTTAACGAAGGCGACAGCATTTATTTTGACGCTTCACAGCCACACTGTATGCGCGCTCTTGGCGGCAAGTCAGTAAAATTCCTGGCTGTAATAATTTAATTTATCAGATAACGGAAGGAGCATTCCGACAGCTTCCGTACAGGTTGGGCTACAGGTTGGGCGGTCAGGTTGAGGCTTGACCGCTTTGCTGCCCATGTTGCGGTGTGCCGCCGCAACGGTGCTTCAGTATTAATATTAAATAGGTATAAGCAATATGATAGAAAGATTTTTGACTCAGACAAAGTTCACGTCAGTTGATGATTTCAAGAAAAATCTGCATTTCATAGTTCCTGAGAATTTCAATTTCTCATACGACGTAATGGACGTATGGGCTGAGAGTAATCCTGATAAACTGGCACTCCTCTGGACAGACGAGGAAGATGAGTGCATACGCTTCACGTTTAAAGACCTGAAAGAGCAGACAGACCGCACCGCTTCATATTTCCAGTCGCTTGGTATCGGTCACGGTGATGTTGTCATGCTGATACTTAAGCGCAGGTATGAGTTCTGGCTTTCAATGCTTGCCCTGCATAAGCTCGGCGCGATAGCAGTGCCTGCCACCCACATGCTTACGACTCACGACATCGTTTACCGTAACACAAGAGCTGACGTAAAGGCCATAATCTGTGTAGGCGACGACTACGTGCTTGAGCAGGTTGCGGCGTCAAAGAAAGACAGTCCGTCATTGAAGACCCTTGTCAGCATCGGTCCTAAAGTGCCCGAAGGTTTCCACGACTGGCATAAGGAGTGGATGAACGTGCCGCCGTTCAAGCGCCCGGAGCATCCTAATACAAACGACGATATTATGCTGATTTACTTCACCAGCGGAACGAGCGGTGAGCCTAAGATGGTTGCCCACGACTTTACTTATCCGCTCGGACATCTTGTTACAGGCGTGTTCTGGCATAATCTGACAGCCGACAGCATCCATCTTACCGTTGCCGATACAGGTTGGGGTAAGGCAGCTTGGGGTAAACTTTACGGACAATGGTTTGCCGGAGCGGTCGTATTCGTGTTCGAGCATCAGAAGTTTACGGCTGAAAAGGTGATGAGGAAGATTGAGCAGTATCACATAACATCGTTCTGCGCGCCTCCTACGGTTTACCGTTTCATGATACATGAGGATTTCTCAAAATACGATCTGTCGTCGCTCCGCTATTGCTGTACGGCAGGCGAGGCGCTCAATCCGGCTGTATTCGACAAGTTCTATGAGCTTACAGGCATAAAACTTATGGAAGGATTCGGCCAGACCGAAACCACAATGACACTCGGCACAATGCCTTGGATGACTCCGAAACCCGGAAGTATGGGTATGCCTAATCCGCAGTATGACATCGACCTGGTGCGTCCTGACGGCACTCCTTGTGAGGACGGAGAAAAGGGCGAGATAGTTATCCATACTAATAATGGCAAACCGCTCGGTCTGTTCAAGGGTTATTATCGTGACGAGGAGAAGACCCGTCAGGTTTGGCACGACGGACTTTATCATACGGGCGATGTCGCATGGCGCGACGAGGACGGCTATTATTGGTTTGAAGGACGTATCGACGACGTAATCAAGAGTAGCGGATACCGCATCGGCCCGTTTGAGGTTGAGAGCGCGTTGATGACCCATCCTGCCGTTGTTGAATGTGCGATAACAGGCGTTCCTGATGACATCAGAGGAATGGTTGTTAAGGCAACCGTCGTTTTGCGTAAAGACTGGAAGGACAAAGCAGGCGATGCTCTTGTGAAAGAGCTTCAGAATCACGTAAAGCATGAAACTGCTCCTTATAAATATCCGCGTATAATCGAGTTCGTTGACGAACTGCCGAAGACTATCAGCGGAAAGATCCGCCGTGTTGAAATACGTGACAAGGACAGCCATAAAAAGAGCTAAAACATAATTACTCATAATATTGTGTTGGTGTGGACAGCCCATATTAATGGGCGTTCACACCTGATTTTGCACTATATCAATAAAAATCTTAAACATCAATAAATAACTAATTTTTAATGAGAACATTTATCAACGTAGAAGATCTTGGCGACCTTAGACAGGCTCTTGCCGAGGCAGAGGAGATAAAGAAAGACAGATTTAAATATCAACAGCTTGGCAAGAACAAGACTTTGCTGATGATATTCTTCAACAACAGTCTGCGCACACGCCTCAGTACACAGAAAGCTGCCATGAATCTTGGCATGAATGTAATCGTGCTTGACGTGAACGCCGGAGCCTGGAAACTTGAGACTGAGCACGGTGTTATTATGGATGGCGACAAGAGTGAGCACCTGCTTGAGGCTATTCCGGTCATGGGCTGCTATTGCGACATGATAGGAGTGCGCTCGTTTGCTGGTCTGACTGACCGTGAATATGACTATGCCGAGACCGTGCTTAACCAGTTTATTAAATACAGCGGACGGCCAGTATTCGCAATGGAAACTGCCACAGTGCATCCTCTTCAGGCTTTTGCAGACCTTATAACAATAGAGGAACATAAGACAAAGGCGCGTCCGAAGGTTGTCCTTACGTGGGCTCCTCACTGCCGTGCGCTGCCTCAGGCTGTGCCAAATTCGTTCGCACAGTGGATGAATGCTGCTGATGTAGACTTTGTAGTAACTCATCCGAAAGGTTATGAGCTTGACCCAAAGTTCGTCGGCAATGCCCGCGTTGAGTATGATCAGATGAAAGCTCTTGATGGTGCGGACTTCGTTTATGCCAAGAACTGGAGCTGTCCGGGCGTTACAAATCCTGATGATTATGGCAAGATATTGTCAAAAGACATGTCGTGGACAATCGATGAAGCACACATGGCGGTTACGGATAACGGCAAGTTCATGCACTGTCTGCCTGTGCGCCGTGGTCTGATTGTAACCGATGACGTTATTGAAAGCCCCAATTCGCTTGTTATTCCTGAAGCTGCCAACCGTGAGATTTCGGCTTCAGTAGTAATCAAACGAATGCTCGAAGCTCTTTAATTACAAATAAAATATCTGTGATAGCACAATAAAACAGCCGGCAGGTAGCAGTCTTAACTGGATACTTGCCGGCTGTTTTATTGTGCTTTTATATCTTTTTCTTATAATATTCTGTGGCTTTACAACAGTTGTGGCAGCTGGAAAAGCTTCATAGAGTTGCTGCCTTTTATAAGTATGCAGTAACCTTCGGGACGTTTTGCAGCGATAGATTCTTTTACTTCTTCAACGTTCTTGAACTTACGGAAATCACAGTCTGTGTGTGAGAACTCATCTCCTACGAGCCAGACTACGTCAAACTTTGCCTCTTTCAGCATGTCAACAACGTGCTGATGCTCCTCTGCGCTTACCGCACCAAGCTCGCCCATGTCGCCGAGTATTGCCATTTTCCTTTCAGTCTTTATCTCCTTGAAGTTGCTTATGGCGGCGTTCATGCTTGTAGGATTGGCGTTGTAAGCATCGATGATGAGGCTGTTGTATGGCGTCTTTTCCAGTTCTGAGCGGTTGTTCTTGGGCACGTATGACGACAGAGCGTGGTCAATCTGTTCAGGAGTAACGCCGAATTTCAGTCCGGCACATGCTGCGGCGAGCATGTTCATAACGTTGTAACTGCCTATAATATGTGTCTTTACGTCGCGCCATTCGCCGTCGCGTGTATGCCAGCGGAAGTTCAGATACGGGTCGCATACAGTCGTTTCGCCTGTTGCTTCAGCATCTTCTACACCGGTTAATCCGTATTTAATAAGGTTAAGTCCGTGTGAAATGCCCATCAGATGCTCATCACCAGCGTTGATAAAGGCTGTACCTCCGTGTTCGCGCAGATAGTCATAGAGTTCGCCTTTTGTGCGTATTACTCCTTCAAATGAGCCGAATCCCTTCAAATGAGCTTTTCCGACGTTGGTTATCAGACCGTAGTCTGGTTCAACAATGTCTACCAGTGTCTTGATGTCTCCGGGATGGCTTGCGCCCATTTCAACAACCGCAATCTCATGTTCAGGTTTCAGTCTGAGCAGAGTTTTCGGCACACCTATGTCGTTGTTGAAGTTTCCTTGTGTATAAAGAACGTTGTAGCGCTCGCCTAAAACAGCAGCAAGCAGCTCCTTCGTTGTAGTCTTTCCGTTAGTACCTGTTATTCCGATAATCTTCGTTCCAAGTTCGCGGCGGTGGTAGTTAGCCAGCAGTTGCAGAGTTTTCAGACAGTCGTCAGTGAGGATATAGCGGCTGTCGCCTTCCTCAACGAATTCGCGTTCGTCTACAACTGCGTATGCACAGCCTTGTTCAAGGGCTTTCTTGGCAAAGGCATTACCGTCAAACGATGCGCCTTTAAGTGCGAAGAAGATAGAGCCTTCAGGGCAGTCGCGGCTGTCTGTTGTTACCAGCGGATGCTCTTTGAAGATTCTGTATAATTCTGATATGTCCATGTGTTATGATTTTATTTGTTGCAAAAGTATATCAAAAAAACGTAACATTAATGATTTTATATATAAATATAATTCGTTTTACGCATATTTTCTTACCTTTGTTTCCTGAATGTATATTGCTGAATATAGTTTAAGGTGATTTATCTTTAAGACTTAGCTTTATACATATAAATAATTTATTAAGAACAAATAAAACATCTGAAAAATGAAGAAGATGGTGCTTTTGGCAACAATGTTGCTTTGTTTGTCGTTTACAGACGCTTTTGCGCAGAACAGGTGCAGTAAGGAATGCAACGGAACATGCGTAGCTGAGTGTAAGAAAGACACCTCAGTCTGCAAGGCGACTTGTGCTAATATGAAAGACTGTAAAGGCTCTTGTCAGAAGGTATGCTGCAAGAAAGACGCAGCAGTCTGCAAGGGAAAATGTCCTAATATGAAGGACTGTAAAGGCTCTTGTCCGACAACTTGCAGTAAGAAAGATTGTCCTGCTGCTAAATCAACATGCCCGAAGATGAAAGAATGTAATAAGGCTTGTGTTGTAAGTACTGATAAGAAGACAAAGCGTTGAGTTAAGATTGAGTTATAAAACGGCTTTATTATGTTGCGTTAATAAGCAAAACCGTTTTGTAATAATATAATGTGGAGAATGTCGCAGTAATAGAATGAGTCTTTTATTTACCGACATTCTCCATATTATTTTTTATGATTTAAGAAGCAGCAGAAATGAAATATGTAAACGAAACAGTGCGCCGGCAGGACAGATTGCTGACTGAAGAGCGTGCAATAGAACTTATAAAAACGTCTGAATATGGCGTGTTGTCAATGATAACACCCGACGGCGAGGCTTACGGACTGCCTTTGAATTATGTCTGGGACGGGTGTGAAAGTCTGTATGTGCACTGCGCTCCCGACGGTAAAAAGCTGGAATGTATTGGTCATTGTCCGTCAGTCTCGTTCTGTATTGTGGGCAATACCAATCTGCTTCCGGCGCGTTTCACTACTGAATATGAGAGTGTTGTGATGAGATGCCGTGCCGTTATAGGGCTGACTGACGATGAGAAGCACCGTGCAATAAGTCTGCTTATAGATAAACTGTCGCCTGATTTTAAGGAAATAGGCGAGAAATATGCCGAAAAATCGTTCCATCGTGTCGACGTTATCCGCCTCGACATTGTTGAGTTCAGCGGCAAATGCAAGTTCGTGCCGTCAGCCCATTGAAACCAGGTTGTGGTCGGTATTGAGGGCGGAAGTCCCAGCTTGAAGCCTGCTGCGGTTTCTGACAGATATTGCAGAGCGGACATCTGCACAAAGGCCGGTAGACGTCCGCTTTGCTCTTATTCTTTATAAAAAACGTCAAAAATATAATGAGTCTCGATATTTATGAGTATTTTTGCCATCAGTTGAGACTGGTTATATTCTTTAAGTTTATAGTGTGAAAGGCTTTATTCCTTATATATTAAATGTAAACGGCCGGCTTTTTGATTTGTCTGAGCCTTGTGTTATGGGTATTCTTAACGCAACTCCCGACTCGTTTTATGCCGGAAGCCGCAAGCAGACCGAAGCTGAGATTGAGGCAAGGGCCGACAGTATAATGGCTGATGGCGGCAAGATAATCGATATTGGTGCTTATTCTACACGTCCTGGAGCGGCTAAGGTTACCGCCAGTGAGGAAATGGAACGTATGCGTATGGCTCTTACGGCAGTCCGCCGTGTGCAGCCCGATGCTTTGTTGTCTGTCGATACGTTCCGTCCCGAGGTTGCGGAAATGGCTGTAGAAGAGTTTGGTGTGGGAATAATCAACGATGTCTCAGGCGGTAATCCGGAAGGTTCGTTCGGTGGAGAGAAGGCAGACGATTGTCCGGTTGACGCTTCGTGCAATACTGTTCCGCCGATGTTCAGTATGGTGGCGCGCCTCGGTGTGCCTTATGTTCTTATGTCGTCGTGTGCCGACGTGATGAGCATAATGCAGGATTTTGCGCGCAAGGTGCAGATGCTTCGTGACCTCGGAGCAAAGGATATAATACTCGATCCGGGCTTCGGTTTCGGTAAGACGCTCGCCGACAACTATGCGCTGTTGGCCGGAATGGGGCGTCTGCGCGAACTCGGGCTGCCAGTTCTGGCTGGCGTTTCGCGCAAATCGATGATCTCAAGGTTGTTGGATACTGACGCTGAAGGCTCGCTCAACGGCACGATAGTGGTCAATACGCTTGCTATGGTTATGGGCGAAGCCTCTATTTTGCGCGTACACGACGTGAAAGAATGTGTAGAAGCAGTGACAATAGTTAAAGAAACGATGCGGTATGTTTGATTTCGGAATAAAAGACTTTATAGACATTTTCCTTGTCGCTTTGATGCTTTATTACATCTACCGCCTCATGAAAGAGTCGCGGTCGCTTAATGTGTTCATCGGCATCTTGGTGTTCATTGTAACGTGGCTGTTCGTAAGCCAGGTGCTTGAGATGCGTCTGCTGGGCAGCATAATGGACAAGCTCGTCAGCGTTGGCGTCATCGCTATAATCATTTTGTTTCAGGAGGAAATCCGTAAGTTCCTTTACAATCTCGGAACTCACCGTAAGGTGAACAGCATTTTGCGCCTGTTCTCGTCGGGCGACAAGCGCGACCGTGTGGATATGGAAGCCATAATGCCTGTTGTCATGGCCTGCATGAGTATGAGCAAGGGTAAGGTCGGGGCGCTGATAGTCATTGAACGTCTGTCGCCACTTGACGATATTGTTGAGACGGGCGACATAATCGATGCCAACATCAACCAGCGGCTTATTGAAAACATATTCTTCAAGAACTCGCCGCTGCACGACGGTGCGATGGTTATATCAAACAAACGTATCCGTGCTGCGGGATGTATTCTGCCGGTAAGCCACAGCATTGACA
This sequence comes from uncultured Prevotella sp., assembly GCA_902491375.1. Lineage (GTDB taxonomy): Bacteria > Bacteroidota > Bacteroidia > Bacteroidales > Bacteroidaceae > Prevotella. The sequence continues at coordinate 125,893 of CABUHE010000002.1, forward strand.
TTCCTAAAGAACTTGGTCTGCGCCACCGTGCGGCTATGGGTATATCGCAGGACAGCGACGCCATAGCAATAGTTGTGTCTGAAGAGACAGGCCGAATATCTGTGGCGATAAAGGGACAGTTCCACTTACGCCTTTCAGCCGAGCAGCTTGAGAGCATTCTTACACGTGAACTTGACTTCTAACAGATTCTCCATTTTATTTTTATAATATTTCGGCGCCGCGTCATTTAAGTGTACGGCGTCGTTTTTTTATTTGTTTTCTATTGCCGTTTTATGTATTTCTTTGCGTATTATGATGCGTTATTATTATAGCGTTTCATAATCGTCTGATTATCAGAATGTTGTATGTCCCATTATGAAAGATGCCCTTTTGCCACCTGAAAGATGCTCTTTCGCAGCATGAAATATGGCCTTTTACAGCGTAAAACATGCCTTTTCGTATCTCTGATGTGGTCTGTTGACATTAAACCGTCTGTTTTACGGTTTCCCCTTTATATACGGTAGTGGTTTTGTTGTATATTATGGCGCGGTTTACAAAAGTATAACAAAACATATTTTCTGACATCCAAGTGTAACGGTTTTGTCTTGATTATGATGTAAAATGTTATTAATTTTGCAAGAATTATTAAATTTAATCATATAATAGGGCTTTTTTGTATGAAATATTTTGTTTTGTCGGGATAAAACACTAAATTTGTAGCGTATCAATTTAATTATTTGTAAGTCATGGTGGATTTTAAGAACTTTTCAGCTATCCTGTCCTGCCTTGACAATTATATGGTTCTCAAAGGCAAGAAAGAAATTGATGACATGGAAGCCAACCGCGAGTTGGCACGTGTTGGTTTGTTAAAGGATTCTCAACCCAATCCGGGTTCTCCTTTGAGGGATTTACTCGTTAAAATGCGAGATTCTAACGTTTTGCCTCAGAATATAAGGCAAAAGTATGGCGCATGGATAATCAAATCATCTAAGAGTATAGCCAAGTCGCCGTTGATTGACCAGTTCCAGTATTGTTGATTTCCGGTACCGGTTGTTACTCCCAATACGCTTTAATTTAAAGGTAGAGCGTATTGGGAGTCTTTAAAAATGAGAATTGTGTGCTCTTTGTCGTTAATTTACGTTAACTGGTTTCAACTTTAATATGATTTGTCCGTCTTATACGTAAATTTGCAGCAGATAATCACATAAAAATAAGAATTGACAATGAAGAAGAATTTTTTGGTACTTTCGCTTGTTGCGGGATGCCTGCTGATAAGCAGTTGTGTTAGTAAGAAGGATTTGCAGAATTGCCAGCTTGAGAATAAAGAGCTTACAAACAAATATCAGACCACTCAGGATAAATTGTCAGATGTAAACTCTCAGCTTGCAGCAAGCAAGGTGCGTGTAGCAAGTCTTGAGGAACAGCTCGAACAGACAAAGAGTGCATACACTTCTTTGCAGAACTCTTTGGACAAGAGTCTTACTGCAAGCAACCAGACAACGGTGAACATCTCAAAGCTTGTTGATCAGATTAACGAGTCAAACCAGTATATCCGCCACTTGGTTGAAGTAAAGAGTAAGAGCGATTCGCTCAACCTTATACTTACCAACAACCTTACACGCTCGCTCAGCAAAGAGGAACTGAAGGAGGTCGATGTTCAGGTACTCAAGGGTGTTGTTTACATTTCTTTGGCTGACAATATGCTCTACAAGAGCGGCAGCTATGAGATTAACGACCGTGCGGCCGAGACCCTCAGCAAGATTGCAAAGATAATCAAGGACTATAAGGACTACGATGTTCTTATCGAAGGTAATACCGACAATGTGCCTGTAAACGCATCTGCCGCTTCGATGAAAAACATCCGCAACAACTGGGATTTGTCTTGCCTGCGTGCTTCAAGCGTAGTTCAGGCACTTATCAATCAGTATGGAGTAGACCCGAAACGTCTTACTGCCGGTGGCCGTGGCGAGTTCAACCCTGTAACATCTAATGATACAGAGGTAGGCAAGCAGCGCAACCGTCGTACTCAGATTATCATTACTCCGAAACTCGACCAGTTCATGGACCTTATCGACAAGGCACCTGAAAGCAGCGAGTCTGCACAATAAGTAACTGCATATAATTAATGAAAGCTTCACCCGCAAGGCTGGGAAATATAGATTTACTATATAATTGAACAGGCTTTCAGCAATATAAAGAGCTGTATCATTACTCTGAAAAGAGGTTGATACGGCTCTTTTTTATGTCTATTCTCATCGTTTTGCAAAAATGAGGTACTGTTTTTGAGAAATAGCACATAACTTTTCTATCAGTTAATTGCATTCAATTTCTTAATATAATAATGTGTAGTGGTATTTTGGGATAGTTTAAATGTGAACGTCTGTTAAAA
>CABUHE010000003.1 GCA_902491375.1 uncultured Prevotella sp.
ATAGGGCGAACTTTAAACATCGAATTTATTGATTGGCAACTTGCGGACATTCATTTTTTATTATTTATTCTTTTTGCCATAATTTTTAATTCAATAATTATATCAGCCAGTTGTCTTCTACTACTATGCAATATTCAGAAGTAATTTAAGGCTTCAATGCAAATTTACTACACCTTTTTGTAAAAACAACCCGTTGGCGTAATTAAATTGGAATGACAAACACAAGTAAAAAGTTGCGCATATCGCTGATTTTTAGTAACTTAGTGGTGCTTAAATCATTAAGTTCAAATCATCGTATGCACAACCTATATACAAAGTTCGTCAAAATACTTGGAATATGCAAGCAATTTTCCAATAATATAGTAAATGAGCAGGGCAATGTTCCCCGTCGTGGTGCAATACCCAAATTCTCCGACCTTGAAGTTGTCGCATTGTCCCTGGCGGCAGAGTCTGAAAGCATAGACAGCGAAAAATGGCTTTTTGATTACAAGCTTCAAGAGTACAAGGAGAAGTTCCCAAACCTGATTTCACGCAGGCAGTTCAACGATCGCCGGAAGAAGACTGCCGGCTTGTGTGAGAAGATACGCAAGCGGATTGCAATGGAAATGGACGGAGGCGAGGACTTGTTCTTCGTGGACTCCAAGCCGATAGAGGTATGCAGGGTTGCACGTGGCAAACGCTGCAGGATGGGGCGGACAGGTGATTTCTCAAAAGCTCCCGATTTCGGATACTGTGCATCCCAAAACACCTATTACTTCGGTTATAAACTTCACGCCCTGTGCGGGTTAAGCGGCGTGATACATTCTTACGACCTGTCGAAGGCGAGCGTATACGACCCCGACTATATGAAAGACGTCAAACAGGAGTATCACGATTGCAGCATTTACGGGGACAAGGGTTATGTTGGGAAGGATGTCAGGCTCGACCTCTTTGAAACGGCGCATATACGTTTGGAATGTCCTTACCGTGTCAACCAAAAGGATTGGAAGCCGACATTCATTCCTCTTGCCAAATCGCGCAAGAGGATTGAAACGCTCTTCTCGCAACTTACAGAACAGTTCATGGTCATTAGGAATTACGCAAAAATAACAGACGGCCTGTTTGCCAGAATCATCGGCAAGATTAGTGCGCTGACCGTATTACAATTCATCAATTTTATCAATAATAAACCTATCGGCAGAATTAAGTACGCACTAAATTAATTCCGCCAACGGGTAAAAACAATAATATAAACGTAATATTTTTAGCTTTTGTTTTGTTTAATATTAATCTTACATGTTAAATATTTTTTGTCTGAGTAATGTTTCCCTTGATATATAAATTAAATATTTTATTGTTTTTTTATTTGTAAAATACAACTATCATGCAAACGATATAAGATGAAACATTTTCATGCTGTATTTCTTATAGTACGCATTTAAATTGTCTATTGCAAGACTGTTTGTTAAGCAAATCCGTTGCTATTACTTTTAAATTGTAAATGGTTGGTTCCCGACTCGTAACTCGGCCACTTTTGCATCAAAAGTGGCCGAGTTTTTGACCGTAAACAATCGAGTTGTTTTTGAGAAATTAATAGATTGCTGTAAGATTTGCCGTGAACAAGTCCTTGCTGGGCGTGTCATATATGTTATAGTCTTTACGCTTAATGTCGGTTTTCGGAATTTTCCATTGCCATGCCTTTGTTTAAGAGTTCTTCGGCTTCTTCTGTCTTTACAAAATTGTTTATTAGTGTGTCGGGATGTTTTATTGCTGTTCTTAGTTGTTCAACGCCGTCTTTTATGCGGAATTTGTTTGTTATGGATAATACTCCTTGGTAATATGAGAATATTGCTTTGTCGGCAGTGTATATCTTCTTGCCGTCTTCAAGGATTGTCCATGCCTTTTCGCATTGTCCGAGTCTGGGCAAGACGTTCAGTGCGTAGACTTTTCTCCAATATAGTGTTTCGTGGTCTTGTCCGGATTGTTTATACCCGTCCAAACAGCGTTGTAGATAATAGCCAGCTTCTTCCCATAGCCCGAGTTTGCCAAGCAAATCGCCCATCACGCCTAAGGCGTTAGGGTCAGATTCTTTGTCTTTGAGGGCATCTTCATAATAATTACGCAATTTGTCGATTGATTCTTTCTCGTCTTTTTGTATGGCTGTCCAAAGGAATGCGGAAATACATGAGCCGGAAACAGGTAATGCTTGTTTGTAGTAAGATTGGTTATGGTTGTTCACATGTGTGAAGCATTCCCATATCGGCGTGTTTGCATGCTCTATGATTTCATAAATACTGTCCGTGTTGTAGTATTTGTCATACAGGTCTGTTAAGGCTTGCGCGATTCCCGTCGGGATTACAGACATGTGGTCGGCCTTTATGTTCCTTAACCTGGCATCATACTGTTTTTCCTTGAAAGTTTCGTATAAATCATTCCCGATAGACTGTCTTGATTCAGTATCGTCGGAGCTTGTAATTATGCGGATGATAGTTGGGACGGCTTGATTTTGCGTCTTAAAATCTGGAATCTGCGGCATCTCTTCAGGAGAGAAGAGGATGTAGGATTTGATGTAATCGTTGTTTTGGCTGATGTAGTAGTTCAGATAGCTTGCCGTATAAGAATGTCCGATTAATGTATTAAAGCCTGAGGTAGGAATAGTCCGGCTTATTTCCTCTGCCAGTTCAGTGTTGACATAGTTGTAAAAAAGTTTCCCGTTTGCGTCAAGACTATTGTCGGATATATTGTATCCTACGTCGTTACGGTTTCCCGGAGAAGAATAATCCACGGCGACTACAGCCGTTGGCGGTATATAGTCAAAGGTCTGCAAATAAATAGCCGTTGAGGCAATCACGTCAAAAGTGTAGTCAGCGTCCAAGACAAATAATAAGTTGTACTTTACATTCTGGTAAGTTGACGCAGGTAAAGCCACTCTGAAAGAGCGTGTGCCATTATATATTTTTGATTTAAATGAATGTTGTTCAACCTTCATTATGTTTTGCGACATGGCTATGTTGCATATTAAGCAAAAATAAATCAAAAGGATTTTCTTCATGATTGCGAATTGCTGGGCATTATTTGTTTATGCAAATATAAGCAAAATAATGGACAATGAAGCATGCGGAAAATGTTTTAATCATTCAAAATTCAGTAATTCCCCGGTTGGCATCATTGTTTTTTTGGCTGTCTGTAAACAAAAATCCCTTCCGGCATGTCAAATGTGTCGGAAGGGATTTGGTGATGTTTGTGTTGTCTTGGTGTTTCCTGACATGTTACTTCTGCACGCCGAACTCAGCCTGCTGGCGGTTTACTTCTTCAAGCGTGCGCTGGCGTTCCTCCTCGCTCATGGCCGGTTTGCCGGTTTGCCGGCCGGTCTGCTGGCCTGACAGGTTGTCTGCCGTGGGCTGGTCGGTGTAGCAAGTCTTGACGTCGTAGGGCACGCTCTCTATTGTCAGCGTGGCCGGGGTGGGGGCATAGTTGCCTTCGTATGCCGAGCGGGCGGTTATGGTTATCTTGCCCGGACGGTTGGTTGCCTGTATCAGCACGGGTGCCGATCCCCATTCGACGCGGCGCGGATTTGCCATAATGCCGGCTCCGTCGCCTATAATCCGGCCCTCGCCCTCGACGATAAACCTGATGTTGTCTGACGCCAGACGCTTCACGTTGCCGTTGTCGTCGGTAACTTCGGCCACAACAACGATAAAGTCGCTGCCGTCGGCTGTCAGCTTACGGCCCATGTCGTCGGCATAAAGGCGCAGTTTGGTAGAGCGTCGTGATGGCATCTTCTTCTGCACAGCCACCACCTTGCCGTCCTTGATGCCTTCGGCAACGAGCGACACGCGCTGCCAGTTGCGCTGCTTGTAGCTGTACTCGCGGGCGTGCCAGAAGTCCCAAAAGCCTTTGAACACCACCGGCGCCGACTGCACTCCTGCCGGGTCGTGGACAACAGGCAGAGTCATAACCTTGTCACCCTCAAACGCCGTAAGGCGCACGCTGTCGCAGTTGGAGAACACTGTAACGTCGTTGTCAGAGAACTGCGTCATCTCGTTTGCTATGAAAACCATCGGCTCTGCGGTCAGGTCTTGTGCACGGAACATCTCGAAGGCGTATTTCTTCTGACGGAACGCGTCGTATATTCCGCCGTAGTACGGGTCGGGATGATAGCCGCGCTGGTGGTCGAACGGGTGCCACTGACATCCGCCTATGAACTGACGCTGACCGTGGAACATTTCTCCGTAAGTGTCGCAGAGCGAGAGTGCCGCCATAAGCATCGGCCGCTCGCCCCATGCGCGGGCCGCGCGGTTGATGTTGTTGTGGGCATACCAGTCGTCAACCATCTCGCCGAACTCGCGCGTGAAGACGCATTTGTCGTCGGGCCAGTTGCCTTTACCTATGTTGTCGGCCCAGTCGTAGACAACGTCGTAGTTGTCTCTCACTCCGGCAGACTGCACATCGGCCACAGCCGCCGGGCGTCCGGGATAAGGAAACTCGTCCTTGGTTATCTTCAGAGCGTTGATTGCGAAGTCTTCAGGATAGCGCGTCTCGTTGAGAATAGGCTCCCACATAAGCACTGAACAGTGGTTGCGGTCGCGGCGTATTATCTGTTTCGTGTTCTCATGAACAAGTTCGCCGAAGTGCGGATCCTTGTTCCAATATTGCCATCCGGGCGTAGGTACGATGACGAAAAGTCCGAGTTCGTCGCACGCATCCATAAAAGCCGGATCCATAGGGTAGTGAGCGCAGCGCACAATCTTCATTCCGGCCTTGCGCAGACGCTTCGCGTCGCGCCACTGCTGACTGTTGGGCAGGGCGTTGCCTACGTATGCAAAGTCCTGATGACGGTTGCCGCCGACGAGCTGATGATAAGGTTTGCCGTTTAGCCAGAAACCGTCTTTACCTCGGAATTCGGCTTTACGGATGCCCATGCGCACCATTCCGCCGTCAACGCTCTTGCCGTTCTGCATTACGCTTATTTCGACTTTGTAGAGATAAGGCGACTCAGGCGACCACAGATTAGGATTCTTCAGCTTCATTGCGAGGTATGCGGTAGAGCTTGAGCCGGCGCCTATTTTAATCTTTTTGGTTACGGATTTGATTCTCTTTCCGTTCTTGTCTTTCACGACGACGGCCACTGTCGGCTGTGCGGCAGAGCCTGAAGTGTTGGCTACGTCAACGTTGATGAACACGTCGGCGCTCTTTTCTGATATGTTGTCATAGTGCAGAAACACGCCTCCGCCGGCAACTTTGTTGGCCTCGATAGCGTCGGTTATCGCCACGGGCGACTTGCCTATAAGCCAAACGTCACGGTACATTCCGCCGTGATAGCAGAAGTCGAGAGCCGCCTGTTTCTTTCCCGGCGGATAAGTTTTGTCGTCGCTGTTGTCGGCCTTGACGGCTATCAGGCATTTGTCGCCTGCCTTTACGCCGAGTTGAGTCAGGTTGACGGTTATCGGGAGATAGCCTCCGAGGTGGCTTTTCACCTTCTTTCCGTTTACGAAAATTTCCTGTTTGCCCATTATCGCCTCAAAGTGCAGGGTGATGTTCTTGCCCTTCATGTCGGCCGGAACGGTGAAGTGCTTGCGATACCAGGCCACGCCCTGATAGTTGCGGCAGCCGCTTGCCTCCGAAGGTTCGAGTCTGACGCTGTGTGGAGCGCATACTACCTGCCACTTGCTGTCGTCGTAAGCCGTTGCCTCGGCACCCTCGGCGTCGCCCAGGTGGAAGCGCCAGCCCTGGTTGAAGTTATAGATTATCCTTCCGCTTCCTTGCAGCGGAAACAGTCCGGCGACTGAATATGCGTCGGCGGCAGCAGCCGTCAGTGATATGAATAAGGATAAAAGTAAGAATAGTTTTTTCATCTTATAAGAATGAAATATGGATTATTGTATTTTATTATGCCTGCTCTTTTTAGTTAAAAGGCGGTTACTTAACGGCTTGAAACTAAAAAGAGCAGACACAGGTTTTAGTCAGTCAATCTCAGTCTTTCAGCTTGTTTACGTCAAGAACGACGTGCTTTATTCTCTGGCGGCGCCATGTGTAGATGCAATGCAGCTTGCCGTCAGATGTCTGAATGATTGAAGGATATGAGTATTGGCTGATAGGTGAGTCCTCAAGAGTTATCCAGTGACGCCAGTTTACGCCGTCGTCAGACACCAGAACTGACAGCGGAGTGCGCGCTCCCTTGCCGTTCTTTATGCCTTTGGGTATAGGCCGGTCGTTGCAGATAAGCACTTGTCGGCCGTCTTTAAGGGTAACGGCGTCGAGTCCGCTGTTGTTGTTAGGCGTGTCGATTAGTTCGAGTTTAGACCATGTTTCGCCGTTGTCAGAGCTGTAAGTTATGCCAATGTGCGCGCTGCGTGTGCGTGCCACAGCTGCCAGTCGGCCGTCTTTCAGCACCATGATGGCAGGCTGAATGGCTTTAACACCATCGTCAGCTTTCACAAAGTCAGTGCGTTTCCAGGTCTTGCCCATGTCGTCTGAATATTCAAAGTAGAGTCGCCAGCCGCCTTCCTCGATACTTGTTGGCGCGATAAGTCTGCCGTTATGCAGTAAAGGTTTGTTCTTGATAGGTCCTAAGAAGCCTTCTTTCAACGGCTCGCGCTTGCTCCATGTCTTGCCTCCGTCTTTCGAACGGACCATCCATCCGGTCCAGTCGGCAACCTTGTTTCCTATCTTGAAGTATATTACGAGGTCGCCACCGGGAATCTGATATACAACCGGATTCCAGCAGGCTTTGCGCTGCCAGCCTTCAGGATTCTTGCTTACTTTCTTGTCAACGATAGGGCCTTTAGATGCAGCTGCGTTCGTGCTGTCGAGTCCTGACAGTCCGGCGAGCTTTGACTCATCGCTTCCTGTCTTGAAAACGCCGTCGGCTACGAGCTGCGGAGCAAGCCACTTGTCAGAGCCTTTTGGCTTACGGCTCACCCAGATGCAGACATCAGGGTTGCGTTCTTTGGTTCCTCCGAAGTAAGTTGCTACCAGGTCGCCTTTCGTTGTTTCGGTTATTGTGGCTGAATGAGCCTGTGGAAACGATGCGTTGGTGTACAGAAATTCGTCAGAAACGACAGCTTCGTCCTGTACAGGCAGCTTGGAAGTAAGGTCGTAAGAGCCTGAACCGATGTTCTTGACGGAACCGTCGGGCAGGTGGACTTCGGCCGTTGTGTTAGCCGGAATCTCAATATGCCAGTTCAGTTTGCCGTTCTCTTTCTTCCATCTGCTTACTATCTTGCCGTAAATAGAGTTGTAAGAAGCCTTTATGTCGTCCATTTCGTCGACGCTGAAGTCGGGCTTCATGATTATATGTTTGAATCCCGGATGGTTCAGGTCAGAGCTGATTCCGGCAACGTCTTCATACAGCCATGATATAAGGTCACCCAACTGCATTACGTGGTTGGCGCTGTTCATCTTGGGATTGGCCGTGTTTCCGTTCCAGAGTTCCCATATAGTGGTCGCTCCTTTTTCCGTCATGTAGCCCCAGCTTGGGTAAGCTTTATTTGTTGCGAGCAGCCATGCGATGTCTGAACGGCCCATGTCTGTAAGTCCGTGCATCAGCCATTGCGCGCCGATAATACCGCAGGGCATCATTCCCTTGCAGTTGGTTATGATGTCGTAGATGATGTTTTTCTCAACTTCTCCACGCACATAGTCGTCGTCAATCATACCGAATGCGAACGGCAGGATGTTTGACGTGGTAGTGTTGTTGCCGTAGAAAGTGCTGTCAGGATAAAGCAGATGACCCGGAACAGAGCTTGTGCCACGGTTTACGGTAAGGAATTTCTTATTGAAAGCATCCTTCACGCGTGCCGCTTCGGCTGCATATTCAGCAGCGTCGCTGTCCTTTGACAGTATTCGGGCGAAGCGTTCCATGAGCTTGTTTGCCCTGTAATAATAAGCCGTAGCTATCAGAGTGCCGTCGGTCTGACGCTTCGGGTCGCGGTTGTGAATGGCTTTCAGATCCGAAGGAGGCATGCACCAGTCGCCGTATTTGTCGCGCGGCATAAGTCCGTCCTTCATGTATTGGTACTTCATGTGCGCCAACCACTTCTTCACAGCCGGATAATAACGGCGCAAAGGCTGGTCGTCGCCATACTGGTTGTACATCATTTCAAGTGAGAAAGGCAGTGCAGAAGGCCATGTCATGTTGTCAGAATAATAGTTCCAGTAGGCCGGTGCCACGTCAGGAATACATCCGTCTTCGCGCTGCGCTTCCACTATGTCGCGCACCCATTTGGCATACAGGTTGTTATTATCAAATATAAAAGCCTCGCCGAAACATCCGCGTACACGGTCGCCGAGCCACGGCTGGCGCTCATCTCGTTGCGGACAGTCGACAGGCATGCCTTTGTAGTTGCTCAGTATGCCCCAAACTGCGTTGTGATAAACCTTGTTCAGAATTGTGTCTGATGATGCGAAAGTGCCTGTTTCGGCCATTTCGTCGCTGATGACTTCGCCAATCAGTCCGTCGGCCGATACGTCTTTCATTCCCTTTATCTCAGCGTAGCGGAAGCCGTGGTAGACAAATGTCGGCGACCACCAGCGTCCGTTCTCCGTTCCGTCGGCAACATATTTGTCGGTAGAAAGGGCGTGGCGGAAGTTGGCGCGGTTGAGGCTGCCGTCCGGATTGATGTTTTCAGAGAAGATGATGCTCACTGTATCGCCTGCATTCACTTCGCTTACGCGCATCTTCAGCCATCCAGCCATGTTCTGTCCCATGTCTACTATGTAGCTGTCGCCATGCTTCCTGACGCTTACCGGCTTTACGGTTTTGAGTACTTTCATGTTGGGCGACATTGCTCCGCGCAGTGTTCCGTAAGGTATTGCGACACGTTCGGCAGTCATCCACTTGGCGTCATCAAATCCGGCTGTTGACCAGCCGTCAAACTCTTTGCGCGCGTCGTATATCTCACCGTCGTACTCATTGTTTGAGCGGATTGCCCCGTCAGCGTTCAGTTTCCACTTGTTGTTTGACGAAATTGTCTTCTTCGAGCCGTCAGCATATTCAATGACAAGGTTAAGACGCAGCTTAGGGTAGCCGAAGTTGGCTATCTTGTATGGCTTCTTATTCTGCTGCATGGTGTAGTAACGGCCGTTGCCCAGCACTACGCCGATGGCGTTTTCAGCTGAAAGCATTGACGTAACGTCGAACGCATTGTATAGAACGGTCTTGCGGTAGTCGGTAGGAGCAGGCGCAAGAACCTGGTCGCCTACTTTCTTTCCGTTGATATAAGCCTCGTACATACCGAGTCCGCTGATATACAAGGTGGCTCTTTTCACCTTCTTGTCAACCTTAAACTCTGTGCGCAGATAGCGTGAGCTGAGCTGGCTGTGTATGTCTTCGATGTCCCATGGCATTGCACGGTCAAGCCCGATCCACTGTCCGCTCCAGTCAGACTCGTTCAGCAGGCCTACGTTCCACATGGCAGTTTCGCTCCAGTCAGATTCACCTTGCGTGGTGTTTACCTTCACACGCCAGAAGCACGGGGTGTTGCTGCGCAGCTCTTTGCCTGCGTATCTAATCCACTGCGACTGGTCTGTGTCTACGGTAGAGTCCCAAAGGTCGCCTATAAGACTGTCGGCTTTCTCCTTAGTTGAGGCTACGATAATATGGTAAGAAGTCTGCATCACGTCCTTTTTGCCGGAAGTTATCATCCAGCCGAGGCGTGGCGCAGGTGTGTCAATGCTCATCGGGTCGGTCATGCGCTCTGTCTTCAGCCCGGTAACGGCTACCGGAAACTGCGCTTTCTTTGCAGTTTTCTTCTTTGCCGATACGGCAGGCAGACAAAGAGCAATGGCCAACGCCGTTATGAATGCTTTGCGTATCATTGTCTTTCGGGTATTTGCTTGTCTGTTTTGCTGATATAATTCTTGCTTGAGTCAACGGCTATGAGCACGCGGTCGCTGCCACGCAGATAAGCCGCGTCGTATGTGAACTCAGTCGTCTTGTTGTCGTATTCGCCGAGATAAGTGAGCGAGCCGTCAGCCGGATTCATCCACCATACGTTCTTCTTGGCTCCGCTTATCTTGGTGAGGTCAATGCTCATGGGCTTTCCGCTGTAGTTGTAGACGAGCATATAGTCGTTGCCGCGTGTGGCGATAATGCGGTCGTAGCGTTCACCGTTCTGTCCGGCGATGATGCTCTGGTCAGCAATTCTGTCAGTGAACGGGAAGCTGAGCATGAGCCATTTGAGGTATTTCATCTGGTTGTAGCCTGGGTCTTTCATTGCGTCCCACCATGGTTTCTCGGCAGCGAATGATGCCTGAAGCCCCGGACGGATGAACTGCATTACAGAGTTGTGGCCGTATGTATGGCCGAATGCTCCAGCGAATACTGCCCAATATGCGTAGCGGCGCACGTCATAGTCTTGCCAACGGGGTGCTGAGAAGTCGTGAAGTCCCTGCGGAATGTCCTCATAACTGGGCTCACCGTCGATAACAGGACGGAGCGGTTTCTTCTCAAAACTCATGTCAACGTAGCGCCAGTTGTCTTCCTCGGTGTTGTCCTTTATGGTGTAGTCGCCGTCGCCGTTGCGCTGTCCGTAGCGTCGGTGTCCGCTCTGGAACATGTTGAAGTCCATCCACTCGCGGTCGTTAAACCACCATGCAGACGTGGTGCGGCCTCTCGGGTGGAATGTCATCAGATGGTTTTTGTCTATCTTCTTGATGGCGCGTGCCATTGCATCCCATATCTCAGGCTTCTTGTTGCCCATGATGTCGCCGCCGATAAGCCATATAATGTTAGGCTTGTCCTTGTAGCGCTTTGCGAGGAATGTGCCCAGCGCTGCAGCTTTTTTTGTGTCCATTGCGTCAATCTGTGAACCCCAGATGCAGTCCATGGCGATATAGATTCCGTTGCGTTCGGCCACGTCTACTATGTAGTCGAGGTGTTCCCAGTAACCGTAAACATCGGGTTTTGACACCTTGCTGAAATCAAACTCGGCGTTGTTGGCTGCATGGCCGTAAACGTTGAACGTCGGTATGGCGTTGAGTACCTGTATCTGCTCTACGTTATAGCCGGCCGTGCGTTCGTAAGATAGGAAGTATTCTACCTCGTCGCGGTTCAGACGTTCAGGCAACAGCCATGCCGTATTGCCTAACCAGAAGAACGGCGTGCCGTTTTCATGAACAATGTAGCGGTTGTTTTCAGATACGACAAGCCGTCCGTTGCTCCACGGCTTGTAAATCTTGCTTGCGGCATTGACCGCCGTAACGGCCAGCAGCATTGCCAAGGTAAAGATTAGTTTTGTTTTCTTCATACTGCTTGTTTATATTGTTTGTTATTATATTTCTGTCTTGTCAGAATGTTCTTATTGACCGGCTGCGAGTGCTGTCATAATCGGCTGTTTTGTAAAAGACGGCCTGTTGTATTGTAAAAGATGCTCTTTTATACGGTAAAAGGCCATCTTTTGCGCTCTAAAAGGCGGTCTTTTACAACGTGTTGATTGTCAGCTTGTTATGAGTTTGGAATTTTTTTGATGTTAAGACGGACTAATGCGTCTGCATCGTTAAATTCGTTATGCTTTTAAGCCGTTTACAGGCAGACATGTATGGACGGTGTCCCTGCATGCCCGCCTGTATGCGGTCTGTTATCGTTCGGTTGCGTAGAAAGTGTATGTCTCGCCCTTCTTTGTCGCAATGTCGTACAGATATGTCTTCTGCATTTGCGGCATAGGCTCGATAGCGTCGGGGGCGTTTATTTTCTGCTTGATGTCGGTCGGCACTGCAAAGAGCGGATTCTTGTTGTCGCCTTTGGCGGTTTTGAGTCCTTTACATTTGAGTGGTACTGTTGAACGTATGCGCAGGTTGCCGCCGAGTTCAGACTTAACGACAGCTTTTGTAATCTTGTTGTCCTTCCATTCCATGCTTACCTCAAATCCGCCACGGGCTTTCAGACCGTTTATATTGCCGTCTTTCCATGCATCGGGCAGAGCCGGCAGCAGGTAAACAAAGCCGTCATGGCTCTGCATAAGCATCTCGGCAATGCCGGCAGTGCAGCCGAAGTTGCCGTCAATCTGGAATGGCGGATGTGCGTCGAAGAGGTTGGGGTAGGTGCCGCCTTTCTTTTTCTCGTTGCGTACAAGCGTGAGCTGGTCGCCTATGAGTTTCCATGCGTGGTTGCCGTCGAGCAGTCGTGACCACAGACAGACCTTCCATCCCATGCTCCATCCGGTTGAGGGGTCGCCTCTATGGATGAGCGATGTGCGTGCGGCAGACGTTAGTTCAGGTGTGCGGAAAGGTGAAATCTGATTGCTTGGGAACAAGCCGTACAGATGAGACACGTGTCTGTGGGTGTCGTCCGGGTTGTCCCAGTCGTCCATCCACTCCTGCAACTGTCCCCAACGGCCGGTCTGCATCGGCGGCATACCTGCCAGTTTGGCTTTCAGACTGTCGGCGAATGTTCTGGCTTCGGTCTTTCCGAGTATCTTGCCGGCGTCGATTACGTGGTTGAAAAGGTCGTAAACCAGCTGGTTGTCCATGGTTACTCCCGCAGCCGTTGACGCTCCGTATTTGTGAGGATTCTCAGGAGAAAGACTCGGACAGATTACCCAATAGTTGTTTTTCGGGTCGCGTACCATTATCTGGTTGATGAATCTTGCCGCGTTTTCCATGATAGGATAGACATCGGCAAGAAACTTCTTGTCGCCGGTGTAGAGGTAATGTTCCCACAGATGCTGGCTCATCCATGCTCCGCCGGTAGGCCAAAGTCCAGACGGAGCCTTGTCGATGGCTCCTGTTACACGCCAGATGTCGGTGTTGTGGTGTAATACCCAGCCGTCAGCTCCGTACATTATGCGTGCTGAGTTGTGGCCTGTCTCGCTTACGTCCTTTATAAGACCGAACAGCGGTGCTGTCAGTTCGCTGAGGTTTGTAGGCTCTGCCGGCCAGTAGTTCATTTCAAGATTGATGTTGCAAGTATATTTACTGTCCCACGACGGCAGCATCTTGTCGTTCCAGATGCCTTGAAGTGTCGGCGGCTGTGTGCCCGGCTGCGATGTGCATATCAGCAGATAGCGGCCGAACTGGAAGTAAGTCTCAACCAGATGCAGGTCGGTGTGGCTCTTGAAGGTCTCGACTCGCCTGTCAGTCGTCATGTCGGCGTAGTTGTCTTCACCTAAGTTGAGTTTCACACGGTCGTATTGTGACTTGTATTTATTGACGTGTTCCTGCTTGATTGTAGGAAAATTCTTTGTAAGAGCGTTCTTTAACGTCTGCTCTGAAATCAGAGTGTCGTTGCCGCTTATGTCATTGTAGTGCTTGAAGTTGGTCGCGATTGTAAGATAAATCGTGGCTTCGTCGGCTCCGTTAATCTGCAACACACCGTCGCGGCTGCTCATGCGTCCGCCCTTGATTTTGGCAGTAGCGCGCCCGGTGAATGTTACTTTGCCTTTTTGTCCTTCATGCCAGCCGCTTATTCCGCTTAAAACTATCTCGTCGCCTTCGGTTCTTATGGTTACGTCCTGCTGCGGTGAGGTCATCTGGGCGTTGCAGGTTATCATGCCTTTTTGGCTCGCCGTCAGATGAATCATTATCACATTGTCTGACAAAGAAGAAATATAT
Organism: uncultured Prevotella sp.; assembly: GCA_902491375.1. Classification (GTDB taxonomy): domain Bacteria; phylum Bacteroidota; class Bacteroidia; order Bacteroidales; family Bacteroidaceae; genus Prevotella. Next base: position 13,531 of record CABUHE010000003.1, read on the forward strand.
TCGCGCTGATAAGTAACTCCTCTGGCTGTGTATCGTGTTATGGCGCGGGCTGAGTCGAGGCTCAGTTCACGGTAATAATTTGTGTAATTGTCGATGTTTGGGAAGTTTATGTACAGATCTCCGAACGGTTGGTAGGGCATACCGCTGTTTGTGTTGGCCTGTACATGTGCTGTCGCGAGTGTCTGGGCTTCCTTGTATTTGCCTTCCCATACGAGTTGTCTTACTTTTGGAAGGTATTCAAGAGCTTCAGGATTAGCGTTGTTGTTAGGACGTCCGGCCCAAATAGTCTCTTCGTTGAGTTGCAGACGCTCGGCATAAGGCGATCCGAATATCATTGCACCGAGTCGGCTGTTACCTATCGGCAGGGCTTCTGTCCATGTAGCTGCCGGTCTGTCATACCACAGAATATGGCTGTTGGCAGTCTGTGTCGTGGCTGACATTCCGCCGGCTGTCATTGCGATGAATACAGCTGTGAGTATAATTTTTTTCATTTTGTCTTGGGTGTGAATCTTAATGCGTTTTCTTCTTCAATCATAACTTTGCTCTCATCAAGTTTTGAGGCGTCGAGATTGAATGTCTCAATGAAGAATTTGTACACTGCGTTGCGCTTGTTCGGACCGAAGTCATGTCTTTCTTTCGGCAAGTGAATGTTCTTGATGTTGTCAGTAGCGCCGTAGAATCCGTAGATTCTTTGCAGGTATGGGTATTCGAGTTCTGGTGTTGTTGATGTCCAGTCGCCGCCGTCGCTGACAAGCATCATGGGTTTCGGCGCAAACATTGCGGCCAGTTCGGCGTTGCATGTGCCTCCTCCTGAAAGTTGGATAGGCATTCCGCTTTCGCACGGACAGCCTCCGTCAAACCATGATGACACACTTACAACGGGGCAGCAGGCCGTGTATCGGTCGTCAAGAACACTTAACAGAACAGACTGTGTGCCGCCTCCAGAACCGCCGTTTACACCGACACGTGTCTTGTCAACGTCTTTGCGCTGAATCATCCAGTCTAGAATACGTATGCCGTTCAGTGCCTGCATTACGTGTGCTTCGGGTGTCTGGTGAGCCTCAGAGCCGACTTCGTCAGCTGATTCTCCCCATCCCCACAGGTCGTAGTCGACGCAGATTGCACCCATGCGGGCGAGTGTTCCAAGTCTTTGCTGCTGCACTTTGCCATAGCGTCCGTTTGAGAAATGACCGTTCGGACATATAATAAGAGGATGTTTCCCTTTACTTTTGGGTGCGTAAATTGATCCGCATACAGTGTGTCCGTTGACTGTTTTAAGGCGGAAGTTCTGCACTGTATAGCCGTCGAATTTCCTTATCTTGCCGTATTCAGGAGCGTCTTTTGAACATTTTTGCAGCAGTGGGTCTATGCCTAAGCGTGCTCTTACTTCCTTACGGAGAGTGTCTTTTCTTGCTTCCCAAGATGTCTTGTCCGTGTATTTTGACGCCAGATAAGGTATCAGTTTCATTCCGTCTTCAGGCTGTCTGCGCGGATATTCATACGGCTTTATCTTGTATAGCTTGTCGTTCTGCTTAACAGCTTTGAAGTCGAAAGGTGCAAGTATGTTGTTGAGTGTCTCTTCCAAAGAGTATGGGCGTACGCGGAAATCCGCATACGCCAGTTTTAGTCCGGTTGTATCAACATTGTATTTCAACCGTATTCCGAAACGTTTTGACACGTCGTTAAGCACATCGCTCAGCGGACGAGTGAACTTTGTTTCGTATGTCTGTGCGCCTGCTGCCATGCTGAATAACAGCAGTGCAGGCAAAATCAGTCGTTTCATATTGTATTTTGTTAAGGCTTTTTTCTGTTACCGCATGGTCGTCTGGTTTTATTAGTATAACCTTTTGCGGCTTATCAGTATATTTACATTTTATAGGTTAGCTTTCCGAGATCTTCACGTTCGCAGACAGTCTTGCCGTTTATCATCAGGCGGAAGCCCTTGCCTTGGTGATAGTGCTGTCCGTCCTTGTCGTAAATAATCGTAAGAACATTGCCACGGTAGTTCACATCGTCAAGACAGAAGTAATCCCATGTGCCGGCAGGAACGAGCGGATTGATTACAATGCTGCCGTCAGCTTGTGGACGAAGACCTACCAGACCGGTTATTACAAGGTCAGCGAATGTTGAATGATTGTAGTATCGGCTGCGCTCACGGTCGCCCATCAGCCATGCTCCGTTTTTCTCATCGAGGTATTCGCCGATGTAAGGACGTCCGCGGTGATGCTGGCTTTCGACATACAGTTTCATCTGTTTGAAGAAAGTTGTGTCGCCTAATACAGGGTCGGGATATGTGTTAATGTAGTTTGCAAAGGCTGTGAGAGTCTGACTGGTGGCAAACGGCCAGATTGCTCCGTCCCATTCGCATTTGCCTACGCCGTGACTTCTGAACTCTGGATGGCGGCGCTCAGCAGTCGTCAGACCGTAAGGAGCAGAGAATCCTTTCTCGTCTTCGAGCTGTTTCCATGCCTCGTCATATTTCTTCGCATCTGGCAGATTGAAGTACCAGGGGATGAATCCAATGGCTTCGCGCACGGCTGCTGATGAATCTCCTCTTAATGTTTCAAAGAATGACTGCTTCTCGTTCCACAGCTTGCTCTGTATCAGATTCTTCAACGTGTCGGCTTCGAGGTCGTATTCTTTAGCTTTAGACGCATTTCCTGCAAGACGGTTTAATTCAGCAAGTGCACGTGCGTTGCCGTACATGTAGCTGTTTATCGTTGGACGTGCATACTGCTTGCGGCGTCCACCGCTAATGCTTTCTTCCATTCCGTCCTGCACATCGCCTTGCCAGTATAGACCGTTCTTCAGTCGGTTTGTTCTCTTCCAGCGTGCGTATTCCTCTTCGAGCGACGGCTTCAGACCTAACACGAAGGTTGTATCACCAAGCACTTTGTAAGCCTCATATACAGCTGCCGGATTCCAAGAGCTGAACTTATTCATCTTTGTCATGGCTTTGCCGTCGTTGCCGTGATACCATGTGTTGAGAATCTGGTGCAGGTATGTTGTGTCGCGCAGCCAGCGGGTCTCCATAATGTGATGGCCGACAGCGCAGGCAATAAGATTGTATTTGTCAGCATAAGAGCGCTGTACGAGGAACTCTGTCATGCCAAGACCTACCGGAGTACGCTTTATATGTTTGCGGAGCGACCACCAGCGGTAGTAGTAAATCTCTTCCATATCCTTGTCAGGACAGTCGAACAGAGGAATATTCTTGCTCATCCATTCTGATGACTTGCTGTTGGGTATGTCTGTAACGATGTTCTCATCCTCCATCGTATTGAAGCGGTCAGCATAGTGCTTATAGTTGTCGTACTTCAGAACGGCAGCATTTCCGTCTGCGTCTGACGATTTTGTAGTAAGGTTTGCGATGGCGAATGTTGCCATAGGATCTTCCTCGTCAGCACGTGGCATGTCGACAAACTGGTCTGCCGGAGTCTCGATGTCAGGTTTGTCGAACAAGTCGCCGGTGCGGAAAACGATGCGTGTTATCGCCTCGACAGGTGTGTCAAACATACGTGCAGTGGCCTTTTTGCCATTGACGAAGTATGTACCTACGTGTCCGTCTACTGAAAGTATGGCTTTGATGTGATATGGTTCGCCAGCCTTGTAACCTTTGACCATACCTCCGTAGCGTGCGCCGCCTTTTACCTTCATTGTTGCTGTAGAGTCAAGCACTATGCGTGAGCACATGTTGCCTTTCGCGTCAAGGAATTCTATGTTAAGCTGTCCGTGATTGTTCTGCATGGCTTTAACATCAAACTCAACTGTGAGTTCTTTCGTTGCAGGTATCACTTTTTCTACAGTTGCATAGTCGTATGGATCTTTATCGCTGAGAGTCAGCCATTCACCGTTAAGCCTGACAGGTGTCCACTGTCCTGTACGTATGTTCCAGTCGGTCATGTCTGCCAGCTTTTTATATTGGCTGAAGCTGCCGTGTGCCTGTTCGGTAGCTTCGAGTTTGACGGGCACCTGTACGCAGGCTACCCAGATATCCTCTTTGTTGTTGCTGTAAGTAACCCAAAGATTGCCGTCCTTGGGAGTGCCGTTGCCTTCGAGAATGCCTCGTGTGTACTGAGGACCGTAACTCTTGTAGTTACCCCAATGGCGTTCAGGAGTCACATCACCGCACACTAGATTTAGTGTTGTGTACTCCAGTCCGTCCTTGCTCAGTGATATGCCGAGCGGCCAGCGGTATTCTGCCGGATTGTAAACTGTGGCATAAGTGCCGTCAGACAGGCGCTGTCCCCATATCTTCGCGTTTGAGTTTACAAAGCCGTGGGCACGTGGGGCAGGGTAGCGCCATGTGTTTCCACCGTCACTGCTTATGCTTGTCAGTGCGTGTTTCCACAGACCTACCTTGCGCCCGTCAGGCAGAGTGTAACCACTGAAAGCCTTGTATGGAGTCTTTAACGGCAGTATGTCATCGTTGCGGTCGGCTTCCTCAACCCACTGCATGCGCATCATCGGGTCGGCTATCAGTTCGTCGCAGGCCTTGACAAACTCTTTGTCTTTTGATTTCTTGTAGTATGGATAGTCTGTGTTCTTTTCGTTGAATCCGTGATTGTAATAGATGAAATATATCGGACCGAACGAGCCGTCGGCCTTTATCTCCCTTGCCACGCGCCCTATGCCGTTGCCGTCGTTCGGGTGGTCTTTAGGTGTGAGAGCAACGTTGTAGTTGCCGAGTGCAATCAGTTTCTTTCCGTTTTTTGAGACATAGAAGCCTACACGCTGGTGCATAACGGCTTTGAGGTCTTTTGCAACTATTCCAGGCAATGATTTCTTAGTAAATCCGTCGGGAACGTTATATTCAGGGAACAGCACAACAGGTTTGCTCCATGTGTAACCGTCGTCAGATGTCTGGAGCATTGTGCGTCCGGGCGGCTCGTGCTCGCTTCGCGGATTTGTCAGATAGTGCATATAGAATTTGCCGTTCCAGTATGCCATCATTGGCTGATGATCGTACATCCAGCTGCTTTCGCTGCGCATTGTCTGGATGTTGTGAACACCTACGACCGGTGACAGACCTCCGTCGTGACGTGCAGGTGTTGCGATTACGTTGCCGGTGTAGTGTACTGCGTCGCGGTTTGCCTTGATAAGGTTGTTGACAATTTCCTCAGACGCCATGAATACTGTGCCGTGCTTGTGGCCTACCGGGAAACTTACAGCTCCTGTACGGTCCTGGAATGTCTTGAAGTCTTTTGTTCTTGAAGCTCCGTAAATTCCGTGCCGGTAAGAGTCGTAGTAAATATAATACCATCCTTCGGCCTTTGCCGTTGTCGGTCCTTCGGTGAAACTCTCAGTGAAAGGTTCAGACGGTTTGCTCCACGGACCATAGGGTGACTTGGCGAATGAAACTTTCAGATTACGCTGTTTGCGTGAATTGTCTTTCAATACCATCACGTAGTCTTTGTCGCCGCGTTTCAGTATCGTTGCGTCTATGCAGCTGAAGTCAGGGTCGATCAGCACTTTAGCTTTGCTGAACTTCTTGAAGTCTTTTGTGGTTACGTAGTACAGACGGTGGTTGTTGTAGTGGTCTTCTTCGTAATCGGGGAATTTGCCTGGCACGCATGAAGCCCAGACAATCATATATAGCTTCTTTACGTCATCGTAGAACAGTTCGGGTGCCCATACGTTTACCGTCGTAGGGTCGTCCATTACGTTAATGAGTCTTTCCTTACTCCAGTGGATAAGGTCTTTTGACGAAGCGTAGCCGAAGCCTCTGTCGCCCTTCCAGCTTGAGGTCCATACAAGGTGGAATGTGCCGTCAGGCCCTTTAACTATCGAAGGATCGCGCATTACTTTCTGCGTGCCGACCTCAGGACGCAGAAATGTGCCCTGTATGGTGTCCCATCGCAGGCCGTCATAACTGTAGATGAATCGCAATCCCTCGTTTGCCGGTTCACGGAAAGACGTGGATACGTAAACGTCTTTGGCAGACGTAAAACTGGAAACCATCGTTGCAGCGGCAATGATGGCAGACAAAAAGAGCTTTTTCATTATATCGGTTTTTCTTGCTTGTTTTATATAAGACGGTATGTTAAATCGTTTGTAATCATGAATTTCTATATATTATTGTATAATTATTAAATAAGAAGTCAACTGTCTGCAAGTTACCTGATTTGTGTTTCTGTGTGTATTTACGTTATGTAAAGTTATATTGTTAAATATATTGCAATATGTTATTTGCTTGTTTTCGATATATTTATAGTCTTTTTGTTAAGTCTTGACTTATATGCAGTCTTGAATATTTAGCTGCTTTATTTATGTCATTCTCCTTCTTTTATAATAAGATATTAGTAGGTTTTCTTATTTTTTATATTGATGTAAAATTCTAAAATATTGATATATCAGTATTTGTTGAAATGTTTAATGTGATGATACGTGCTTTGTTGAGTTATCGTGCAAGTCTGTTCTCTAAATCTAGCACGGATGTCGTAATAATGAATAATTATTATTTATTCATCTTTATGAATATTGAGATAATCTGATTTATAGGTGTAATCATTATGTTGCTATAATCGGTCAAAATATAACAAATTGTTTGATATGCGTCAATTTTAGGTTAGTCTTTTTAATTTTGTTAATACATAATGAAACTTTATTTATTGAAATATTTGCATATTGGTTATGTTTTATTACCTTTGCTGACGAAAATAACAACTAAATCAAATTGATATGAGCAAATTGATACGCCCGAAAGGGTATTGGCCCTTGCTCGATATTCAACAGACTGAGCAAGGTATTAAGACGATAAAAGAGTTCTTTCAGATGAATCTGTCAACCGAATTGCGCTTGCGTAGGGTTACAGCTCCTCTGTTTGTACTTAAAGGTTTGGGCATAAACGATGACCTTAACGGTGTAGAACGGCCTGTAACATTTCCTATAAAAGACCTTGGCGAAGCACAGGCGGAGGTTGTTCATTCGCTTGCTAAATGGAAAAGGCTCACGCTGGCAAAGTATCATGTCGAACCGGGATACGGCATATATACTGACATGAACGCCATCAGAGCTGACGAAGAACTTGACAATCTGCACTCGCTATATGTTGACCAGTGGGACTGGGAGGCTGTAATGACCAAGGAACAGCGCAACCTTGATTTTCTGAAAAGTATTGTCCGCAGAATTTATTCTGCCATACTCCGTACTGAGTATCTCGTCTGTGAGCGCTATCCTGTGATAAAGCCTTTCTTGCCTGAGGAAATACACTTTATTGAGAGTGAGGATTTGCTGCAAATGTATCCCGACAAGAGCGTAAAGGAACGTGAGGATCTTATTGCTAAGGAATATGGTGCTGTGTTTATTATAGGAATAGGCGGAAAGCTTTCTGACGGCAAACCGCATGATGGCCGTGCCCCTGACTATGATGACTGGACAAGCACCAACAGCGACGGACGTAGCGGACTTAACGGTGATATCGTAATCTGGTATCCTGTGCTTAACCATGCCTTTGAACTTTCTTCTATGGGTATACGTGTTGATGCGGATGCTCTGCTGCGCCAGTTGGCAATTTCAGACCATCTTGAACGTAAGGAGCTTTATTTCCATAAGAAGCTTCTTGCCGGTGAACTGCCTCTCAGTATAGGTGGAGGTATTGGTCAGAGCCGTCTTTGCATGATGCTGCTCCATAAGGCGCATATTGGTGAGATTCAGGCAAGTATATGGCCTGAGGATATGATTAAAGAGTGCGATGAGCTTGGAATTACCATACTCTGATATTCAAAAGGCCATCTTTTACATAACAAAAGATGGTCTTTTACACGGCAAAAGATGCTCTTTCAGCCGATAAAAGAGTACCTTCTGTAAAATCTTGTAATCCTTAATTTAAATAAATATAGAGTCTGATATAAATATCTGTTAGTTATTGTAATAAACAATAATCACATTCACGTAAGCCGTATGCTCTTGGCGTTTGACTTTATGTGAATGTGATTATTGTTTTTTATCAGTATATTTACCGTTTACTTTTTCAGCTTGAAAGAATTTTCTATGCTTTGAACCTCACTGCAAAACAGTTTGTCTATCTTAATCCTGTTCTCAATCTGTGTGCAACTGTGGATTACAGTCGAATGGTCGCGTCCGCCGATCAGTTTTCCTATGCGTGACGCCGGCATTTTAGTATATTTCTGTGCCAGATACATTGACACCTGTCGTGCAATCACATAGTCGCGCTTGCGGCTTCGGCTTGTAACGGCGGCTGTTGTAACGTTGAAGTGGTTGCATACAGTGTCGAGAATGTCATCCATTGTAAGCGGTTCGTTGTCAATCTTAACGGCACGTTTGATTACTCTTTCAGCCAGCCTCATGTCTATGTCGCAGTTGTATACGACAGAGAAAGCGAGAAGTGAGTTGATTACACCTTCAAGGTCACGCACGCTTCCGTTAGCAGTCTGCGCTATGAATCTGACAACTTCCTCTGGTATTTTCAGTCCGTCACGCTTTATCTTGCTGTTGAGTATGTCTACACAGAGTTGTATGTTCGGCTTCTCAAGCTCTGCTATAAGGCCGCAGCTGAAACGTGTCAGCAGTCGGTCGTTCATGCCCTGAAGGTCAACCGGCGGTCGGTCGCACGCAAGTATTATGCGCTTACCGTTGCGGAAGAGGTGGTTGAAGATGTGGAAGAACGTATCTTGCGTCTTTGTAGCCGACACCCATTCCTGTATGTCGTCCACAATGAGCATGTCGATTGTCTGGTAGAAGTTGATGAAATCGTTCGTGCAGTTCTTCAGTACGGCATCGGTATATTGCACCTGGAATAGTCTTGCGCTGATATACAGCACCCGTTTCTGCGGATAAAGTTCTTTTGTACGTACGCCGATGGCATTTATAAGGTGAGTCTTTCCACAACCTGAAGGGCCGTAGATGAACATAGGGTTAAACTGTGTTGAATTGGGATGCTCCGCTATTGACATTCCGACAGAGCGCGGCAGCTTGTTGCTGTCACCTTCGATATAGTTGGCAAATGTGTGATGACGGTCAAGTTGTGAGTCTATGTCTTGAGGCTTTGCTGCGTCAAGAAGGGTAGGCGACTGGTTGATGCGTGTTGTGCGTCGGGTTGAATTGTCAATGTCTGCTACCGGTTCAGGCTCGACTTCTTGTGTTATCTTATGTGTCTTGTCAACTATTATGCGGTAGTTAAGGCGTATTCCTGCGCCGAAATATTTAATCAGCACTTTGGTCAGCAGGCCAACGTAGTTCTCTTCGAGATATTCAACGAAGAAGTTGCTGGGCACTTGCAGTATAAGTGTCCGGCTGTTTTCGTTGAATGATTCGAAGGCAATAGGCTTGAACCAAGCGTTGAATTGCTGTTCTGAGACGTTATCCTTTATCAACTGAAGGCATTTGTCCCAAAGTGCTTTATGGGTGTTACTCATTTGTCAAGATAAGATTATGATGACTTTCCGTACGTTTGAAAGCAGATGCAAAGGTCGCAAAAAATATTGAAACGTACAAATTAAGGCTTTTCTTGAATTTTTTATTGATTTGCGTAAATATCGGAGAAATCGGACTTTATGGACTATTTTGTCATTTTAATGTAATTTTGGCTCTTGCATATTTGCAAGTGCTTGAAAAATAAAGGGTTACAGACTGTGTGCCGGATAAAGCTCAATTGATGCTTTTATTATGCCTGTTTTATAGAATGTCGTATGTATTAATAACTTCCGTGATTTTTCAGTAGCTTGCTTAAAGTCGGATGTTATTTAGATGAATTATAAATTAGATTAAATTGTAAGTCCTGATTTGCGCTTTTGAATAATAAAACAAGGAAAGAACTTCAGTCGTTAGCTGCTCATTGAGGCTTAATGCAGCATGAAGTTCTTTCCTTGTATGTCTTATTTTACTTCAATAATTGTTTGTTTCAAGTATGGGTAACTATGGGCGTCAGTTGTCTTTTCTTCCGAAGATAGAGAAGTGTACGTAACGCTTTGGATGTGCTTTGAGGTCAATAAGCAGCGAATCGGCTGAGCGCATAGTGCTGTTAAGATTGTTGTAAAGTGACGGGTCGCGCATCAGCAGTCCTAGCGATCCTTCGGTGTTGTTAAGCTGTTCTGTGAACTGTTTAACGTTAGCGAGAGTCTCGTCTACATGTGCAACGGTTGTTGCAAAATCAATTTTATTGATGTTTTTGGTTGCAACATTTGCGTTGTACAGTACGCTGTCTGCCATGTTTGTGAGTCCCGGAACACTTCTCTGAAGACCTGCAAGCAGATTGTTGAGCCTGCGTGTCGTAACTGTAAGGTCGCCGGTTACTGTCTCGACATTCTGTAAAGAGTTTGCTATTGCCGGATTAGCCAGCAGTATGTTGAGGCTGGTTACGATGGAATCTATTTTCGGGAGAATCTGGTTTACAGTAGGTATCATCTCTGACACTTGTCCTAAAGCTCCGTTGTTGATTCCGCCCTGGATAATTCCGCCTGGCATTACGCGTTCGCGTGGATTGTTTGCAAGCAGCAGGTTTACTTTCACATTGCCGAGCATGTCGCTTACAATCTCGGCACTGCTGCCTTTAGGTATGCGCAGTTTTTCATCAATATCAGCTTCAACCATAATGTCGCCTTTCTTGTCGTAGTTGTAGATAATGTCTCTTACAACACCTACTTTGTAGCCGTCGGCATATATTGCGCTTGATGATGACAGGCCGCTGATGTCCTTGAACGATATGTAATAGATGTTTTCTGATGAGAACAGTTTCAGCCCTTTAAGGAAATTCATACCAAAAAACAATATTACCAAACCGCATATTACCACTAAGGCTATCTTGACTTCTTTGTTGAAAAACTTCATATCTGTTTCTTATTTGTTAGACTTAAACTCTTTTATTGCCTGTCTTACATCCATTTTTTCTCCGTTTTTGAATGCTATTATGAATGCTTCTGGAAATTTGTCCAATATTGATTTACGCAGGCGGTATATTTCATTATAGTCGGTCGAGGCACCGTATGTGTATTTGATTAGTCCTCCCTCTTTATATGAGTCGATACCTTCAAGTCCTTTGAAGTTGCTGCTTGTTGTACTCAAGTCCTTGCTGCTTGCGAGAATCTGTACCTTGAACATTGGTTTGCCGTCAGTATCCTTGTCGTCATTTTGAGCTTCATTTTTTTCTTCTTTAACGTCTTTTTCTTTGACGGTTTCCACTTTTACTGGAGCTTTTTTTGCAACATTAGCCTTTTGTGGTTTATCAGATTCTTTCTTATCTTCAGCCGGAACTATTGAAGGTATATTCGAGCTCTTATTCTTCTCTGCTTTGAATGGCACCGTTACGTTCTTGTCATATCTGTTCTTATATTTTGCAAAGGCATTGTAAATTCCTTCTGCAATCTTGTCTATATTGTCTTTATTGTTAAGATATTTCTCTTCGTCAGGTGTCGTTATAAATCCAAGTTCTATCAGACATGCTGGCATTGATGTCTCGCGAAGTACAAGGAATACGTCCTGTTTAACACCTTTGTTCGGACGGCTTGTCAGTGAACATACGCTGCTTTGTACATATTTAGCCAGCTCTACGCTGCGTGCCATATTCTTATCGTGCATGAACTCAAACATTATGGCGCTTTCCGGCGAGTTTGGGTCATAGCCTTCATAGTGCTGTTTGTAGTCTTCCTCAATCATGATTACAGAGTTCTCACGCTGTGCGGCGCTAAGTTTCTCATCAGAGCGGCGTATACCCATTGTGTAGGTTTCAAGTCCTCGTGCGATATGACCGTTCGGTAAAGCATTCGTATGTATGGAGATAAAGACATCGGCCTTGTTCTTATTGGCAATGTCTGCACGTTTGTGTAAAGGAACAAATACGTCGGTTTTGCGTGTATAAATCACTTTAACGTCTGGGCAGTTTTCCTCAACGTAACGGCCGAAAGCCAGTGCAACGTTGAGATTGATGTTCTTTTCGTATGAAAAGGAGCCTTTAGCACCTACATCATGACCACCGTGTCCGGCATCGATGACGAGCGTAAAGCGTTTGTCCGCGCCAAAGGTAGTGGCTGCTAAAGAGACAAATATCAGTAAGATGAATACTATCTTTTTGCCCATGAGTGATGTATTACAAATACAAAGGTAGTAATTTATTTATAAAAAACTGCAACCTTTCAAATAGTTTTATCATTTATTAAGTGAAGTTCAACGGACGCACTTTTAAGGTCTGCTCCCATTGGAGGATTGATTTTGTCGATGGTTATGTCGACAGATTCAATCTGCGGAAAAGCTTTAATGATGCTTTCGCCTATCCTGCCGGCCACATGTTCGAGCAGGCAGGAAGGCTTTTGCATCTCCTTATTTATGATTTCAAATGCTTCAGCATAGTTAAGAGTGTCGTTTACGTTGTCGCTTACAATAGCTTTCGCCAGCGGATACTTAGCTCTTAGGCTTACTATGAATTCGCCACCGGTTACCCTTTCCTGTGGCAACACGCCGTGGTTGGCGTGGAAGCGCACATTGTTAAGGCATACATAGCCGGATAATAGTTTCATTGTAAATCAATTAATGTGTCAATTCTGGCTAAGAGTAGAATTTTAAGAAAGCGCCTTGCTGTTTATAATAACAAGGGCGCTTTCACATAAAATACATGTTTTCGTCTATTAATCAAAATAGTCCTATCCGCATCTTGATGCTCCGCAGTTCTTGCAGATAAGGCATCCCTCCTGATAAACTAGCGTTTCCTGACCGCATGCAGGACATTTCTGTCCTTTGGCTTCGGTGCCGTCTGTGATATATTTCTTAAGGGCACGCTCAACACCGTTTTTCCATGTATTGATGCTTTGGTCCTTAAGCTGCAACGAACTTACGAGTTTTATTACATGAGATATAGGCATTCTGTAACGCAATACTCCGGAAATTAGTTTAGCGTAGTTCCAGTATTCAGGATTGAACTTCTCGCTCAGACCTTCTACCGTGGTCTTATATCCGCGCTTGTTCTCAAACTGGAAGTCGTAGCGTTTTTTGCCGGTCTCGTCAACTTGTTTTATTATCTTACCTTTGGTGACGGTTTTCGGCAGAACGATTCCTTCATCATCGTCTTGCAGACCGGTGAATATCTCATAAGGATAACCATCGAGCAGACCGACGAACGCAACCCATTTCTCTTTGTTGTTCTGGAAACGTACAACGTCACATTCGAGTTCTTTCGGTCTTACTTCTGTTACTTCAGGATGACGGCACGGCGGAAGATTATTGTTTCCGTCGTTGTTCTTGTCTTTCTTCTTTTCAACAGAAATCATGACTCCTGAGCGTGAGCCGTCACGGTAAACAGTGCATCCTTTGCATCCGGACTTCCATGCTTCCACGTAAAGTCTGTTGACAAGTGCCTCGTCAACGTTGTTCGGCAGGTTGATGGTTACGCTGATACTGTGGTCAACCCATTTCTGTATTGCACCCTGCATGCGTACTTTCATCAGCCAGTCTACATCGTTGGCTGTAGCTTTGTAATATGGAGATTTTGATATAAGATCGTCGATTTCTTCCTGAGTATAACGTTTCTCGGTGTCGTAACCGTTTATCTTCATCCATTCGATGAACTTGCGGTGGTAAACTATGTATTCCTCGAAAGAGTCGCCTACCTCGTCAACAAAGTCTACATGTACGTCGCTGTCGTTAGGATTAACCTTTCTACGGCGTTTGTATACAGGCATGAATACAGGCTCAATGCCACTTGTAGTCTGAGTCATAAGGCTTGTTGTGCCTGTCGGAGCTATTGTAAGGCAAGCTATGTTGCGGCGTCCGTATTTAGTCATTTCATCATAAAGTGCAGGGTCAGCCTCCTTTATGCGGTTGATGAATGGATTGTTCTCTTCACGTTTTGCGTCGTAAATCTTGAATGCTCCACGTTCTTTGGCCATATTGACAGACGAGCGGTAAGCTTCTATGGCAAGAGTCTTATGTACCTTTACAGAGAAGTCAGTAGCTTCCTGTGTGCCATAGCGCAGACCCATTGCAGCTATCATGTCGCCTTCAGCTGTGATGCCTACACCTGTACGGCGACCCAGTCCGCTCTTGTTCTTAATCTTCTCCCATAAGTGATACTCAGTGAATTTAACTTCGTCGCTCTGAGGATCGCTCTTGATTTTCTTCATTATGAGGTCAATCTTTTCAAGCTCCATGTCGACAATGTCGTCCATTATGCGCTGGGCCATTGCTACGTGGCGGCGGAAAAGGTCAAAGTCGAAGTATGCTTTGTCAGTGAAAGGATTGACTACATAAGAATAAAGGTTTATTGACAGCAGTCGGCAAGAGTCGTAAGGACAGAGTGGAATCTCACCGCATGGGTTGGTAGATACTGTGCGGAAACCTAAGTCTGCATAGCAGTCAGGTATGCTCTCACGGATAATTGTGTCCCAGAACAGTACGCCTGGCTCAGCGCTTTTCCAAGCGTTGTGAACAATCTTTTCCCAAAGTTTCTTAGCATTAATGGCCTGCTTTACTTTTGGCTCGGCGCTATCTACCGGGAACTGTTGAATATATTCTTTATCTTCGATAGCCGCACGCATGAATTCGTCGTCAATCTTTACAGATACATTTGCACCTGTAATTTTTCCCTCTGTCATCTTGGCGTCGATGAAGGCCTCGCTGTCCGGGTGCTTAATGCTTACTGAAAGCATCAAGGCGCCTCTTCGTCCGTCCTGTGCAACTTCGCGTGTCGAGTTACTGTAACGCTCCATGAACGGTACAAGTCCGGTTGATGTCAGTGCAGAGTTGTTTACAGGAGAACCTTTCGGACGCAGGTGTGAAAGGTCGTGTCCTACGCCGCCGCGGCGCTTCATCAGCTGTACCTGCTCCTCGTCGATGCGGAGTATGGCTCCGTAAGAGTCAGCGTCACCGTCAAGTCCGATTACGAAGCAGTTTGACAATGACGCAACCTGATGATGGTTGCCGATGCCTGTCATAGGGCTTCCTGCCGGTACAATATATTTAAAATGGTCGAGCACGCTGAACACTTCTTCTGCGCTCAGTGGGTTCTTATACTTGTTTTCTATTCTTGCCACTTCATTGGCGATTCGCCAGTGCATGTCGGTTGGGGTCTTCTCGAATATGTTTCCGAAACTGTCTTTCAGAGCATACTTGTTCACCCACACTCTTGCAGCCAAATCATCACCGCCGAAATATTCCAACGTGGCTTTGTGTGCTTCTTCAAAAGAATAAGTTTTATTATTTTCCATTATGACAAAGGTTGATTTGCGGATGCAAAGCTACGAACATTTTTTTTATTTTAAAAGAACTTTTTGGAAAATCTTTCAATAAAAAATTTCAAAAAAGTTTCCCGAAAATGAATACTTAACTGATTTTTAATTTGATTGAAATTTCTGAAAAAGTTGAACGTTTTTATGTAACTCTCTTGTTATTAGACAACTAAAAGAATTGTAGTTTGTTTTAAGAAATTGACTTTATACATTATTATATGTAGGCTATGAAAATATTTGTCAGTTGTGGACAGCATGATTTTTTTTATTGTCAGTAAAACTGTTAATGCTATTGTGCTCATGTTCTTGATAAATTTTCATGAATTATAATTTCATATAATTATTAAAAAGTGAAATCCGTAAAAGATTTTTGTTATTGTAAAATGCAAAATCTTTTATATTACGTGTTTACATAAAAATTTGGCATTTGTTTCCTAATATGTTGGCGCTTTTGCTGTTAACGGCAAAAAAACGACATTTAGTGCTCAAGTTATCGGTAAAATATGCTATATTTGCACTCCGATAAAGCTATGGGCGTTGTTTTTTCATTTCATGGCGTATCATTAATGATGGAAAACATTTTGAAGTATCAAATAACGTATTTACAATTATGAAACCAACATTGTTGCTGTTGGCTGCCGGTATGGGCAGTCGTTACGGCGGGCTCAAACAGCTCGACGGTCTTGGCCCCAATGGCGAGACCATTATGGATTATTCAATTTACGATGCAATCAAGGCCGGCTTCGGCAAGATTGTCTTCATTATCCGAAAAGATTTCGAACAAGATTTCAGAGAGAAGGTTCTCAGTAAATATGAAGGCCATGTGCCTGTGGAGCTTTGCTTCCAGAGTCTTGACGCACTGCCTGAAGGGTTCACCTGTCCTAAAGATCGTGTAAAGCCGTGGGGCACTAATCATGCTTTACTTATGGCTAAGGACGTGATTAAGGAGCCTTTCTGTGTAATCAACTGCGACGACTTCTATAACCGCGACGCGTTCATGGTAATAGGCAAGTTTCTTGCAAATCTGCCTGAAGGCAGCACCAACCGTTACGCAATGGTAGGTTTCCGTGTAGGCAACACTTTGTCAGAGAACGGAACGGTTGCACGCGGTATCTGCTCAAAAGACGCTGACGGCAATCTTACCACAGTAGTTGAGCGCACTGAGATAATGCGTATTGACGGAAAGGTTAGCTATAAAGACGAGAAGGGAGAGTGGGTTGCAGTTGACGACAACACACCTGTCTCAATGAATGTCTGGGGCTTCACTCCTGATTATTTCAAATACAGTGAGGAATATTTCAAGGAGTTCCTTTCTGATCCTGCTAATATGTCTAACCTGAAGGCTGAATTCTTCATTCCTTTGATGGTGAACAAGCTCATCAACGAAGGAACTGCGACAGTCAAAGTTCTTGATACGACCAGCAAGTGGTTCGGCGTAACTTATGCTGCCGACCGTCAGGGTGTTGTAGATAAAATACAGAGTCTTGTTGACGGAGGAGTTTATCCGGCTGAGCTGTTCTAATTGTATTTGGCTGCTGCCGGGATGTGCGCTGATTTATCCTTAAAGTCTATGCGACGCATGTCGGCAGCAGTGGAAATAAATCAAAACTTCTTGGCGGGCAAGCCGGTGTGGCCCGGTTCGTATCTTTTTTCATGCTTGCAGACGTTTCGAAAGGGAATGCCGGCTTGTCAGCTGTAAATGTTGTTAACTTTTTGAGATGAACATTGACATTCTTAACGCTACGGAACTTGAGCAGCTCCGTCAGCTTATAGCCACTTCTGATAGGATAGTAGTATGTTGTCACCGCAGTCCCGACGGCGATGCAGTCGGCTCAATGCTTGGATTGTCAGAATATCTGCACGAATGTGGCAAGGTACCTGTAATGATAGTTCCTGATGCTTACCCTGATTTCCTTCAGTGGCTGCCGGGCACGGAGCGTATAGTGCGCTATGATAAACATAAGTCTTTTGCCGATGATATTTTGTCGCATGCTGATTTGTTGTTCTGTCTTGATTTCAACACTGTTTCGCGTACGGCCGAGATGGCTGAGTCGATAACACGTTCACCGTCAGCTAAAGTCATGATAGACCATCATCTTAATCCCGACATGGACACTGTAATGTGCATATCTCATCCTGAGGCATGCAGTACGTGCGAGCTTGTGTTCCGTA
The DNA here is from genome assembly GCA_902491375.1 of uncultured Prevotella sp. Lineage (GTDB taxonomy): Bacteria > Bacteroidota > Bacteroidia > Bacteroidales > Bacteroidaceae > Prevotella. The sequence continues at coordinate 30,876 of CABUHE010000003.1, forward strand.
TAATATGGCAGTTGGGCGGTTTTGATATGATGACCCGCAAGTGTGCAGTTCCGCTTTATTGCGGCATGATGACAGATACCGGTGGATTCACATACAATTCTACACGCCCGGAGATTTTCTTTATAATAAGCCAGCTGCTCACAAAACGCATAAACAAGGACAAGATTTACCGCAATGTGTATAACAATTACAGCGAGTGGCGTGTAAGGCTTACAGGCTATGTGCTTTACAAGAAACTGGTGGTAATGTCTGACTATAAGGCTTCTTATTTTATACTTACGCGCGATGACCTGAAAAACTTCCATTACATAAAGGGCGATGCTGAAGGACTTGTCAATATGCCTTTGCAGATTAAAGGCTCGAAGCTCAGCATTTCGTTACGTCAGGACACAGAGAAAGACAACCTTGTATGGGTAAGTCTGCGCTCAGTCGATGACTTCCCGTGCAACAAGATGTCGGAGCGTTATTTCAACGGAGGTGGACATCTGAATGCTGCCGGCGGACGTCTTGAATGTTCTATTGAAGAGGCTGAGACATTAGTCCGTAAGGCGATAGGGGAGTTCTGCAAACAGTAATTTTTACAATGAATAATATCAGAATGAATTTCAAGCTTGGAACAGTCTGATATACAATGGTTTACAAAAGACCGCCTTTCACACAGTAAAAGGGTATCTTTTACAGCGTGAAAGGCGGTCTTTTGCATTATGAAATACGGTCTTTTGAATCTTGAGTCTTACTCAGACGTATTCTAATACCTTGAATATTGCTTTATCTTACATTAATTATTTTGTGAGTCTGAAGCGACAGATGCCATTTAGGGTGTGACAGACAATAGTCTATTGTCTCTTTAAGTATCCTGGCATTTGTCTTGGCGTTGCCTGTGTCGCATGGTTGCAGGCTGTATACAGACGCTTCTATACGGTCGTATTGCGACATGTCCTGTTCATCAGAAATGAATATTACTTTTAGCTCGTCTATATGTTTCAGGTTCAGGTTGCTGTTTTTCGGTGAGCATGTAACCCAGTCAATGTGGCAGTCGTCAGGCAGTCTGACGGTGCCGTTTGTTTCTATCTGTACAAACTTTCCGGTAGCATGCAGCCTGTCGACGAGCGATGATGTCAGTTGTAGCGCTGGCTCACCGCCTGTTATTACGATGTGCGATGAGGGATATTTTGACACCTCGTTCATAATATCTTCTTCGCTCATTTCTGTGAATTCATTGTGTACGGTGTCGCAGAAAGAGCACCTCAGGTTGCATCCAGAGAAGCGTATGAACACGGCCGGAGTGCCTGCATAGTGGCCTTCGCCTTGCAGCGAGTAGAATATTTCATTTATGCGCATAGCCCATTATTCCTCGTCCTTGATGTAGGTAACCTTATTGTTGCGGCTCTCTTCGATGTCAACGCGGTAACAGTGCTTAACCTGTTCGCATATCCAGCGTGCTATGTTCTCCGCCGTAGGGTTAAACGGCAGCAGCTCGTTGAAGTTGCCGTGGTCGAGATAACCGTGTATCTTGTCTTTTATTTCCTTGAAGTCTACCACCATTCCTTCGGCGTTCAGTTCTTTAGCCTTGCAGTGTACGGTTACAATCCAGTTGTGTCCATGCACGTTGCGGCACTTGCTTTCGTATGGGAGGGTCAGGTGATGGCATCCCGCAATCTCCATTTGTTTTGAAACGTAATACATAATTACAAAATATTCCTGTGGTGAACAATCAGATTAGTATGTTTCGCTGCCTGTGTATGAGTATTCTTTTGGCATGCGTATTGTTACAGACTGTAACGTCGTGCGTTCTTGCGCTTTGTCTGTTTTATTGTCATTGCAAAATTAAGAAAATATCCCGAATAACAAGTCTGCTATTGTTAAAAATCTGTATTTGTGGCTGTTACGTGTGTTTTTTGTGTAGTTGTGTAATGCTGTAAGCAGTAAGTTGTTAAGATTTTTTTGTGACATATTAGTGTGTCTGGCGTATTGTAGAGTTTTTTCAGGTATTCTGATTCTAATTGTTTGTATCAATTTTAATGATAGAACAAAGGTCATTAAAGCGATAAGAATAGAAACGTATAAAAATAAAAATTGCCTTGATATCACATCAAGGCAGATTCTCACTTTTTGAATGTCTTAGTCTTTAGAATCAATGTAGCATGTAATTCTGAAAATCTTTTTGATTACGCTGGCAAAATTAGACAAATAAATTGACCTAGGTCAATAAATGCAAGTATTTTAATCAAAAAACTACGTAAACGTTTGCGAAAATCAAGGATTTTCAGTTATATCGTTACTTGCCTTTAAGTTCTTGTTTAAGTCAGGTTTTCAGCTGTGTTTTTCACGTATCTTCACTACTGTCCTTACTTTATGGTTGTGCCAGTTGGTCGCAGTTTTCTAAATGTAAGAAAAATTGTGCTTGTTATGCTTTGCCGGCGCTGTTGTTGTGTTGCTGTAAAGTGCAGAATGCAAGCTGAATAGTAAAAAAGTGATAACCTGTAAATGTATAAATGGCTTTTTCTTTGTGATGTGATATAAATAATGTAACTTTGCATAATACAATAGAAGTGCAAGGCACGGTCTGAAACAGCTTGAGTGTAACGTGTTTGTAAGCTGGTCTGTGCCGAGATGAACACTTCAAGGAAACATAATTTATTACGTAAAACTGACGAATGAAGGAATTTGTTATATCTGAAGTCAAGGCCGAGACTGCCATTCTCGTGGGACTTATCACCCAAGAGCAGGACGAGGCCAAAACGAAAGAATATCTTGACGAGCTTGAATTTCTTGCCGATACGGCCGGAGCCGTAACCGTGAAGCGTTTTACGCAGAAGGTCGGTGGTCCTAACCAGACTACATATGTAGGTAAAGGTAAGCTTGAGGAAATAAAACAATATATACTGGCGGAGGAAGAAGCCGAAAGAGAAATCGGTATGGTGATCTTTGACGATGAACTGTCGGCAAAGCAGATCCGCAATATCGAGAACGAGCTGAAGGTGAAAATACTCGACCGCACGTCGCTGATTCTCGACATCTTCGCCATGCGTGCGCAGACGGCTAGTGCCAAGACGCAGGTGGAACTGGCTCAATACCGCTATATGTTGCCGCGTCTGCAAAGACTGTGGACCCACCTTGAACGCCAGGGAGGCGGTAGTGGCTCTGGTGGAGGTAAAGGTTCGGTAGGTCTGCGTGGCCCTGGTGAGACCCAGCTCGAGATGGACCGCCGTATAATTCTTCAGCGCATGTCGCTCCTCAAGCAGCGTCTTGCCGAGATAGACAAGCAGAAGACCACACAGAGAAAGAATCGTGGACGCCTTATCCGCGTGGCTCTTGTCGGCTATACCAACGTGGGCAAGTCAACAATTATGAATCTGTTGGCTAAGAGCGATGTGTTTGCTGAGAACAAACTCTTTGCCACTCTCGACACGACTGTAAGGAAAGTGGTAATTGAAAATCTGCCTTTCCTGCTGGCGGATACCGTCGGATTTATCCGCAAATTGCCTACCGACCTTGTCGATTCGTTTAAAAGTACGCTTGACGAGGTGCGCGAGGCCGACCTGCTTCTGCATGTAGTAGACATTTCGCATCCTGATTTTGAAGAACAGATTGCCGTTGTCAACAATACTCTTAAGGATTTAGGATGTGCAGATAAGCCTTCAATGATTATATTCAACAAAATCGATGCGTACACATGGGTAGACAAGGAGCCTGATGACCTTACACCGGCTACGAAAGAAAACATCACGCTCGATGAGCTAAAGCAGACCTGGATGGCCAAGCTTAATGATAATTGTCTTTTCATTTCAGCCAAGAATAAGACGAATATAGAGGAAATGCGCGACGTCATTTACAATCTTGTGCGCGAGCTGCATGTACAGAAATATCCATACAACGACTTCCTTTATCCAAAGGAATAATATTCTTGACTGTTTAAGTTAAATAAATTTTATTGCTATGTATGATTACAGATTGTTGTCAGATGAGGAGATTGTAACACTCGAAGAGAACGGGTGTACCGCCGAAGACTGGACAAGCGTGAATGTCGACGACGACTTCAATCCCGCCTATATAAAGAATGTGAGGTTTTACGGTACGGTTAATCTCGGTGTGTTCGAGCGCAACGTTGAGATAGCAGCAGGCTTCATGAAGCACTCTGGGATAAGCAACGCCACTTTGCGGAACGTGACAATTGGCGATAACTGCCTGATAGAGAACATCGGAAGCTACATCGACAACTATGTAATCGGCGACGAGTGTTACATCAGTAACGTGGCGACTATGGCTACAACAGCTGAGGCTACTTTCGGCGAGGGCAATATAATATCGGTTCTTAACGAAGCCGGAAGCGGCAATGTAATGTTGTTTTACGGGCTGACAGCCAACATTGCAGCCCTTATGGTGGCTCATTCGGCGGATAAGGAATTGATTGCGGCTCTGAAAAAGCTGGTTAAGGATAATATAAACCAGCGACTTTCTGATACAGGAACGATAGGCGACCGCGTGCGTATAACCAATACCACAGAGATAACCAATACCAACATCAGTAGTAACTGCGAGGTAAACGGTGCTTGCAGGATAAGCGACTGCACGCTCGCAGCTGAGCATGACGACAGCGTTTACATAGGTTCTGGCGTGATATGCGAAAACTCTATCATTGCCGACGGCTCTTCCGTGCTTAACAGTGCAAAGGTTTTCAACTGCTATGTTGGCGAGGCATGTCAGATAACCAACGGTTTCACAGCAGAGAGCAGTCTGTTTTTTGCCAATACATATATGGCAAACGGTGAGGCTTGTGCGGCCTTCTGCGGTCCGTTCTCGGCAAGTCATCATAAGAGTTCGTTGCTTATCGGCTGCATGACTTCTTTTTATAATGCCGGTTCTTGCACAAATTTCAGCAATCATGCGTACAAGATGGGGCCTGTGCATTATGGCACATTAGAGCGTGGAGCGAAGACAGCCAGCGGATCGCATACACTTCTGCCTGCCACGGTTGGTGCTTTCACAATGTGTATGGGCAAGATTGCTAACCATCCGGACACGCATCAGATGCCGTTCTCTTACCTTATTGGCGACGGCCGTGGGGCTGTACTTGTGCCTGGAAAAAATATCGCTACGGTAGGTCTTTACCGCGACATAACCAAATGGCCGCGCCGTGATGTGAGAATGGCATCGGCTAAGAAGACTCAGATAAACTTCGATTGGCTGAGTCCGTATACAGTCAATGAGATACTGGAAGGACGCAAGATACTTGCAGACTTATCTGAAACTCAGGGCGAGGATGCCGAGTGGTATAATTATAAAGGATGCAGGATAAGCCGTAATTCGCTGCGTCGCGGACTGCGGTTGTACAACATGGCTGTAGAGCTTTTTATCGGAGAAGTGCTCATGTCGCACGAGTCTGGCGATCAGTGTTTACCTTCTGGTGCCGGTGAATGGAAAGACTTGTGCGGTATTCTGTTGCCTTTGACTGAGGAGAAACGTATTATAGAAAAGATAAAAATAGGTATGATAGGCAGCTTGAACGACCTTTACGATACGTTTAAGGCCTATAATGAAATGTACGGTGACTATCTTTGGACTTATACAGTCAGCCTTATGAAGAGCTGGCTTGATAAAGATGAGCTAACCGAAGACGACTTCAACTCTCTTCGTGAACGTGGGGCTGCTGCCCGTAAGGCATGGCTTGACGAAATAAGACAAGATGCCGAGAAGGAGTATTCGATGGGTGATGTCGACCGTGTTACGCTGGATAATTTTTTAGCACAGCTATCATAAAAGTCCCAGACAGACAATATATTACATTATTTAATTTAAAACATATTTAAGTATGGGTAAATTTAAATCTGTATTTTTAGTATTCCTGTTAGCCTTAGTGCTGCCGTTGACGGCCAAGGAATACAAGTATCAGACCGTTCCAGGCGATCTGACAAAGACCAGAATATACAAGTTGGACAATGGTCTGACTGTGTATTTGTCGGTAAACAACGAGAAACCGCGTATTCAGACGTATATCGCTGTGCGTACAGGAAGCCGCAACGATCCACCTGAGACGACAGGTCTTGCTCACTATCTTGAGCACCTTATGTTTAAGGGAACACGCCAGTTTGGAACCATGGACGCGGCAGCCGAGGCTCCATTGCTTGACTCAATACAGAACCGTTTTGAGGTTTACCGCACTTTGAAGGATTCACTTCAGCGCCGTGCTTATTATCACGGAATAGACAGTCTGTCACAGCTCGCTGCCAAATACTTTATTCCGAACGAGTACGACAAGCTGATGTCATCTATCGGAGCAGAAGGAACTAATGCCTATACAAGCAACGACGTAACGTGCTATGTTGAGAACATTCCTTCAAACGAGGTTGAAAACTGGTTGAAAATAGAGTCTGACCGTTTCCAGAATATGGTTATCCGTGGCTTCCATACAGAGCTTGAGGCTGTGTATGAGGAGTACAATATCGGACTTGGCAACGATGACCAAAAGTTGTTTGGTGCCTTGAATGCCATGCTTTTCCCAGGCCATCCGTATGGTACACAGACAACTATCGGAACACAAGACCACCTGAAAAATCCGTCTATTGTAAACATAAAGAACTACTTTAAGCGTTACTATGTGCCCAACAACGTGGCTATCTGCATGGCCGGCGACTTCGATCCTGACAAGGTTATTGCTACAATAGATAAATATTTCGGTACATGGAAACCCAATCCTAATCTCTCACAGCCCGAATATGCGCCGATACCTGACCGCACAGCGCCTGCTGACACTACAGTAGTAGGCCAGGAGTCAGAACGCATATACATGGCATGGAAATTCGACAAAGCCGCATCATTCCAGGCTGATACCCTCGATGTTATCAGCGATATGCTGTATAATGGCAAAGCCGGACTGATGGATCTTGACCTCGATCAGCAGATGAAATGGCTCGGCGGTGGTGCTTTCACTTATCCGCTGGCTGAATATTCTGGCTTTGTTGTAGCCGGATTCCCTAAGGAGGGACAGTCGCTTGATGATGTCAAGGCTCTGCTTCTCGGTGAGATTGAGAAGTTAAAGAAGGGCGAGTTCAGTGAAGACTTGCTTAAAGCAGTCATAAACAACAAGAAACTTGATTTTTACATATCACTCGAAAGCAACGAAGATCGCGCCAATATGTTTGTCGATGCATTTATAAACAGGCAGAAGTGGAGTGACGTTGTTGGCCGGCTCGACCGCATTTCAAAGATAACTAAACAGCAGATTGTGGACTTTGCAAACAGTCACTTTAAAGACAACTACATCGCTGTTTACAAGCGTATCGGCGAAGACAAGTCTATCAAGAAGATAGACAAGCCGCAGATTACCGCCATACCTGCCAACCGCGACCTCCAGAGCAAGTTTGTAACTGATATCATCAACTCTAAGACTGAATCAATACAGCCTAAATTCGTTGATTTCGACAAGGATCTTACAAAGAGCGAGACAAAGAAAGGTCTGCCGGTGCTTTACGTTAAGAACACTGAGAACGGCCGCTTCGCGCTGAACTATTACTACAAATTCGGTGAGACGAGCGACAAGTGGTTGCCGTATGCGGCTGAATATTTCAAATATCTCGGCACAGACAAGATGACAGCCGAACAGCTGAAACAGAAGTTCTATGAGCTGGCTTGCTCGTATTACATCAATGTCGGGTCAAGAGCAATGTCTGTCAGCATCAGTGGTCTGGCCGAGAATATGCCTGAGGCAATGAAACTTATGGAAGACTTCATCGCCAATGCAAAGGTTGACAAAGATGCTTACGAAAAATATGTAGGCATTGTTGAGAAGTCGCGCGCTGACAACAAGCTCAACCAAAGAGTAAACTTCAGCAGACTGCAGTATTATGGAATGTATGGCAAATATAACTCTGCACTCAATTCCCCATCGACAGCAGAACTGAAAGAGATGGATCCTCAGAAACTGGTTGACATGATTAAGGCTCTGAAGAATTACAAGCACAGCGTTCTGTACTATGGTCCGATGGATTTGAAAGAATTTACTGCTATAGTAAAAAAGGAACACAAAACAGCCAAGAAACTTGCTGACGTACCGCAGAACAAGCCGTACAAGATGCAGCAGACAACTCAGAATGAGGTTTACATCGCTCCTTACGATGCAAAGAACATTTATATGATTCAGTATCACAACGAAGGCAAGACATGGAGTGCAGAGCAGGAACCTATCGCTGCGCTATTTAATGAATACTACGGAGGCGGTATGAACTCTATCGTATTCCAGGAGTTGCGCGAGGCACGCGGACTTGCTTACAGCGCATTCGCTATGTATGGCACTCCGGGCTATAAGGATAACACAGAATATGCCTATACATACATCATCTCTCAGAACGACAAGATGATGGACTGTATCAACACTTTCAACAACATCCTGAACACAATGCCAAAGTCAGAGAAGGCCTTTGAGCTGTCAAAGCAGGCCCTTATGAAGCGTCTTGCTACATCGCGTACTACCAAGTTTGGTATTATTAACGCATACCTCAATGCTGAAGATCTCGGCATCGACTACGACATTAACAAGAAGATTTATGAGGCTGTTCCTTCAATGACAATGGACGACGTAGCCAAGTTTGAGAAAGAGCACATGGCAAACAAGCCTTACCGCTACATGATTCTCGGCGATGAGAAGCAGCTCGACATGAAAGCTCTTGAAAAGATCGGACCTGTAAAGAGGCTTACAACTGAGGAAATCTTCGGATATTAATCAGGTTAAAACAAAAAATCATCAGTGATTATTTATCATTGATTTACAATTAATAAAAGGTTACCTGCTGCATTGCAAAAGGTAACCTTTTTTTCGTACTATATCATTCTGTGCATTTTACACCGACAAATCGAACGTTATTGTAATATATAAAGGATTTTATTGCACAAATGAATAAATAATACTGACAAGCGCAATATATTTTATAATTAAAATTAAGATTATTTGTTTGGGTTGAGTAAAAATTATAATTTTGCATTCAAATAATAAGGGCAATACATGCATTATATGTAAGTGGATTAGCTTTCTTGCACTTGTGACATCTGCCAGACAATAATAATACGCAATACAAACAGATATTCTTATAAATCGGACTTGCCGGTCGTATTATTATACTTGACACTTTCTCAGCACTGCATTGACAACTATCCCAAACGGATATTATTGTATTATGATATTTTTAATATTAAAACATAATTGAGTATGGGTAAATTAAAATCATTACTTTTAGTATTCCTTATAGCCTTAGTGCTGCCGACGACGGCAAAGGAATACAAGTACAAGACCGTTCCGGGCGATCTGACGAAGACCCGAATATACAAGTTGGACAATGGTCTGACAGTATATTTGTCGGTAAACAACAATGAACCACGTATCCAGACGTATATCGCCGTGCGTACGGGCAGCCGCAACGATCCTCCTGAAACGACAGGTCTGGCACACTATTTTGAGCACCTCATGTTCAAAGGTACGCGCCTGTTTGGAACCACAGACGCGGCAGCCGAGGCTCCATTGCTCGACTCTATACAGAACCGCTTTGAGGTTTACCGCACGCTGAAGGACTCGGTTCAGCGACGTGAATATTATCACGGAATAGACAGTCTGTCGCAGCTCGCTGCCAAATACTTCATTCCCAATGAGTACGACAAGCTGATGTTGGCAATCGGAGCGAAAGGGAGCAACGCCTTCACGTGGTACGACATGACCTGCTATGTTGAGGACATACCTTCAAACGAGGTTGAAAACTGGGCACGCATAGAGGCTGACCGTTTCCAGAATATGGTAATCCGTGGTTTCCATACAGAGCTTGAGACTGTGTATGAGGAGTACAATATGAGACTGACCAATGATTTTGAAAAGGCCTATAACGCATTGAACTATAAGCTCTATCCCGGCCATCCTTATGGCACGCAGACTGTTATAGGAACGCAAGAACATCTGAAAAATCCGTCAATCCTTAACCTTAAGAAATATTTTAAGCGTTATTACGTGCCCAACAATGTGGCAATCTGTATGTCAGGCGACTTCAATCCTGACGAGGTGATAGCTGTTATCGACAAGTATTTCGGTTCCTGGAAGCCTAATCCCCATCTTTCGCAGCCTGAATATGCGCCGCTGAAAGAGCTTACAGCCACCACCGACACCACTGTGGTAGGTAATGACGCTGAGAGGGTTTTGGTTGGATGGAGATTCGACAAGGCAAGCTCCATGCAGGCAGACACACTGAAACTCGTTTCTGAAATGCTTGATAACGATATAGCAGGTTTGTTCAACCTCGACCTTAACCAGTCGATGAAATGTATGTCAGCCTCTGCTCTTACCGAGTGGAAAACAGAATATTCAAGTATGATCTTAAATGGTCGTCCTAAAAAGAACCAGACTCTTGACGAGGTAAAGGAGCTGATGCTTAGCGAGATTGACAAACTGAAACGTGGCGACTTTGACGAAAATCTGATTAAGGCTGTGGCGAACAACGAGAAGCTGAAGTTCTACCAGTCAATCGAAAGCAATGAAGACCGCGCCGATATGATGGCTACTGCTTTCATCAACCGTGCCAAGTGGGGCGATGTTATAGGGCGTATCGACCGTATCTCAGGCATAACAAAGCAGCAGGTCATGGACTTTGCAAGGCGTCATTTCCTCGATAATTACGTAACCGTTTACAAGCGCATAGGTACAGACACTACTCAGAAGAAGATAGACAAACCTCAGATTACGCCTATACCTGCCAACCGCGACCTGCAGAGCGACTTCGTAAAGGAGATAATCAACTCAAAGGTTGAGCCGATACATCCTAAGTTCGTTGATTTCAAAAAAGACATTGTGAAGGGTAAGACAAAGAAGAGCAAACTGCCTGTGCTTTACGTCAAGAACACGGAAAACGGCCGTTTCAAGCTTACATATTACATAATGCAGGGACAGGAGAACGACAAGTGGCTGAAATATGCTGCAAATTATGTGAAGCTTCTCGGCACCGATAAGATGACTGCCAAACAGCTTCAACAGAAGTTTTATGAGCTGGCTTGCTCGTATAAAATCGATGTCAGGGCAAGAGACATGTATGTCAGCATCAGTGGTCTGGCAAAGAATATGCCTGAGGCAATATCATTGTTTGATGATTTTATTGAGAATGCAAAGGTAGATACGGCTGCTTATAGTAAATTTGTAGAAAAGGAAGAGGATTTACGTCCGTTATTAAAGCTCAGTCAAGATGTTAACTGTGCTTACTTGCAGGTGTATGGAATGTATGGTACATATAACGGAGCGCTATTTATTCCGTCATCTGAAGAGTTGCACAGCATGAATCCTCAGCAGCTTATAGACAAGATTCGAGGACTGAAAAACTACAAGCATACAATTATGTATTATGGTCCAATGGAGCTGGACAAGCTGATCTCCATTCTTGACAAGAACCACAAGACGCCAAAGAAGCTTGCAGACACACCGATGGCGAAGCATTTCACCATGCAGCCTACTCCGCAGAACGAGGTGCTCATAGCTCCTTATGACGCCAAGAACATTTACATGGTTCAGTATCATAATGACGGACATAAATGGAGTCCTGAACGTGAACCGGTAATCTCATTGTTCAATGAGTATTACGGAGGCGGAATGAACTCTGTGGTATTCCAGGAACTGCGCGAGTCACGCGGACTTGCTTACAGCGCATACGCCGAATACGGCTCTCCTGCATATAAAGAACTGCCCGAATACGCCTCAACGATTGTGATTTCGCAGAACGACAAGATGATGGACTGCATACGCACATTCAACAGCATTCTGGACACGATACCTCGCTCGGAAAAGGCCCTCGAACTGTCAAAACAGGCTATTATCAAGCGCATTGCTTCTGAACGTACAACAAGGGAAAATATATTCGACGCTTATATTGATGCGTGCGACCATGGCATCGACTACGACATAAACAAGAAAATTTATGAGACTGTGCCTTCACTGACTATGGACGACATCGTGAAGTTTGAACAGGAAACGATGGCAAACAAGCCTTACCGCTACATGATTCTCGGCGATGAGAAGCAGCTCGACATGAAAGCTCTTGAGAAAATCGGTCCTATAAAAAGACTGACGACCGAAGATATTTTCGGATATTGATACCGCTTTTAATATGTAAGAACACATACGTTTTTATACATACTGAATGACAGTTTTGCAAAAGGTGGCCTTTCACATTATGAAAGGCCACCTTTTATCGTCTGAAAGGGCATCATTTGTAAGCTAAAAGACGGCATATTGCTAATGTGTTGATTATAAGATATTTACGAATTGATGTAAATAAGACTGAGTATTTGTTTTCAGACGTCGTCTTATAAAGGTTAAATAAGGAAGGTAAAACAAAGTTTTCTCAAAAAAAATCTGTAACTTTGCATCAGTAAAAACGATTAACAAAAACATTGTACGACGGAGAGTCGCGGCGCATATCGTAGCTCAGTCAGAGTGAGTGTATGACAGCCCGGATATCTCTAATTCATAACAAACAAAACATTATGGCAACACCGGAATTCAAGTACGCCCCAATGTTCCAGTTGGGCAAAGACGACACGGAGTATTATCTTCTGACCAAGGAAGGCGTGTCAGTTAGCGAATTTGAGGGGAAACCCATTCTTAAAGTAAGTCCTGAAGCATTGACAATGCTGGCTAACACAGCATTCCGCGATGTAAACTTCCTGCTTCGCCGTTCACACAACGAGCAGGTTGCTAAAATCCTTAATGACCCCGAGGCCAGCGACAACGACAAGTATGTTGCGCTGACGTTCCTGCGCAACGCCGAGGTGGCATGCAAGGGCAAGCTGCCTTTCTGCCAGGATACAGGTACGGCAATCATCCACGGAGAGAAGGGACAGCAGGTTTGGACAGGCTTCTGCGATGAAGAGGCTCTGTCAAAAGGAGTTTACAAGACATACACAGAGGAGAACCTGCGTTACTCACAGAACGCTCCGCTGAGCATGTATGAGGAGGTGAACACACGCTGCAACCTGCCTGCACAGATAGACATCGAGGCAACAGAGGGCTGCGAATATAAGTTCCTTTGCGTGGTTAAGGGCGGTGGCTCAGCCAACAAGACATACTTCTATCAGGAGACAAAGGCCAGGATACAGAACCCGGGCACGCTGGTTCCGTTCCTCGTTGAAAAGATGAAGACTCTCGGTACAGCCGCTTGTCCTCCTTACCACATATCTTTCGTCATCGGCGGAACTTCTGCAGAGAAGAACCTTCTGACTGTCAAGCTGGCTTCTACTCACTATTATGACAGTCTGCCTACAACCGGAGATGAGACGGGACGTGCATTCCGCGATGTTGAACTGGAGAAACAGCTTCTCGACGAGGCTCACAAGATAGGTCTTGGCGCACAGTTCGGCGGTAAGTATTTTGCACACGATATCCGCGTTGTCCGTCTGCCGCGTCACGGTGCATCTTGTCCTATCGGTCTCGGCGTAAGCTGCTCTGCTGACCGTAACATTAAGGCAAAGATTAACAAGGATGGTATCTGGATTGAGAAACTTGACGATAACCCCGGTGAACTGATTCCTGAAGAACTGCGTAAGGCAGGCGAGGGCAACGCCGTTAAGATAGACCTCAACCAGCCGATGAGTGAGATTTGCAAGATATTGTCACAGTATCCTGTTTCAACACGTGTAAGCCTTAATGGTACTATTATCGTTGCACGTGACATTGCTCACGCTAAACTGAAAGCACGTCTGGATGCAGGCGAGGATCTGCCTCAGTATTTCAAGGATCATCCTGTACTCTATGCTGGTCCTGCAAAGACTCCAGAAGGCATGCCTTGCGGCTCAATGGGCCCGACGACTGCTAACCGTATGGATCCGTATGTTGACGAGTTCCAGGATCACGGAGGCTCAATGGTCATGATTGCCAAGGGTAACCGTACACAGGTTGTTACAGACGCTTGCAAGAAGCACGGCGGTTTCTATCTTGGAAGTATCGGTGGTCCGGCAGCAGTTCTCTCTATGAACAGCATCAAGAGCATCGAGTGTGTTGAGTATCCTGAACTTGGTATGGAGGCTATCTGGAAGATTAACGTGGTTGACTTCCCGGCATTCATCCTCGTTGATGATAAGGGCAACGACTTCTTCAAACAGCTGAAGCCGTGGACTCCTACTTGCAAGTAATAATTTACTGAGAGTAAGATATAAATAAAACTGGCAGACAAGTCTTTATTGCTTGTCTGCCAGTTGTTTTTTGTTTGAGGATGATGAAGGTCTTTTTCTGCAGTGTGGTGTCAGCTGCTTTGTTGTTTTTACCAGCCTCCTCCAAGAGCTTTATAAAGATTGACGGTAGCCAGTTTGCTGTCGCGCAGCGCATTGCTCAGACCTATCTGGGCATCAAGATATGTACGTTGGGCATCGAGCAGATCCATGTATCCAATGGCTCCGTTGACATATTGGACAAGTGCAAGCGACAGTGCTGACTTTGACGAATGTTCAAGATTGTAGCGTGTCTGGTATATTTCCTTGACTTTATTGAAGTTGGAGATAGCGTCATAAGCGTCTCTGAATGCTGTCAGCACGGCCTTCTCGTATGCGTATGTGGCGCGTTCGTAGGCTGCTTTTGCCGCTTTGTATCGCGCACGGTTCTTGCCCATGGCGAATATCGGTTGAAGCAGATTTATGTTCAGCAGGCGATAAGGTGACTTCAAAATGTCTTGAAGTTCCTTGCTCTCTGTTCCGAGATTGCCTGTGAGCGTAATATTCGGAAACATACTTGTGTAAGCTACGCCTACGGCTGCATTGGCTGATATAAGTTTCTGTTCGGCCTCACGCACGTCGGGACGGCGCTCCAGCAGTGATGACGGCAGGCCGACGGGCAGACTGTCAGGTAAGTTTAAGTCTTGGGGTAGGGTAGAACGCTCTATATGGTGCGGAAATTCACCTGTAAGGAATGACAGTTCGTTTTCCTTCGCTGTTATGTTGCGTTCAAGGTCTGGCACCAGTGTGGCAGTACGCGAAAGCTCGACCTGTGCCTGTCTGTATGTAACTTCCGACGTAAGTCCTCCTTCGTAACGTATGCGTGCCAGATGTTCGCTCTCGCGACGGGCAGTAAGTGTCTGTTTAACGATTGAGAGTTCGTTGTCAAGTGCTACAAGTTCGTAGTATGCCTGCGCCACTTGTGCTATCAGGCTCATCTGCACGGCACGCTGATTCTCGACAGAAGCCATGAAGTCTGCTATTCCCGCATCTTTTGTCCAGCGCAGCTTTCCCCATAGGTCGACTTCCCAGGATATCACACCTTTTATTCCGAATTCGTCGCTGTTGCTGTGATATTCTCTTTCTTTCTCTCCATAGGCACGAAGTCCTATTGAAGGAAACAGGTTGGCGTAGTTGATGCGTCTGATTTCAGCCAGCTCCTTGACACGTGCTGCCGCCATAAGCATATCCTTATTGTAGGTCAGCGAATTGCGAATATGTTTCTGCAAAATCGTGTCAGTATAAACCTCTGTCCACGACAGATCGGCTATCGATGCAGAATCAGTGCTTTCTTCGTCAGCAAGAGTCTTTGGTATATCTATGTCCGGGCGCGTGTATTGCTGGCCTATTTTGCACGATGCCAGCAGGCAGACAACCGTCAGGCTGATGAGTGTCCGGTTTATGTTTCTTATGTTATGTCTCATAATACTTCTTTCTGTTCTATTGCTTTACGTTGCTTGTTTCCCTTTATTGAGTGCAGCCTGTTCTTGGCTTTGTAGATAAATATAAAGAAGAACGGTATTAGCTGGATGCCTATAACCACAGCGGCAATCATACCGAAGAACACGCCCGTACCGATAGCTCTGCGGCTTGCAGATCCTGGTCCTGACGCTAATACCATAGGCAGAATGCCGAGTATGAAAGCAAATGATGTCATCAGAATCGGGCGGAAACGTAGACGTGCGGCGTGTAGCGTTGCCTTGAGCACATTGACTCCGGCGTCAGTCTCTTCTTTGGCGAACTCTACAATCAGAATCGCGTTCTTTGCGGCAAGTCCCATAAGCATTACCAGTCCTATCTGGAAGTATGTGTCGTTTTCAAGTCCGCATACAGCGATGCCTATGTACGCGCCAAGTGCAGCTACCGGCAGCGACAGCAATACGGCTATTGGCACACTCCAGCTTTCGTAAAGAGCTGCAAGGAACAAGAATACGAAGAGGAACACAAGTGCAAGTATGGCACCTGTCTGCCCGCCGGCCTGCTTCTCCTGGTATGACAGTCCGCTCCATTCAAGACCGATATTGTCGGGTAGATGTTCGCGTACGAGGTCTTCCATAATCTCCATGGCTTGTCCAGAACTGTATCCTTGTGCGGCAGAGCCACGGATTATTGCAGTGTTGAACATGTTGAATCGCTTTATGCTTCCGGGGCCGGTAGTGTATTTTGTGTCGCCTAAGGCTGTCAGTGGAATCATATCTCCGTCTGCTCCGCGAACGAAGTAAAGGCTTATGTTGTCTCTGTGCTCGCGGTATGGTGCTTCTGCCTGTATGTAGACACGGTAAATACGGTTGAACATGTTAAAGTCGTTCACGTATACAGAACCCGTGTAAGCCTTCATTGTTGAGAATACGTCAGCCATAGGTACGCCCAGCATCTTTACCTTATCACGGTCTACATCGAAATAAAGTTGCGGTATTTCAGCCTGCAACGATGAAGAAAGTCCGGACAGTTCTTTGCGCATGGAAGCGTAATGCATCAGTGTATCTGCTGCATTAACTAGGTCGTCATACGTCGCGTCGCCGTGTGCTTCGAGCTGCATTTCAAATCCTCCTGATGAGCCCAGACCAGGAATTACAGGAGGTGTTGACAGGTAAAACTTACATTCTGGATATTCCGAAAGTTCTTTACTTACATCAGCCATGATGTCGCTGATTGTCGTGTTGTCGCGCTCTTTCCATTCTTTCAGAATTACTGTGAGCTGGGCTCTGGTCTGACTTGTTCCTACACGTGGACTTGTACCGGTTACATTCTGAACGTATTCGACTGCCGGATTCTTCATCAGGTATGCAATAGCTCTTTCCGTTACAGTGCGTGTGCGTTCGAGAGTTGTTCCTTCAGGCATCTCAAGCTCCACAGTGAAATAGCCTTGGTCTTCAGACGGAAGGAAACTGGTAGGCGTAAGGCGGTTGAATATGAATATGGCGATAAGAATCATGCAGAATGCTACGCCGACACGGCGTGGATTCTTTATTATTCGTGATATTCCTGCCAGATATTTGTTGTTGCCGAGGTCAAGCCATCTGTTTATTGTTCTGAATACACGGTTCTTTGGCTTTTTATTGTCATTAGGTTTTAATATAAGCGAACACATTACAGGGCTTAATGTCAGTGCGACTATTGTTGAAAGCAGCACAGAGATTACAATTGTGACGCTGAACTGTCTGTAAAGCTGGCCTGTAATGCCGGATAGGAAACTAACTGGAACAAACACTGCTGCTAGTACCAGCGATGTTGCGATAAGTGCTCCTGTCAGTCCGTTCATGGCTTTCTTTGTAGCTTCGTATGGACTCAGATGCTCTTCTTCCATAATTCGCTCCACGTTTTCGACGACAACTATCGCATCATCGACAACAAGACCGATTGCCAAAACTAATCCTAACAACGTCAGCATGTTAAGCGAGAAGCCCAATATCAGCATGAAACCGAATGTTCCGATAAGTGAGATCGGTACGGCAATAAGTGGAATGAGCGTAGCACGCCAGCTTTGAAGGAACAGGTATACGACGATGATGACAAGTATTAAAGCTTCAAATAGTGTCTTGTAAACTTCATGGACTGATTCTGAGATGTAGGTCGTCATGTCGAACGGAATCTCATATTCCACACCTTCAGGGAAGTTGTGGCTGATTTCCTCCATTGTTTTTTTAACGTTTTCAGCCACTTCCATTGCGTTTGCTCCTGGCAACATGTAAATTCCGAGAACAGCTGCGTTGCCACCGTTGATTCCACTCTCTGTGTTATATGATTGTGCTTCAAGTGAAACTCTGGCAACATCGCGCAGACGTATGAATGAACCGTCGGCATTGGCTCGTAATACTATCTCTTCAAATTGTGCAACTGTAGACAGACGTCCTTGTGCTGTAATCGGTATGGTGAAGTCAAGACCTTTTACCGGTTGCTGACCTAATACACCGGCAGCCGATTCACGGTTCTGGTCTTTCAAGGCATTTTGTACGTCCTGGACTGTAAGTCCGAAGCTTGCCAGTCGGGCCGGGTCAACCCATATCTGCATGGCGTAATAGCGGCTTCCGATGTTGGACACACGGCCGACACCAGGTATACGACGCAGCAGGTCAACAACGTTAAGCGTCGCGAAGTTACTGAGATATATTTCATCAAACTTTGAATCGTTTGACGTAAGACATATTGTAAGCAGCTGGCTAGCAGCCTGCTTCTCTATTTCGATGCCGTTTTGCACAACTTCCGCAGGCAGACGTGACTCTGCCAGTTTAATACGGTTCTGTATTTCAACCGCAGCCAAGTCTGGGTCTGCTGATATATCGAAAGTTACAGTAGCAGAGAATGAACCGGAATTGGAACTGTTCGACTCCATATAAAGCATGCCCGGAGTTCCGTTAAGCTCCTGTTCGATAGGAGTAGCCACGGCCTGTGAAACCGTAAGTGCGCTGGCTCCAGGATAAGATGCGCTAATCTTCACAACCGGGGGCGTAATCTGCGGATATTGGTCGATTGGTAACATCGTAAGACCGATGATTCCTATGATGACTATAAGAAGGGATATAACCACCGAGAATACAGGCCTGTCTATGAAAAAGTTTACCTTCATTTAATTCACAAACTTATATTCAGAAACTTTTGTTTATTTGGATTTAGCGTGCAGTCTGTTATTTGTATTTCTTTTGTTTGCCACACGCACCTTTATTCCAGGAGTCAGTTTGTGATATCCTTCACTGATGATTAATTCTCCCGGGGCGAGACCTCGCTCAACTACGACTTTGTTACCGAACTCAGGACCAAGCTCAATGAAACGTCGTTCTGCCGTAGAATCACGGCGCATTACATATACGTATGCACCTCCTTTTTCAATAATAAGTGCTTTCTGTGGTACAACTGTTGCATTCTCACGGACATCGAGCAGTGCGTGTACCTTTGTAAACTGACCTGGAAGCAACACGTGGTTAGGGTTTGGCATTTCAGCTCTGACGGAGAATGTACCTGTTTTCGGACTTACCTGAGGTGCTGCGAAGTCTACCAATCCTTTGTATGGATAGACGCTGTTGTCGGGCAATGTGATTGTGATAAATGGCTGCCATGAGCGTGAAGAGTCGCGTTGACCAATTATGATGTTACGTTCTTTGCTCTTCAGATAGTCAAGAGCTGTCATGCTGAAGTCAACAAGAACAGTATCGCTTTTTACGACTGTAGCCAGCAATGATTTACCACTTGTTCCGACAAGGGTACCTAAGTCAACAAGTCGTTCACTGATGTAGCCTGATATCGGTGATCGGACGTAAGTGTAGCTCAGTTCCTGCATAGCCTGTTCGAGGTCTGCACGGCTCATTCCCATGCTTGCCACTGCTGTCTCATAGGCTGCTGTGGCGTTGTCAAGGTCAAGACGGCTGGCGGCGTTCTGCTCGAAGAGTGGTCTTATGCGGTCAAGGTCACGCTTGGTCTTAAGCACCAGTGCTGAATCCTTACGTAGTTGGGCACGTGCTTTGTCGGCTCTTGCTCTATACTGACGTTGGTCAATAACGAACAAAATCTGGTTCTTCTTTACATACGTTCCTTCCTCAAAGGCCATCCTTTCAAGAAAACCTTCAACCCTGGCTCGTACTTCTACAAACTGCTGTGCTCGTATACGGCCGACATAATCGCCGTATATTTCGACATCTTCAACTCCTACAGGTTCAACTGACACTACCGGAATTTCTGGTGCTTTCTTCTCCGGCCATGTTAAAATAATGTAAGCAACTACCACGGCTGCAATGCAGACAAGCATCAAAATGATACGTTTTTTGCGTAGTTTCAATTCTTTTTTCGCGAAAATCTGTTTTATTTTCATTCTATTGTTGTTTCAGAACTATGTTTTATATAACGTCGTTTAGTTGGTATTATTTTATCTGATGAAGATGATTTGACTGTCAATACTTAGTTGCAGACTGTTGCTTGTCTTGTATAATATGTTGAAACTCAGGATTTTTCAGACTTTTCTGTTTTAAGTAAATTAAATCCTATTATTCCTCCAGCTATTGACGCGACGAATATTCCGAGCTTTGCCTGAAGGAGCATCGTATCGTCTGTAAATGCCAATGTAGAGATGAACATCGACATTGTGAAGCCTATTGAAGCCAGAAATCCTAAGCCAATGATTCTGCGTAGTGTCAGATTCTCAGTTTTGTGCACTATTCCCAGACGTACCAGCAGTATTGTTGAGAGCATTATTCCGAGCGGTTTTCCGATTAGAAGACCGAGAGCAACGCCAAGCGCGACATTTGTTGAGAATATGGTCTGTATGTCTAAACCTGCAAACGAGACTCCAGCGTTAGCCAATGCGAAAACCGGCATGACGACAAATGAGACAAACGGGTGCATCGCATGTTCAAGACGTTGCGACGGTGGAATGGCGTCGCGTGTGTCGTCCCTCATATTTGATATTACTTTTACCTGTTCTTCTTCCAGTGTAGAGACGTTGTTAGGCTGTATTTTTGCGAATTCGTTAAGGTGTGCTGCCGCGCGTTTAAGATACGTGGCTTCAGGCAGTTGTGCGTCAGCCGGTATAACGAAGGCTGCCAGTACGGCTGCAATAGTGGCGTGAATGCCTGACATAAGGAATGCAATCCATACTCCGCCTATACCCAAAAGACCATAGAACAGCACATTCTTTACACCAAGTTTGTTGGCTATAAGCATTGCCAGCAGGAACGCCAGGCCGACGATGATGTTTATAAATGAAATCTCAGAGGTGTAGAACAGTGCTATCACTACAACTGCACCGAGGTCGTCAACGATGGCGAGTGTCGTCAGGAATACTTTTGCAGCTAACGGAACTCTGTCTCCGAGTGCATAGATTATCGCTAAAGAGAAGGCAATGTCTGTAGCCATAGGTATACCCCAACCGCCGGCCGCATCAGTTCCGGCATTGAATACGGTGTAGATAATCGCAGGAACTATCATTCCTGCCACGGCAGCTCCTATCGGAAGTATTGTGTTACGCGGGTCAGCCAGCTCTCCGCCGATGAACTCTCGTTTCAGCTCAAGGCCGACAACAAAGAAGAACAGCGACATAAGTCCGTCGTTAATCCAATGGTGAAGCGAGTAGTTCAGATATGGTTCTCCATTAAATACAATGCCTATTTTATTTTCAAACAGGTGAAAATACTCATGGCTCCACGGCGAGTTTGCCAGCAGCATGGCTGCGACAATGCTTATTCCAAGTACTATTCCTGCTGATTTCTCCCTGTGCATGAACTTCTGTATAGGCATAAAAATGCCTTGCCTTATTTTATTCTGGTATTTTATCGACATAATTTATTATATGTTTATTTGTTTTTGCAAATATAGTCTTTTAGCTTCATTCTGCCAAAATAAAGCTCTCATGTTGACAATTGTTACGGATTTATAGCTGAAATAATGATTTTTTGATACCGTTTTACCTTATGTTTTTATATAAGAAAAAAAGAGGATGTGCCGTCCCGACACACCCTCTTTAGTTTTAGTTCAGTAATAAGGAGTCGCTTACCATTAACTTAAACATCCATATCAACAACTTGTTTTCTTCATTTTCCCTTTCATCTTTTTGTAAAAAACATCTCCATGACATCAAACATTTACCATCTTCGCAGCTCCTCATTACTCGATGAGTAAATCACATGTCCATCAGTTGTCTAATAAATCAGGATAACCTGATATATCTTTCAATATTTATGAGACCGCAGACAACTTTTAAATATCTTTCGTGTTGTTTTCTGCCATAAAATTACATATTTCTCGTTACATATCCAAATTTTTAAGCAAGAAAAATCTTTAAATTTACATATTTTACCACTTAAAGCCCCACAAAATGCACATCAGCTTTTATGTGTGCATTTTGCGGGGCTTAATAGTGTCGCTGTATGGTTGTCAGACTGTTTTTTTTACAGCATTTAGCGTAATTTTACCGCTCTGGATTTTATCATTGGTTATTTAATGAAGCCTTGATGTTTCAGTGCCTCAATCAGTCCTTCCGACATTGCTTCATTGTCTTTCTTTGTATAGCGTATGTCTGTGAAAATCTGCGCAAGCGTCTCCTTGTTGTTTATTCTTACAAACTCTTTGTTCTCTTCAAGTGCCTCCTTTTCTGCATAATAACGGTCAATGTCGGCAGGAGTATAGTTGTGGTAGGTCTCGTCGTGTACTATTGAAGCTAACGGGAGGCGGTCTGTCAGCTGCGGATTCTCGTCAGGCCAGCCAAGTGTTATTGTTGCGACAGGCATCACGAGCTGCGGCAGTTTCAGTGTGTCGATAATCATCTGTGGCAAGTATACCGTAGTTCCGAGGTAGCACAGACCCAGTCCTTCCTCCTCAGCAAGATTGCAGAATGTCTGTGTGTAGAGTAGGGCGTCAGTCGCAGCGTTCATGAACGACAGGAAATTGTCATATCCGGGCTCGGCCTTACGGCAGCGGCACCATTCGCTCGAGCGGTTGAAGTCAGCGCAGAATGTCAGCACAACAGGAGCTTCTGTAACCATTGGCTGGTTGAAATGAGCAGGAGCAAGCTTTGCCTTCATTTCGGCAGAACGTGTTACAACTACGCTGTAAAGCTGCATATTGCCCATAGTCTGCGTGCGCGAAGCCTCGGTCAGAAGGCGGTTAAGCAGTTCGTCTGATACTTCCTTGTCTGAATATTTTCTGATGCTACGTCTTGTATTTATATTTTTCATAAGTGCTTTGTTTTTTGAATTATTGCGCAAATTTAATCAAAATATGTCTGATTATCCTCTTTTTACGGACAGATAAACCTAATTTTGGTAAAATACTCTTGCCTTAATGCAAAATAATGTCTATATTTGTTCACCATTTGCCTGCAAAAAATCATTATAATATTAATATCAAACTCCGTATGAAAAAGCACTTTATTTTACATGTTCTTGCAGTTGCTGTTATTAGCTTATTAGTTTGCAGCACTGTGTCTAGGGCTGAAAGTTGGACTTATCCTGATGGTATGGCAGACTTTCCTTATTATGAAGGACTTGGAACGGAAGAGAGTCCTTATCTTATTAATTCTGCACAACAGTTGGCGAATCTGGCTTGGCATGTCAATAACGGTTCAAATTATGAGGGTGTATATTTTGCCCTTACAGCCGATATTGATCTTAATCCTGGATTTACGTTCGCATCCGACGGTACGATTGAAGGTAACGGCGAGCCTAAGGCTTGGGTTCCGATAGGTCATGATTGGTCACATTATATTGAATTCAACGGAAACTTTGACGGTAGAGGACATTCTGTCAGCGGTTTGTATCTTGATTTGACATATAGTGGCAACGGTCTCTTCGGTGCAACACAGGATGGGAAAATCAGTAATCTGAATATCAGAAATTCTTTGGCAAAAGGAGACGTTATGACTGAGAAATGTTCTTACGTGGGCCTTGTTGTCGGATGGATGGATTCAGGAAAAATAGAAAATTGTCATAACCATGGTTGCTCAATTTACCGTGATGCGCTTTCGTTTACTCCTGATCCTTTTCCTTTTGAAACATTCGCTGGCGGTATTGCCGGTGAGTTGTATTGCTCAAGTATTGAAGGTTGCAGCAATAGCGGAAATGTCAAATGTGAATGTATTGAGACTGGATATATAATCAGTACGACCAGCACAGGTGGTATTGTGGGCTATTTTGAAGGCTTTGATGATGTTTCAATGTCAGACTGCACAAACAGTGGAAATATTTATTGCAGTGGTATGGCTGGAGGAATTGTCGGCTATATGAATACAAATAATGTTAAGGCTGTTAATCTTTCAAATGAAGGTGAGATCAACGCTGAGCTTCAAGCAGGTGGAATAATCGGTTATGGAAGTGTCGCTGAAATGTCAGAATGTTATAATTACGGTTTGATTACTTCACATTGGAGTGGAGAATTAGGTGATGGTCCTGAAATTGGTGGCATCGGCGGGTATTTATCTGTTTCAGATGTCATGACGCATTGCTTTAATAAAGGTAAGGTTATTTATGGAGGGAAATTAGGCTACGTCAGTAGAGTTGGCGGACTGGTAGGAGAGTTTATGAGTAGCAACATACAGATAAACGATTGCTTTAACGAAGCAACTGTATCGGGTTATGGTACTGTCGGTGGTTTATTTGCTTTTTATTCATTCGGTTCTGCTGTACTGACCAATTGTTATAACATTGGTGATGTAAGTACTGTCGATATTGATGAAGAACCTTTAAGTAATAATCTGGGCGGACTGATTGGAAACGGTAGCGGAACCAATTCTTTAAAACTGACAGGTTGCTATAATGCCGGCGATGTTAATGGATTATATTGTGGTTCAGTTGCAGGTTTGTGTTGTATGGACGTTCAGGAGATGGACAGTTGTTACAACTCCGGCGATATTAAAGGTATCAGGGCTTGTGGACTTGTTGATGGAAGTGTTTACAATATGACTTATTGTTATAACGAAGGCGATATTCATGGATTGACTAATGGATTTTCAGATTATGAAATCGTGGCTGCAGGACTTGTGTCAATCATGAATGGTAAAATGCGGTATTGTCATAATTCAGGTACAATCAGTAAAGAATTGAGTTATTTATATTATCCTGATGACTGCTGTTGTGCCGGTCTGTGTTTAAATCTTTACAATTCAGATGTAGATCAGTGTTACAACGACGGAGATGTGTTGGGACTGTATAATAGTGCAGGTTTGTTCGGTGTGATGTCTTCGTCGTCTGTGCGTAATTGTTATAATGCCGGCAAAGTAACTGGCGACTACATAACTGGCGGTGTTGCTGCAATTTATGATTGTACTGGATATGAAAAAGACACGATAGCCAACACGTTCTCGTATGGAGATGTGATGCTGGCTAATTCTTCTAATTGGGATACCAAAAGAAGCATGTTTATTGGACATATTAAGTCGTCAACATTTTATCCGGAGGCTTCATTGAATGTGGTAGACTGCTATTATAAGGAAATGGAGGCAGATGATATTCCTGGCGTGAGTCAGAATGATAATACTGATATATCAGGACTTTCGGCTTGTACAGAAGCTGATTTTGCAAGTGGACGTGTCTGCATATTGCTCAACGGCACGCAAGATCCGACTCCATGGGGACAAGACGTCGGCATAGACCCTTATCCTCTGCTTAACGGAAAGGGCAATCCTGATGATGTCGGTATAAGACTGCCTGAGTCGTTTACTCTCGAATCGCTTGACGGTCAGCCTGTTTATGATGTAGAGGGACGCAGAGTATATGCTCCTCTTAATTCGCTTCACGGTATTTATATTATCGGTGGACATAAAGTATTGCTTCCTTGAATGTTCTTATAGTATTGCTTATGATTGTCGGCGCAGCTTGAGCTGCGCCGATTTTTTTGTTAGTTTTGATGATGTTCAAGTCTTTTTGCGTATGGTGTTATGTCTTTTGTTTTCATGTGTTAATACTTGTCAGAATCTTATCATGCGCATTGCTTCTAAATGCTTGATATTGTGTATTTTAGCACAAACTGTAATCGCGCCTTGTAAAAGGTGCCCTTTTATGAGGTAAAAGATGCCCTTCTGAACGCTAAAAGGTGGCATATTGCAAC
The DNA here is from genome assembly GCA_902491375.1 of uncultured Prevotella sp. Lineage (GTDB taxonomy): Bacteria > Bacteroidota > Bacteroidia > Bacteroidales > Bacteroidaceae > Prevotella. The sequence continues at coordinate 56,625 of CABUHE010000003.1, forward strand.
GCAATATGCCACCTTTTGCTTTATTGACTGTTATTGAAACGTTTTCAGATGGTGTGTACTGTAAATTTAAAGTGTTTACATTTAGCTTTTTACTGTATCAGAATGGATAGCCGACTGCAAGGTGGATAGCCTGGCCGTCCTTGAATCTTGGTATGTTGTAAAAGCCGCTCTTGCCGGTCTCGTAAGGAACGTGCAGACCGATACCCCAGTCGAGACGAAGAACGAGGAATTCGAGGTCGTAGCGTAGACCGATGCCGGTGCCGAGTGCCATTTCCTTTAATGCGTTCTTAAACTCGAACTTTGCTCCGTTTCGGTATCCGTCGTCACGCAGCGCCCAAACATTACCCGCGTCAATGAACGTGGCTCCATAGAGGTCGCCGAATATGTTGAAGCGGTATTCAAGGTTAAGTTGTAGTTTGATGTCGCCTGTCTGGTCGAGGTACGACAGTCGTGAAACGTCGGTAGTATAGCTTCCGGGGCCGATGCTGCGCACGGCGAATGCTCTTATACTGTTAGCTCCGCCCACGTAGAACTGTTCGCTGTAAGGTGCGCTGAGGCTGTTGCCGTAAGTGTAAATCAGGCCTGCGTTGGCGTGTGCCACGAGCGTGTTCTTATAGTCGATGGTCCATGTCTTGCTTATGTCTGTTTCTAATTTTACGAACTGTGCGTATGGATTGTTGAACAGTCGCTTGTCTGCCGTATTCCATTTGTTGCCTGCCGCCATATATCCGAGTGACAGTATGTTGCCTGATTCGGTTAAGGTCGTTTCCCATACCAGTGGGTTGTGGCTGTGCATTGCCGAGCTGTATGTCAGCGTGTAGCGCATTTTGGGTATGAAAACGTCCTGCATTGATGTTTGCAGATATGGGTTGGCGTACATTATAGAGTCAAACTTGACTGTGGTGTGGCTTAGCTTCTGATATTGCAGAGTGAGCGGACTGTATTCATGCCGCCAGCTGTCAGAGCGTTGCCATTTGTATGTCCATTCGGCTGAAAATGTGTTCATCTTGAAATAGTTTGGACGGTTGAGCACGTTCATTCCGATTTTCGTGTATGTGGATGGTGTTGTGAAGAACCGGCGGCGTTTAAGGAACGGCACGATAAGGCGTGGAAATTCTATCGAAGCGTCGAGTCCGTATTCGTATGAATTCATGTTGCCGGAGCTTCCGTTGACGTTCCCGCCCTGTTCCCATTCGTATGAGCCGTGCAGATTTACGTCGAGCTTCTCGCCACCACGGAATGCGTTTCGCTTGACAATACCGACTACAAGCTCAGGGCCGTGACGGCCGTTTATCTTGTTCTTATAGTTGGTCTCTACATAGAAATCGTATGGCTTGTTGAATACGCAACTGAGGTTTAGGTCAAGTGTGTCGCATACTCCGGTTGTATCACGTGGCGTAAAGTTGAACTCAACCGAGCTGAACAGTCCTGAGCTGTTTATGTTGTTGGCCGACTCCATGTGTCTGTCATAGCTGTATTGTTGCAGAGGTCGCAGCCTGAGGTTTGATAGTATTATTCTTGGTCGAATAGGTGGACGTTTGCCATTGAATTTTACAGTGAAGTAACGGTGACTGAACGAGTCTGTCAGCTGTTCCATAAATTGGCGCCGCATGTCGATGCTTATTCTGCCGATATACCATTTCTTTTTCGCAATCTGTGGCAGATTGGCGGCCATTTGCAGCCTGAGCTTTGCCTTGCCGGACTTGGCAACTGTGTCGGCAAGATATGAGGCGAAGTTTGATTGGTAATAATAATATCCGTTGTTGCGGAACAGCTGTGCAAGACGAGTACGTTCGGCATCCATTATTGAGGCATCAAACGGAGCTCCGGCCTTCAGCTTTGCGTTGTCTTTTGTGAGGTTGATGAGGCTGTCGGCTTCGTCGGGAAAGTCGACATATTCAAGTGTGTCCACTGTGAACAGGCGGCCGAAGTCTACGGTATATTCTATTTTTGCCTTTTTCGGGTTCTTCTGCTGTATGGTTGAATAGCTTACGGTCGCATTGAGGAATCCGTGGTTGCGCAATACTGATTGTGCGACTGAGACCCGCAACTCAGGGTTTACCTGGCTCATCAGTACCGGCGCTTTGCCGAATGTACTGGTTATCCATTTGGCTATTTTGTTGTTTGAGTCTGAGAATGCGTTCCATATCCATAATCTGTATTGGAATGGTGTGCGGTAGTACGGACTGCCGAATAATGCTCCGTTTGGTGCAGTTGCCAGTGATGCCTCGACCTCTTCTTTCGTTGTGTTGAGGTGTTCGCTCTCTTCGTAGTTCTCATATTTGATTTTCTCAAGACCTATAAACAGCTGGTCGTTTTTAGGTATGTTTCTCGTTGTAGAGCATGAGGCGAGAATCAAGGTAAGCGCTATGATACTTACTGACAGACGGCATGTCTGCCTGAAACATTTGCCTGCATGGATTTTATTGCAGGTAATTGCGCTGAGCATATTGTCGCGGCATCTGCCACAATTGGCGCCTTTGAGGATAATGTCCGCTCTTGTCAGAATATCATCACTCATGCGGAAAATATTTTTTATATGTATCATTGCTTCTTGTTCTTAGTTGAGTCGGCCGGTGCCTGTGGCGCGGTCTGTTTCTTCTTGAAACTGAACATCTCTTTAAGGTTTTGCAAGCTGCGTCGCCACGTGAAGCCCACACCATATTCTCTAATCGTACCTTCGAGCCAGTCGTAGGCGTTGTTGTCGTAATAAAGTTTCACGTATTTGTCTGAAGAGTTGCCCAAACGGTATTCTAATGTTACATTGTCAAAGAATGATTCATTCTGGTTTGTCATCTCCGAACCTGTTGAAACCTTTCCTCCTACAACAATTCTTATTCTGTTGTTCCAGAAACGTTTTGAGAATTTGAACGAATAGTCTGTATGCGACGTGCCGCTAGCGTCGGTAGAGTTGTCCATGCCGAAGCTTAAGTCGAGCGTTCTCAGGGCGCTTCCTGTAATATTGTTTATCTCGCTTTGCAGGAATGAGTTGAGAGCGTCGTTCATTGAGAATCCGCCGGTGTTGCCGTCTGCCAGATACATTCCTGTCGTGAGCATCGTAACAGCCAGTCGTCCGCGTTGTTCCACACTCATTGATTGCAGCTCGCTGTTGAGTGTCATATCTTCCGGGGCGCTCAGTGTGAACTCAAGTCCCATGTCTGAAAGCGTCTTGGTTATGACGACTCCGCAGTCAAATTCTACCGTGCGTTCCTGATTGCCTCCTGACGAGACGTTGGCCTTAGTGCGCTCAGTCGCAGTGATGTTTAGCTTAGGGTTCATCGGATCTCCGGTAAACTCGATGTAGCTTCCGTCGCGTATGGTGAATGTTTTTAGAGGTATTATAGGCAGAGAATATTTCATTTCGCCGTTGTCGAGAGTGTAGCGGCCTGTCAGGGTTATGTCGCCTGTAAGTCCGTATTGCATGCGCAGGCTGCCTCCGCCCATTAGGTCGATATAGTTTGAATGGTCTGTGTTAAGGTAGCAAATCACATGCGCACCGCGTGCGATGTTCATTGTGAGATCCATCTTGAAGCCAGAGAGAGGTTTGTGTTCAACGACTGTGGCTACGGTATCCTGGAAATCCACGAATTTTACAAGTTCTTCCATGCGGTTGTCTGTTGACAGTGGCGAATCACGCAGGATGTAAGACATATCGGTTGAGCCGAGTACGTCGACACGTCCGAGCATTTCAAGACGTTCCATAGGACCTTTCATCGTAGCAAAGAAGTCGACAAATGCTTTTCCGAAAGCTATGCTGCGTCGGTTTTCTTTTGAGTCTATGATTCTCAGATCACGTCCAGTCATAGAAAGGTTCATATTCATTGCGTTCATGTCAGAGAAGTCAACGTTGCCGTTAATTGTAAGCGGATTGTTGTTGCTTGTGTACATGTTGAACTTTTCAAACAATAGGTTGCTGCCGACAATACGAATAGGTTTATCGTCAAGACGGAGCTGTATTCCGTACTGAGAGCTTCGCATATAGCAAGAGTCAAGCAGAAGTTCGCCGTTGGCCTGAGGGCGTGACAGCGGACCGTTGATTGCAAGCTTGCCATTGGCGTAGCCTTTAAGTCTTATCATCCTATCAGGAATGAATCCGTTAAGCAGACGCATTGGCAGGCGGTCCATTGTCATATCGACATCGAGGTTCCCGTCTTCTGCAGAATTGTATGTTCCGCTTAGTTCTGCTATTTGTATGTCGTTGTTGCTGAGAACAGCATCGACGGCATGAGTACCGTCGCTTTGAGGCATGTAAACAAATTCTGTACTGATATTGCCGAGGCGGCTGCGCTCGTAAGTCATATTGTTGACAGCCATTGATGCTGATACAGAAAAGGCGTCTTTAGCTTGGATAATGTGAAAATCTCCGTTCATTATGCCTGTAATGTTCGGCATATATGGTATGACCGTAAGGACCTTTTCCAGGTCAAACTGGTTTAGACCAATGGTCAGATCTTGCAGTGCATCGGTATTCTCGTCATTTGAATATATGTGTACACCTGTGCCGTCGTCAGCCATAAGCTGGAGTTTTGCAGAAACGCGCTTGTCTGTTCCAAGATAAATAAAGTTGTCTTCATTGACTTTGAATTTCTTGTATCCAAGTATCGGGTCGTCGGTAAGCAGATGTATTTTCATACCTTTATCTTCCAACGATGCTTCAAAGCCCAATTTTACTCCAAGACTGTCTTTTGCATCATAGAATCTGATATTTGCTCCAGAACCTTTCTCAAATACATATCCGTCGAGCAATGCGTTGAATACATACTGCTTGTTGTCCTTATTGTTTCTGACTTGTCCGTTGTATGTACAGGTTGTCGAGTCTGATACGATGTTGAATCTTATCGTATCAAGCATAACCGAGCTGTTCTGTAGCTCAAGTAGTTGTACATTACCGTTAAGACCCATCAGCGGAGATGAAGACAAATCGATGTCTGCATCTTGGAATGTGAATCCTTTGGTGGCGATGAAGCGGCTTAAAGGATTGTCTTTGCCTGTTGTGAAATATAATTGTGCTGTCGGAAGCTTTTTGCGTAGTTGGACAATGTTAATCTGCTTACTGTCTAGTTCGGCAGAAAGCTCTTTCCCGAATTCTTCAAATTTAGACAGAATCTTTTTGTAACCGCCTTTCCCGTCAAACCGCAGATTGAAATCGCCACATTCTGTAACAAAGTGTGTTGTGTCTTTACTTGTTATTATGTCGACTTTAAGGTCGTTGGGTCTGAATGTCTGACTGGAGTCGGTTATTGCCAGGTCGCTTATAATACCATTAACGCATAGCAGGGTTTTCATGTCTGTACTGGCATTAACGTTGCATTTCAGTGCTGTTGACAATTCAGATTCTGTAAGTCTCAGACCGTACCAGTCTATATTCTTTATGTCTGCTGACAGACTTGAACTTATACTCTTAGGTGTGAATAGGGCATGAAGAGCTACTGCACCTTGTGCCAGCGGATTGTCACTGTTCAATACGGCGTTCGCATGTCCCTTGTCAATATCAGCATCAAAGCTGATTTTATCGAGATTGTATTCACCTAATGTGAATTTTTCGATGTTTGCTTTAACTGTTGCCTTAGTGCGTGGTGACATAATGTCTGTACCGGCACCTTTAATGTTTGCTTGTCCGGTAAGACTACCGATACCGTCAGCCGGTACGAAATGGTCTACTCTGAAGTTTCTGGCTGATAATAATGCCTTGTAAGTGTTGTGATTCGCGTCAAAAAATCCGTTTACACTTATTCTACCTCCACCTTCACTTGCTGTGAGGTCTGCGGTGTAACGCTTACCGCTGATGCCGGCTGAACCTTTAAGACTTATGTTCGCAGGAATTTTTGCAGTAATGCCTTGTGCCCTTAAGAGTTCATTTACAAAACTGAGATTATAAGTCTTAGCGTCCATATTTACAGATGCGCTAAGTTTTTCAATTTCAGTAATATTTGCAGCCTTACCTCTCATATTGATATTGAAGGCGGAAGGCAACTTTATGTTTACTCCGCTGAAGTTCAGATTCCTTGTGTTACCGGCAACGACAGCCTTCAGACTTAAAGGTTGGTTGGGCCAGCGACGTATGAATCCTGATGGCATATTGCCGAGGAATCTCATTATGTCCTGTTTGCCTATTGTGCAGTTCGCATATAGATTTATTCTTCCCGGATTCTTTTCGTCAAATGCGTCTAAGTCCATTGTCAGACGCGTGTCTATACTTGAATTGGGAGTTCTTAGGCTCATGGCAGGCAGGCTTATTTTTGTAGAGTCCATCATGAATTTGCCTGCAAATTCTTCTATATTGATTCCGCTTTTCTCTTTAAAAGAGCATGAACGCAGTGAAAGACTGATGTCTGGTGAAAGGTAGTGAAGGGTGTCAATAGCAATGTTTACGTCAGTAAGACTTATGTGGTTGGGATCGAGCCCTTTTGTGTGAGGTTCGAAGTTGTTGTCGTAAGTTAGAATACCGTCTGCAAGATTGAAATTCAGGACTTTGTAAAGTCCTGAGTTTAAGTCAAAATATCCGTTTCTAGCTTCTGTCTTTCCCATGTATGCGCTAACTTGTAGCGTATCTCCTGGCATGTGAACAGTAACCTTGGTGTTTTTTATATTCAACTGGTCAACATTTATTTTCCAGTTGTTTTCGGTTTTAGTTGTGTCAGGTGGTACTGTGTCACTCAGTTCGACATTTACATTCGCGTCAGCGAGTAATGCATCGTTTACCTTTATTGTCTCTTTTCCTAAATCAATTCCGTGGCTTTTCAGATACAGTTGGCCTATATTGCCTTTTACACGTGCTTCGTGTACAAAGTTTGTGGTATTGAATTTTAAATTGTTAAACTCAAGCGCGTCAACTTCAACTTTTTTCTTAAACAGCGGCCATAGCTGTACATCAACGACAAGTCTTTTTACATCGGCTACGGTGTCTTTTATAGCTGGCAACGAGTCGTTCTGTTGTATCATTTTGAAGCCTTCAATACCTAAGTCGAGAGGAAATACTAGTTTTACATGGTCTACTGATATGTTCATGCCTGTTTGTTTTGAGGCATAAGACGTTACTTGCTTTACAGCCCAATTCTGTATTGGTGGAACATAAAGCAGTATGGCTAATATAATAAACAGTAAAAAAGGTGTCAGTACAATGCCGACGGTTAATCTTACAACATTTTTTCTTTGCACAGTATTACATGATTATAATTGTAATTAATGCAAAGTAAGTAATAATTTTGGAAAAAAAGAAATGATTTATAAATAAAGTAGTACTGTATGGCGTTTTTATTCTTTACATTTGCTTATTTCCTGCCAAAGTTTGTCATCAGGAATGTCGCTTTCTACGCATATTGGCTTTTTTGATACAGGATGTATGAATTCAACTCTGCGTGCGAGCAGAGATATGCTTCCATCAGGATTACTTCGGCGTGCACCGTATTTAAGATCGCCTTTTATTGGGCAACCTATCTTTGCAAGTTGGCAGCGTATCTGATGATGGCGTCCTGTCATAAGCTGAACTTCAACAAGAGTGTAGCGTTCTGAATGGTTTATGACTTTGTAGTGTAGAATCGCTTTTTTTGAGCCAGGCACTTCTTTGTCATAAGCGTAGCTTTTGTTTTGCTTTTCGTTACGTGTTATCCAGTGGGTTAATGTGGCTTCCGGTTCTTGCGGCGTATTCTGGCATATCGCCCAATAAGTTTTGTGCACATCGCCGTTGCGGAACATATCGTTAAGTCTTGCTAAGGCTTTTGATGTCTTTGCGAAAACAACAAGTCCCCAAACAGGACGGTCAAGTCTATGGGCTATTCCGAGATATACATTGCCCGGCTTTGCATATTTCTCTTTGATGTAAGCTTTAACTTCATCAGCAAGTGTTCTGTCGCCGGTTTTGTCACCTTGTACTATCTCTCCGCTGCGTTTGTTGACAATAATAATGTGGTTGTCTTCGTAAATGACGTTCATCTTAATTATTTCTTAAATAAATAGTTAAGGATTAAGAATATGTGCCTTTTACACAATCTTCTTAATCCTTAAATTCTGACATTTGGTTATAATATTACATGTTCATACCACCGTCAACCTGGATAACTTGGCCAGTTACGTATGAAGAAAGGTCTGAAGCCAGGAATGTGGCTACGTTTGCGATATCTTCAACTTGACCTGCGCGGCGGAGTGGTATCTTCTGTATCCATTCTTTGCGGATGTTTTCAGGCAGAGCCTGTGTCATTGCTGTATCAATGAATCCTGGTGCAATAGCATTTGCACGGATGCCACGTGAACCAATTTCCTGACCTATACTCTTAGCAAGAGCGATAAGTCCAGCCTTTGAAGCTGCGTAGTTGCATTGTCCTGCGTTACCGTGTACACCTACAACTGAAGCCATGTTGATTATGCTTCCGCTCTTTTGGCGCATCATGATAGGAGTACAAGCATGGATGAAGTTGAATGCTGATTTAAGGTTTACAGCAATAACTGCGTCCCACTGTGCCTCTGTCATACGCATCATGAGTCCGTCTTTTGTGATTCCTGCGTTGTTTACAAGAATGTCGATAGAACCAAAGTCTTCTTTAACTTTGTTTACTACTTCTGCTGTCTGGGCGAAGTCGGCAGCGTTGCTTGCGTAGCCTATAGCTTTAACGCCTTTAGCAGCTATTTCTGCTTCAGTTGCTTTACCGTTCTCGTCGATTACGAGGTCTGTGAATGCAATGTTTGCTCCTTCCTCTGCAAATTTCAGTGCGATAGCTTTTCCGATACCGCGTGCAGCACCCGTGATAAGGGCTGTCTTACCTGATAATAATCCCATTTTGTTTTGTTTTATGTTATAATGAAACTTTGAAATCTAAGTTATATTGTTTAATGTAGAATCTTTTTAAATATGTATTTATTTAATGCTTATTTTGTTATTGATTTGCCTAATGCTCCGTATACAACCTTTGCAACGAGAGGTTTGCTTGCTTCAGGCGTCATGCCATGACCAAGTCGTCCACAGATAAACGGCACTTCAAGTCCTTTTATACAATAATGAGTAATATCTGCTACAAGTTCAACGTTTTCGATATCAAACTCACCGTCTGCTTTTCCGTCTGCATATACTTTGCGGAAAAGTTCTATTTCGTCTTCGTCGAAGTTCTTTCTGACTTTCTCAACCATCCATATATTCCGGAAGAATGCTGCGCGCAGGTTGCCGTTGCGCATTACGGTTTCCTTAATCATGTTGAGATGTGTGTAAATCAGTTCGATGATTTTTTCCTGCGGACGTATTTTTTTTGTTGCTACCTCGTCCATCTTGTCTGACAATCGTTCAAGCTCAGACTCAATAACAGCATAATAAACATCCTCTTTACTCTTAAAATAAGTATAGAGTGTTCTGCGTCCTTTGCCAGAAGAGCGTGCAATGTCGTTCATTGTAGTGTTCTCCAAACCATTTTTTGCAAATAGTTGTCTTGCTACGTCCACTAATTTTTGTCTTGTCTTAGATATGGACATCTGCTTTCCCTCCTCTTGTTTGTTTTTGCACATTTAGTTTACCGTGTGCAAAAGTATCAATTTTATTTGATACGACAAAATATTTCAGTTTTATTCTATAAAAGTAATGCTTGTTTTACGTTTATAGATGATTCAGTTAGCTTGTATGTTGGGTTCTGTATTATTGTTTATTTTTATTTGTTTTTCGTGTCCGTAGCATCTTTATGGCTCTGATTTTTGTCTGAATAGTGCTATTTTAACTGATTTTTAACATAATAGTCAATTTTTCTTCTTTAAAATTTGTGTATTTAATAAAAAAGCAATACCTTTGCACTCGCAAATCAGAAATGAGATGCAGACAATTAATACATCGCGGAGTGGAGCAGTTGGTAGCTCGCCAGGCTCATAACCTGGAGGTCGCATGTTCGAGTCCTGCCTCCGCAACTACAAGTATCCGAGACACTTTTAAATAAAGGGTTTCGGATTTTTTTGTTTTATACTGGGACAAATACAGGACAAATTTAGAATCTGATTTTAGTGTCTTTTATTAAATTTATTGCAATAATTTTATTTGATAATCTTAATCCAATATTTGTTTATTTGTTTGTCTTTGGTTGAAGGATTATGAAATGTCTGATATGGTGGATTTATGGATTAAATTTATTTGGAGGAAAATATATGTTGATTTGCATTAACGTATTACTGAAAAAACATGTTTTTATGTATAAAAGAAAAACGCTAAACAGTTGATATTTAACTATTTAGCGTCTCTTGAAGTGACCCCGACAGGATTCAAACCTGTAACCTTCTGATCCGTAGTCAGATGCTCTATTCAGTTGAGCCACGGGGCCGTTTTTCTTAATTGCGATGCAAAGGTACGCACTTTTTTTGAACCATCCAAATTTTAGAACAACTTTTTTCAAAAAATCTTTCATTTTTTGTTTTTAGACCGTTTTTTATCCCTAAATGGCTTGTCATCCGGCTAAATTTAGCATTTGAGATTTTGGTTATACATTATTATAATGCTTGCTTGAATTAAGTTTTTTCTTTGCTTTATTTGCGATACTTGACTATCTGCAATTATTCTTGTGCATATTTTTTGTCAAAAAGGTCTTAATATCTTATTATTAGTAGGTGTATTAATTTTTGAGAACTGACTATGACGAAGATTTATGTTATAATTTTAATCGCAAATACACGTCTGTTGTTCTGTTTGTCGATATTATTTAGGTATTTATAAAAAAGCATAATAAATATGTGTTTATGACTGAATGTTATAGCATTTTTTTGTAATTTTGTCACCGTTTACTATATACAATAAATAAAAATGAAGAAATTAGCTTTTGCTTTTATCGGATTGCTTGCTCTGATGGGTATTGCAAGTTGTGATAATACTGAGACTTATGCAGAACAGAGGGATAGGGAGAACGCTGCGATCAGCAGGTTTATCCGCGATTCTTCAATCACTGTTATTAATGAGACCCAGTTCAGGGAGCAGGGTTATGTTACAGATTTGTCGAAGAATGAGTTTGTACTTATGAAGAGTACAGGCGTATATATGCAGATTGTAAGAGAAGGTTGTGGAGAGAAAATAAAGAACGGTGAGACTACAGATGTATTGTGCCGTTTTACGGAACGTAATCTGCTGACTGACTCTATACAGCTTACAAACGATATTCTTGCATTTGCATCAATACCGGAAAAGATGAATGTTACTAATACGAATGGAACATTTACTGCGTCGTTTGACCAGAATTCAAGTCTGATGTATACTTTCTATGGCAGTACTTCAGTACCATCGGGCTGGCTTGTTCCGCTTAATTATATTAATGTAGGCAGGCAGACAACACCGGATAAGGAAATAGCAAAGGTTAATCTGATTGTTCCAAGTACTCAGGGACATCAGTCTGCTTCTTCAAATGTTTATCCGTGTTATTATACTATAACCTACGAAAAGGGAAGATAACAAACCTTATTAAAAGTCAGGAACCATAAAAAGACATTGATTTTCTTTCATTGGTTTCTGACTTTTAATTATTAATCATAATTGTTATGACTTTAATTAAATCAATATCTGGAATACGAGGCACAATCGGCGGCCACGTGGGCGATACGCTCAATCCACTTGACATTGTAAGATTTACAAGTGCTTATGCGATGTTTATACGCAAGGCACGTGGCGCAGAGGGCAGCGGCAAGATTGTCGTCGGCCGCGATGCGCGTATTTCCGGCGACATGGTTCGCAATGTAGTGTGTGGAACTTTGATGGGCACAGGCTTTGATGTCATTGACATAGGTCTTGCAACAACACCTACGACAGAACTTGCAGTAAGAATGTCAGGGGCTGACGGTGGCATCATTGTAACTGCAAGCCACAATCCGCGTCAGTGGAACGCTCTTAAACTTTTGAACAGTGAGGGCGAGTTTTTGAGTAAAGCTGACGGCAATGAGGTGCTTTCTATTGCATCAAATGAAGATTTTGTTTATGCAGATGTTGACAGCCTTGGCCATTACGTTAGCGATTCTACTTATAATAAAAAGCACATTGATGCTGTTCTCGGTCTTAGTCTTGTAGACGTTGAGGCTGTACGCAAAGCAAAATTCCGTGTCTGTGTTGATACGATAAACAGTGTCGGCGGCATAATTCTGCCTGAGCTGCTCGATTCGCTCGGTGTTGAGTATGAGATTCTCAACGGTGAACCGAACGGTGACTTCAGCCATAATCCTGAACCTCTTGAGAAGAATCTTGGCGGTATTATGGAACGTATGCGTGGTGGCGGTTTCGACTTAGGTATCGTAGTTGACCCTGATGTTGACCGTCTTGCTTTCATCTGTGAGGACGGCCGTATGTTCGGTGAGGAATATACCTTGGTTTCAGTGGCTGACTATGTTCTTAGTCACACTCCAGGCAACACGGTAAGCAATCTGAGCAGCACCCGTGCCCTGCGCGATGTAACCGAACGTCATGGCGGTAAATATACTGCTTCGGCTGTAGGTGAGGTTAATGTTACAACCAAGATGAAGGAAGTCGGCGCTGTCATAGGAGGCGAAGGCAACGGTGGAGTTATCTATCCGGAATGTCACTACGGACGTGATGCACTTGTAGGTATTGCATTGTTCCTGTCGTCATTGGCTCATAAGGGATGTAAGGTAAGCGAGCTTCGCGCTTCGTTCCCCAACTATTTTATCGCTAAGAACCGTATCGACCTTACACCTACAACTGACATCGACGCCATTCTTGCTAAGGTCAAGGAAATGTATGCTGACCAGCAGGTTAACGATATTGACGGTGTGAAGATTGATTTTCCTGACAAGTGGGTACATCTGCGCAAGTCGAATACTGAGCCGATTATCCGTGTTTACAGCGAGGCTGCAACTATGGAAGAGGCTGATGCGTTAGGCAAGCAGATTATGCAGGTTGTCAAGGATATGCAATAAATTCAGTTTGTGTATGAAAGAATAATGTTTGCTTGCAAACTATGTTTGATAAAACAGATAAGGGTCGGCGTTTGTCCGGCCTTTATCTGTTTTTTGTTCTGAATAGTACAATAGAATTTTAACGGTTAATTTCTCACTCTTTGTTTACTGTTATTCACTTTAAAATTACTTGTACAGTTTGTGAAACTCGACTACGGCCTCGATACCCTTGCGGAAAATGTCGAGTGGGAAGTTCTCGTTAGGAGAGTGTATTGCGTTACTCTCAAGACCGAAGCCCATAAGCACAGTCTTTATGCCGAGAATACGCTCAAAGTCGCTTATTATAGGTATGCTGCCCCCACGGCGCACAGCCAGCGGCTTCTTGCCGAATGCTTTCTCAAATCCTTTCTCCGCAGCCTTGTATGCCGGCATTTCAATAGGGCATACGTAGCCTTCGCCACCGTGCATCGGCGTAACTTTTACTTTTACGTATTCAGGAGCTATGCTGTTGATATAGTCAATGAACAGCTGTGAAATCTTTTCGTGCTGCTGGTGTGGAACAAGGCGGCACGACACTTTCGCATATGCCTTCGACGGTAACACGGTCTTTGCGCCTTCGCCAGTGTATCCTCCCCAGATGCCGCAGATGTCGAACGACGGACGGCAGCTGTTTCGCTCAAGTGTTGAATAGCCTTCTTCTCCTTTTAGAGCGTTTACGCCGATAGCCTGCATGTATTTCTTCTCGTCAAACGGAATCTGATGTATCATGTCGCGCTCTGCATGGGGAACTTCCTCCACATCGTCGTAGAAATGGGGGATGGCTATGCGGCCGTCTTTGCCCACAACTGTGGCAAGCATTTCGCAGAGTGTGTTTATAGGATTGGCAACAGCTCCTCCGAAGTGGCCTGAGTGCAGGTCGCGGTTAGGCCCGGTTACCTCAATTTCCCAGTATGCCAGACCGCGCAGACCTGTGGTAAGCGACGGCAGGTCTGCACCGAGCATACTTGTGTCAGAAACAAGTATGACGTCAGCCTTGAGCAGTTCCTTGTGCTTGCTGATAAATGCGTTGAGGCTTGGTGAGCCAATTTCTTCCTCGCCTTCAAATATGAATTTCACGTTGTGCGTCAGCAGATTTTCCCTGACAAGATATTCAAAAGCCTTCGCCTGTATCATAGCCTGTCCCTTATCGTCGTCTGCGCCTCGTGCCCATATACGTCCGTCTTTAATCACAGGCTCAAAAGGCTTGCTGTTCCATAGCTCCAGCGGCTCTGCCGGCATAACATCGTAGTGGGCATATACCAGCACAGTCTTGGCGTCGTCGCTGATATGCTTTTCGGCAAAAACAAGCGGATTGCCGTCGCTCGGCATCACTTCGGCCTTGTCGGCTCCGGCTTCAAGCAGCAGCTGTCGCCAGCGTTCAGCACATGCAGTCATGTCCTGTTTGTGACTTTTCTGTGAGCTTATGCTCGGTATGCGTATCAGACTGAACAGCTCTTCGAGAAATCTCTGTTCGTTTTCTTCGATATATTTCTTTATTCCCATCGTAAGTTTAAGATTAATCCGGCGTAAAGTTACATTTTTTTACGCAAAGTCTGAGCATTTATGTCGGATAAATGTGTATGTGTTTTGTCAATGATATGTTTTTTCACCGTTTGCCGGTCTGTGTCGCAGTCTTGTTTCTTGTAGTGTTCAATAAATACGTCTGTCAGTTGTGGTTGATGCGCATAAATATCTGGCTTGCAGTCTGATACGGCGGTATATAACGTTTTTGTTCTGATTGTTGATTATGCACGTATATGAGTCGGTTGTTTTGTCGTTTTATAAAAGAGCATCAATCAAACGATGAAAGGGCACCTTTTACGCTGCAAAAGGTGCCCTTTTATATTGTAAAACATGGCATATTGGAGAGTCAATGTTTTTCTTTCAGTCTGCTGGGTTTTGATTTAATCTGTTTTAGTTGTATGATAGTTTTAGCTTCACTTGTTGAAGTCTGCTGTTTTAACCGTGTATTTTTTGTTGTCAAACAGTAGTCAGACGAATATCTTTACACCGGCAGCGAGTAGGGCGTAGCGTGCGAGTTTTCCTATGGCAACACTGATAAAAGTCAGTGTTACGTTAGAGCGCATCAGGCCGAGTACGATTGTTATGGCTTCGCCTATCACCGGCAGAAATGCGAAGAAACCTGTCAGCGCGCCTCTGCCTGCCATGAAGCGTTTGGCACGGTCAAGGTCTTTCTGCTTAACGTGGAGATATTTCTCAATCCAGTCCATCCTACCGAATGTGCCTATCCAGTAGTTTAGCATGCTGCCGAGTGTGTTTCCTATTGTGCCGTAAATAACGAGTTGCCACGGGTCAAGCCCTGCTGCCATGAGCGCAAGCATGACAAGTTCGCTGCTCAACGGGAAAATGCTTCCGGCAAGAAAGCCTGAAACGAGCATTCCGATATATCCGTAGTCGGTAAGGATACTAATTAATCCGTCCATTCTTTTATGTGTATGAATTTGTTTAACCTGATGTCTGTCAGTCTGTATGGATTTTCAGCGTGCCGTTATTCTTGGATTACAGCATAATCAGAGTAGCGACTGTTATTGCTAAGGCTGCCACAGACAGGACGTAGAATGTGATGTTTGTCAGTTTTGTATGCGTAAGAGTCAGGAAATGCCCGATAAGTACGGCTGCGTGAATAATCAGTATTCCTGTAAGATTGGCTGCATGAGCCGGCTGTAATATCATGAATACAAAACAGAAAATTGTTACGGTAATCAGTGTCTCGTAAATCATTCGCGTGCGGATTTTGTCCTTATAGCTGTTGCGCATGAAGTGTATAAGGCCGATTATTGCGCACAGAGAGATGAATGCTATCACTGCAATTACCTGGGGCTTCAGCAGTGTGGCTCCTTCAAACAGAGGCGTAACCCAGACATCTGGGGCGAAATGCGCCACGATTAAGTCGAACTGGTCGGTCATTGCGCAGTAACCGCCGTACAGCCAGTAGGGCACTGTCAGTCCGATTATTGACGCCCAGAAGTTGCGTGCGCTGAATGCCATGAGGTTGGTTCCAATGAGAATCCACAGTATCGGAACGAAGAACAGAGCCTGCACAAAGATTGTACTGGCTATGCCTATGAACATAAAGGCATAAAACATTCTGCCCTGTGCATATTTGTCCTGATAACTGCTGAACAGGGCAATGTACGTTGCTATGAAACACAGTTGTACCAGCCATGCGTCAAGCGATGCTGTTGTCTGCAGGTTGAACGCAAACGAAGCCATTGTACCGAAGACGAGAAATGAGCATGACACCATACGGCTGTATACGCGTATGAGCGCATTGCGGTTGTTCATCTCGGCCATCAGGTATGCAGAAAGGGCGAAAATGACGAATTCGACATATTGCTGTCGTGCGATAAGACCGCCAGCCAACCACATTGCTACGGCATAAACGGCTGTAACAGGAAGCGCCAAACGGCTCTCGGCTATCTTGTTTTGTAATCGCTTCACTTTGTTTGTCAGTGTTTAATAACTTATAATGAATAACCCATATCTTGATTGTGAGCCTGTAGTTTCATGCCCTGCAATCCGGATATGAATTATTCATTATGTACTATGTCAGACTTTTTTACAAGTCTTGTCCTATGTCTCTGCGGAAATATTTATCAGTGAAATGTATCTTCTGGGCTTCGGCAAATGACTTTGCAAGTGCTTCTTCCTTGTTCTTACCGTAAGAGCTTACAGCGATGACACGGCCGCCTGCCGTAACAACCTGTCCGTCTTTAATTGCTGTTCCAGAGTGGAACACTATACTTCCCTCAACATCGTCGAGGCCTGTTATTGGATATCCTTTGGCGTATTTCTCCGGGTAGCCGCCGCTGACGAGCATTACGCATACTGCCGCACGCTCGTCGAACTCTATGTTACGACGGTCGAGGTCGCCGTTGGCAACACCTTCAAAGAGGTCGACTATGTCGCTCTTTAGTCTCAGCATAACGCTCTCGGTCTCCGGGTCGCCCATGCGGCAGTTGTATTCTATTACCATCGGGTCGCCGTTTACGTTGATAAGACCGAAGAAAATGAAGCCTTTATAGTCGAGATTCTCCTCTGCCAGTCCTTCAACGGTAGGACGGATAATGCGGTCCTCAACCTTCTTCATCCATTCTTTTGTAGCAAACGGAACAGGTGAAACGCTTCCCATACCTCCTGTGTTGAGGCCTGTGTCGTGTTCGCCGATGCGCTTGTAGTCTTTTGCCTCAGGCAGAATCTTGTAGTTCTTGCCGTCAGTAAGTACGAATACTGAACATTCAATACCGCTCAGGAATTCTTCTATTACAACATTTGCAGAAGCGTTTCCGAACATACCGCCAAGCATCTCGCGCAGCTCTTTCTTTGCTTCGTCGAGTGTAGGCAGTATCAGTACGCCCTTGCCTGCACAAAGACCGTCTGCCTTCAGCACGTAAGGCGGTTGCAGAGTTTCCAGGAAACGCAGTCCTTCTTCAAGTGTGTTGCCGTTGAAAGTCTTGTATTTTGCAGTCGGAATATTATGGCGCTGCATGAAGCCTTTTGCGAAATCTTTAGAGCCTTCAAGCTGTGCGCCGAGTTTCGACGGGCCGATTACAGGTATTCCTGCTGTGCGTTCATCCTGCTTGAATTCGTCGTAGATTCCTTTAACCAGCGGATCTTCAGGGCCGACCACAACCATGTCGATGGCGTTTGCTACTGCAAAGTCCTTCAGTTTGTCAAAGTCGTCGGCCTTAATGTCCACGTTTTCACCTACAGTTGCAGTTCCGGCATTTCCCGGTGCAATGTAAAGTTTCTCGGTTTTCTTGCTCTGTGCTATCTTCCATGCAAGAGCATGCTCGCGTCCTCCGCTTCCTAATAATAATATTTTCATAAAGCCTTTATTTCAGATAGTCTTCAAAATATTGTGTGATTCTTTCGTGCAGATGTACACTCTGGTGTCCCATCATGTTGTGACCTTCGCCCGGATATACGTAGAAGTCGGGCTGTGTGCCTACTTCGTTGCACTTCTTGATGAACGACAGAGCATGTTGTGGAACAACTGTCGGGTCGTCTGTGCCTATGATAATCTGCAGTTTGCCTTTCAGGTTCTTAGCTTTGTTGATGAGGCTTGTCTCCTCATATCCTTCCGGATTAGCCTGAGGAGTGTCCATATAGCGCTCGCCGTACATCACTTCATACCATTTCCAGTCGATGACAGGGCCTCCGGCAACTCCTACTTTGAACACGTCAGGGTAGGTTGTCATGAGCGATATTGTCATAAATCCGCCGAAACTCCAGCCGTGAACGCCCAAACGTGTTGTGTCGACATAAGCCAGTGATTTCAGGTATTCGACTCCCTTAATCTGGTCTTTCATCTCTTCCACGCCGAGTTTGCGGAATGTAGCCTGTTCAAAGTCACGTCCACGGTCAGATGAACCGCGGTTGTCAATGATGAAAAGCAGGTAGCCTTTCTGTGCCATATACGTTTCCCAGCTGCGGCTTGCATAGTGCCAGCTAGCCTCAACGTTGCGTATTCCGGGACCGCCGTAAACGTATACCACTGTTGGATATTTCTTATTGGGATCAAAGTTGACAGGTTTTACCATACGGTAGTACAGGTCTGTCTTGCCGTCAGCAGCCTTCAGTGTTCCGCATGAGAATTCCGGCACATTGTAACCTGTCCACGGATCAGGCGACTTAAAGTAGGTAAAGCTCTTTGCATTCTCCGTATTGACGATGTCGATGTTGCGCGGTACGTCTGGCTCAGAGTATTTGTCGAATGCGTATTTGCCTGAAGCTGACAGCATGCCGCAGCGGTGTCTGCCGTCACTGAATGCCGCAGCATGTACTCCTCGGCCGTTGTCGAGCAGTGTGCGTTTACCTGTTTCTATGTTTACGGCATAGATGTTGTTCTGTATCGGACTGCTTTCTGTTGAAACGATAATTGCAGTCTTGGCTTTTGTATTGAAGCCGACGAGCTCAAGTACAACCCAGTTGCCGCTTGTAATCTGTTTCAGTTGTTCACCTTTTGTGTTGAAAAGATAAAGGTGATTGTATCCGTCTTTCTCGCTTTGGAGAATGAATTTTTCAGCATCCCAGGGCAGGAAGGTTATCGGAGTGACAGGATGAACATATTTGTCGTTGTGCTCCTTATACAGAGTTGATAGTTTTTCGCCGGTTGTCGCGTCATAGCTTGTCAGCGCCATGTCGGTTTGGTCGCGGTTGAGTTCTATCATGTAGACAGTCTTTCCGTCAGGACTCCATGACACGTTTGTGAAGTAACGGTCTGTCGGGTCGCCTGCTTTCAGGTAAACTGTTTTCTCTGTTTTCAGGTCATAAACTCCTACGGTAACCTTGTGGCTGGCATCTCCTGCCATCGGATATTTGGTCGGTAACAGTGTAGCTTCGCGTGTATCGATATTTACCAGAGGATAATCTGGCACCATACTCTGGTCCATACGGTAGAATGCGAGCTTCTGTCCGTCAGGACTCCAGAATGTTCCTTTATATATTCCGAACTCGTCACGGTGTACGCTTTGGGCATAAACGATGTCGTGACTGCCGTCAGTGGTAAGCTGACGGGTGCGTCCGGCGGCATCTGTTACGTACAGATTGTCGTCTGACTTGACAAAAGCAACGGCACGTGAAGCCGGACACCATTCTTCGTGTGTCTCTCCATTAGTCGTCTGCTTCCATACTGTCTTGCCGCTTTTGAAGTTGATAAGCAGTCGCTCATTATTTCTTCTAATCAGCAAGAGGGGCTGGTCGGGGTAGGGGAAGGATGCGTAGAGCAGATTGCGTATCTTGTCACTGTCGCCCTTTGTGCCTGCCCATTTGTTTATGTCGTCAATCGTAAATAGGCGTTTTTCCTTGCCGGTCTTGATGTCAACTGTGTAACATTCTTCGACGTCAAGGTGTATAAGATTGTCGCCCCACCATGCGAGCGACTTGTTCTTCGGAATCATATTGTGGTAGTTCGTACCTCCGAAGTTCAGGTCTTCAAGTGTGAATTCCTTTTGTTGTGCGTTTGCTGTTGTCATAGAAAATATGGTGAACAATGCCATAATTAGCAGGCTGGCATTGCGCTTGATTGCTTTTCTGCTGTCAGTCGTCATATCTACGTCCTTTTTTGTTGAAGTCTCGTCTGTCTCTTCCGCCCTTAGAGTCGCGTCCGCGGCGGTCTCCGCGACGTTCGCTGCGGTCTGTAAATTCACGGCGTTCACGTCCTATACGTCTGCGCTCGCGGCTGTTGTCGCCACGGTCTTTGAAGTCTATACGGTGGAATTTGAATGTACGGATGTCGCCTTCCTCGTTCTCTTCCTCCTCATTGATTCTTTTCTTGAACTCGCGGTTCTGTTTGAAGCGGTGCTTTTCTGCCATACTGCGCTTTTCTTCTTCAGTCTTCAGTATGTAGCCTGCGCCACGGAAGTCGCTCAGTTTGCCTTCAAACATCTGGTATTTGCGGAACTCACATTCAAGTGAACCGTTGTAAAGAGGTATCTTGATTGACGGTTTCAGACCTATCTGTTCAAAACATTCCTCACGATAGCTGAGCACCCATGCGTCATTGCCTTTGAACTGATGCTTCAGTGTCTCGCCAATCATGCGGTAAGTACCGAGCAGGTCGGGTGTTGAAATGCGCTCGCCGTAAGGCGGGTTAGTAACCATTATTGCCTTGTCGGCTGGCTGTTTGAAGTCTTTGAAGTCTGCCTGGTCTATTGTTATGTCTTTTGTCAGTCCCGCAGCACGGACATTGAGGCGTGCTTTCTGTACAGAAGCCATGTCGATGTCGTAGCCGTAAATATGGTGGTTGAACTCGCGTTCCTGTGAATCGTCGTTGTATATGCGGTCGAAAAGGTCAGCGTCGAAGTCTGGCCATTTCTCGAATGCGTATCCTTTGCGGAACACTCCGGGAGCCATGTTGTGCGCAATGAGTGCAGCCTCGATAAGCAGTGTGCCTGAGCCGCACATCGGATCGATAAAGTCAGTCTCTCCGTTCCAGCCTGTCATGAGAATCATTCCGGCAGCCAGAACCTCGTTCAGCGGAGCCTCAACTGACTCCTGTCTGTAGCCGCGGCGGTGAAGGCTCTCACCGCTTGAGTCAAGCGACAGAGTGCAGCGGTCTTCGGCAATATGCATGTTGAGGCGTATGTCAGGATTAGCCACTGATATATTAGGGCGTTGTCCGGTCTTTTCGCGGAATTGGTCGACAATGGCGTCTTTCACTTTGTACGAAACAAACTTTGAATGGCGGAACTCGTCAGAGAACACTACCGAATCAACGGCGAAGCTTTTCTTTAAGTCCAGGTATTGGCTCCAGTCTATTTTCTTCACTTCATCATAAACGTCGTCAGCTGATTTTGCCTTGAAGTGCTTAATAGGCTTGATAATTCTGATTGCTGTATGCAGGCTGAAGTTGGCACGGTACATCATTTCCTTGTTTCCCGTGAACGACACCATACGACGTCCTATCTGTACATTGTTAGCACCCAGTTGTGTAAGCTCCTTAGCCAATACGGGCTCAAGACCCATGAAGGTTTTGGCGATGAGTTCAAATTCTTGTTCCATTAAATGTTATTGTGGTTATATGTTTTTTAAAATTATACAATTATATGACATTGCAGCGGTTTAGACTTATGCCCGGTATGCACACTGAAATATGTACGGCAGGCAGTATGTGTGTGCGCCCAATGTTTGTTATTATTCTGTTGTTTGTGGTTTTCATGCTTACTGTGTACTTATCGTAATGCCCGGTTGCTTGTGTTGAGAGCGACAATGCGATATTATCTTCAAGCGCCTTGCCTGAGGAGTATGATTTTATTTCGCTTTGCTGTCGTGCCAGCTTTTTCAACGGCGTGTGTTGAGACAACTTTTTTATTGTCCGGGTAAGAATCTTCGTTAAGTTGTCAGTAATCATCAGTGCGATTTCAATATTGCTTGCAAATTTAATCGTTTTATCTTTACGAGCCAAATTTTTTTCACCTTTATTTAATACTGTTTACATAGTACGGGTTTTATGTCTGTGGCTGTCAGTGTTGCAAGATATGCCCTTTTGCGTTTCAAAAGGTGGCTTTTTACATCGTGAAAGAGGGTGTTTTGCAGCGTGAAAAGCCATGAATGGCTAACTGTTTGATAATCAGGCGTTTTTGCGGTTGTGACAAACTTCTGTGTTTATGTATATCATCAACATCCTGAAATGTAAAGTTTTCTTAAAAGAATTTATACCGTTGACTTTCTCATGCAAATTTGATTAACTTTGCAGTTAATAAAATTTAAGGTGAAATGGATTTGATTCAGAGCATTATTGAAAATAACAGTTTCCCGGTGCTTACTGCCTTTCTGCTTGGTCTGATTGTGGCTCTTCATCCGTGTCCTCTTGCTACCAACGTTGCGGCTATGGGCTATCTGGCACGTGATATGCACAATCGCCATCGCGTACTTATAAGCGGATTGGCTTATACTGTCGGCCGTGTGCTTGCATATTCGGTGCTTGGCATTGTTCTGATAGCAGTGTTCCGTGGCAGCGGCGGAACAGAAGCCGTAGGCCGGTGGTTCGCACAGTGGGGCGAGAAACTGCTTTCGCCGCTGCTTATTGTTGTCGGTGCGTATTTCCTGCTCGGCCGTTTCATCCATAAGCATGAACACTGTCCTGACATGTCTGCACGTGGGCGCAGGTTTCATGGCGTATGGGGCAGTCTGCTGTTGGGCATTATTCTTGCTCTGTCGTTCTGCCCTGAGAGTGCCATTGTATATTTCGGCATGTTGATGCCTTTGTCAGCGCAGTCGACATGGGGCTATGTTCTGCCGGTTGTATTCTCGGTAGCTACGTCTATTCCTGCCGTACTTCTGGCATGGGCTGTGGCTTACGGCGTAAGCGGTACGTCAGTAATCCGCGACAAGATGCATGTAGTTCAGCGATGGATTAACACAATAGTTGGCCTGCTGTTCATAGGGGCAGGAGTGTTCTGTATGTTCAATTGATAAGAAAAAGACAAAGAGCCAACGCTTTTTTGAGTATTAATGACAGCGTCGGCTCTTTGATTTTATTTACTGTGTGGGGATTTTTATTTTTCGAATCTCACCTCTACATTCTCAAAGCCCATGGCTTTGAACATCTGGAAAAACTGTTTCAGCGCATTGTCTTCTGCGCTTGCTATGTTTTCTTTGGTAAGGCAGCGTGCCTTCATTTTTGCTTTTGCTCGGTGATACATGTCGTCGCGTGCCTTTGCGTCCCATGTGCCCGACTCGAAGAACGACTGCGTCTTAGCCTCGTCAATGAAGTCATCGTCGAGCAGTTTCACCTTAGGCAGAGTTACGTGCAGTGTGTCGCCTTGCAGCTTTACCCAGTCGTCTTTGGCTTCGGCAAGGTCGATGCCGAGGCGCAGTTTTCCTGTATATATTCTGATAAGCTCGTCGTTCTTTAACAGACGTTTCCTTACCGTGTCAATCATTTCCTCGTCATCGATAGACAGAAATTCCCATTCGCCAATCTCCTTCATGGCCATGACCTGTGTCGGCGTTATGTCTATCTTGTCGTTTACTTCTACTGTTACGCTGTTGTGCCGGCACGATCTTACTGCATATACTGACAGAATTACGACGATAATTACCAGTGTCAGTATGGCGTAGAGCTTCAACCGGCCAGCCTTGCCAAGCAGTCGGGTGATAAACGGGCCTTTTTTTCTTATTTGTCTGTTATTGTCTTCCATTTTCAATCGTATTGTTTTCGAGGATAAACGGCAGATCCTCGGCGGTAAAGTTTTTGCGGAATGTTATCGTGATGTTCTCTTCCTTATAGCCGAGCCGTGTCAGTATGGGCACAAGTGCGTGTGTCGCTCCAGCCCTTGCCATATCTATAATGCCCAGCTGAGGTATGCTTTTAATTATTGTCTCGCGTCCCTGCCGCTCATAGTCAGCCATTTCAGCGTCGGTGAAGTTTGAACGCAGCAGCGATACGTGGCTCTTTATGTCGTTGTGTCCGATGCGGCTTGAGGTCAGTTCTACCTTCGGGTCGGGCAGTATAATCTCAATTTTGTCACCGTCAGTTACTATGTTTTTCTCAGAGAAACCGTCAAAGTCGATGTACGCTTTCAGCTTGGCGTCAACGGGGATGGCTATCTTCCGCGACGACATCGGCACAGCTATGTTGAACTTCTGTTGGAAAAGTGAGCCTTTAAGCTCTACTTTATCGTCGTGGGTTACTATCTTGCGCACGTTGTATTCGGCTGTGTACAGCTTGGAGCATTTCCTTATCTGCATTACCATTACGGGCACCGAGTCAGTCGGCCGGTCGCTCTTTTCGGTCGCTTTTCCGCCTTTACATGCTGTCAGCAGGATAACGGATGATATTAAAAATAATGCCAGTTTTTTCATATTCAATTACAAAGTTAGTAAAATTCAGCAAACAGTGCATCAAAATGATGTGTGTTTTTCAATAATGCCAGCATCTTTGAAACTATTTGTTTCGCTTAATCGGAAAAATACATTACCTTTGTGCCGTAATACAAGAAAACTTGAAATGAAAATCATACCCACGTTGTTAATCGCATCAGTCGTGGCTCTCTCGGTCGTGGCTTGCGGCAACAAGAAGCAGAATAATGACATTATAGCCAAAAAACCGGCCGTAAAGGCTCCGGCATCTCCTGTTAAAATGCAGGATTATAATCATCGTGAATCAGTGGATTGGCTTGGCCAACAATATGGAATCGCTATAAGCAGACGTGCTGATACGTCGTTGCCGTTGGTTACAGACGATGGTGGCGGAAAATATTATGACAACAGAATAGAGGTCAGAGTCACACGTCCTGACGGTTCGGTGTTTTTCGACCGTGCATTTACTAAGACTGATTTTGCCGCTCAGGTGGGTGATGATTATATAAAGAAGAGTGCGTTGCTCGGAATAGTAATTGACAGAGTTGAAGGTGAAAATGTGGTACTTGCAGCCAGTGTAGGCTCGCCAGATGTTCTGAGCGATGAGTATGTGCCGCTTCTGATAACCGTTTCACGTACTGGCGGAGTAAGCATCAGCAAGGACACAAGGCTCGACAGTGATATGGAAGAATGACGTGTGAATGAGCTTTATATGCCCGTTCACACACTCTGTGATATTATTTTGTCCTATATTCCTGGGGCGTAAGGCTTGTTGCCTGCTTGAAGTATTTGCAGAAAAAGCTGACGTTTGGGAAGTTAAGTTCGTACGCAATTTCCGCAACTTGCTTATGGCTGTATTTCAACATTACCTTTGCGTGTGTCATTACAGCGCGGTCAATCCATTCTTTGGCAGTTATTCCGCTAGCCTGTTTTATTGCAGTTCCGAGATAACGTGGCGTCACGCACATCTTGTCTGCATAGAAAGACAACTTCCGTTCATGTCTGCCGTATGTGTTGACTAGGCGTATGAACATATCGAATATTTCCTTGCTGCGTGTCTTCTCAGTATGTATTGTCTGAGTTTCTATGCTTTTCATGTAATTGTAATAATGTATAAGGGCATATATTAAGCCGTTAAGAGTTCCATTTGGGAACTTTTCCATGTTGATCAGACTCCATACATTATAGAACAACCGGCTTATCATTTCAGCATCATCATCAGTAGGCTGTATTGTAAAAAAGGATGCATTTTCACAGCACCAGGCCGGAATGGTGTCTCCGAGTGACATTTTTAGCCTTTCGTTGCTGATCATTATTCCCGTCATGTCAAAGTCGGCAGTGAGCTCGTTTATTTGTAGAATGCTTCCTGATCCTATGAAAGCGAGTGTGCCTTCGCTGAGTTCATGTTCTATAAGATTTATCGTCGCTTTGGCTTTACCGCTTTTTATCAGGCCTATTCTACATTCTTGCATGATATAAGGTGTGCTTGTATGCAATAGCGATTGGAACAGATTGTGCCCGGTAAGAATCATTGCGATGTCTTTGCCGATTATTTTAATCGGATTATTCTTATGTCTTATTTCACCTTGAATAAGTCTTATCTCATGAAAAGACAAACGTTCAGGATATTTCTTGTTCATGCTGTTGCTGCTTTGTTTATGTTCCGCAAAAATACGAAAATAATAAATATCGGCAATAAATTATGGCTGAAAGTGTATACAGCCAGTTTGTTTCAGTACAAAAAGAACATTCTATGATTGTATAAGATAATACTGTTGCCGGATTATTACATTACCTTTGCAACAGAAAACAAATATAATTAATGATATATGAAACGACATTTATTTTGTCTGTTGATGATGACTGTCGCCGTTGAAGTTGCTGCACAGGTTACGTTGGAGCAATGTAAGGCACTTGCAAGAGCCAATTATCCTTTAATCCGCCAGTATGACTTGGTGGAGCAGAGCCGGCATTTTACTGTTGAGAATGCGGCTAAAGCATGGTTGCCTCAGGTCGGGCTGACTGCCGGAGCTTCATATCAGAGCGATGTTATATCGCTGCCGGTGGATGTTCCGGGTGTTAACATTCCTGGATTGTCAAAAGACCAGTATGATGTTAATGTCACTGTAAGGCAACAGGTCTATGACGGTGGGGCAACGTCAGTTGCCAGGCGTATGGCTGATGCGCAGAGTGACATTGGGCGCGAACAGGTCAGTGTGGCTATGTATAAAGTCGATGAGCGTATTGACCAGTTGTTTTTCGGCGTGCTGATGCTCGATGAACAGATTAAGCAGGTTGGCGTATTGAAGGATGACCTTGCGTTGGCACTGGCTTCTGTCAAGGCTATGATGAAGAGCGGAGTCGCCAATCAGACTGATGTTGACGCTGTACAGGTTGAGCAGGTAAAGGCTATACAGAAAGAAACAAATCTGACTACCCAGCGCTGTACTTACATGCTCATGCTGGAGACGTT
Source organism: uncultured Prevotella sp. (assembly GCA_902491375.1). Taxonomy (GTDB): domain Bacteria; phylum Bacteroidota; class Bacteroidia; order Bacteroidales; family Bacteroidaceae; genus Prevotella. Next base: position 83,317 of record CABUHE010000003.1, read on the forward strand.
TACCGGTAAAGACTTTGCTGACAGCGATACGCTTGTCAGGCCTGTTCTGCCTGTTCTGCTTACGACTGACAATAACCGTCCGGAACTTAGTCTTTATGCTGCACGTGAGAGGCTGCTTGATATTCGGCTGAAGTCTATTGATACTGGCATCCGTCCACGTCTGGGGGTATATCTGCGCGGCGGATATGGTAATCCTGCACTGAACATGTTAAAGAATGAGTTTGATACATACTATAAAATCGGCGCGACGCTTACTTGGAATTTCGGTAATATGTACACACGTGCCAATGACAAGCGTTTAATTGAAAACGAACGGCTTAACTTACAGGCAGAGCGTGAGGCCTTTCTGTTCAATACCCGTTTGCAGACTGAGCTTCAGGGCGGTAAGATAAGCAATCTGCGTAAGCAGATAGAGCAGGATGATGAGATAATACTTCTGCGTGAACGCATAAGAGATAAGGCCGGACAGCGTGTAGCCAACGGAACGGAAACTGTGAATGAGATGCTCCGCGACATTAATGCCGTGAGCGATTCACGACTCAACAGGCAGATTCATGAGGTAGAACTTATCAGAGAAATATATAAAGTTAAACATCTTAATAACTTCTGAACAATGAGAAATATTATATTGTTGTCAGCTGTAATGGTATTGTCGGCATGCTCGAAAGGCGGCAATGACTATGATGCCTCTGGAATGTTTGAGGCTACTGAGGTAATTGTATCGGCTGAACAGACAGGCAGGCTGATGTATTTTGATATTGAAGAGGGCGACCGCTTGACGGCAGGACGACAGGTCGGACTGATTGATACGGTGCAGTTGCAGTTGCGTGCCATGCAGCTCGGTGCAGCCAAAGACGCTTATGCCAGCCAGCGTCCGGACATAGCAAAACAGATAGCGGTTACCCGTCAGGAGTTGGCAAAGGCGGAGCAGGAGCGCAGACGTTATGAGGCGCTTGTAAACGACAATGCCGCAAACCGTAAAATGCTTGATGATGCTGAGAACAGTGTCAGACTGCTTCGCAGGCAATTGGAGGCACAACAGTCGCAGCTCGGCAACAGTACGGCAAGTCTGAACAGGCAGATGGACGCTACCGAGATACAGCGCCGGCAGGTGATTGACAATCTGGAGAAATGCCATATAAAGTCGCCTGTTAGCGGAACTGTACTCGACAAATATGCCGAGGTCGGTGAATACGCTACTCCGGGCAAGCCTTTGTTCAAGATAGCCGACATCAGAGACATGAAGCTGCGCGTATATATTACCGCGCCTCAACTGACAATGCTGAAGATAGGACAGACGGTGAAAGTCTATGCCGATATGGGTAAGGACGACAGACGGGAGTACAAGGGTGTTGTTACATGGATTGCCGATAAGGCGGAGTTTACTCCTAAGACCATACAGACGCGTGACGAGAGAGCCAATCTGGTATATGCGGTGAAGATATCAGTAAAGAATACCGACGGACTGATAAAAATCGGTATGTACGGTGACGTAAAGTTCTGAGGTTATGAAAATCGTATCTGTTGCCGATTTGCGTAAGTCATACAGCAGAGTGAAGGCTGTCAACGGTTTCACTTTTGACGTCGAGGAGGGTGAGATATACGGAATAATAGGGCCTGACGGTGCAGGCAAGACAACGCTGTTCCGCATACTTGCAACCCTTATGCTGCCCGACGGCGGCACGGCATCAGTAACCGGGCTTGACATAAGGGACAGTTTCCGTGAGATAAGACGGCGCATCGGTTATATGCCGGGGAGGTTCTCGCTTTATCAGGACCTTTCTGTGGAAGAGAATCTTGAGTTTTTTGCATCAGTTTTCAACACGTCAATAAGCCGCAACTACGACATGGTGAAGGGCATTTACTGCCAGCTGGAGCCTTTCAGAAAGCGGCGTGCAGGAAAACTGTCAGGTGGAATGAAGCAGAAACTTGCCTTATGCTGCGCACTGATACATGCTCCGCATCTATTGCTGTTAGACGAACCTACGACGGGTGTTGACCCCGTATCGCGTAAGGAGTTCTGGGATATGCTGCAACGGCTGCGCCGCGACTACGGAATAACAGTGATAGCGTCGACTCCTTATATGGACGAGGCGTCTTGGTGCGACAGGATTTCTCTTGTGCAGGACGGCGTATTGATGCGTACAGACACGCCCGACGGCATACGGCAGGCGTACAGCGGCAGACTGTATGCAGTCAGAAGTGATGACATGCGCCGGCTTATGGGTGTGTTGAAGGAGTGCCCTTCGGTTGAATCCTCATTCTCGTTCGGCGATTCTTTCCATGTAACGCTGATGCCGGATGCTACTGCCGTTACTCTTGCTGAAAGTCTTAGCCGGAGCGGAATGGAGCAGGTCGTAATACGTGAGGCGAGTCCGTCGGTTGAAGACTGCTTCATGTCGCTTATGAGCAAGAGCAATGATAAACAACAGCACGGCATTGATTCTTGATATTAAACTATCTCGCTGATAATCAATGTATTACATATTAGGTTGTAAAAGACGGCAAAACGTTGTGTAAAAGATGGTCTTTAAGCCTGTAAAAGGTGGCTTTTGACAATGTAAAAGACGGTGTTTTGTAAACCCGAAGATTTGATACAAGTAAAAGTCTGATGATTTATTTGCACGTAAGTGCGTAAAACTATGGATAAAGAATACGTTATAAAGGCGGAAAATCTGACAAAGACGTTCGGCGGATTTGTGGCTGTAGACCATATTTCGTTCAGTGTCTGTCGTGGTGAGATATTCGGTTTTCTTGGTGCTAACGGAGCCGGAAAGACTACAGCCATGCGCATGTTGTGCGGTCTTAGCAGGCCTTCAGACGGAAGGGCTGAGGTGGCAGGATATGACGTAGGCACGCAGCCTGAGCAGGTGAAACGACATATAGGCTATATGAGTCAGAAGTTCTCGCTCTATGACGACCTTACTGTGGCCGAGAATATGCGCCTTTTCGGTGGAATATATGGAATGGATAGGCGCATAATAAGCGAAAAGACAGAGACTGTATTGCACGGACTTGCTCTTGAGAACGAGCGCAGTTCGCTGTTGGGCGGTCTGCCGCTTGGCTGGAAACAGAAACTGGCTTTCGCACTTGCGATATTTCATGAGCCAGAGATTGTCTTTCTCGACGAGCCTACTGGAGGTGTCGACCCTGTTACAAGACGCAGGTTCTGGGAGCAGATTTATGAGGCGGCTGATGGTGGAACGACGGTTTTTGTGACAACGCACTATATGGACGAGGCAGAGTATTGCGACAGGGTGTCAATCATGGTTGACGGTAAGATAGCCGCACTCGATACACCTGCCAGCCTTAAAGCCGTATATGGTGCTGCTGATATGAGTGAGGTGTTTTTCAGAGTGGTAAGTGGCGGTATGTGCGCAGACGGTCTGGTGTCGGGCTGAAACGGCTGAACCGGATGGTACTTTGTAAATTTTCATTATTGTATTCATGTTAAAAAGTAAGGATAAACTAAGTGTGCAGACAATATGGCGGATATGTATGTAAACAACGGTGGCAATGCCGGGCGGCAGGTCCGTGGCCGGTGTGTTGCGGCAAAGGAGCGTGCGGGACATGATGCAGGCGGATGGAACGGTTTTGTTTCGTTTGTCCGTAAGGAGTTTCTGCATATATTCCGCGATGTGCGCAGCATGCTGATATTGATCGGTTCGCCGGTCGTTCTGTTGCTGTTGTTCGGTTATGCTGTATCGACAGAGGTGAAGAATGTGCGTGTGGCGGTGCTTGACAGTTCGCACGATGTGCTTACTTCTAAAATTTGCGACCGCATTGCTTCCAATAAGTATATGACTCTTGTGGCAGCTCCGGCCAGTGTCGACGATGTAGATGAGATGTTCCGCCGTGGTGAGGCCGATGTTGCGGTAGTGTTCAGTCATGGCTTTGCAGATGATATTCAGCATGAAGGCAGAGCTGAGGTGCAGGTGCTTGTCGACGGAACAGAGCCTAACCAGGCGACTATCCGGTTGCAATACGTCAGTCAGGTACTGAGTTCGATGAGGCAGGATGTCAAAGCCAGCGGACTCGGCGTGGCTGGTATGAATATTGTTCCAGTAACACGTCTGCTCTATAATCCTCAACAGAAGAGCGAATACAACTTTGTTCCCGGTGTGATAGGTATGATTTTCATGCTTGTTTGTGTAATGATGAGCAGCATCTCAATAGTGCGGGAAAAAGAAACCGGCACGATGGAGGAGTTGTTGGTGTCGCCGCTGTCGCCGTCGTGCATTATCATAGCCAAGCTAGTTCCTTATTTCGTGATTTCTGTATTGGACATAATTCTTGTACTGTTGATCTCGCGTTTCGTTCTCTATGTGCCTATGGCTGGCAGCCTTTGGGGCTTTCTTGGTGTAACGTTGCTGTATGCCCTTGTGGCTCTTACGCTCGGATTGTTCATTTCAAATCTTGTGCGTACGCAGCTTGCAGCCATGGTACTCTCTGTTTTGTTCATCATTCCTACGGTTTATCTGTCAGGTCTTGCGTTCCCGTTGGAGAGCATGCCTGATGTTTTAAGATATATTTCGGCAGTTGTTCCTGCCCGATGGTATATTGATGCGGCCCGCCGGCTTATGGTGCAGGGTGTGGAGTTTGGCTATGTGATGAAGGATGTATGGGCTTTGTGCATAATGGAAGCGGTGCTGCTTGCCGTTTCGCTGAAAAAGTTTAAGTTAAGGATTTAGACTGTTTTTATTCTTAGACATAAAGATTATGGCTATAAGATATCTGATAGTAAAGGAACTGTTGCAGATTAGACGCAACTCGTTTCTGCCTAAAATATTCGTTATTCTGCCGGTCATTATACTTCTGGTTGTGCCGTTTGCGGCCAATCAGGAGATAAAAGACTTGAAATTTTGCGTGGTCGACAATGACCGCAGTCAGCTTTCTCGGCGACTGATTGAACGTATTGACGCTTCCGGCAGTTTTGAACTGACGGCGGTTACGAGCAATTATAGCAGTGCATTGCGTTGTGTGGAAGACGGTAACGCGGATGTAATTCTTGAGATAAGCAATGGTTTCTCGTCAGAGCTTCTGCGCTCTGGTAATGCCGTTGTCTGTATTAATGCCAATGCCGTCAACGGTGTCAAGGGTGCGCTCGGACAGAGTTATATGCTCAGCATTATAGCTGATTTTGCGTCGTCGTTGCGCTCAGAGAATGGTATCGGGGCGGAAAGTGCGCTCAAACGTGGTGTTGAAGTGCGCCCGCGCTTTCTTTTTAACGAGCGTCTTGATTATAAAGTATTTATGGTTCCCGGAGTTATAGCCATGCTTCTGATGCTTCTTATAGGCTTTCTGCCGGCGTTGAGCATTGTAGGCGAGAAGGAGAAAGGCACAATTGAGCGTATCAATGTAGCTCCGGTAAGCCGTTCGGTTTTCATTATTTCCAAGCTCGTTCCTTACTGGATAGCAGGTCTGTTCATGCTGATGTGGTCGATGTTGTTGGCATATTTGATATACGGATTGGTTCCACGTAGCGGTGTTTTGTCTGTTGTGCTGTTCTCAAGTGTGTTTTTTCTGATAATGTCAAGCCTTGGACTTATAGTTTCAAACTATTCGTCAACCATGCAGCAGGCAGCTTTGCTTATGTTCTTTTTTCTCATAATCTTTGTTCTTATGAGTGGTCTGCTTACTCCTGTATCTAGTATGCCGCAGTGGGCGCAGTACATAACGTGTCTAAATCCGCTTAGATATTATATTGAAGTCATGCGTGCCCTATATCTGAAAGGCAGCTGTGTGGCCGAACTTAGTAGTCAGCTTGTAGCCATGTCTGTTTTTGCCGTGTTGTCATGGTTGTGGGCAATTCTGAGTTATCATAAGACGGAGTAATGGCTGCATGTTTGTTCATAAAGTATGAAGAATTTATCGTTGACAGGTTATTGGTTATGTGTTTTTTAGTTAAAAAAGGTATAAAAACAGGGCGCAGTTGCTTGAGTCAATAAACTTTTTATTACCTTTGCACCCGCTAATACGGGCAAGTCTTACACGGCCAGCTCCCTTCGAATCCTCCAGGACGGGAACGTAGCAAAGGTAGTTGGTTGTAGCGGCGCGATGCAAGTAGCTTGCCCACCCGCCTCTTTAGCTCAGTTGGCCAGAGCACGTGATTTGTAATCTCGGGGTCGTTGGTTCGAATCCGACAAGAGGCTCAGAATAAAAGCAAATATTTTTGAATAGCGTTAAGCCGATAATCAGGCGTAACGCTATTTTTGTTTTATTATGTTTGAGTATGATTATAGGATTTTTTTGATTGTTGTTCAGCAAAGTTCCTGCTGCTTGAAGAGTGTCAGCAGTTCGCTGTTGGCTTTGTCGTCTATTTCTACCGACCTGTCCGGATCGAACAGGCTGAGCGTCGCCGGACATTCTCCGCATACGTCGATGCCTATTATCTGTTCGTGTTTTAGCATCAGCGAGAGCGTACGTTTCAGGTCGTCGAGAGTAAGTATGCCCTGATCCCAGTCTGTTTTTGCCGAGTTAGTGTCAAGTACGTCCTTGTCTATTGAGATGTAAAGCGGTTCGCCAATAGCCAGTGGTTTCAGTACGTCTGTATGTGCTTTTAGCTGTTCGTCAGTTATAATGCGCACTTTATCGGCGTAAGCGTCGGGTATTGTTGAGGCCTGTTCTTTGGTTACTCCCAGAATATAGATGTGCATCAGCAGACTGTCGCTGTCAGCCATATCCTTTACCCAGCCTCCGCACGACAACATTCCGCTCCAGCGTGAGGGCTGCATGTCGGTGTGGTGATCAAACAGTACAAGAGAGAAAGGCCGTTTGATTTTCTCGGTCCAGAACTTTGTTACATAATGATAGTCGCCTGAATCGATAAAATGAACGCCTGTGACAGGGTAGGGTGATATGGCTTTTCTTATGCTTTTTGCTCCTTCTTCATCGCAATAACAGTCTGTTCCGTGCAGTCGGCTACAGTCAATGTGGACGAATCGGCTGTTTCTCGCGAATGGCTCTTCTCTATAAATGCCCGAAAAATTCATTATTATTACGGGCTTGTCAGTGTTTTTATTGTGTGTTTCTTGTGTTGTCATAATTGCATTTAGCGTGTCTTTTTCTCTGAAAACTCTCGTTTTGTTTTTCCACAAAAAACATGCCTTTAACATCCAGAAATCCAGTTTCTTAAACTTGTGAAAACGTTATTAACCTGATATGCGCTATTTTTAACTGATATAAGTTTTATTCAACATCGCTTCTGACACGCCTGTCAGCTATTGAATCCGTTTGGTTTTATATTCTGTCAAGCGTCTTCTTCTATAACATTAATTTATCCCAACCAATTCGTAAAGATAAGTATGGCGTTATAAATCGTATCAAAGATTTTGCCGATTCTTCTTTTCACACCTTTCCAGTATATTTTTTTCATGATATGTATTATTTATGGTCAGAAACTTTGTTTGTATTCATTAAGGTAATTCTATTTATAGATTTTACTCTTCTAATGTATAAGTTTCATCATAAATGTCTCTTAAATTCTTTCCTTCGTATGTCCAATATCCAGTAGGTTGAATGGGGTGGGAGATATTAAGTAGTTTTTTTGTAATGGCGGTTAATGAATAAATTTCACCTTGATATATGACTTTTTTTTCATCAGCAATCGTAACTTCAGTTGTCGGTTCTTTAGTGAAGGTTAAGGTATCGCCTTTTTTCATTCCCATATCAAAATAGTTTAATGGAGGACGACGTGAAGAATTGATTTTTTCTGTGGCCGACTTATCTTCATAAGTCAGGTCATTGTCGATTTCATCCGTAATTTCTTGTGTTACATCCTCTCTGTTGAATAATTCCAATATTGCCATAGCTTGTTCAGGCTTAATCTGAAAGAATTCACGATTTGCATTAATGCGGTTTGGAGCAAAAGCTGTATGTAGGGCTTTTTCAATTTTTGCACAATCTGATGATTTTACCTTACATGCATATTTGCATTCAAAAGGAACTGGTACTCCTGTGCCATACAATTCGCGCATACGTGCATCTAAATTGTCTCTTGTAGTCATTCCTATTTTTACTAATCCTGGCATTACGGGGTTTGTAAGAACGTAAACAATTCCAAAGCAATTTTGTTTTTGAGACATATACTTAATTTTGTTTATTATTAATAAATAAATTGTTATTATATTTATTTTATCTCTATTCTGTTACAATTTATGCTAATCGTCAGATGTTTTTTTGTATGTTGTGTCTTTTTTCGGGTTTTGTTTACAAATGTAATGGTATTATGTGGAATATAAAAAGAATTTTATGATGATTATTTTAATTTAAATCATGTTGATTTATATTCATTTTTGGAAAGTAAACATTGTACAAATAAAAAATCCTGATTCCATGTGAGAAATCAGGATTTATCTTTTAATGTGGTACCACCAGGAATCGAACCGGGGACACAAGGATTTTCAGTCCTTTGCTCTACCAACTGAGCTATGGCACCATTGTTTTGCTTTTAGCGAGTGCAAAGGTATGCAAAAGTTTTAAGATAAAGGTATTTTACTTTATAAAAAAACTGTTTTTTAACTTATTTTTTCGATTTGTCGGTCTTTATGCATTAATAAAACCATCAAAACGGCTATTGCAATAGCGTCTTGATGGTTTTTTTATTTGTGCAGACTTTGATTCTATTTTTTTACTTATCTATGTAAGTAAAAGAATATTCGGATTACTGTTTTAACGGATTCCAGCCTTGGGCCTGTAACTCGAATTCGTTGTTGTCGCGTGTAACGAGCATTCGTCCAAGTTCCTTTTTGGTTATGTGCCCGATGAGTTTAACGTTGTCGAGATTTGCAATCTTCTCATGGTCGCCGATAGGAACGGTGAATAACAGTTCGTAGTCTTCGCCTCCGTTCAGGGCGCATGTGGTTACGTTCATATTCATTTCTTCCGCCATTACCGCCGTCTGGTAGTCGATAGGAATATTCTTTTCGTAGATGCGGCAGCCGCACTGACTTTGCTCACAGATGTGGATAAGTTCGCTGCTGAGTCCGTCGCTGATGTCTATCATTGACGTCGGGCGTATGCCAAGCTCACGCAGTTGGGCCGTAATGTCGCCGCGGGCTTCAGGTTGCAGCTGTCTTTGGAGAAGATATTCTTTTCCTGCGAAGTCTGGCTGGAAGTGTGCAAGTTCTGCCAATGCACACTTATCGTTCTTTTTGCGTGCTTCGTCTACCTGTTGATAATAGACGCTTTTTTCACGTTCGAGAAGCTGGAGACCCATGTAAGCTGCTCCTAAATCACCTGAAACGCATATCAGGTCTGTATCTTGCGCACCACTGCGGTAAACAGCTTCGCCTTCAGCGCACTCACCGATGCAGGTTATGCTGATTGCCATTCCGGTGTAAGACGATGTCGTGTCTCCGCCGACAATATCAACTCCCCATTTATCGCAGGCCATGCGCAGGCCGGAGTAGAACTTCTCAAGGTCTTCAACGGTGAAGCGTTTGCTCAGCGCTATGCTGACTGTCATCTGGCGTGGAGTGCCGTTCATGGCGAAAATGTCGCTTATGTTCACCATTGCCGATTTATAGCCGAGGTGTTCAAGGTCGATGTATGTCAGGTCGAAGTGTACGCCTTCCATGAGCATATCCGTTGTTACAAGCACTTGTTTGTCTGGATAGCTCATTACGGCGCAGTCGTCGCCAACGCCACGTAGTGTTGATGAGTTTTTAGGCTTAAGCCCTTCCGTGAGGTGACGAATCAGTCCGAATTCTCCAAGTTTTGCTATGTCGGTCATTATTTCTTATTACTTACTTAATATATTTTCTCAGATGTTATCTTATTAAAGCATGACTGGCATACGCGCATACAAGGAACTCTGTTACAGAAGTATGCGCGCATGCCAACCGTTTTTACGCCTGTTCAGTCTGAGATAATAAGATTTTTAGAGCTTGGCGTTTCTCTTAATCATCTCCCTCATGATTTCTGTCATCAGAGGCTGTGCCTTGTTGGCTGCTATCTGAACCTCCTCATGGCTTACCTCAACAGGCTGATCTTCAAGTCCGAGGTCGGTTATTATACTGATACCGAATGTCTTTATACCGCAGTGATGGGCAACGATAACTTCAGGAACAGTACTCATGCCGACAGCATCGCCTCCGAGACGGTGGTACATTTTGTATTCAGCCGGTGTCTCAAATGTCGGTCCCTGTACTCCTACATACACTCCGTGAACCACGCGGATGCCTTTTTCTTTGGCTATTGCATCAGCTTCGGCGATGAGTCGCTTGTCGTAAGCCTCGTGCATATCCGGGAAGCGAGGGCCTGTAGGAAGGTTCTTACCACGCAAAGGATGCTCCGGGAACAGGTTGATATGGTCGGTAATAATCATCAAATCACCGATTTTAAAGTCAGGATTCATTCCGCCTGAAGCGTTGCTAACGAACAGAGTCTTGATTCCCAGTTCGTACATTACACGTATAGGGAATGTAACCTGTTTCATCTTATAGCCTTCGTAGAAATGGAAACGGCCTTCCATTGCCATTATGTCAACACCTCCAAGCTTACCGAAAATCAGTTTGCCTGCGTGTCCTTCTACTGTTGATACAGGAAAGTTGGGTATGTCTTCATACGGAAATTCGTAGCTGTCAGTTATTTCTGAAGCTAATTGTCCCAGGCCGGTGCCTAGAATTATCGCCGTTTGCGGTTTTGTGGTCATCCTTTGTTTTAGCCAGGATGCTGTTTTTTGAATTTTTTTGTACATATCCTATTATTTTATTGTTGAATTCGTCTTCTTGGTCCAACATGAATTTTACTCTTATCGGCAACTTGTACAGACTTTGCCTTACGTCATCTGAAAGACCGTTCATGTCGGCAAGTCGGGCCGTGTCTTTTTCTGTCGTTATGATGATTTTGGGTGAAGGCATATTGCTGAAAGTGCTGTTTATGCGCTCAATGTCCTTAGCTGTGAACTGATGGTGGTCATGGAAGTTCAGCTGGGTTATGTTAGATGTGTATTCGCTTATATCGTTAGCCAACTGCTTTGGCGATGCTATTCCGGTCAGCAACAATATGTTGTCCGTTCTTTTTATGCTGTCAAGCGGACGCTTGGTGTTACCGAATACAGAATACAAATCGTCATAATCGAGCGATGTAAAGAACAGCTGCTGGTAAGGATAAAGATTCATAGCCTTTATTATAACCCTGTATTCCATCGGTTTCAGATCTTTCGGACATTTCGTTACAATCACTATGTCAGCGCGTGCCTTGCCGCTTTGAGGCTCTCTCAGTCTGCCTGCCGGCAGCAGCTTGTCGTAGATTATAAGTCTGTGATAATCAACGAGCAGTATGTTAATGCCCGGCTTCACGTATCTGTGCTGAAACGCATCGTCAAGAAGAATGACGTCAGTGTCTTTCGTCGTTTCTCCGCTTGTCAGCATATCGATACCGTGGCAGCGGTTTTTGTCTACTGCAACGTGAATGTCTGGAAATTTGGTTTTCATCTGATACGGCTCATCTCCGATGTCCGTCATCCTTGTTTCAGCGTCAGCCAGTACGAAACCTTTGCTTTTGCGCTTGTATCCGCGGCTGAGAACTGCTACCTTACAGTTGTTTTTCAGCAACCTGATAAGATATTCAACGTGCGGTGTCTTGCCAGAACCGCCAACAGTGATGTTGCCTACCGATATTACAGGTATGTCGAAGCTGCGGCTTTTAAGTATGCCCAGCTCAAACAGATGGTTGCGCAGTCTTACACCAAGACCGTACAGCCAGCTTAGTGGCAGCATCCACTCATTAATCTTTATAAAGTCGCCTTCCATCTTGTTTGCCGTCGGCAGTCGGTGGGCTGCCGGCTTATTTTATATTAATGTTGAACGGTATTCGTGCCTGTATTGCCGACTGGCTGCTGATATTCTTCATCAGCATGAACGGCTCATAGTATTCGCCGAGAGCCTGACGTGTCTGTGCGTTGATATATGATTCGCCAGACAGATTGTTGAGCAGCTGGTCAAACCATGTTGATTTAGCCGGATACGCAGATGTGTAATACTGGTCAAGTTTGGCAAGTTGTGCAGCCTTTGCCACAGCCTTGTCAAGACCACCAAGCTCATCTACAAGCTTTATTTTCAGAGCATCCTGTCCGAGCCATACGTGTCCTTGCGCAATCTTCTCAACTTGTGCCACACTCATCTTTCGGCCTTGAGCCACGCGAGAGCGGAATAGTGTATAGCCACGGTCGATATAGTTGTTGAGATATCTCATTTCCTCTTCGTTGAATGGGCGTGCAGGAGTACCGAACGCGCTGAACTTGTTGGTCTTCACCTCGTCAAACTTGACACCGAGCTTTTCTGTCAACAGTCCGCTGAAATCAGGGAACATTCCGAATATTCCGATGCTTCCTGTCAGAGTGGTAGGCTCTGCGACAATCCAGTTGGCTCCGCAGCTGATGTAATATCCGCCAGAAGCAGCCATTCCGCCCATAGAAACAACAACCGGCTTCTTCTTTTTGAGCATTTCAACGTAATGCCAGATCTGCTCTGAAGCATAAGCGCTGCCTCCGCCTGAGTTGATACGGAGTACCACGGCCTTCACGTTGTCATCGTCCATAAGTTCTTTCAAATCGTCGCATACAGTCTTGCTTACGATACAATGTTCATTTGAAATCATACCGCCGGTAGCGTTGTCAACAATGTTTCCATAAGCATAGTAAACCGCAATTTCGTCACCGTTTCTCTCCGCGCTCTTGACGACTTTCATGTCATTAAGGCTTACTGTGTTGATGCTTGCATCTGCGTCCTGCTTCAACAGTTTGTTGATTTCCGCGTCAATCTGGTCAGTGTAAATCAGCTTATCTACAAATTTATACTTTACGTAGTCTTTCGGATCGCTCAGTGTGATAAAGTCGTCCGCATATTCATTAAGCGCGGTAACGCTTATATTACGGCTCTTTGATACAGCTTTGCACATGTTCTGCCATATTCCGGTAACGTATGCTGTAACCTGTTCGCGGTTGGCATCACTCATTTTATCGGCTGTGAACATTTCAGGAGCGCTCTTATATGCTCCGACTTTTGCAAGCTGCATCTTCACTCCGAATTTAGCCATGAGGTCTTTTAGATAGTATGTCTGTGCTGCCATACCGTGCCAGTCAACCTGTCCGCTCGGATTCAGGAATATTTTGTCTGCGACCGAAGCTACGTAGTAGTTGCCCTGTGTGTATGAATCGCCGTAAGCCACAATCCATTTCCCGCTCTTCTTGAAGTCGAGCAGGGCGTTGCGTATAGCTGTAAGCGATGCGTATGAGTCAGCCGACAGCATGCCGGCCTCTATATATATTCCCTTTATCTTGTCGTTACTTTTTGCCTTAGCTATGGCATCAAGTACATCGTCAAGCCCTATGGTGCTTACCGCGCTTCCGTTCAGTTCGTCCATCAGGCTGCTTTCGCTGCGCTCGTTGAGCATGCCTGACATTTCAAGCACCATGACGCTGTTGTCGCTGACGTCTTTTGCAGAGCTGCTTGATGCAACCATACCTACTATGCACATTGCGCCAATGAGACAGGTCAGAATTGAAAATACAATCAATCCAACCACTGTGGCCGACATGTATTTGAAAAAGTCTTTCATAAAGTATTCGTTTTTATTTTTTCTATTTTGACTCTGGAATATATATTTATGCAAAGATACTCATTTTATTTTATTTTGTCTGAAAAAACATGCAAAGTTTTATAGTATCGTAAAATATTAGTATTTTCGCAGATATGAAACGAGCTATTGTAATTGGAGCGTCATCAGGCATAGGTTGCGAGGTCAGTAAACTGCTTGTTGCCGACGGCTGGCAGCTGGGTATAGCTGCACGTCGTGTCGACAGGCTTGAGGAGATAAAGCGTATCAGTCCGGCACAGGTGCAAGTAATGCCGATAGACGTTACATCTGCTGATGCCCCTGAACGTCTGCTGTCTTTGATAAAAATGCTTGGCGGCGTAAGTCTGTTTGTCTATTGTTCAGGCGTAGGCAAACAGAACCCGGAGCTTGATACGGATGTCGAGTTGTCGACAGTCGGTGTCAATGTGAAAGGTTTTACAGCAATGGTCGATACGATGTTTAATTATATGGCGGCCCATCTTGGCGGCGATATTGCAGTGGTTTCGTCAATAGCCGGAACAAAAGGGCTGGGCGTCGCACCGTCTTACAGTGCAACGAAGGCTTATCAGAACGTTTACATACAGGCTCTTGAGCAGCTGTCGAATATGCGCCATTTGCATATACGTTTTACTGACATACGGCCCGGATTTGTCCGCACCGATATGCTGGCAGGCAGCGGACATTACCCGTTGCTTATGGACAAGACGGCTGTGGCGCGCGAACTTTTACGGGCGGTCAAGGCTCATCGCCATGTACATGTAATCGACTGGCGGTATCGCTTTGTCGTGCTGATATGGCGGCTGATACCGAAAAGACTTTGGAGAAAGCTGAATGTGAGGAACAGAAGATGAATAAATCCCACACAGGTTTTGTGTTTATCAACCTGTGTGGGATTTATTTTTTATATGAAGTGAAGTTGTATGTCTGTTTAATCTTTTGCCATACCTTTACCTCTTGTAACCGAGAAAGACTGGCGGTGGAATATGAATATAGGAATGATGCAGCCTACTACCATACCGAACATAACGAGAATGGTAAGCGATGCGTTTGAGAAGAAACGCGAAACATATTCCATTGTGAATTCGTTAGGCAGGCGCACTATGTTGATAAGGTCGCGTATGGCTTTATAGGCAAACATTCCGGGTACCATAGGCAGCAATGACGGGAACGCGAAACATTCTGCGGGGCAGTGGATGCGCATGGCAAACGGAACAGCCAACAATCCGATGACGAAGCCTGCAATGGTTGATGCTGTTACCTGGTCGAGCATGATTCCTGCATTGTGCATGAGGAAATAGCGTGTGCCGTGACCTATACATGCCAGCAGGGCGCATATTAAAAGAGCCTTGCGCGGAGGATTACTTATTATGGCGAAGCCTACGGCGGCGACAGCTGCAAATAGTCCGTCGGCAATCGCAGCCTGTACAACGTCTGGGCGAGTGACTTTTGTGAAAGTTGTAGGGTCGATGTCAAACATTATGACGGTGGCCGACAGACCCAATGCTATGCATATAATCAGGAGGCATGCGTTGGTCAGACGGGCAATTCCGTCGAGCGCATGACCGTCGACAATATCCATTACGCCGTTGATAAGTGGCACTCCCGGAACAAGATAAAGCATTGATGTTCCCAGTGTAATATCTTCCGTACCACCATGGAAGTAAAGAAAGTCGGTTATACCAATTAATGTTGAAACGAATGAGCAGATTACAAATACAGCCAGTTGGTTGAGGCCGTGGCGGGTGAGTTGCTGTCGGATATAGAAGCCGACAAATGTGGCAACCCAGACTATAATCATTGATGTAAGGTTTCCGTCGAACAGGCGGCAGAAGCAGGCATTGGCAAATGATACGAGAATGAGTACCAACCATGGACTCTCACGCTTCTCAGTTACAATTTTCTTGAATATACGCCAGAGCTCATCGAGTGGCAGTTTATTGTCAAACGCTCTCCAAGATAGTCCTGACAGCTTCATATTAGTCTTGAAGTTCAGCCCCATAGCAGGGGTCTTCTTTATGTAAGTGTATGAGTGGTTGTGTTCAACGTCAAGCAGGGTTATGCTTAATGTCTTTGGAAATATAAGCAGATTGATATGATAGCCGAATGAGCGTGCCATGCGCACAGTGTTAAGTTGTATTCGTGAAGTCTGTGCGCCTACAGCCATCATGGTTGCTGCATATTCCGCAAGGAATATTGCCGTTTCTTTAAGTTTACTGTGAATGTTGTTGTCTTGTTCCTGTTGCTTAATTATGTCCATTATCATTTACGTAAATTAGGATTGTATACCTGAGAACAAGATGCAAAATTACAAGTTTTTGTCAAGAATAGGAAATATTGAACATGATAATTTCCCGTTAATAGTATTTTTGTTCTTTGTATCGGTTGCTTTATGTTATTGGGTAATATACTTTATAAAGTATTATTGTTTTCTTTATGTAAAAATATTAAGAATTATGCTTTCATTCTGATTTTGCTTGATTGAGTGAGAAGAGGCTCTTTTCAAAATATAAATTACTTTTTCGTAAAAACTGGAATAAACGTGTGCAAACGTATTGTATTATGTTTCAGCGTTATATAAAGGCCTTTTAGTTTTTGTGCAGTTTTTGTGTATGGATTATAGATTAAAAGGGCATCTTTGAGAGATCTGTTCATACTCTTTCAGATTTTTATTGATTATGTTTTATAACATAAAGAACGCCCTTCCGCATCAGCGAAAGGGCGTCTTTTATCTCTTTTTATGTCGTTTTACCGATATAGAATGAAGCTGTGTGTGCTGTTTTTCTGTTAGTCTATTATCTGTTTATAAGATGTTTCGTGAAATATACAAAGTGTCATAATGTAATGTGATAACTTACGTATGGTTTCAATATGAAAATCAGATAATGCAGTCCATTATTACATCGAATCGGTCAGTTGGAATCTCATTCATTTTCTGGAAACCGAAGCATACGCCTATCTTATATGCGTTGACTGCTTTGGGCAGGAATCGGTCGTAATATCCTTTGCCGCGTCCCAGTCTGTGACCTGATTTGTCAAATCCCATTCCAGGAACTACTGCTACGTCTATGTCAGCATAGTCGGTGAACAGGTTTCCCGTAGGCTCCATTATGCCGTAACTGCCTTCGGCAAGGTCTTCGGGGTTTTCGTACAGGCGTATTTCCATGTTTTCGCCGTCGATTACTTTGGGTAACAATACCGTTTTGCCCAGACTTGTCAGTTGGTTGATTGCCTCATGGGTGTAAACCTCGTCGGGTAGGGAGTAATACATCAGTATTGTCTTTGCGCTTTTTACAGCCGGATGAGCCAGAAGTGACATCATTATCGGCTGCGACATTTCCACAAGCTCTCTGTCAGTGAACTGTTTTTTGAGCTCGCGTATGTGTTTTCTGATAGAGCGTTTTTCGTCTGTCATGGTTGGATTGTCAGGTAAATATGAGCAACGATAGTTTTGCCCGTAACTGTATTTATTAAAACTGCTTCATTTTACTTATCGCATCTGTAAGCGTCTTGTTTACAGGAGGTATGTTTTTCGGAATATTTACAGGCGACTGTGTCTTGTCCTTCATTGCGGCTTTCATCTCGTCTTTGCTTGCATACCTTATTCCGGTAACATACAGCTCGTCAAATGTGTCAATCTGAATCTCCTTGCTTTTTTTGCCGTGTATGCGCCAGAAAACACATGTGTGGGTGTCAGTGTTCAACAGACTGCTCAGTCTTGGCAAACCTCGGCTTATGTCGTATGTCTCTTTATTAGACCTTTCAGTTATTCTGGCACGTATGCCGAACAGATTGATTGTATAGTCGTCTGCAGTGAACATGCTGTCCTTATAAACCATGAGAGTTTTCCTTACATCATCTTTCTTTGCGCCGTAGATGCTGCCACGCTTTCCGATGCTTATGACAGAGTCGCCTTTAATATTGTCGAATCTGTTGTCACCGTCCCATTTTATAAAAAGATTGTCCTTGCTGAGTTTCATTGAAGTTATAGGGGTAACAATCATAACGTCCTTATAATCACCCAGTCCGGGCTTTAATAGTTTGCGTTCAGCTAAAGTCTTGCATTTCGCGCTGTTTTTCTTCATTGGGATGTAATAGTCGTAAATACCTTCCTCATAATAAGCCGGAATGGAATCTCTCATCGTGTAACAGCGTGTGTACACAGTGAGGACAAGATAGTCAGGATTTTCGTATTTTGACGTAACTTCCGGCAGGGTGTAGGTGAAAGGCTTCAGCTTTACAGTATTATCCTTTATTGAGTCTGAATTGATTTTGGCAGGCTCATAGTTGATATGCTGTATCGTTATGCTTCCCGAATAGCCTTTTGGCAGATTAATGAATCCTTTGTTATCGCTCACTCCCATATATCTGCCGTCTGCCATGAATACGTAGGCATCCTGTATTGGAGTGGCGTTTGTAGAATCAACAATCTTTATTTGTGATTTAGCTTGCAGCATGAAAGCTGTCAGCAAAAGTGATAAAATTATTCTGTACATCATATTTAAGCTGTTAATTCATTACTATTCAATTAGTTAAAGATTTTGAACAGGTCTACTTTCTTGAGCCTTTTTTCATGTTCTTCTTGATGTTTTTAGCTGGTCTCTTGGGAAATGCCTCGTTACGCTTGAATACATCAAGAGCTGTCTTTATGACGTTGTCGTTAAGATTAAGATACTCAATCCAGTCCTGTTCGTCCAGAATGTTGTATATAATTCTGCTGTCGATGAACATTTTGAGCATATTGTACGACTTCTTTATCATCAGGTTGCGGCGTTTCAGACCGTTCTTGTCTGCATAAGTGGCAAACTTATCAACTATGTTCTGACGGTCAAGATAGTCAGACAGATCATAGATATTGTCAAAACTGCTTAGTTTTGGACGGTTGTTGTCAGTGTAGACAAAGCCGAACTGTATGATAAGTCCTCTCATTGCAGCTTCTTTGAAATATGAAGTCATGCCGAGTGTATCTTCTGGTACGAAGATATCAGGAGTTATTCCGCCACCTCCGTAGACAACACGTCCTATGCCTGTATGGTAAGCCGGGCCTGTATGCTTGATGCTGTCTTGTGAGAAGAACTCGCCGTGCTGGTATCTTGTAAGCAGGTCTTCTTCATAATCGGCATTGTCGCCGGCCGTATAAGGCTTCTGTATGCAACGGCCTGAAGGTGTATAGTAGCGTGCTACAGTAAGGCGTATCATTGAACCGTCGGTGAATTCAATCTGTTTCTGTACAAGACCTTTACCGAATGAACGGCGGCCGATGATTGTTCCGCGGTCGTTGTCCTGTATTGCACCGGCGAAGATTTCAGATGCTGATGCGGAGCCTTCGTTTATAAGTACTACAAGAGGTATGTGCTGGTAGCTGCCGCGTCCGTCGCTCAGATAGTCCTGGCGTGGCGACTTTCGGCCTTCGGTGTAGACAATAAGTTTGTTCTTTGTCAGGAATTCATTGGCAATCTGTACAGCCGGCTGTAGGTAGCCGCCTGTGTTGTCGCGCAGGTCTATTACAAGATTGCTGAATCCTTCCTGTGAGAGTCGGGCCAGAGCTATAAGCATTTCGGGGTATGTGTTTTCTCCGAAATTCTTTATCTTTATGTAGCCTGTGTTGTCGTCAAGCATATACGCGGCGCTGATGCTCTTCTGTGGAATATCGCCACGGGTTATAGTGAAGTTTCTTATTTTTTTCTCGCCGTATCTTATTACGCCGATTTTGACCTTCGTATCTTTCGGACCTTTCAGTCTTCGCATAGCCTCACTGTTGGTTACGATTTTACCGACAAAAGGCTTGCCGTCAACAGTTACAATCTTGTCTCCGGCTCTTATGCCGACTTGATCGGCAGGACCGTTCTTTATTACTCCGTTGACGTGTATGGTGTCTTCACGGATAATAAATTCGATACCGACACCAGAGAAAGAACCTTTAAGGTCGTCTGTTGTCTGCTGTACTTCCTTCGCGCTGAAATATACGGAGTGTGGATCAAGGTCAGAGAGAATCTGTGGAATTGCCATGTCGACAAGAGAGTCAATATTTACTTTGTCGACATACTGGTCGTCAATAATGTGCAACAGGTTGTTTATCCTGTTACCGCCAGAGTTGATGATGTTAAGTCTGTTGCCGGAAAAATGATTTGCGTAGAATGTCCCGACAACAATTCCAATTACGACACAGAGAGCCATCAGCAATGGCATCATGCGGTTTGACTTATTTGGTCTCATATTCGTCTGGATTAATATAAACTACTTCAATATTAGCCTTTTTAAGAAGGTTGATACCGTCCTCAAGACGGTATTTCTCAGCGTAGACTACACGTTTAATTCCTGCCTGTATTATAAGTTTTGAGCATTCTATACATGGCGAGGCTGTTACGTAGAGAGTAGAGCCGTCGCTGTTGTTCGAGCTTCTTGCAAGCTTGGTGATAGCATTGGCTTCGGCATGCAGAACGTATGGGAAAGTGACGTTGTTCTCGTCCTCACATATATTTTTAAATCCGCTTGGAGTGCCGTTGTATCCATCGCTGATTATCATCTTGTCTTTTACGACCAATGCTCCGACCTTGCGCCTCTGGCAGTAGCTGTTTTCAGCCCAGATGCGGGCCATACGCAGATAGCGGAGATCGAGTAGCAATTGTTTTTCCTCTTTTTCTGTCATATCTAGTTTTGCAGTTAGAGACAAATACGAATGTTTGTTACTTTTTTGCTGTTTGTTTCTTAGACCGCTTTATTCCGTTACGTTTCAGCAGTGCGTCGATTGTCGGCTCACTTCCCTTGAACCGTTTGTATAGTGTCATAGGGTGTTCGGTTCCGCCTTTTGACAATATGTTGTCACGGAAACTTTGAGCTGTCTTTGTATCGAATATTCCGTGCTTCTTGAATACACTGAATGCGTCAGCATCGAGAACTTCTGCCCATTTATAGCTATAATAACCGGCTGCGTAGCCTCCCGCCATGATATGGCTGAACTGTACGGTCATACATGTATCTGGCAACTGTTCAGTTACCATAGCTTTTGCCCATGCTTTTTTCTCAAATGGAATTATGTCTTCGTTGAACGGTTCTTTCTTTGTGTAGTAAGCCATGTCAAGAAGTCCGAAACTTACTTGTCTCAGACATGAATAAGCTGCCATAAAGTTGCGGCTTTTTACAATGCGTTCAATGAGGTCGTCGGGCAATGGCTCACCTGTCTGATAATGGAATGCGAATGTCCGCAAGAATTCTTTTTCTACAGCAAAGTTTTCCATGAACTGTGATGGAAGTTCGACGAAGTCCCACCAAACGTTTGTGCCTGAAAGGCTTTCAAAACGTGTATTGGCAAACATTCCATGAAGTGAATGTCCGAATTCATGTAGGAAAGTCTCGACTTCTCCAAGTGTCAGCAGCGCCGGTTTTTCTTCTGTAGGTTTGGTGAGATTCATTACTACGCTTACGTGCGGACGTACGTTTTCACCCTTACGGTCGATCCATTGGCCTTGGAACTGTGTCATCCATGCACCGCCTTGTTTACCTTTACGTGGGAAGAAGTCTGCATAGAATACTGCGAGATATGATCCGTCTTTGTCGAAAACTTCGTATGCTTTTACATCGGGATGGTAAACGGGAATATCTTTATTTTCCTTGAAAGTTATTCCATAAAGTCTGTTTGCCAGTCCGAACACGCCTTTAATCACATTTGACAATTCAAAATACGGGCGCAGCATTTCTGAGTCTATGTTGAATTTCTTCAACTGAAGTTTATGTGAGTAATAGCTTAAATCCCATGGCTCAAACTTGAAGTCTTTGCCTTCAAGTTTCTTTGCGAGTTTTTCTATATCGTTAATCTCCTTGACAGCTGTCGGTTTGTATGCGTCAATAAGGTCGTCTAGCAGTTTGTAAACGTTTCGTGAGTTGCCTGCCATTCTGTGTTTAAGTACATACTCAGCGTAAGTCTTATAACCTAATAGTTGGGCTATTTCTCGTCTTAAATTAACAATACGTTTACATATTTCTATGTTGTTTTCTTTGTTGTCGTGAGTGCAGACCGTATTGCGTGCAATGTACATCTGTTTACGTAATTCACGGTCTTTAGCATAGGTCATGAACGGGCTGTAGCTTGGATAATCGAGTGTAAATATCCATCCTTCAACTCCTTTTTCCTTTGCAGCCATTGCAGCTGCTTCGCGTGAAGTGTCGGGAAGTCCTTCAAGTTGAGCTTCGTCTGTAATGTGAAGTGTATAGGCTTTATTCTCTTTAAGAAGGTTCTGGGAGAATTGAAGTGACATCATTCCGGCTTCCTCTGTAAGTTGGCGCAGTTTTTCCTTTCCGGCTTCATCGAGCAATGCACCGCTCCTTACAAAGCCGTCGTAGCAGTTGTCGAGAAGTCTTTTTTCTTCATTGGTCAGCTTTCTGTGATGTAGATGTACGGCCTTAATGCGTTGGAACAGTCGTTCATTAAGCCTTACGTCATTGGCATGTTTTGTCAATATCGGTTGCAGTTTCTGCGCCAAAGTGTCAAGTTCGTCGTTGGTATCTGCGCTTAAAAGATTATAAAATACAGTCGACACACGTGATAGAAGGTCATAATAGCCGTCTTTGTCATCATCAACATTTATGATTGTGTTGTCGAAAGTAGGTTTATCAGGATTATTTATTGTCTTTTCTATCTGTTCATCATCACGGCGTATTCCTTCCATGAAAGCTTCTTCAAAATCTTCAAGCTTAATTTTATCAAATGGGACTGTGTCGTGAATAGTGTTGTAGGGTTCAAAAAAAGGATTCTTATGTGTTCCTTCTGTCATATTTTCATTCATACTGACGTTAATCTGTAAATTTTGCTTACAAAGATAGTAATTATATTTGTTGTATGTGAACGGATGAAATGATTTTAACTAATATTTACCGGTTTAACCTCTTATGATCCGCTCTAATGCCGATATATATATTTCACTTCGTCTTAAAGATATAATTTCTTCAGCATCCATAGCCTTTAATTCTTTTGAGACATTCAGACGGCTTTCATTTATTTCTTCACTTAACCGTTCCATTTTGATGTGTACTATCTTTTCACCGGCAGGGCGCAGACAGCGTGTTTCTATGAATCTTGCTATTTTATGGCGTATATCCTTTGGTTGTGGTCTCCACGGGAAACGTGTTAGCCGTTGCGATTTAGTGCAGATAATGTTCAGCATGTTCAGTCTGAAAATCTCATACTTGTCAGCCAGTTCAAGTGTTTCCATTTTACCTAGACTGATGAATGTGCAGTCTGTTTTTGTTTTGAATGTGCGTGTGTAGCGTTGTGTAAGGCCAAAAATGCGCTCAGGTTGAAGTATCTCTGGCGCAGAGAATGTTTCTGTTATAGAATATCCGTGGTCGTCAGAATATCCGATGGCGTAAATAGAACCTTTTACGAGAAAAAGCAGCCTGTCACAAATATCATCATCAGAAACAACAATTTTGCCTTTTGTAAATGACAAATTGTTGAATTTTGTTGATTCGACAACTTCTTCAAGGTCATTTTTACTCATACCTTGAAACAGTGGAAGTTCGAGCAGGCGCTCATGAAGTTTTTTAATGCTGGGCATTAATTATAATAATTGAATAATACGATGCATATTTATTTGACTGTTTCTTATAAATTGATTATCAGTCTTTTATTATTCCGCAATCTTATCCCTCAATGAAGGAGAATACCATACGGCATTGTTGCCTTTGGTGTCGGAATATATGAAATAAGCCATTATTTCATTATGATTGGCAAGAACTTTCTTTGCTTTGTCTATGCCCATTACCATGAAAGCTGTCGCATAAGCATCGGCTGTCGCACAGTTGTTTGCCAATACCGTGGCTGAAAGAATGCTGTGCTGTACAGGATAACCGGTTCTCGGATCAATAGTGTGTGCATACTTTTTACCGTTCTTATAGTAGAAGTTGCGGTAGTTTCCGCTTGTCGCCATGGCCTTGTTGGTTACATTAAGAACTGTTTGTAGCTCTTGATGTGTGTTGAGAGAGTCATCTATAGGCTTTGTTACTCCAATCTTCCATGGTAATCGTTTGTCGTTTATTCCGCTCGTAACGATTTCTCCTCCTATTTCAACCATAAAGTTGTTTATACCTTTTGAACGCAAGAAATCTGCTATTACATCGCTGGCGTAACCTTTAGCAATAGCACTACAATCGAGCATTATGCGTTGATCTTCCTTTTTTATTTTCCCATCAATAAGTGAAACTCTTTTGTAACCAATGAGTTGCTTTAAACTGTCGATAGTTTCTTTAGTCGGATTTATCTTGTTCTCAAATCCAAACCCCCACGCATTTACGAGAGGAGCTACCGTTATATCAAATGCACCATTTGTTTCTGACGATATCTGTTCTGCCAAAGTGAACACGTTGGTAAACATTTCATCAGCTATGACATTCTCATTACGGTTTATCTTGGAAATTATTGATTGTTTGTTGAATGGCGAAAGCGAATTGTCTACCTTATGCAGTTCATCTTCAATCTCTTTCTTCAGGTTTTTGTCATTTTGGTAGGTTATGTTGTATATTGTACCAAAAATGAATCCAGAATCTTTTTGATATGGTGTTGTGCGTTGTTGCCTGACTATGATGATTGTGCCAATAATCAGGAAAAGTAGAAAAGCAGATTGCCAAAGTAGTTTTTTCTTATTCTTCATTTGTTTTGTTGTTTTCTGTACAATTTAATATTACTGCTCGTCATTAAAATGAGCTGTTGACTTATTCTTTTATGTATTATCAAATGTCAATTATAACATTGAACGTTCCGCCGATGTTGCTACCACCGGTTTTTCCATATCCAGGAACGTACCATGAGTTTCCGAGTGGTCCGTCATTATATGACAGTCTGCTCTTGTATCTTATACTCCAACCCAAATGTATAGGTCCCCACATTTTTGCATCAACACCTATAACAGCCTCAAACCACTGGTATGAGCATTTTACGCCATTAGCTTCGTATGGCGCAACATTACCCCATACAGGATCAGTCATTCCAGGATGTGATAAGTCGTATTTGAATGAAGTAAAGGCGTATCTTACGCCGGCAAATAGTTTATAAATATCGTGTTTGTTTTTTAGCAGATTAAAGTCAACACCAATCCTTGCGTAAGGAGCACTGGTTTTGTATGAAATGTTTGTAAGGTCATTAGTGTGGTCTGCCTGACCTAAACCTAACTCAAATATCGGGAAATATTTATCTTTCAGATTTATTCGCAACGCAGCTTCATATTGACCGTAGTCACTTATAAGAGACTGTATAGGTCCGGCAATATCTACTGACACCGCAAAGCCTTTGAACAAAGGCACTGTATCAGCTTTTACGTCATTATCACTTTTTGCTGTTGCTGCATTCGGAATGAGTAGCAGCAGACTAATGACGATGCTTGAAATATATGTAAATATGCTTTTTTGAGGTGTCATAACTTACGTCTGAATTTATTATCTTCGCTGAGTCGATTGCGTTATGTGTTGTGCTTACCGCTGTTATTGTGTGAAAATACAGTGGAGAGCAGTCCACTGATTCAAAATGAGGCCGGTCTGTTTTTGTAACAGTTACAGTGTCAATTGTTGCCGCTCCTGTTAATGTATCTTTTGTCTCAAAATAGAAAACATCCTGTGGCAGAGAATAGCTTATTGGCAATGCAAATTCAGTCGTATTAATATTCTTATTGATAAGTATTGAATCAGTACCGTCAGTTTTTACGGTTGAAATTGTAAGCGTATCGGTCAGTGTGTCAGCCTTCCCCTCAGCGTTCATCAGCTTATATTGTGTGTATACAAGTGAATTGAGCGGGCAGTCTATTGTGGTGCACGATGCCGTAATTAATATTATAAGGAAAAGCAACAGCGGCAGGTTGGAAATAAGCACTGTCTTAATGTTTTTAGACAGCATATTTCTCATTTTATGCCGTCTGTTTGCATATTTGTTGCTTAAGCAGTCCTTGACGCTGTATTTTGATGTTCCTTTTTTCATTGTCATTCTTGTTCGTGTACAACGATTATTTTACGTCGTGTTTCTCTCCGCACCTTATTTCTTCTGCTATCTGATAGTCATTACGGTTTAGAGAGTTTCTGCTTATAAGGTCACCGAGGAATCCTGCAAGGAATAGTTGAGTACCAATCATCATCATCGTTAATGCGATATAGAAATAAGGTGAATCGGTAACCAGACGCTGCGGTATACCATTTGCGAGCGAGTAGAGTTTGTCAACGCCAATGATAATTGCCGCAATAAAACCGATGAAGAACATTATTGTTCCCAAGAAACCGAATACGTGCATAGGTTTGCGCCCAAAGCTGCTGAGAAACCATAATGTTATAAGATCCAGATAACCGTTAAAGAAACGGTTGAGACCGAATTTTGACCTTCCGTATTTGCGTGCCTGATGGTGAACTACTTTCTCTCCGATTTTGTCAAATCCTGCGTTCTTTGCTAGATATGGGATATAGCGGTGCATTTCACCGTAAACTTCAATGTTTTTTACTACATCCTTGCGGTATGATTTCAGTCCACAGTTAAAGTCATGGAGATTCTTAATTCCGCTTATTCGGCGTGCTGTCGCATTGAACAACTTAGTCGGAATAGTTTTAGAAAGCGGGTCGTAACGTTTCTGTTTATATCCAGAAACGAGGTCATATCCGTCTTCCTTTATCATTCTGTATAATTCCGGAATTTCATCAGGAGAATCCTGTAAATCAGCGTCCATAGTGATGACAACATCGCCCTGAGCCTCTCTGAATCCGCAATACAATGCTGGGCTTTTGCCGTAATTGCGGCGGAACTTAATACCTTTTATGCATTCGTGTTTGCTGCTAAGGTCTTGAATAACGTTCCATGAGTGGTCCGTAGAGCCGTCGTTGATGAATATTACTTCATAGGTGAAGTTGTTTGCTTTCATCACACGTTCAATCCATGCGTAAAGCTCCGGCAGAGATTCTTCTTCGTTATATAAAGGTACTATTACGGATATGTCCATTTTTTTTGTGATTGTTTTGTTTTCGGTTTTGTGGTATTTCCTAGAATCTTCTTTTGTAGTTTGACTTTATCATTGCCGCTATCGGCAGACTTATGATAAAGCCAAGTATGATATTTGTTGACAGAAACTGCAACGCTATGTCAATAGGACGCAGAGATGCGATATTATCCATTGCCAGTTTCATGTCCTCCGGTCTTGCCCCATAGACTTTAAGCATGTTTGCAAATTCTTTAGTTTCTGTTATTGCCTCGTATTGTGAGAGAAGAAATCCTTGGTCTATGAACTGGAAGTATATGAACTGCGCAGCTGCCATTAATAACGCAGCGTAGAAATAAGTCAACATACTGTATAACAGGGCTCTTCTGAATGAGATTATGCCTCCTAGAACATTATCTCTGAACTTACGAAGCCTTAATGCGGCAAGAACTAATGAGAACGTTCCGACAAGAAGCGAGATGAAACCGAGCATCGGATTGTAGAACTCGCCTATGAAGAACGCAAAACTTAAAATCCACAGACCTCCAACTATGGCTCCGTCTATGCGTGCGAAAGCCTTCAGTTGTTCGTATTCTTCACGTGTTGCCATGTTTAATGCTCTATACAAATATGATAAGTCAAGCGCGTCATGCTGAAGCATAGAGTATGCTCAACCGATTGCAAAATTACTTATTTTTCACCACATATTGTGGCAGTAGTGAATTTTTTTTGCTTTTTTATTGAATGTCAGTGGGTTATAGTTGTTATAATTCAAGCTCGACTGGGCAGTGGTCTGACCCGAAAATCTCGTTATGTATGCTTGCCGATTTAATTTTGTCTGTAAGTCTGTTTGATACAACGAAGTAATCAATACGCCAACCTGCGTTTTTCTCGCGTGCGTGGAAGCGGTATGACCACCATGAGTAAGCTCCTTCCTTTTCCGGATAGAAGTGACGGAACGTGTCAGTAAAGCCGGCAGAAAGCAATTCTGTGAACTTCTCACGCTCTTCGTCTGTAAATCCTGCGTTTTTGCGGTTTGTTTTCGGATTCTTAAGGTCTATTTCCTCATGTGCCACGTTCATGTCGCCACAGACTATTACAGGCTTGTTTTGGTCAAGTCGTATCAGGTATTCACGGAAATCATCGTCCCATGTCATGCGGTAGTCCAGTCTTTTTAGACCGTCCTGCGAGTTGGGCGTATAGACATTTACTAAATAGAATTCAGGCATTTCTAGTGTTATCACACGTCCTTCGTGGTCGTGCTGGTCGATGCCGAGACCGTAACTTACGCTTAGCGGCTTGTATTTTGTGAATATAGCTGTGCCTGAATAGCCTTTTTTCTCAGCGTAGTTCCAGTATGATTCATATCCGTCGAATGTCAGGTCAAGTTGTCCTTTCTGCATCTTTGTTTCCTGAAGACAGAAGAAGTCAGCATCAAGCTGTCTGAAAGAGTCGCTGAAACCTTTGCCCTCACATGCGCGCAGGCCGTTTACATTCCATGAGATCAGTTTCATATTTATGTAACTTTATAATTAAGATTAACCCCAACTCTCGCGGTTGTTGTGAGGGTTGGGGTATGTATTGTTTTTATCAGAGTTTTAGAATTTTGCCATTTTAATCGCATCTATGGCACACTCGTCGCCTTTATTACCGAGCTTGCCTCCGCTTCTGTCTTTTGCCTGTTGCAGGTCATTTGTTGTCAGCAGACCGTAGATTACAGGTATTTCACTTTTAGCGTTGAGTCTTGCTATTCCGTATGTAACGCCCTGACAAATATAATCGAAGTGAGGAGTTTCTCCGCGGATTACGCTACCGAGAATTATGATTGCGTCATAACCTCCGTTAAGCGTCATCTGATGTGCTCCGTAAATCAGTTCGAAACTGCCGGGAACTGTCTTAACGTGGATGTTTTCAGGCAGAGCGCCATGCTTCTCAAGAGTTTTTACGGCTCCGTCAAGTAAGGCTCCTGTTATTTCCGGATTCCACTCGGCAACTACAATGCCGAAGCACATATTGCTTGCGTCAGGCACATTGCCGGGGTCATATTCTGACAAATTATGGAGTGATGTAGCCATTATTTTATAGAAGCTCGTTCAATGTATTTGTCAATTTCGCCGTAAACTGGAGAATTGACATATTTTTTCTTGATGTCCTGATATATCTTCAAAGCGTCGTCTTTCTTACCCTGGCTCTCAAGTATCTCTCCTGCCTGAATGAGGAATGACGGTGAAATGCTGTTGTTTGCGTTGTCAGCAGCTTCTTTATCAGCCATGCTTGCAGCTTTCTTCAGACATTCAACAGCTTTATCCAACTGCTTAATATGAGCATAGGCATTGCCCAGTGCGGCTACAGCTGCGGGGCTTACCATCTCGTCGTCAGCAGGTGAATATTCTTCAAGATATTTAACGGCATCGTTCCATTTGTCGAGGTTTGCATAGCAAAGTCCGGCGTAGAGGTTGGCAAGGTTTCCGGCGTCTGTATTGCTATAATCAGAAGCAATGCTCAAGAAACCCTTGTAGCCTGTGCTGTCGCCTTTGAGTGCAATGTCAAATTGCTGGTTTGCAAAGTAGTCCTGTCCTTTAGCCAAAGCAGTGCTTGCTTCCTGTTCTCTCGGACCTGATACATAAGTATTGTATCCGATGATGCCTGCGATTACAAGGATAATTACAACGATAGCGATAGCGATGGTCTTTTTGTGCTTCATAAAGACCGCCTCTTTCTGACTGAGGGCATCTTCCATTGTACCCTTCTGTTCTTTAAGATTTGCCATTTATGTTTATTGATTTTAAATTTACAAACTGATTACAAAATAATAAAGCGTGGCAAAATTACAGATTTTATCCTGAATATTGAAATTTATCACCGACTTTTTTTGTTTTTTATTTTTAAACCGACTAACTTTGCACTGAATTAGAGCTACGGTAAGGATGTTTTTGGATAAATTGTCAATACTGAATTATAAGAATATTGCCGATGCACAGCTTACGTTTTCGCCTAAGCTGAATTGTTTCATCGGGCATAATGGCGAGGGCAAGACCAACTTGCTTGATGCCGTTTATTATCTGTCGTTCTGCCGCAGTTCATGCTCTGTTCCAGACTCACAGGTGATGCGTCACGGCTGTGATTTCTTTATGCTCGACGGCCGTTATATCAGCGACGGGGGAGAGGATGAGAATATATCATGCGGTATGAAGCGTGGCTCTAAGAAACATTTCAAGCGCAACAAGAAAGAATATAAGCGGCTGTCAGGCCATATAGGTTTTATCCCTCTGATTTTTGTCTCACCGTCAGACACAGTTCTGGTTGAGGGTGGCAGCGAGGAGCGAAGGCGGCTTATGGATGTTGTTATTTCGCAGTATGACAGTGCTTATATCGACGCTCTTAACCGTTACAACAAGGCTTTGCAGCAGCGTAACTCATTGCTGAAGGCCGAAGATGAACCTGATGCTGACCTTATGGCTCTGTGGGAGGAACAGATGGCTGAGGCTGGTGAGATAGTTTATCAGAAACGTGATAAGTTTGTAAGTGAGCTTATACCTCTGTTTCAGCAGTTCTACAATGGAATATCGTGCGATAAGGAGAGAGTTTCTCTCAGTTATGTTTCTCATTGTCAGCGTGGCCCGTTGTTGGATGTAATTCAGCGCGACCGCTTTAAAGACAGGGCAGTAGGATATTCGCTTCATGGTATACATCGCGACGACCTTGAGATGCTTATCGGTGACTATCCGATAAGGCGTGAGGGAAGTCAGGGACAGAATAAGACTTTTGTTATCTCATTGAAGCTGGCACAGTTTGAGTTTCTTAAGAATGTGAGAAAAGATGTCTGTCCTATTCTTCTGCTTGACGATATTTTCGACAAACTCGACGCCAACCGTGTGGAGCAGATTGTGAAGATAGTGGGTGGCGACGGCTTCGGTCAGATATTCCTTACCGATACCAACCGTGAGCATCTTGACCGCATATTAAGCGGAAGCAGTCTGGATTATAAGTTGTTTTATGTTGATAAAGGCGAGATAAAGCAGATGGAGGTTAACAATGTTTAGACGTGACGTACAGACTCTTTCAGATATTCTGGCCCAATGTCTCAGACACGACGGGCTGGAAACTCCCTTGCAGCAGCGAAGGTTGATTGACTCGTGGGGCAAGGTTGTTGGCCGTGCGGTAGAAAGATATACCGGTGAGAAATTTATCCGTAACCAGACTCTCTTTGTGAAAATTGTCAATCCAGCTCTGCGTGCTGATCTGTCTATGATGCGTGAGCGCCTTGTCAAGAATCTTAATGTTGAGGCCGGCGCGAGAATAATTACTGATATCAAATTCTATTAAGCACGTAAGTCTGGCTTACGTGCGGTTCTTTACACGCATGAATTACTTTTGCATGTCTTGTAAAGTGTGCTTTTCTTTTATTTCTCAATCTTGATTTTGTCTGAACTTTCGCGTATTTCGAGTGTCATAGGCACCACCTCTTTATATATCTTCTTGTCGCCGTTGATGTTTTTCAGCAGTAGTTCGCATACACGTTCGCCGGTGTAGTGGGCCTGGTCCATAATAGCTGATAGCTTAGGTGTAACGAAAAATGACGTTTCCGTTTCTGTGAAACCAATGATTGCAACGTCTTCGGGTATGCGTAATCCTACCGATTTTATTGCGTCAAAAGCTGCATAAGTTATTATGTCGTTGAATGCGAGTATGGCATCGGGGCGATCTTCCCGTTGCAGCATTTTTATTGTAGTTTCTCTTGCATAGTCGTAGTCGATGCTTCCGTTGACGATAATCGAGCGGTCGATTTTTATGTTACGCTCGCGCAGAGCCTCAAGATACCCATGCTTGCGGCGTCTCATCATGTCGAGGTGTTGCGGTCCGCCAATGAAAGCAATACGGTGGCTGCCAGTGTCAATAAGGTGTAAAGTGGCTTCCTTTGCAGCCTCGTCACCGTTTGACACTACCGACGAGAACATATCGGGCAGGCAAGTCCGGGCGAAAAATACGAGTGGAATGCCCATGTTGTTTATCTCAACAAAGTGTGAGTAGTCTATAGTGTCTTGTGCAAGGCAGGCAATAATTCCTACAACGTACATATTGACAAAGTTGTCAATGGCTTTTTCCTCACGCAGGTGGTCCTCATGGCTGTTTGCGGCAATCACGGCATAGCCGGCTTTTGTAGCATAGTCTTCTATTCCGTCAAGTACTGCTGCATAATAATGGGTGACGAGATTTGGCACTACTACACCTATGACCTTTGGCGATTTGCGCTTCAGGCTTTGTGCGAAAGGGTTTGGCCTGTAATTAAGTTTTTTTGCCAGTGTCTGTATCTTGATTCTCATCTCTTCACCTACTTCGTGGCTGTCTCTCAGCGCACGTGATACGGTGGCGATGCTGACCCCCAACTGTTCGGCCATCTCTTTTAGTGATGTTCTGCGTTGTCCCATGAGAGTTTTCTTGCGGGTTATTACTAATACTGTCAGGTTGATAGTCGTTTACAATTGTGTTTTTATGTTGACTTAGGCCTGGTAGTTACTTGCAAAGATAGTGAAACTCGCCCGATTTCGGATGGATTTAGGAAGAATAATGTAAACTATTGGGCTTTCAGGGAGATACGCAGC
>CABUHE010000004.1 GCA_902491375.1 uncultured Prevotella sp.
ATCTGAGATGAAACAAACAGAGGCCATCTCAAGTCTATTTTGAGACAGCCTCTTTTTTATTTTGCAGTCAGCAAAACCGCAATAAGCCTCGCGACTATTTACATCCAGGCGGCAGAAATGTCATTTCCGCTCTTCCATCTTTTTCTTGTAGAAGTCCCTTAACACGTAGAATGCCTGCTTCTTTTGTCCCTGATCGGAAATGACACCCTTTCTGTTGAAGAAGTCCTGTATGCCGTGTAACTGACGACGGGCGGAACGGAAGTCCATAAGAATCCACGGAGATGTACCGGCAAAGCCATCCACACGGTTATACATGTCCAACGTCTGCCGGTAGAGTTCAGCCTGATATTCTTCAGTCCAGCGTTGTGTCTTGTCCCCATGCATGCCATAGAGCGCACCACCGCCGAACTCGCTGACAAAGAACGGTTTGTCATAAGGAATGTCCCATTTGCGTGTGGCGCAGTCTTCCACCTTTCCGCCATACCAGCCCAGGTAATTGTTGAAACTTATAATGTCGACGTAGCTGCTCATGTTGTCATGCACACGGCTCGTATTGTTGTCTGTACCACTTACTTCCATCGCCATACTTACCAGGCGGGTGTCGTCTTTCGCTTTGACGGTCTTCACCAGATTGGCAAGAAACTTGTCGCGCGCCGCACTGTGCGGAGTCTCGTTTGCCACCGACCATATTACGATTGCGCAACGGTTCTTGTCGCGGTCTATCATGTCGGTAAGCTGCTTCTGCGCATTGAGGTAAGTGTCAGGATTGTCCCAATGTATAGTCCAGTAAACAGGTATTTCTGACCAGATCATAAAGCCCATTTCCTCTGCCATCCTTACCATAGCTTCGTTATGCGGATAGTGTGCCAGACGCACGAAGTTACAGTTAAGCTCTTTTGCCCAATTAAGCAGAGTACGACATTCAGCCTCATTGCTTACCCTGCCTTGTCTGAACGGAGCTTCCTCATGAATGGATATGCCTCTGAGGAATACCTTCTTTCCGTTGAGCAGAATATCTTTACCCGATGTCTCTATATGACGGAATCCTATTCTGTCGTTCAGCACCTCAGTTCCGTGTACCAGGGTAACTTTATAAAGTTTCGGCGACTCCGGCGACCAAAGTTCCGGCCTGGCTTTCAGGCTGAACTGCGCACGGCCCTGTGCGTCGGTAGTCAATTGCTTATTGATTTTCAGTTCGTCAATACGCAGCGTAACCTTCTCACCTGCAAGCGGCCTGTTCAGCTGTACGTAACCTTGCAGCTCGTTATACTTTCCAGATGCAAGTTCCAGACGATAATCATCTACTGAAGTTTCAGGTGTTTCAACAAGAAGCACGTCACGTGTTATTCCGCCGTAGTTCCACCAGTCAGAATTGACCGTAGGCACATTTTCAGGACGACGCTCATTGTTTACTCTTACTACAACGAAGTTGTCGCCATCCTTAACTTTATCGGTAATGTCAAAATAAAAAGGCGTGAACCCACCTTCATGTACTCCCAACTTCTCACCATTCAGATATACATAAGCCAGATAATTTACCGCTCCGAAATACAGATAGACGCGTTTGCCGTCTTTCGGCTTATAACTGAAGTCCTTTTTATACCATATACTGCCTTCATAGAAGAACAGTTCGTCGCGCTGGGTATTCCAGTCACGAGGCACAACCAGCTGCTCAGCCTTACTGAAATCATATTCAACCATATCAGAAGGACTCTTAGGCTGCTGGTTTTTGAAAAATCCATTAGAACTTTCAGCCAGTCGGTAGTCATAGAAGCCGGCGTCAAAAGGATCTACTATGGTCTGCCATGTACCGTTGAGCGATGTTATGTCACGGCTGTAAACATTTTGCAGCACAAGTTGTCTGCCGTTTTGTTCCTTGTTCTGCCCATACATATCTGAAGCAAAACCAATAATAAAAACAAGTAGAGTTGTAATCAGTAGTTTTTTCATACAGATTTATTGTCTAAAAGGTTTGTTAATAACAGTAATTTATGATTATTTATAAGGTATCAGATTATAGCAAAAACATTCAGCCGTTGAACCATTTACTGTACTTTACAAGTAAATATACAGACAAATGTTACAACGCTTACAGATGACAAAGTTATATAATTATTTTATATAACAGATTGTAAGCAACATTTATTTTTACATCTGAACCAACAAATATACAAATTGTTGTATAAATAAATACGCAACAATTCTACATCAAACTGTCAGGTTACAAACTGTAACATAGCAGATACAGCGCAGGATGACATTCTTTCAACTATCCATTTTGCTGCTTAGAATAAAGAAAAACAAGACTTAGAAAAAGTTAATGTACATATTTATTCAAGATGTATGTTACTTACTTTTTGAAAGTTTACACATATACAAAGGACCAAGCATCTTCCTATATGTCATAAATAAAGCATTTAAAGAATACAATTTGCTATTATAACACTGAAAAGCAGGACTTTAAAATTCCTATGCTTTTCTTGCAACTTATACTTAAAAATACTATCTTTGCACATCAAGAAACACAATCTGTCCGGCCACCGGTGACGGAAGCCGGCGAATAAATTTGCTTACAATTACATATTAACATACTTTGAATTAAATGCTATGGCAAAAACAAGGCAGATAGTTGAGTGCGTGCCCAACTTCAGCGAAGGACGCGACAAGGCTGTAATCAAACAAATCACTGACGTGATTGAAAAAAGCGAAGGCGTAAAACTTCTCGACGTAGACCCAGGTGAGGCTACCAACCGCACTGTGGTAACGTTTGTCGGCGAACCGGCAGATGTTGTAGAAGCCGCTTTCAAGGCAGTAAAAAAGGCCGGTGAGGTTATCGATATGCGCCACCACCACGGCGCTCATCCGCGTATGGGTGCAACTGATGTGTGCCCTCTGGTGCCGGTAAGCGGAATAACGCTTGAAGAATGTGCCGAACTTGCACGCAAACTGGCCGAGCGTATAGCGAACGAACTCAGCATTCCATGCTACTGCTACGAAGCAGCTGCGTTCAAACCTGAAAGACGCAATCTGGCTGTATGCCGCAAGGGCGAGTATGAGGCTCTGCCCGAGAAGCTGGCTGACCCGAACGGAAAACCTGACTTCGGCGCACGTCCTTATGACGAAGGCGTAGCCAAGACGGGATGTACAGCAGTAGGCGCACGCGACTTCCTTATAGCCGTAAACTTCAACCTCAACACCACATCTACCCGACGTGCCAACGCCATAGCGTTTGACGTCCGCGAAAAAGGACGCCCAGTACGTGAAGGTAACCCTATAACAGGAACCATAAAGCGCGACACCGACGGCAAGCCCATAATGCGCCCCGGTACACTGAAAGGCACAAAAGCCATAGGCTGGTTTATCAAGGAGTATGGCATTGCACAGGTTTCAATGAACATTACAGACATCAATGCTACTCCGCTTCACGTCGCATTCGACGAAGTAAGCCGTGCCGCACAGGCACGCGGACTGCGCGTTACTGGAACAGAAATAGTAGGACTTGTGCCAGAACGCGCCGTTATAGACGCCGGAAAATACTTTCTGCGCAAACAACAGCGCTCTACCGGCATACCTAAGGAGGACATTCTTAACATCGCAATAAAGTCAATGGGACTCGACGATCTGCGCCCGTTCGTTCCTGAAGAGAAGGTTATCGAATATCTTCTTGACGCAGACCAGAACAACAGCGACAAGCTGACTGCACTTACAGTGAAAGGATTTGCTGACGAGACTCTGCGCGAATCACCTGCTCCCGGCGGTGGCTCTGTTGCCGCATATATGGGCGCGCTGGGCGCAGCACTCGGCACAATGGTAGCCAACCTGTCGGCACACAAGCCGGGATGGGACGCACGCTGGGAAGAGTTCAGCAACTGGGCTGACCGTGGCATAGAGCTTGAGACAGAGCTGCTGCACCTTGTCGATGAAGACACTGAAGCC
Organism: uncultured Prevotella sp.; assembly: GCA_902491375.1. GTDB lineage: Bacteria > Bacteroidota > Bacteroidia > Bacteroidales > Bacteroidaceae > Prevotella. The sequence goes on from CABUHE010000004.1 coordinate 3,937, forward strand.
TTCAACCGCATCATGGCGGCATTCGGCATGCCTAAGAATACCGAAGAAGACAAGCGTCTGCGCGCTGAAGCAATACAGAGCGCTACCCTATTTGCCGCACAGGTTCCGCTTGAAACGATGAAAGCATCGTTCAAGGCATTCGAGATATGCAAGGCAATGGCAGAGACAGGCAACCCTAACAGCGTATCAGACGCAGGTGTAGGCGCACTTGCCGCACGTGCTGCCGTACTCGGCGCAGGTCTGAACGTTAAGATTAACGCATCTTCACTGAAAGACAAAGCCGTAGCCGATGAGCTTACGACTGAAGCTGATAAGCTGATGAAAGACGCCGACGCGGCTGAGCGTGAGATTATGACAATCGTTGAAAATACAATAAACAAGAATAATTAAATAAATGACAAAAGAGCAGTTTGCAGAGGAAATACGTGCCGGAATACCCGACGTATTACCTGAACCGATGCCTTATGACACCGAAATAAACCATGCGCCTAAGCGCAAGGACATTTTGACAAAAGAAGAGAAGAAGCTCGCACTGCGCAACGCCTTGAGGTATTTCCCCAAGAAATTCCACGCAACGCTGGCTCCTGAGTTTGCTGAAGAACTTGAGAAGTACGGCCGAATCTATATGTACCGCTTCCGTCCACGCTACGAGATGTACGCCCGTCCGATTGACGAATATCCGCACAAATCGTTGCAGGCAGCAGCCATCATGCTGATGATTCAGAACAACCTGAACCCGGCAGTGGCACAGCATCCACACGAACTGATAATCTACGGAGGCAACGGAGCCATATTCCAGAACTGGGCTCAATACCGTCTGACAATGAAATACCTGAGCGAAATGACTGACGAGCAGACACTCGTAATGTATTCAGGACATCCGCTCGGACTCTTCCCGTCACACAAGAACGCGCCGAGAGTTGTCGTTACAAACGGTATGGTTATACCTAACTATTCTAAACCAGACGACTGGGAGCGCATGAACGCTCTCGGAGTGAGCCAGTACGGACAGATGACCGCAGGCTCATATATGTATATCGGTCCGCAGGGAATTGTCCACGGAACTACAATAACAGTGCTCAACGCCGCACGTATGCAGCTCAGGAAGGACAAGAACCGTAAAGACATCCACGGAATGTTGTTCGTATCGTCAGGTCTTGGCGGTATGTCAGGTGCTCAGCCTAAGGCTGGCAACATAGCCGGAGTAGTAAGCGTTGTAGCTGAAATCAACCCGTTGGCAGCACAGAAACGTTACGACCAGGGCTGGGTTGACGAGCTTCACACAAATCTTGACGAACTGATTCCGTCAGTACGCAAGGCTGTTGAAGAAAAGAAAACAGTATCAATGGCTTACGTAGGAAACATAGTTGACCTCTGGGAACGTCTCGCTGACGAAGGCATCAAGGTTGACTTGGGAAGCGACCAGACATCTCTCCACAACCCGTGGGCAGGCGGATATTATCCTGTCGGCATGACTTTTGAGGAGTCAAAGAAGATGATGGCAGATAATCCGGCAGAGTTCCGCGAGCGCGTACAGGCTTCACTGCGCCGTCAGGTAGCAGCAATCAACAAGCTGACAGAGCGCGGAATGTATTTCTTCGACTATGGAAACGCCTTCCTGCTTCAGTCACAGCGTGCAGGAGCTGACATAATGGGAGCTGACGGCAAGTTCCGTTATCCTTCTTACGTACAGGATATTATGGGCCCAATGTTCTTCGACTACGGCTTTGGTCCGTTCCGTTGGGTTTGTACATCAGGCGACCCGAAAGACCTTGAGAAGACTGACCGCATAGCAGCCGAAGTTCTTGAAGGAATAAAGAAGACTGCTCCTGAAGAGATTCAGGGCCAGATGGAAGACAACATCCACTGGATTAAAGAAGCCGGACGCAACCACCTCGTTGTTGGTTCACAGGCCCGTATCCTCTACGCTGACGCTGAAGGCCGCGCTAAGATAGCAACAGCATTCAACGAAGCTATAAAGAGTGGAGAGATAAGCCGGCCGATAGTACTCGGACGCGACCATCACGATGTTTCAGGAACAGACTCTCCTTTCCGCGAGACAAGCAACATATACGACGGTTCACAGTTCTGCGCCGACATGGCTGTTCAGAACGTTATCGGCGACTCTTTCCGTGGCGCGACATGGGTTTCACTCCACAATGGTGGCGGAGTCGGCTGGGGAGAAGTCATCAACGGCGGCTTCGGTATGGTTATCGACGGTGGTGAAGACAGCGCACGCCATATCCGTGAAATGCTCTTCTGGGACGTAAACAATGGTATCGCACGCCGAAGCTGGGCTCGCAACGAAGGCTCAATGCACAGCATTGTACGTGAAATGGAACGTACCCCTGAGCTGAAAGTAACAATGCCTAATCTCGTTGACGACAGCATAATTGACGGAATTTATTAATACACACTCAAGAGTTAAGAAGATATGACTATAAAAGAATATAACGCCTTGCGGCAATATTCAAGATAGATATCTTCTTCACTCTTACTTTAAATGGCATATTCCACCAATATTTTTTATTCCTAACCATTAAATTTTAAAACATGATTCACCAAATATCAGCAGAACATCTTTCTATTGAACGCGTAGGCGAAATAATAAAGAACGGATATAAAATAGAACTTAGTGACGATGCACGCAACCGTATTGTACGTTGCCGCGAATACCTTGACAAGAAAATAGCTGAGACAAAAGCTCCTATCTATGGCGTAACAACAGGCTTCGGTTCTCTGTGCAACGTGTCAATAGGCAAAGATCATCTGGCACAGTTGCAGAAAAACCTCATGATGTCTCACGCTTGCGGTACAGGCGACCGTGTACCAAACGAGATTGTCAAGATAATGCTTCTGCTGAAAATCCAGTCACTCAGCTACGGATACTCAGGCTGTCAGCTTGAAACTGTACAGCGTCTTATCGACTTCTTCAACAACGACGTTTACCCAGTTGTTTATATGCAGGGTTCACTCGGAGCATCAGGCGACCTTGTACCGCTGGCTCACCTGTGCCTGCCGTTGGTCGGACTCGGCGACGTTGAATATCAAGGAAAGGTTATGACAGGAGCTGAAGTGCTGCGTCTGAACGGATGGGAGCCGATCCAGCTGGCTTCAAAAGAAGGTCTTGCCCTTCTCAATGGAACACAGAACATGAGCGCATTCGCAGTATGGGCTGTACTTAACAGCAAACGACTGGGCGACTGGGCAGATACTATCTCTGCCATGTCACTTGACGCTTATTGCGGACTTGTTGAACCATTCACCGATGCTGTACACCAGGTTCGTCCACACAAAGGTCAGATTGAGACCGCAGCACGTATGCGCAAACTGCTTGAAGGCAGCGAAATTGTAACAAAACCGAAAGACTACGTTCAGGATCCTTATTCGTTCCGCTGCATTCCGCAGGTTCACGGTACATTCAAAGATACATGGAACTATGTTTATTCTGTAATCGACACAGAAATAAATTCAGCTACTGACAACCCGACCGTCTGCCCTGACGATGACATAATAATCTCTGCAGGCAACTTCCATGGCGAGCCGATAGCGCAGCCTATGGACTTCCTCGCCATCGCAGTCAGCGAACTTGCAAACATTTCAGAGCGCCGTATCTATAAACTTGTTTCCGGCACACGCGGACTGCCCAGTTTCCTTGTTGCCAATCCGGGAGTAAACAGCGGTTTCATGATTACCCAATACACCGCAGCTTCAGTAGTAAGCCTCAACAAGAGTCTTGCAACTCCGTCTTCAGTCGACAGTATCCCGTCAAGTCAAGGACAGGAAGACCACGTAAGTATGGGTGCAAACGCTGCTATCAAGCTCTATAAAGTAGTACTCAACACTGAGCGTGTACTTGCAATCGAACTGTTCAACGCAAGTCAGGCTCTTGAATTCCGTCGTCCGTTGAAGTCATCACCGATTATCGAAAAGGTATACAAAGCATACCGCGAAAAGGTGCCATTCATCGTTAACGACGAAGTAATGTATCCGCATATAAGACATTCTATTGAATTCCTTGAGAACAATGCGCCTGCTTGTCAGTAATATCAAAACACTTGCCGGCATAGAAACTGCCGGCAAGTCAAGACTCCAGGGCGAAGAAATGAAAAGCCTTGGACAGATTGACGATGCGTGGCTTCTCGCTGAAGACGGCAAGATATCAGACTTCGGCAGTATGAAAGACATGCCGGCTGAAGGTTTCAAGGCCGATAAAGAGATAGACGCCAGCGGATGTGTAGTGCTGCCGGCATGGTGCGATCCTCATACACACATTGTCTACGCAGGCAGCCGTGAAGGCGAGTTTGTAGACAAGATAATGGGACTAAGTTATGCAGAAATAGCACGCCGTGGAGGCGGAATACTCAATTCAGCCGACCTGCTACACTCTCTCAGCGAAGACGAACTTTATCAGCAAGCCATGCGCAGAGCTGAAGAGATAATGCGCAAAGGCACAGGTTGTGTTGAAATAAAAAGCGGATACGGACTAAACACAGCAGACGAGATAAAGATGCTGCACGTTATCCGCAGGATTAAAGAAAGCGTCCCGATGCGTGTTGTATCAACTTTCCTCGGTGCGCATGCCGTAGGACGCAGTTTCAGTCACACTGAATACGTTGACACGATAATAAGCGAAATGATTCCAGAAGTCGGCCGCGAAGGCCTTGCTGACTATGTAGATGTGTTCTGTGATGAAGGATTCTTCACTCCTGAAGATACCGACAGAATACTTGAAGCTGCCGCAAAATGGGGAATGAAGCCCAAGATTCATGTTGACGAGCTGGCTGCCATCGGCGGTCTACCTGTCGCAGTAAAACACGGCGCACTGTCAGTAGACCATCTTGAGAACATGCCCGAAAGCGAGTTTGACATATTGAAGCACAGCAACACTATGCCGACGGTACTGCCCGGCACATCGTTCTTCCTCAATATGCCTTATGCTCCGGCACGCAAGATGATTGACGCAGGACTCGGTGTAGCTGTCGCAAGCGACTACAATCCCGGTTCAACACCATCGGGCGACATGAAATTCGTAGTATCACTTGCCTGCATAAAGATGCGCCTGTTGCCGGCTGAAGCAATAAATGCGGCCACACTCAATGCCGCATACGCAATGGGACTGAGCAACGGATACGGCTCGATAACAGCCGGAAAAGCCGCAAACTTCTTCATAACAGAACCTGTTTCATCACTTGACTACATCCCTTACGCATACACGTCGCCGCTCGTCAGCCGCGTATTTTTGAACGGAAAGGAAATCTAAACAAAACAGATAATCCTATAAAAAGCAACCAGCCCAAAGCAGTCTTTCCATCAGACAGCTTTGGGCTGGTTTATTATAATGGCATCAGAAGCTGAACTTCCACTTTGCACCGGCAACCACCCATAAGCCCGGTTGCGGCACATTGCCGTAATCAACATAACTAACATCGAACAGGTTGTTGCCTTCAACAAATACATCAAACCTGTCCATACGCCAAGTAAGACGAGCATCAACAAGCGAATACGGCTTGTATTCACAATTTACTCCCTGCGGATCTGTGTATGAACCGATGCGGTACTGATAACGGTACTTGACATCAAGGTCCAGATTCGACAATATACTTATTCCTAAACCGGCAACAAGTTTGTGGCGAAGATACTCAAGCGCATAAAGCGACTGCACTCCAGGCTCACGCTGCTGGTCCTGATATATATAAGAATAAGCCACGTCAAGCGAACGCAACACGCGCTGACCCGGAATAAGACTAAAGAAATCAAGACCCAACGAAGCCTCAACACCAGTAGAAGTGATTTTTGCATGATTTACCGAAGTCCACACAGCTTCATCTCCAAGCGATGTATCCATAATCCAGTCAATCATGTTCCGCCCCCAGTTCCGGTAAGCCGAGAGTGACGTTCTGACACCGTTTCGGCTATACTTCAGTCCTAATTCTACAGCACTCATCTCCTCTGGAGTCAGATGCTTGTCCGCCTTATGTCCGTCGACAGAATAATAAAGCTCTGTAAACGACGGCATACGCAGCGAAGTGTTATAAGAAGCATAAGCCTTCAGACTGTTGCTTATGGCGTAGCTCGCGTCAAAACCCGGGTAAATCTTGAACGGCATATCGCTCCAAGTGTTCCTCACTGCCGTAAAACCAGCCGACAAGGCAAACCTGCCAAGCATGATGTTATGCTCAAGATAAAGACTAAGATTAGTACGGTTAAGACCGACTGTATAATCCCGGTCGGTGCCGCTGATGTGAACCGGAGTGTTGAGCGGTTCGCCAAGCGTTGTTGAGATAATGTCCTCATTGCGTGCCTCAGCACCGAACGACGTGCGTCCCAATATCCAGTCAAACCAGCTGTTAAGATTCAGCCCTATTATATCAGTGCGGTGATAGTTGAACGGAGAGCGGTCTGGCTGATCACGATAAAACTCATATCTGTCCTGATATCTGTTCCAGTAAACTGACGGACGGAAGTGGAACCTGCCTGCGTTCGTCTCGGCCTGAATAGCCGTAAAATATTTGGCGGAGTGCTCATACTGCTCATCTGACAACGTGCTGTAGAACGTGTTGCTGCCCCATCCTTTTATGCTCATACCGGCATGCCATGTAACTGACAGTCCTTTGTCTGAATAAAGGCCATGATAGAATGCCTTAACACCCTCATAATCAGCATTGAGCTTACCTGACTTGCTGCGGTTATAGCCGTCGCTGCGGGCGTAACCTCCACTGATATGGTTGCCCCATTTGCCCGAACTGAAACCTATGCCGGCCGCTGCCGACGCATATCCGAACGAGCCTCCTTCCGCACTCACACTGCCCCCGTTGTCAGTAGGCTTGCGCGTAACGATGTTTATCGCGCCGACAAGAGCAGATGTACCGAAAATACGTCCGGCAGGCCCTTCTATTACTTCAATACGTTCGATGTCGTCTACACTTACAGGCAGATCAAACGAGTTGTGCCCTGTCTGCGGATCGCAGATGTTTATACCGTCAATCAGTATGGCAATATGCTCGCTCGTGCCTCCACGTATACTTACGTCTGTCTGCGCTCCCAGCGGACCACGCTGGCGCACATCTACACCGACGGCGTATTTGAGCAAGTCGTTAACACTTTGTGCCGGCGCAGCGGCAATGTCGTCACGCCCCAGCACAGTTACAATTCTCGGCACCCGGCCTCCTGCCAAGGGTGCGCGCGAGGCGGTTACGTCGACTTCATCGAGCACAACCGTGCGCACGGTGTCGGCAATATTAGCATCCGCCATGTCGGTACGGACACTGATGCCGTCGGCCTTTGCATAAGTCAGCGTGGCTACACTAAGTGTACACACGATGACCTCGCGGCCTACACACGCGAACAAGGCATAGCTCTTACGACTGAAGTGCTTGAACCTGAAAATCCCGCGCTTGTTAAAAATTGTCTTGTACATAAAGATTTAATTAATCAACAAGTTTCGCATAACACGAAACAGGCGCAAAATTAAATCTTAACAACGAGTAAAAAGAATTAATACTGTTAAAAATGGTTGGATTGTCAGCTCAACTCCAGACTCAACAGCTCGCTCAGTTTCTCAAAAGCTTTGTTATTGGCTTTCAAGTCGTCAAAACGCTCACGGTTTGTTGGTATGCGCTTTATCTCATCGGGCTGGGCCAGACGTACATCAAGACTTATGGCACTGTTGTGAAGAGCCATAACCAGTGTGTTGCGGATGCGGCCCTTTATCTTGATGATGTCGTCATACAATATCTTATTGTCGACAAGCACCTCAACATGCGGAAATTCAGTGATGGTCGGAATAATGTTTTTCAGTCTTGAAGCGATGCCGACCATCTGTTGCGGCATACGGTTGCACATGGCGAGCCACTGTGTCATCAGCTGCTCGTCAGTAAACACGTTTCTGTCGCCGGTGTCCTTCACCTCTTCGACAATAACGGTCTCATCCCGTTCCTCGCCTTTACGCCTAAGATTCTCAAAGGTCTTGCCTATCTTACCGAGCTTCAGACCTTTCAGTCCCGTTGGCTTTATAGTGCTGACAGGCTGCGACTGCTGACTGCCGGATACAGTGTCGCCTTCCGGCTCACCTACAACACCTTCACTGCTGACTGCCTGTCTTGAATATTCCTTAACACTAGTGTGAGCATCAGCCTTGGCCACCTGCTTAGCCTCTGTTGTCGGCTGGCTACTCCTCAATCTTTTGAACAGGGATTTCAGACGTTTAGGGCCACGCCCCGACGCAGCACCTTCATCATCAGGCTGCGTAATCTGCGAAATCTCAATAAGCGTAAGCTCAACCAGCAGACGTTTGTTGCCGCTCTGGCGGTAGTTTATATCGCAGTCGTTCATTATTTTCAACGCCTTATAAAGGAAATTTGCAGGACACTTCTTAGCCTGCTCCTTGTAGCGTTCCACCTGACGCTGACTGGTCTGAAGCAAAGGCAGAGTCTGCTCGTCTTTTGCCATCAGCACATTCCTTACGTGTACTGCAAGTCCGCTGATAAGATGAGAGCCGTCAAAACCTTTGTTGATTATGTTGTTAAGCAGCACCATAACGTCGGCCGACTTGTTTGCAAGACACAAGTCTATTATGTTGAAATAATTGTCGGCATCGAGAACGTTAAGGTCTTCGATAACTTTCTGATAAGTAATGTTGCCCTGACAGAAGCTGGCTGCCTGGTCAAATACGGACAAAGCGTCGCGCATACCTCCGTCGGCTTTTTCGGCTATAACGTTAAGAGCCTCTTCCTCATAGGTTATGCCCTCGTTGTCAGCCACCATCTTCAGCTGCTTCACGATGTTGGGCACAGTCATGCGTTCAAAGTCATAAATCTGGCAACGTGATATAATCGTAGGCAGAATCTTGTGCTTCTCCGTAGTGGCAAGTATGAAGATAACATGCGAAGGCGGCTCCTCCAGAGTTTTAAGAAAGGCATTGAACGCAGCTGTCGACAGCATGTGCACCTCATCGATTATGAACACCTTATACCTGCCGACCTGCGGCGGTATGCGCGTCTGTTCCATCAGAGCCTTGATGTTCTCAACCGAGTTGTTGCTCGCAGCGTCAAGTTCGAAGATATTGTACGAACGCCCTTCGTTGAAAGCCTTGCAGCTCTCGCACTCGTTGCAGGCCTCACCTTCATCTGTAGGGTGCTGACAGTTTATAGCTTTTGCGAAAATACGGGCACAAGTTGTCTTGCCGACTCCACGCGGACCGCAGAACAGATAGGCATGAGCCAGCTTGCCGCTCTTTACTGCGTTTTTAAGAGTTGTGGTGAGAGCCTCCTGCCCTACCACAGCATCAAACGACATCGGGCGGTATTTTCGTGCCGATACGATATACTCATTCATAGTAAGTGCAAAGATAATCGTTTTATTTGTAAATGAAGAATAATGATGTGAGAAACGTGTACGGACATCAAACAAGATGATGAGAATAAACATTCTGAAACATAATAAAAATCATAAAACGCTATGACAAAATCAATATGAAAAGACGTTCAATGATTTACTAAAAAACAAAAGGTGCTCTTTCGCGCTGTAAAAGAGCATATATTGCAACACAAAAGGTGGCTTTTCGCAGTGCGAAAAGCCACCTTTTGTGGAAGACATCATAAACAATTGTCTATAAAGAGCTTAATTTATTGAATATCAATAAGATAAGTTACGAATCACAAAACGTGCGATTATCTATCTGTTCAAAACCTTACGGGTTGTTCCATCGCTGTAACGCTCTATGTAAATGCCCGAAGGCAGACTTTTAACATCAGTTGTGTTATACTTCATTCCATACATATCAAACACTTCTACAGGTTCTGTTCCGATAGAAACATCAACATTCTCAATACCTGTACTTTCAAATTCTGACATAAGAAAGTCAAGAGCCTCTATCCTGTCGCGCACTTTGCCGGTCAGCTCGTCAATCTGTTCCTGCACGCTTCTGAGACATTCATCAGGATAAATACTATTGTGCATCTTCATACTTTCATCAAGACTGCTGCCGTAAGTGATTTTAAGTTCATCGAATCCCTGTATTACTTTATCAAGAAGACTGTCTTTTATCGCTGCCCATTCGTCACGGTATGCTTGTACGAAGTCATCACGTTTGAACAACTCCGGCCAATAGAAATAAGCAGACTCATGCACCTTGCTCCACTTATCGGAATCTTCCGGATTTTTAAAAGCTGAGTCGAAATCCCACAGCGGCCCCATTTTCAGCTTGGTAGAAGTAGGATTCTCCTCATCGTAATCATCCTTATATACGTACATGTTTGTACCAACCTCGTCGCCTGAGTTAAGAATATCATGAGCCAGAATCCATTTTGCGAACATTGACAAATCAATATATTCAGCAACATCGCCACCAGTATAAAGGGCATTCTCAAAGGTGTTGAGATAGCCTTGTATTATTGCGATAGTCTGCTCGTCAACGTCATCAGAGTCAGGATATTTGAACGTATAGCCAAGCAACGACGGCTGATGCTCTGTCTTGAAATAAACGTCCTCGTTCCACCAGTAAGCGTCGCTCTCAACAAGGAATCCGCTCTTCTTTATGTCCATTCTTTTGTCGCCACGCTCAACCGCGTCGGTCATACAATACATTCCCATGTATTTATCATTCATCACCAGATTGACAAACTGACAACCGGGCGTCCACTCCATGCCGACAGTCTTGCTGATTATAAAACCGAGATATGTAAGTATATCACTCTCCGAACCCTCAAGACCCGGATTCCAAGTACAGATTTTAAGAAGATTCCAGTCCTTTTCCTTATAGTCCTTATCGCCACGGCAAAGCAAGTCAAACTTCTTCGACAATTTTATCTTATAAGGCTTCTGCCCAACAGTAGCTCCTGTACTGTTGCCTCTTATTTTCATCCTCATACCCGACTCGTCTTTAACGTATTCGCCCGAATCATAAAGAGTGTCGCCCTTCAATGTCATAACAAGTTTTCCCGGCACATACTCAGCATTGGTTATACCTGTGCCGACACAACCCTCCGGCGGATAAATCACGTCGCATGTAGGGAATGCTCCATCCTCAGTTGTTACTGTAAGAAGCGGAATGTCCGGCCATTCAGTTGTTTCCTGAGCACTTGTCCGATTAACCGACGCACTAATTAAAAATGCTGCGGCTAAAACAAATTTGGTTAGTCTCATAAATAATATTTTAGTGGATTATTAATTAATTGTAAGTCTATTGATATTCAAGGTATTAAGTCAAGTTTATCTGTTTTCAGCGGAAAGAATACATCGAATATACTCCTAAAACAATGCATACCACCGATTTCTTTATGCAAAGATACATCTTATTTAACATCAATATCTATTGTTTTTGTCATACTCTTGTAACACTTATGACTTTTTATAAGATTTTTCTAAATGTTAAGATTTTATCATCTCATTTATTCAAATAATATCCAGCCGTGGATAAATAATATCAACTATTTTCTGAATTTACGTCAGTAACAATGCGCTGAAGTTGCAAAAAGTCTGTATATTTGCATTGCCGAAAATATAATTAAGAAGGAGATTTTGCCTAATGGCTGACAAATTATAATAATGTGCGCCGTATTAAGGGCAAAAAGTCAATACTTGACCGCAAGGCTGAATTACATAAAACAAACAGACAACAGGCAAGGGATGTGACTTAATATGATAATTTAAAATGCAATTCAGGACAAAAGTAACAATAAATAAGCCGGACTTCAAGATTGAGCCATGCGAGAAAATGCTGTTCGTCGGCTCATGTTTTGCAGACAACATAGGCAAAAGATTCAAGGAAGAGAAATTCAGAGCTACCGTAAATCCTTACGGAGTAATGTACAATCCGGCAAGCATTCTGCATACCGTAAGACGATGCGAAGAAGAGCCACGGGTGGCACTGTTCACACTCGGAACAAACCATGTGTACATTCTGAACGAGACAGGCGAGATTGTAGATAACTGCGCCAAAAGGCCACAACGGCTTTTCACCGAACGTGAACTCACAGTGGACGAATGTCTGAACTACCTGCTTGAAGCTGTTGATATACTCATAAAACGCCGGCAGGACGTGAAAGTAATCGTAACGGTAAGCCCGATACGCTATGCGAAATATGGTTACCACGGCAGCGCTCTGTCAAAAGCTGTACTGCTGCTGGCTGCCGATAGACTTGTGAAACAACGTCCTGAGACGGTTACCTATTTCCCTGCGTATGAGATAGTTAATGACGAATTGCGCGATTACCGTTTCTATGCTCCCGATATGTTGCACCCATCGGCTCAGGCTGTGGAATATATCTGGGAAGTTTTCTCAGATGCTTACTTCTCTGACCAGACCAAACGTTTCATCGAGGAATGGCGTCCGCTGAAAGAAGCACTCGGTCATAAGCCTTTCCATCCGGAATCAGCGGAATATAAAGAATTTATGAATAAAACAATGTTAAAAATTAAGGCATTTTCAGAAAAATATCCGAACTTTGTACTTTAGAAATTAGATAAAAATTTAAAAAGATAAAAATAAAACGGCAAGGCACGGTTATTATAATGCCTTGACAATTTCTAACTACTTTAAATAGTTGGTTTTATATGTCCTATACTATTGAAAAAGTTACAACACTTATAGGCGCGCGCCGCTACGGCACGGCCGACGGCAACATACGCTGGCTGCTGACAGACAGCCGTAGCGTCTGCTTCCCAGAAGAGACTTTGTTTTTCGCAATACGCTCCGAGCGCAACGACGGTCACAAGTATATTGCCGACCTGTACCGCCGCGGAGTCAGAAACTTCGTGATAGAGCAGCTTCCGGCTGAATACGAAACAGCTTATGCTGACGCCAACTTCCTCAAAGTTCCTCATGCAGTAGAGGCCTTACAAAGGTTGGCAGAGCGCCACCGCGACGAGTTTAACATCCCGATTGTAGGAATCACGGGCAGCAACGGCAAGACCGTTGTCAAAGAGTGGCTCTACCAGCTGCTCTCACCGTCAATGATTGTAACACGCAGTCCGCGCAGCTATAACTCGCAGATTGGTGTTCCGCTGTCAGTATGGCTGCTCGACGAACACAGTCAGGTAGGCGTGTTCGAGGCAGGTATCAGCCAGAAAGGTGAGATGCAGGCACTACGTGACATCATACAACCAACGGTTGGAGTAATCACTAATCTTGGAACAGCTCATCAGGAGAATTTCTCTTCACTGGAAGAGAAGTGTATGGAAAAGCTGCAACTTTTCCATGACACGACGGCCATTGTCTACCCCTGGGACGACTGCACGGTAAGACAATGCGTAGCTAAACTCAACTACAAGGGTGAGCAGATAGCATGGTCAGAAAAAGACAACTCGGTAAAAATGTTCATCAGGTCTGTTGAGAAAAACAGCCTTTCAACAACCGTAAACTATACATTCGACAGCAAAGACGGCTGCTATACCCTGCCGTTCATTGACGAGGCATCAGTAGAAAACTCTATAATCTGCACAGCAATAGCCCTCCATCTCGGTCTGACTACTGAACAGATAGCTGAACGTATGCCTGCAATAGAGCCGGTAGCTATGCGGCTTGAAGTAAAACAGGGACAACATGGATGCACATTGGTGAACGACTCTTACAATTCAGACATCAACTCGTTAGACATAGCTCTTGACTTCATGAGCCGCCGCCCTGACCATGCCGGGCGAAAGCGCACACTGATATTAAGCGACATTTACCAGAGTGGCAAAAGCGGTGAGGCACTATATAAAGAGGTGTCAGACCTGGCAAAGAAGCGTGGAGTGCAGAAACTGATAGGTATAGGTCCCGAAATCAGCGCAAACTCAGACGTTATTGATATTGAAGAAAAGTATTTCTTTGCTGATTGCCATGAGTTTATTGCAAGCAAGGTGTTCACTTCTCTGCACGATGAAGTGATACTGCTTAAAGGCGCACGCAAGTTCAGTTTCGACCATCTTACAGAGCTGTTGGAACAGAAAGTGCATGAAACAATACTTGAAGTAAACCTAAGTGCTGTTGTAAAGAACCTTAACCACTTCCGCTCTTTCATGAAACCTACGACAAAACTCGTGTGCATGGTAAAGGCAGACGCCTATGGAGCAGGTGCAGTAGAGGTGGCAAAGACTTTGCAAGACCACCGCGTTGACTATCTCGCGGTTGCTGTTGCAGACGAAGGCGTAACTCTGAGAAAGAACGGAATAACATCGAACATCATGATAATGAACCCTGAAATGACATCGTTCAAGACAATGTTCGACTATGACCTTGAGCCTGAGGTCTACAGCTTCAGACTGCTCGACGCTCTTGTAAAGGCAGCACAGAAAGAAGGAATAACAGGTTATCCTGTACACATAAAGCTGGATACAGGCATGCACCGACTGGGATTCAATCCGAAAACAGACATGGACGAGCTGATAAAACGGCTGAAACAGCAGAACGCTATAATACCTCGCTCTGTATTCTCTCACTTTGTCGGCTCTGACAGCGACGACTTCGACAACTTCTCTGCACGCCAGTTCGAGCTGTTCAAAGAAGGAAGCGAGAAGCTACAGTCAGCCTTCAGCCACAAGATAATACGCCACATGGACAATTCTGCCGGTATCGAGCATTTCCCGGAAAGACAGCTCGACATGTGCAGACTCGGACTTGGACTTTACGGAATTGACAGCCGCGACAACTCGGTTATCAACAACGTATGCACGCTGAAGACAACAATTCTGCAAATACACGATGTTCCCAAAGACGAGACCGTAGGCTACAGCAGAAAAGGAATACTGACACGCGACAGCCGTATTGCGGCAATTCCAATCGGATACGCTGACGGACTGAACCGCCTGCTGGGTTGTGGCAGATGCTATTGCCTTGTAAACGGCAAGAAAGCTTACTACGTCGGCAACATCTGCATGGACGTTGCGATGATTGACGTAACCGACATTGACTGCAAGGAGGGCGACTCTGTCGAGATATTCGGCGACGATCTGCCTGTAACTGTACTTTCCGACGTGATGGGCACAATACCTTATGAAGTGCTTACAAGCATCAGCAACCGCGTCAAGAGAGTATACTTCCAAGACTAAATGATAAAGAGCCAAGAAACGTTTGATTGTTTCTTGGCTCTTATTATATTATTAATCTATTTTAACCTTTTTGCTTGTTTTTTTTAAGAGAAAAACAGTAACTTTGCGCAAAACTTACTTTTAAACAGATACTATTAATCAAATTATTAAATAATGAATCCGATTCAAACTACTAAAATGACCAACTTTCGTTGGATCATTTGTGCGTTGCTATTCTGCGCTACGACAGTGAACTACCTTGACAGGCAGGTTCTCTCTCTTACGTGGAAAGACTTCATCGCACCTGAATTCCACTGGAATGATGCCCATTATGGCATGATTACCGGTTTCTTCTCTGTCTTTTATGCTATTGCATGCTTGTTCGCAGGTAAGTTTGTTGACTGGATGGGCAACAAGAAAGGCTACATTTGGGCTATCTTCATTTGGTCGCTCGGTGCATGTATGCACGCCGGCTGCGGTTGGGTTGCAATGGAAATTGAAGGTCTTGACTCTGTAGCTGCACTCCGTGCTGTTGAAGCCGGAAGCGCAATGGCTGTCTCAATTGCGACTATCAGCGTATGGCTGTTCCTTGTATGCCGTGCAATTCTCGCACTCGGTGAAGCCGGAAACTTCCCTGCTGCAATCAAGGTTACAGCTGAATACTTCCCGAAGAAAGACCGCGCTTTCGCTACATCAATCTTCAATTCAGGCGCATCTGTTGGTGCACTTGCAGCTCCTCTTACTATTCCTATCCTCGCTAAGCACTTCGGTTGGGAAATGGCATTCATCATTATCGGTGCCATCGGTTTCATCTGGATGTTCTTCTGGGCTCACCTTTATGAGAAACCTGAAAAGTCTAAGCACGTAAACAAGGCCGAACTTATCTACATTAACCAGGACGAAAAGGAAGAAGTTAAACCGGCCGAAGCCGAAAAAGAACAAAAGACCATTCCGTTCATACAGTGCTTCAAGTACAAACAGACATGGTCATTTGTTGTCGGCAAGTTCTTCACTGACGGTGTTTGGTGGTTCTATCTGTTCTGGGCACCGGCTTATTTCTCAGACCAGTTCGGTTACGAATCTTCTTCATCAATGGGTATGGCACTTATCTTCGTGCTTTATCTTATCGTAACGGTACTCTCAATTTACGGTGGTTATCTGCCTAAACTCTTCGTTGAGAAGAAAGGCATGGGCCCGTATTCAGGCCGTATGCTTGCGATGCTTATATTCGCATTCTTCCCACTGTTCGCACTGTTCGCACAACCTTTAGGCGGCTATTCAGTATGGTTCCCGGCAATAATCATCGGTCTTGCCGGCGCAGGTCATCAGGCATGGTCAGCCAACCTGTTCTCAACCATCGGCGATATGTTCCCGAAATCAACAATCGCAACCATCACTGGTATTGGTGCAATGGCTGGAGGTGTAGGTTCACTGCTTATCAACCTCGGTGCAGGTGAGCTTTTCACATACGCTGAGAAATCTGGTGCAGCATTCTCATTCCTCGGCTTTGAGGGCAAACCGGCAGGCTATATGATTATATTCTGCATCTGTGCAGTTGCATATCTGCTGGCTTGGATTATCATGAAGACCCTCGTTCCGAAGTACAAGCCAATCGTTGTTGAATAATAAAGCAATAATATAAGAACCTAAAAAGAAAGAAGGATGCCTCGACTAAAGCATCCTTCTTTTATTGTTTATACAGTCAAATACATAACCAAAGGCATACAGCCGGTGAGGCTGAAATGCCAATGTTCATTTCTTTTTCTTCTCAAGATTGATAAGCAACAGACCTATTGCTGTCCAGATAAGCTCCCTGATACGTACTATAAGAGCCACAAATATGCCTGCACTGGCTGAAAGAGCAAGACCGGCAGTAGACATCACAAAACCGCCCTCACGTCCACCAAGCTGTAAAGGAATGAAGAACAACAAGTTCGCAAACAAACTGGTGAAAGCCAATATCAACACACACTGTGCAAAACTTACATCTGCCGTGAGCACCATAAGCACAAACATAATCTCGAACGCAGAGCAGAAACGGCACGCAAGCTCAAGCAAAACAGCAGCCACAAACGACTTTCTGTTCTGATTATGCAGAGCCGCTATCTGGCTGTCGATAGTGTCAAGCTGCTCCTTATGACGCTCAATGAAGCCCTTAGCCCATTTCTTTGCGCCAGGAATATGTTTCAGCAGATTCATCAGTCTTACTGCCATACCCTTACGATAACCCTTGAGGAAGAACCATACACCCAGACAACAGAACGCTCCTGCGGCAATAAGGATGATGCTTATAAATAAATTCAAAGGCTCGGTAAGTATATAAATAAAAATAGACAGAATCCAAAAAAGGAAATGACTGAAGATGTGAGTCATGGCATAAAGAATGACCGAGGACGAAGCCCGCTCCGGACCAATCTTCGGAGAAAGTGACATTACACGATAAGGCTCGCCACCCATAAGTCCGCACGGAGTGGTATAGTTAAGCGCAAAGCCTGATACCGTAATCTTATAAAGCCAAAGGAAATTTATCTTCGTAGGCTCTTTCGAACCGCTTTTGATAATAATATACCATGTGGCGGTATTGAATATATACAGAAACGCCCATAAAGCGACTACAGCAAAGAACCAATATCCGGCACTTTTAAGTCCGTCCCATACCTGCTTATAGTCAAGCTGAGTCAGCATGATTGCAAGCACGACAATGCCGAACAAGAAGAATAAATTCTGATATTTCTTCTTCACTACTACGAATATTTAGTCAGTAAAGAATTAAGAATCAAGAAAAACACAATTGCGCACGCAGGTATGCCGTTAAAGAGTTCCCTGACTCTTAATTCCAACTTAGATTATTAAGATTATTCCTTATTATTTTCTTTTGCCTTAGGTATGCTGAATCTCACTTTCTCACTCTCGTCACGCTTCTCGTGGTAAAGTTTTTCAAGCGGATTAGCCAACGGCTCGTCATATTCGGCTCTGTTACGGAAAACATCAAGAGCAAGATAAACAGCATGGCGGAACGAGCTTTCGTCAGCCATATTCTTGCCTGCGATCTCATAAGCCGTGCCGTGGTCTGGCGATGTGCGGACAACAGGCAGACCTGCAGTATAGTTTACTCCGTCGCCTCTGTCGAGCGCCTTGAACGGTGCAAGACCCTGGTCGTGATACATGGCCAGCACTCCGTCGAACGACTCGTAACTGCCATGAGCAAAGAATCCGTCAGCCGCAAAGGGACCGAAGGCATAGACTCCGTTGTCCGACAGTTCCTTTATTGCAGGTATGATTATTTCGTTTTCCTCTGTTCCAAGCAGACCGTTGTCGCCTGCATGCGGATTAAGCGCCAGCACGGCAATACGTGGATTAGATATGCGGAAGTCACGTTTCAGCGAATTGCTGAATATTGTAGCCTTCTCAACTATACGCTCCTTAGTTATCGCTGATGCTACTTCACGTATAGGAAGATGAGTGGTCACCAGCGCAACACGCATAATGTCGTTAAGTAGAATCATAAGAGACTTGTTGCCGTCGCCTAACCTTTCCTCAAGATATTCAGTGTGTCCACAGAAGTTAAAGCGGTCGCTCTGTATGTTGTTTTTATTTATCGGAGCTGTTACAAGCACGTCAAAAAGCCCATTCTTATAGTCTGCCACAGCACGCTCAAGAGCTTTCAGAGAAGCCAGACCGGCCTCCTTAGACGGGCTGCCGAGATCAACCTTGACCTCCTCGTCAAACGTCGGCAGCAGATTAAGCTTGCCGGGATGTGCGTCTTCAGCAGAATTGATGATAGTAAAGTTTGCCTGTATGCCGAGAGCATTGCGATGATATGCTGCCACCTTCGGCGATCCGTAGATTATAGGAGTACACAATTCAAGCATTGCCTGCTCGGCAAAAGTCTTGAATATCACCTCATAACCGATGCCATTTGTGTCACCATGCGTTATGGCAACACGTATTTTTCTGTTTTCCATATCTTTATTTTATTATTTAAATGAGCCTGAACCGACTGCTGTATGTGCCTTTACGCACATTACTTCGTGCTGTCAGCCGTTCTCACTTTCCCATTTTTCTTCAACGTATAAAGCACAGCCTCGACTTGCCTTATGAGGTTGCGTTTCTTCATCTCAGGCGCATAGACAAAC
Organism: uncultured Prevotella sp.; assembly: GCA_902491375.1. Classification (GTDB taxonomy): domain Bacteria; phylum Bacteroidota; class Bacteroidia; order Bacteroidales; family Bacteroidaceae; genus Prevotella. The sequence goes on from CABUHE010000004.1 coordinate 23,082, forward strand.
GCCTCGGCCACTATTATGCGGTGCGTGGCCGTATCAACAACCGAATGAGCCACGAAAGGACCGCCCATAGCGTCGCCGTGCATCTCCCAAAGGCCACGGCTTATCATGAATATCCGCCCTTTCTCCTTAGCCATTCGGTTTATAACCGATGCGCCTGACGTCTGCATATACATACCGTCGCGTTCGCCGGGTATGTTGGCTTTCATAACACTGTCTCTCGCGGCCAATGCACGCACAGGGTCTAGACTGTCGCCGGCGTATGAATAGACACAGATGTTCTGCATGCCGCTTGGAGCATTGTCGGAGAACCATAAGAAGTCATGTCCGCGCTTGCTTGATTTCATGTCGGCAGGTATCCTTATGCTGTAACCGAACATCCTGCTTACCTGCTCAGCAGCCTTAGGATTGCCACTGGCGCCGAGCCGTGATATTTCGGTGTTAATCTCAGCGCGTGTAAGCAGGTCGGTCAGATTCCGGCTTATGCGCGGAATGTCGGCAGTCAGAGCTGAGTCAGTAGCGGCGTTAAGATAAACCACCATCTGCGGATGCGCCCAGACATTCTTCTCGTATCTTATCAGAGTCCGCGTAAACTGGCGCGGATTGATATTCACTATCACTATATTGCGTGCCAGACGGGCTGTGGCGTTGAAACGCGTGCTGTCAGTAACCGACACGTCAAACGAAGGCTCACGCTGCGGCAGCCCCGGAACATCCTGTGTCAGCACACTGTCTACAGCCTTCACTCCTGCCCCATTACCGCCCGTGGCGAGCAGCAACACCTCATAAGGCCGTCCGCCGCTGCCCGGCAGCATTGACTCATGCCCGTCGCACGAGCAGAATAAAGCAACGCAGAGAACAAGTCCGACGAACGAAAACCTCATCATACGCCTGCGGCATCCTTCCGTGCCGTACTCAACAGTCCGCACGCAGCATATATATCCTGGCCACGACTGGCCCTTATTGTGGTGAACACGCCGTGTCCTGTAAGATAGTCGCGGAAAGCCTCCATACGCGAATCGTCGGCTCCATGCAGGTCTACACCGGGAATCTGGTGGAACCGTATCAGATTGACACGGCAGTCAAGTCCTTTAAGCAACTTGATTATCTCGCGTGCGTGCATAGGCGAATCGTTTACTCCGCCGAACACGATATACTCGAACGACAGTCGGCGCTGGTGGCTGAAGTCGTAATTGCGCAACATTTCCACGATGTCAACTATATGCATGCCCTTCTCGGCAGGCATCAGCATGGCACGCTGCTCTGGTATGGGTGAATGCAAGCTTATGGCTACATGGCACTCACTTTCCTCGATAAAGCGTTTCAGCTTGTTCTTTACGCCCACGCTGCTTACGGTTATTCGCTTAGGGCTCCATGCATATCCCCACGGAGCTGTCAATGCCTCGGTAGCCCGGAGAACGTTGTCAAGGTTGTCCATCGGTTCGCCCTGCCCCATAAACACGATGTTTGTAAGGCTGTCGCGCTCCGGCAATGAATATATCTGATTCAGAATGTCTGATGCTGAAAGACTGCCTTCAAAACCCTGTTTGCCGGTCTGGCAGAACAGGCAGTTCATCTTGCAGCCGACCTGTGACGACACACACAGCGTGGCACGGTCGTTTTCGGGAATATAGACTGTCTCGACAAACTTGCCTGACGATGTCGGGAAGAGATATTTCACCGTTCCGTCGACAGAGCGCTGGCTCTCAGCCGGAGGCATGCACCCTATTGTGAAATGTTCTTTCAACCGTTCACGGTTGCTCTTTGATATGTCCGTCATGTCGTCAATGTCCATAACGTGCTTACCATAAAGCCACTTCGCCATCTGTCCGCCGGTAAAAGCGGGCATGCCAAGCGACTTCGCCACTTCCTTCAACTCGGCAAGCGACTTGCCCAAAAGAGGTTCAACCATTTCTGTAAATTTATATTTTCAGCAGACCGTATACAGATTTTCCGGCAAACAAACGGCCGTGTAAAAATCAGTAAAAACGACTTACAATACCTGCGTATCTGCCTGTTAAACTTATACTTGTCTGCTTACGGACTAAATAATATGCAAAGATAATGCAAAAAATTGATTAACAGAAATAAAAGGAACATAGTTTAACTAGAGTTCTATGAATTTCTGATTAACGACAGGCACGAAACAGACATGTTGCAAAAGGGCATGAATCGCGTTGTAAAAGATGGCATCTGACAACGTGAAAGAGTATCTTTTGCAATATAAAAGACGCTCTTTCACAACGGGCTTAAAAACTGTCTGATTTACACAGAGTTATCATCCATCTTACGGGTAACATCAAGTACAATGCTTAAAACCTGTATCATAACAGACAAACTGCCAGAAGAACACAAAAAACAAGAGGCATGCCATATAAATGACACGCCTCTTGTTTTTATTTAAAATCATTGCGTTTTATAGCCGTGCAGGCCTTATTACGCAAATGTCTGTCTTACTCAGCCAACGGGTCGAAGGTTCCGTTGCTGCCACCGCTGTTGTAATCTTCCCAACCGATAGTCTGTGCTACTGAACGCATATTGCTCTGAGCGCCGCGCGGCAGACCGAGGAAGTAATAACGCGGAAGGAAGTTGATATAGAGATTTACCTGATTCTGGTCACGGCTATCGCCCTTCTTGTCCTTACGTACAAGATTGGCATCATACCATGCTTTCAGGTTCTCAAGCTGCGGAGCAAGGTCTTTACGCATATCAACGCCCTCGCAACGCTCAACATCTTTCAGCGGATCGCTGTCATAAGTAGTACCTCCAAGACCGTTGCTGTGATCATCGTTCACACGGAACTCCATGTTCTCACGGCGCTGACCGTTGAGCGGTTTGAAGCCGAGCCATGTGCAGGTGTTGCCGCCCCAACCGGTAAGTGTCCACGTTGAAGGTGCGCCTTCGATTGTATTGAAATTCTTACCTCCGTCATACAGCAGCCAGCGACGGCAGTCATCGAAGCGCTTGCCTTCGTAAGCGAACTCTATCTGACGTTCGTAAAGAATTGCTGACATACATGCAGCCTGGTCGCTTGACAGGTTAGCCTGCAATCCGCAGTCGCCTGTATAGCCGGCGCGCATACGGATTTGCTTAAGGTATTCAACTGCCTCGTCCATGTGACCGGCACCACAAGCCACCTCAGCAAGGTTGAGCAATACCTCCGCATAACGAAGCTCGATGTACGGCTGTGATGAATATGCGAAACCGCCGTTGCTTGAAGTTGCGTCGAAGTTTGCGTAAAGCGGACTTGAGTTTATGTCAAGATCGTCAGAACGCTTGCGTACATACACACCGCTGTTACTTTGCAGCAGGTTGTCGGCAGCATACTCGTTGCTGCTGTTGTCGTTGTCGCGGTCTTCTGCGCTGGTGTACCATACATAGTTCCAGAGAACATAGTTTGTACCGTTGTCATACGACGGGTTGTTGGGGTTGTCGGCCTGCAAAGTGTTGTTGCCGTTGAAAGCCCAGCGGAAGCCAGGGAATGCGAATGTACGGTAGAAGCGCGGGTCACGGTTCATGAACGGATGTTCACGGTCGTACTCGTATGAAGAAGCGTCGAGCTTAGTATAGGTAGTAGTTGTTGAAGGACGCTTACCGTCTGCCATCGGGAACATGTCAATCAGCATAGCTGATGCGTTCTTTCCTGAACCAGAAGTATTGCTAGGACGGATATAGCGCTCCCAACTGTTGTTCTTCTGCTTGTCGCCGGCCTGTACTGTATTGAACAATGTTACAAACACAGCCTCAGGATTGGCAGTTGTACGCTGGTTGAACTGATTAGCGAAGTCTGAACCGTTCACGTTGTTTGTTGTCTGGTAAAGACCATAGCCACAAGCCTTGATTGAGTCGAGCTCGGCAGTCATTACATTATAAGCATTCTGCCAGCGTGACTCATCGTTCGCACGGTTGAACAGCGGACTTGCCCACAATAACAGCACACGGCCTTTAAGTGCAAGTGCAGTACCTGTGGTTACTCGTCCCCAGTCTGATGAAGACCAGCCGCCGTTCATAGTCTTGGCTGCAAGCATCTTTGCAGAACGGTCAAGGTCAGCGCAGATGAATTCGATACACTCTTTGGTTGTGTTACGTGGGTTCACTACACCTTCAACAGGATCCTGAACCTCAGTAACGATTGGCACACCTCCATAGAACTTCACGAGGTTATAATAACACCATGCACGGAAGAAATAAACCTGTCCGAGCAGCTCGTCTTTCTGGTCTTGAGGCAGTGAGCCTTCTGATATGCCTTTGATAACATCATTAATGTTACGGATACGGCCGAAAGAGTTTGCCTGAATATTATTAGGTGTACCGAAGAAATAGTCTGGTGTTGAAGTGCCTGTCATGGTGTTCAACGGATTCTGCGGGTCAAGGAAAACGCTGAAGCCACTGTATTCCTCAGTAGACTTTCCTGCATTATCGTTGCTTCCTGATGAAGGATACTGCCAGGTGATGTCTGAGTTGGTTGTCGGCAGACACCAGCTGTAAACATCGTTTACACGGAGTTGCGCTCCGGTGTAGTCGTTATAGATTTCGCCGGTAACGTTGTCATAGTTCTTCTTTTCCTCAAGGAATTCGTCGCTACATGCCGACAACAGAAGACAAGAAGCAAGACCGCAACCGAACAGCTTTAATATATTTGTTTTCATCTTTACTTTCTGTTAAGATTTTTATCATGAGTAAATTAGAATGAGAGGTTCACACCAACAGTGAACTGCCTCAATACCGGGTAAGAGCCGTAGCTGCACATCGGGTCGATGTAGTTGTCAGGATACGGATTGTAGAAGCTCAGGAGGTTCTGTCCTGTTATGTTGATACGTGCGCTCTGTATTCCGATCTTTCTGACAAGATTCTGCGGTATTGTGTAAGCAAGAGTCAGACGGTTAAGTTTTACTCGTGTTCCGCTTACGCGCCAGAATGAAGATGTACGTGCATTGACACTCTGATACTGCAAGTTAGGCAGACTTCCGTCACGGTTTTCCTTAACTACAAGATTGCCTGATGCATCATAAATGTCCTGATAAGAATACATATTGTCTGCATTCCAGAATGAAGGCATATTGGTAAACTCAAGGTCGTCCACTCCACTGCCAGACTCAAGTGCTGCACCGTCGATGAAGCTGTAGCCACCCCAAGATGCATTGATCTGTGCTGTGAGAGAGAAACCCTTCCAGTCTGCACCGAGGTTCATTGTTACTCCATAAGGATTATGGCGGTTAGAGAGACAAACCTGATCAAGGTCAGCGTCAACTACACCGTCAGGACCTGAATAACTGCCGTCTGTCTGCTGAGGACCACGGATATCCTTATAGATAAGCATACCTGGACGAACCTGATCTTTACTCATACCAAGATAACTTGTGATATTATTCTCAGCAAAATACTCCTCAATATCCTGGAAGCTGCGGAACATACCTATACACTGCAATCCCCAAAGACCGATGTCTGTACGTCCGCCTTTTCTGATTTGACGGTAGATATAGTCTGTCTCCCAGTCCATGTTGAGAACTTTGTTGTCAGAATAACCAGTGTTGATTCCAATCTTATACTTGAAGTCTTTTCCAATCTTGTCACGCCAAGTAATGCCAAGCTCGTATCCCCAACTGTCCATCTCACCGAGGTTAACAGAAGCTGACTGAGTACCGATTGTAGCCTCGATAGCCTGACTTATGTTCATAAGCATTTCGCGATTCCATTCACGATACATATCGAACGTTACAGAAAGACGGTTCTTCAATACATTGAGATCGATACCAAAGTTTGCCTTGTAAACCTTATCCCAATGTACGTCACGGTTAACGGCAGAGTTGTTGCGGTTAATAGTGATACGGCGTAAACTGCCACTATCCATTCCTGTGCCGAACACCGGACCACGGTTAGCATCCTGTGCATAAACCTGCATCCATTGCCACGGTGCGATGTTATCACGACCTGTAAGACCGAATGAGCCACGGAGCTTCAGGAAGTCAACCCAAGGCAAAGCTTTCTTGAACCAGTTTTCTTCTGACATAACCCAACCTAAACTACCTGACGGGAACACACCCCAGTAATTTTCAGGTGCGAACTTAGTTGAAGCGTCAGAACGGATAAGGAACTCAGCAAGGTACTTATTATCGTAAGCGTAATTGATACGACCGATATAAGAAAGAGTACCAGACTCACTGCGGGTGAATGTAATAACCTGTGTGTTTGCCTCAGCTGAGTTAGACTGATCGGTTGTGAATGAATACGGATCAGAAACCATAGCATAAAGATATTCACTTTCAGCCTCAGATTTCTCTATTGAGAACAACGCGCCAACACTGTGCTTACCGAAGTCGCGGTTGTATGAAGCCGTGAAGTTCATCTGGTAATTGTCTGTACGTGTCATTGAACGGTTCAACTGTGAAGGATCACCGTTGGCTATAGTATGGCTTATCAGATTGCTTTCAGCTATGAATGGAGCGTAGTCCTGGTCGGCTACAGGTGTATAAAGGTGCTGACCTGAACCAGGACGAGTCATCATTGTATAGACTGTGTACTCTGATCCGTACTGGTTTGTCTTGTCTGTGTTGATACTCTTTGAATAAGAGAAACGCAACTTAAGACCTTTAAGAATCTTGCTCCAACCGAAATCATAATTAACGCTTGCGTTGACATTAAGGTTCGAGTTCATTGTACGGCTGTAGTCTCCGTTGTTACGAAGTTCGCTGAACGAATAGTTCTGATCATCATCAACCTGTGAGTTGCTTATACCGTAAGCAGCAATAGGCAGACCATTAACGTATTCAGGAATGTAGCGCGGACGAGTAAGCAGAATATCATAATCTTTCTCATTAGATGTTCCACCGACCTTAATATAAGGCGAGTTTTTCTTACCGTAGTCACCTGATACACTGAGGTTTGCCCCCAGCCATTTACTTACCTTCACGTCTACACCTGCACGATAATTCCAACGGTTGTAATCAAGATTACCGAGGTTACCGTCCTGATCAAAGTAAGAAAGACTTGCAAAATAACTTGCCTTGTCTGTAGCACCGCTAAGGTTTACGCTGTGCTTCATTGTGAAACCTGTATCCCAATACTTGTCAAGCAAGTCGTAGTTTAGGCCACTCATTGCGTTAAGCTCATCCAACTGATACAGATCTGTCAGATGGTTAAGGTCTGTATTTGTAGGATCAGCAGCGGCAACTGCGTTATATAGACGTCCGTACTCGTATGCGCTAAGCATTTTCGGATGAGAAACGGCATCAGTGAAACCGAAAGTACCACTGTAAGAGATACGCGGCGCACCGATCTTACCCTTCTTTGTGGTAACAAGGATTACACCGTTAGCGGCACGCGCACCGTAAACAGCAGCTGATGCGTCTTTCAATACAGAAATACTCTCAACTTCTGACGGATCAAGATTGTTGAAAGCCTCAGCTCCGAGGTTCTGCGTAACGTTACCGACTTTAACATCATTCGGATAAATATATCCGTCGATAACGAACAGAGGCTGCTGTGCTGTACTTCCGACATCGCCAAGAGAATTGGTGTCACGGATGTAGATTGTAGCGTTCTCGCCCGGACGGGTGTTACCTCCGCTCACGCTAAGACCATTGACAAGACCTTCAAGAGTGCTGGCAAGACCGCCAGATGTCATGTCCTGAATCTCGTTCATAGGCACTGTGGCAACAGAACCGGTCAAGTGCGCTTTCTTCTGTACGCCGTAACCGACTACTACAAGTTCGTCAAGATTCTGCGTATCCTCCTTCAGCTGTACTCTGCCACCGGCTGTTACTGTCTGCGGTGTATAACCTATGTACGAAACTACTACCTTTACTCCTTTAGGGGCTTTTATCACGTAATTACCGTTAAGGTCGGTGATAACACCTCCCTCTTGTCCTTGCACCCGGACCGACGCACCGATGATAGGCTCGCCGTTCTCGTCAACTACGGTTCCCTTTATATCTGTGTTCTGGGCAAAAGCCGGAACAGCAGAAAAGGCCATCAAACCGAAGCATAAACTGGCTATGAATTTTCTTTTCATATATTGTGTTTCTTTTGTTACTGATTATTAATTAGCAGGAAGCCAACGCGGGTCGCCTGTGCGTTTTGTCTGCTGTTCTGAACCGCCAACTGTGAAGTTACCGTTAGCCGGGTCTGCAAACATCGGGTCTGATTCAATAGCGGTCACACTGTCATCGTATCCGCTTGTATTCTCAAACGCTCCGTCATACATATAAGTATTGTTTGCAAAGTTTCTGTTAGCAGAATTAGTACGTCCACCAAGGAATCGACGGGTTATCTGGTTGCTGCCGCAGTTTACGAAGATACAGTCTGTCATGTTCCAGTAAGAAGTATTGCGTCCTGCAAATCCGTTATAGTTACCCCACTGACCGCTGTAAGCCACATTATAGAACGTACAGTTGCTGTAAGTGATTGAGTTAGAGGCATAACCACCGCGGTCGTTACGTCCTGAGTTGTTATACTGAACAAAATACTTAGCGTCAGCACCGGCTGTTCCATAGAATGTTGACTTGTCGATAGTCAGGTCATTAATGTAACCGCCCTGGAAGCGGATAACTCCACTTACGTCACTGCCAGTCAACTGAACTACACAATTACGGATAATAGCCGTACCGACACAATACTTAACATTGTTGTCGTAAATGAAATAGTTGTTTACGCCAGTAATCTTACAATTCTCTATCAGAAGAGACTGCTGGATGTCGTAATAATTCTGAGAACCACTGATTACGCCCATCATGCTCTCATCTGGAGTCTTTGAATAAGCGATAAACGGATCTGTTGAAGCTGAGCAATCAAAGTTTACATTCTTGATTGACATTCCGGTTGCAGTGATTATGCTTGCGTTGCCGGTCATTGTAATTGTCGCAGGATTATTCTGGTCAGTGGTGCGCAACTGCACACGTTTGTTTCCAAAGTCTACGCTTCCCGACATTGTGTAATGACCTCCAGCGATAAGGTCGTAGGCCATTTCAGTCTCCTTAGCCTCATCAGGCATCGGGTTTTCTGCTATAAATGTTGTAATATCACCTTCTGGTATAGTAGCGAGTGCTGCCGTAAAGCTATTGAATGTCAGCTGCGTAGCAACCTCTGCACCTGTATTATTCAGCTTTTCATTACCTAAGACCTTGATACTGAACGTATAATTATGGTCAGCCACACGCGTTACAGCTATCTGACAACGGTCAATCGGAGAATCCTTTATTCCGTCAACGACTGCCGGATTTTCAGCATCGGTTACGTCCATGACAGTACACTCATAACCACCGGCACCCTTAACAACCGGCCATGAAATGACCGTCTGAGAACCATCAGCAGAAGCAGAGACAGAGATTTCGTCAGCAGTCGGAGAAACAAGAGTGACACCTGTCACACTACTGGTCCATCTCTCGTCATCGTCGAAACCATCTTGCGCGCACGAAGACAAAAGCACAGCTCCTACGGCTATCACCGAAAGCAGACGCACCTTGTCTTTTAGTGAGAAATGATTCATTTTCATAATCTAATCAATTTAATTATTTGTTATACATATTTTTTATTATTTATTTCTTTGGTTGTCTTAAAAGAATAGTTAATTCTTAAATAGTATAAGATTTATGTTAATCACAATATACGCTTTTACTTTCGACGTACAAAGTAAATAAATGTAACCAAAATTACAAAAAAATGTTTAGAAAAAATTAGTTTTTAAGGTGAAAAAACAAAGATGCCCGGACTGTTTCAACAGAAACTACATTTTTCCGATAACCAGTCCGGGGTTGTTATATAAAAATTTAAGTAGCTGCAACCGCCCAGCTACGCATCTGTACAGTGTCAGTAAACATACGTTTCCCGTCATTTGAAAGATGCGGCCTCGCAGTTTGTCTTTTATTTTAATATAGACTATATAGTCAGTTTTTGTGTTGTGGTATTCGTTTCTCTATCATTCATCAGTCTGTATGTGGTCACGTTTTTAACACTCGGATATTCCTGACCTGCCGTCAGGTTTACGGACATACGCCACAACAGAATGTCTGAGCTTAAATATAAAGAGGACTGCAAGTCCCGGATTTATATCCAAGCAAACCTTACAGTCCTCTTTTGACTATCAAGCAGTTTTATCTTATTTATTGATAAACTTCTTACCGTTCTGAATCAGGATGCCCTTAGTAGCCTTTGTAACGCGCTGGCCGGCAAGGTTATATATCGGAGCATTCTCATCGGCAGCGTCAACAGTGATTTCGTTGATACCTGTTGAGCCAGGAGTGAACTCAAATCCGCTGAAACCTACCTGTGTATTCTTGTTGAAAATATAGTATGTCTCGTTAGCGGTAGCATTGAATGTAAGGTAAACCCAGCAAGCCTGGTTGCCTGCGCCGATGACATAAGCATCAGTGCCTTCAGTTCCCTTAGTCGCGATTGACTCCTGATACATAGGATAGCCTTTCAATGGGCTGTCGTCTGCTACGTCCCAGTTTGTACCGTTAATGTAACCTGACACAGTAACATCTGTTCCTAATGCCAATGCCTTAGCGTCGCTCTGCTTTACGACATAGATGTCACGGCTACCCTTGTTAATCCATACAGCCACTTTCAGCTGGCCGTCTACTTTCGGGCTGAGTGTAACGTATGTTCCGTTTGTAGGCAGTCCTGCCGCTCCGTCAGGAGTATAATAAGAGTCTTCCCAATAAGCTCTGTAAACGCCTGTCGGCACATCGTCGGTTGTAATTTCTTCCCATGTAACCTTATCTATATTAACAGGGTTGCCTTTGCCCTGAACATAATAGAAGTCAGCAACAGAGCCGTCAGCGCTCAGAGCTTTCTTCTGTATGCTGCCCCAAGAGTTGTCTACGTTTGGCTCAAGTGGTGTTGTCTCACCGTCAATATATCCTGCAATCGGGCCTGAAGTATGAGTTCCTGCCACGTTTGTTGTCGAGAAGCTCACTACCGACATAGCAGCCGGATCTGAATTTGCCACATATTCAGCCTTGAGAGTTCCGTCGCTATTGTTCACATACCATGATTCAGTCTGCGCATTGGCTGTCAGTCCACCAAGTACAGCTGCAACTAAAAGTAAAGTTTTTTTCATAATTTATTTGTGTTTATTGGTTAAGTAAAATGTTTATATCATACTTTAAAATTCTTCAGATGTACGTCCGGCACAGATATAATTTCACATAATGCCTACTGTAAATTACCGTTTCTATTAGTTTAATGATGGCAATACTGTCTGTACTGAATATTGTTTTCATGATACAACAGCCTAACGGCACAAGCCAAAGACTGTCTATACTTTTTTATTTAGTGACGTAATTACACGTAAAATGTAATATATCACTGCGGATAATTAACAAGGTTTAACTGTTGAATACTGTTTAAGAACAATCATTTAATGAATGAATAAAACACGGAAATATATAAACAAAATCAACGTAAACAACACATAAGAAAGTAACTGAATTTCAGACAGAAAACAATAGGCCATTTTTCATGTTGTAAAAGAGCATCTTTCACAACGCAAAACATGGTCTTTCAAACGATAAAAGATGCTCTTTTACAAAACACATTTGTACAGACACTTTACATAAAGGCTCCGATACAGAGAATTATCTCATAACATTCTGATAATCAACAGGATAGGAATGTATTAAAATATTTATGGCAAAAAATCGTAAAAGTCGCCTTTGCCGCTGTCAGTATGATTTCCGGCTGAAACAAGGCGCGACCATTCGTCAGCTATACTGTCAGCCGTAAGCGATGGATTCCACGCAAGTCTGCCGAACGCATACCAGTTGGCAAGCGTATTGTTTTCGACAGACAGCTGACCGTCAGGCACGCCTGAAAGAATTCCCGACATACCGTTTATACGCGAAGGGCCGACAAGTACACTTGAAACTCCTGTACTTTCGTCATAACGTCTGCCAGCCTCGTCAACATATATAATCTGGAAAAGGTCTTTCCATAACGGCGCCTGATACCCCACACTGTCGCCTGCGCAGACATTTTCTGGAGTTACCGGCAGTTCAACCAGCATAGGAGTCTGTTTTATTTGACTGAATATGCGCACATAAGGCTCGAACGGTGTCAAATCAGATAAGACAGGATTGAACTGAAGCATTACGTTTGAAGCCAGCTTACCGTCAAACGATTTAAATTCAGATGCAAGATGTCCGGCATAAGTTTCGTCTGCCCCATTACCGTTGGCATGACTCCGCCATATTACTACACCGCCGTATTGGGCAAGCAAACCAGCCAACATATTTATTCCGTCGACCAATGGTGAATGATAATCATCAGGGCCTGACATTCCCTGATATTCATAATTGACGACAAAACCGCCGAAGTCAGGAATCAGCGTATATATCTCCTTGACCTTCTTCTCCCACCATCCTTTAACGCTTATGTCGTACGGGTCGGCTGAGTTTAAATCTCCGACAGTTACAGGCGAAGACATACTCACACTGACAAATGTCTTTATTCCATAAGGACGCAGCGTTCTGGCTACCTCTCTTACTTTACTAATATAATAAGGTGTGAGGATAACGCGCCCCAAGTCTGTTCCGCTTACAATCGCACTGTTAATACCAACCGATGAACTGGCGCGCGCAAAGGTTGTGAGTTTTTCTTTCTGGTCGATGCTCATAGTGCCCATTTTGCCGTTTACTTCATTCCACGCCAGCAGTGCTTTCAACGTACTGACGCCGCCCGCCGTAGAATCATCATGGGTACTGATGTCTATCAGTCTGTAATCAAAAGCAGGAAACGAAGCCGCAACACTGACAATTCCGCTCTTACGTTTCTTTCTTTTTTCCAAGACGGTAGCATACTTTCCACAGGCTACTGCACGCTTACGTAATGAATCGAAACTGCCGGTCTGCTGCATACGCAACAGCTCGTACGCACCGTAAAGCAAACCTGCGCTGTGCTTTGCACGCACAACAGTCTGTGCTTTATTCCTGTCCCACTCTATCTTAAAGCCGTCGTTATCAGGCATTGAGTTGTCGATTGAAAGCTGAACGCTGCCCTCTCTCCAGTAAGCCTGTAGCTCGCGCACTGCCGTTCTTACAACAGACGTTCTGTCATGAGTATAAATACGTGGTACATTATCTGTCGGTTTCATCCTCAACCACAGCTCAAACTCATCGCCGCCGTGAGTCAAACCGGCTGCGGCAATGCCGACAACGGAAGAAACAGATATGACTATAACTGCAACAAATATATGTAAAAAACTGAAGACCGGCTTCAGAATAAAGTCTTGGTTAATATGGATGTGCTTCATTTCCGCCATGCGTTGTTTCCTAAAAAAGACTAAATGCGAATTAATTATTTTCCGCATAAGGCCATAACCTTAAACATTTATCTTTGGGCTAAATTATTCTATTTTCATCACTCACGCAAGAAAAATGACAAAATTTACTTGTTTTACGACTCTCAATAACATTATATAATAATATGTCTGCAAAACGAATGTAAGCAAATAAATGACTGACTGAGGTTTAAAAAGAATCACTTTTTCTGTAAAACAGATTCACATCATAAATATAAAACGGGAACAAAAAAGCGACGGTTCCAGATGAACTCTGTCATCCAAAACCGTCGCAATACTATCATCAACAGACACATAGGTCATGCTTTCCCACTCTGAACCTGACTGATAGCAAAACGTATTCTTTCTTTAAGTTCCTCTTTTTCATCAGAACTTAATGCAGGCACAATAATCTTTTTGCCTTTAATTAGTCTGCTTACAGTCGCCTTTATATTTCGTTTACTTACCATATTTGTCGTCATTTTTATGTTATGACGGCAAGTAAGCTTCTTTGTACTCTTTAAAAGGCAGTTGTTCTTGCAGCAAGACAACGTAATTTTAACAAGCTGCGGTGCATCAGGTTCCTTACCGACTGATAATTTATACCCATAATATTGCAGATATCATCGTATTTACGCTGCTCTACATAATAAAGCTGTATTATCTGACGCTGACGCGGTGAGAGACAACCAATAAATTCTTTCAGCTTGTTTACCTTCTTCTGACTTTCTTCAATGTTTTCCATATCAAGAGCATCGCTATCGTCAGCAATCGACTTCATCTGATTCTCGCTTATCTCATTATCAGATATGTGCGTATTACGCCTAAACTCATCATTGATTCTGTTTCTCAATGAGACATAAAGATATGACTCTATATTTGATACTGATACCAATTCGTCCTTTTTCGTATATAATTTTACAAAGACGTCCTGTATACAGTCTTTGATCAGCTCTCTGTCAGTGGTAAATTTTGTACCAAAATCAAAGAGATCGTCAATTGTTTTGTCGTAAAGGTCGGTAAAGTTTATCATAGGTTTTCGTTCTTTGCTTGCAAATTTAGTTCAGAACGGCCTAAGATATTGGGAAAAATTGATTTAAAAACACGAAAAACAGGTATTGACGTGTAAAATCAACACCTGTTATCAGTTAATTCAAGAAATACATCATATTCTTTCCAACCAGTAGACCTTGTCGCCACCGTCATTTTCAAGCCGGTAAGTTCCGCTGATTGTAATTTTTTTCTTTACTGTATCAATTTTTCCATTCTTTATTCCGACCGTGTGCAAGGTATATTTTCCGGCCTCTACATCAACATCCGCACCGTTTCCGTCGTGCAGATAGACAAGATAGCCTGTGGCCGGATTGCCAAGAACCTGACATTTTGAATCGCCTTCACCACTGACGTACTTCATCTTTGCGACATCAGAAAGCAGCTTGACATCCTTTACCGGGACATTCGGACAAGAGCCGCCGGCCATCAATATCGCCCATCCATACTGCGGATATTGCTGCGCGAAGAACGTTACGGCCTTGTCGGGGTATTTTGTGCTATACTCCTTGACAGCTTTATAAGCCTCGGCAAAGCCTGTCTTGCCGACCTTCATTTTACGCATAAACTGTCGCGGAGCCATATTGTGGCCTGCCGGAGGAGCCCATACACCTTTTGTATTATAGTGCCAATAACGGATGTCAATAATGTCGACAACCTTTGAAAGCTCCGGATCAGCGAGTATTGAGTCCTGAGCGTCTTTCGTGCAGCTCAACGCTATCATTGGATGACGGCCCGTCTCACGCTCCCATTCGGCAATAGTTTCAAGCCAGAAACGTGTAAAATGCAGCGGACCAGTATATTCCTCGCTTATCAGCTGCACAACATTGTCATCATCCTTGAAGTTGTCAAGGCACTGACGGATAAACTGTTTGTGCAGCGGACGGAGTATAGGATTATCTATATTGTAGAACTGCTCAGCCATAAAAATACGTTTATCTCCTGTAAAAGGAACAGGTTCGGGGAAGTCAGTGCCGTTAATATTGTTTACCGGACGCCACGGACAGTCAACCCAATGGGCACCTGCTTCAAGGATATTATGCTGAAAATAATTCTCATGAAACAACAGAAGACCACGCTCAGATCCCTTTTCAGCAAACTCCTTCAGGCGTGACCAATACCATTTATTAGGTTTTGTGAGGTCGTAACGGCTAAGTCCGTCCCATGCAGAACCCTGTCCTGAGCGTGAGAACGGCTGTTCATAGAATGGTGCCCATACATCTCCGTCAGCACGGCGGATACGTTCATGGTCAGTACGGCGCAGGTCATACCACAATCCATAATTATGGTCAAGCAGACAATATCCGTTCTCTGCAAGGAAATTAACAACTGAATCTATACGGTCTGTCCAGCCTGTGCCTTCACGGCCAGGAACGAAACGTGTTATCGCAGGTTTCGCGCTTTTGGTTACAAAGTTGTCTTTCACACGTCCCGACCACCATGGAATCTGATAACGGTTGCCCGTAACGAGCTGTCCATTTACGGTTATATGGCCATTAATTATTGCGAAAGAGTTAGTTTTATTACCCTTTGATACCTGTTCGCCGTAAAATCCCTTCACTTTATTAATATTCTTTACTCCTGAAGGATTGGTATCAGCTGTGTATGGAACAGAGTCGATCCACATTTCGAGAGTAAGGCGCGGCTGTGTAAGTGATATCCTGGCCATTTCCTGTGCCTTAGCAATCTCAGGACTGCTTGACGCATTTGTATTTCTTGGTAACACGTAACCGTTCACAGCCTTGTCCTTTCCCAAACGCTTTTCGAGTTGCGCATAAAACAGGCTTCGGGGCTGAACGTGGTCATTACTGCTTGTCCATTCACCGTTTCCTGTCAATGTTCCCCAACATCCGTGAGCACTGTTACGGTCGTCAGCGTCAGGCGAATAGCAATACAAAGTTGAACCTGTACATTGCCACATCATACTATTAGCTGTGTTCCAGCCGGTTCCAAACTGGAACTGTTCTAAGTTCTTGAAACTTATGTCGTTACCGTCAATATTCACAATATCGAACAGCAAGCCGGCAGCCCATGAGCCGATACTGCCACTAAAGCCAAGACTCTCTTCGCCCTCACACTGCACGAAGGCATTAGGTCCTGCTGCGCAATAACCTGCCGCAAAATCATGAATACCTTTTCTTGATACGCAACGCTGTACAAGAGTTTGCTGTCCACGGGTTATGAAAACACCTCGCCGCCATCCGCCGATTTCAGAAACCGGGTCTGAAGCTATACAATCCTGTACTGTTATACGGCTTGTTTGAAGCTGTAAATTAACCGCACTACCTGCGAAGAACCTAAAATCAACCATTCTCACCCAGCAATCGCGAGCATTATCCATCCAAATCGCGTCCCAACAATGATCTTCGTCTTTAGGATTCCACGCATTATGTTCAGAAGCAAGAGTAAGATTTTCAACTCCACATTCAGTCAATTCACCGCTATTATAACCTGTAACGACGTAACCTCCGCCATATTTTGCGTCGAGAGTTGTCGTTATCGGTGCGTCAATAGTTATTGTATTTCCATTCACTGCGGTAACAGTACGGTTCCAGGTTATATCAATATCTGTCGGTTTCCATCCTGTATAATCAAGTCCTCCGCCAAAATCATAGCAGTTTAAGGACTCTATCCATTCACGTGTTGAAGGTCTTACAATTCTTATTCTGTCACCAACTTTGAGCTTGCCGACTGATTTCAAAGTCAGCGTTGTGGCTCCAGCCTTCGTTTTATCGCCAGCAATCGCAAGAGTGTCACCGCCTGTCATCCTTACGCCACCTTCTATATATAATAAAGCTCCACGCTCAACACCCCGTTTGACGACAGTTGTTTTTGAACGTCCAATACCTCTTATAACTATGCCTGACGAACTTATCCGCAGCGGATTGTCAATATAAAACGTGCCTTCACCAAGCAAGACAGCTCCACGATGTCCGTTTTTGTCAGGTTTAAGCGAAGCCACATAATTAATCGCACGCTGAATAGCATCGTGGCTGTCGCCGTCGAAACATTCTACGTAAACGGCATTTCGTACGTCAGGAATTGGCTGTTCAGACGCATGGTATCCGCATGTAGAATAATCCATTGGGATATAAACATCCTTCTTTTCCTTACCTGCAAACGCGCTTGATGCACATACAGCAATTACAATCAACGCAAGCAGGCAACGGTTTTTAAAAGATTTGTCCATTATTATATATTTAATCAGATTATTATTTTCCGTGTTTCTAAAAGTAACGACGCACTTCTGCTTTTATTGTACTTGTAAAAGTATCACCTTTTTCAAATGCACTTCATTGTATTAACAATATTTTACGCTGGCTGTCTTTACTACCGTCAAAATACAAACGCAGACACAACACAAACAGTTCAAAATCCATTTCAACACATATTCACATTAAAACAGAAGTCCAACAAAAATTTTTTATTCTTACAACAAAGCTTTTGGTAAAGTATTTTTATTATCTTTGTCGGCAAATTAGTTCCATTTCCGTATAATAAAAAATAAGCAATCAATATCGGAGCAGATAAAATCTGTAAAGACAACAGTATCTTTTAGCAACAGGCCAAAACCGAGATATTACTAATGAAAACCGTATTAAATATAATTCTTTTCATATTAATATGCCAGATAAGGGCAACTGCCAGACCTGACATGATAGTTGAGCACTACACACAAAACGACGGTCTTCCAAGCAACACGGTGTACAGCGCCCTTAAAGACAAAGACGGATTTATATGGTTTGGCACATGGCATGGCCTTTGTTCGTTCGACGGAAACGAATTCACTCCATTCACAACAAGGCCTAGCCATCTGTATGATGTTCCGCCACAGAAGGTCAGAAACATCTTAGAAGACAAAGACGGATACCTGTGGATAAGAAATACAGACAACCATCTGTACATGTTTGACAAGGTTACAGAAGCATACAACGACACTTATAACGAACTGAAAAGCCTTTCACACAACGTTCAGGTCATTAAAATCCAACGCATTGACAACGGACGGATAGTTGTATTAACGCGAAACAAAGATTTATTTGAAGTATGGGTGAATAATGGAAAGATTTCTGTTTCAAAGATTTATGACTCGCGCAAAGACATTGACGCAAGCACAATGCGTCTGAAACGCAACGTACTGGGCGAGAACTCAAAATACATTTATTGGTTGAGCAGAAATCTGAACATTAGCGTTATAACAAAAAAGAACGGCAGACATTTACTCCCGAAAATAACGACAAGCGATGAAGTAACATGCTTCAATCATAAAGGTCAATACATCTGCGTTGGAACACGTAAAGGCGCAATCTACGTAACTAACATCAATGACGGACACACAAACAGATACTCAAACTTGAATGCCGGCTCACCTGTATCAAGCATAAACCTTATTAACGGGCGATTATATTTTACAACAAATTCAGGTTTATACTCATTATCGGGACATTCGCGTCCAATACTTCTTACCGACAAAGTCTCAGGTGTATACCGTTCGTTTGTTGACAAGTATAACAAACTGTGGCTTTGCGCCAACAACGGACAGATGATCTGCCACAATCCTTCAACATCCTCACAACTGACATTCACCCTGCCGACAGACAGTCTGTTTGCCGAAATGAAATTCATAGATACCGGCGCTAACGGGCTTTTTATATTACAACGCAACGGAGAAGTATGGCGTTATGACCATTCATCTAAATTAATGCAGAACATAAATATTCTGCCAGAATTCAAGGATAACATAATCGGCACACACTTTTTCGACATCGACATTGACACCGACGGCATAATGTGGCTTTCATCAACAACTAGCGGTGTCTTTAAAGTATGTTTCCCGAAATACAATTTCAAGTTCTTATTCCCCGATTTGCTGCAACAACAAGGCAATAATAACGACGCCATAAGCATACGCGCCGCTTATCAGACACGCACAGGCAGGCTTTGGCTCGGCACACGCAGCGGCAGACTGTATTGCATTGACATTAAAACCAGACAGATAATACACAGCTTTGGCCCTGACAAGATAGGAGTCGTCTACAACATAATGGAAGATAAAGACGGCAATCTTTGGTTTTCCACAAAAGGTTCAGGACTTGTTAAAGCAACGCCTGACGCCATGTCAGCTGACGGATACAGATTTACAAGGTACACGAACAGACGCGGCGACCGCAACTCAATAAGCAGCAACAGAGTTTACTACACATATCAGGACAGCCACGGACGAATCTGGGTATGCACATTCTACGGAGGTCTTAACCTCATAGAGCAACGTGGCGGAAAGACAATATTCCGACATAAGCGCAACGGAATGACCGGCTATCCTGGCTATGAGCTTTACACCGACATCAGAGTAATCACCGAAGACCATAATGGACGAATGTGGGTTGCAACGACCGACGGTCTTATGTCGTTCGACGGGAACTTCAAAAGAACCGGCGACATCAAGTTTGAGACCTATCGCGACCGCTACAGTTCCGGGGTAACGAGTAACGACATATCCACTATGTACAAAGACAGTAACGGCAAGATATGGCTCGGCATCTTCGGTAACGGACTGATGTGTATAAAATCTTATGACAAAAAAAACAAAAAGCCGGTATTGGAATCATTCACTGTCAATGGGAAAGGCGGCAACGTAATAACATCGATTGTAGAAGACAAAAACCATTGTCTGTGGATAGGAACAGAGAACGGAATAGCCAGTCTGAAACAAGGCTCACATTATATAAAGAACTATGACAACTTTGCCGGTTTCCCTGACGTTACAGTAGAAGACAATACATCCGCCTGCCTAAATGACGGACGTATAATAATAGGTTGCAGCAAAGGACTGCTTGTTTTCAATCCTGCAACTGTGATAAACAGCAATGAAATACGGCACAAAACGTTCATAACCGACTTCAAAGTGGCAAACCGCGACCTTGAAGACTTCGATCCGCCTATATATCAAGGCTCAGTAAAATTCGCAAAAAAGATTGTATTGAAACACAATCAGTCGACTTTCACCATTGAGTTCTCTTCACCACACTACGCCGACAACGGTCTTCTGCCATACTCATATATCCTTGACGGATATGAAAACGAATGGCACACCAACTCCAACAGCCACATGGCTTCATA
Source organism: uncultured Prevotella sp. (assembly GCA_902491375.1). GTDB lineage: Bacteria > Bacteroidota > Bacteroidia > Bacteroidales > Bacteroidaceae > Prevotella. The sequence continues at coordinate 43,525 of CABUHE010000004.1, forward strand.
CGCAAACGTACCGCCTGGACATTATAAGTTCAGGGTAAAGGTCAACGACGGCAGCTCGCCTGAGTGTGTACTCGATGTAGTAATTCTTCCACCGTGGTGGGCTACGTGGTGGGCTTATCTTATCTATGCGGTGCTAGCCTCACTTGCCTTATACGGCATTCTGCGCACAATAGCCTACGTCATCAAAATGCGCAACGAAGTCTACATCAACGACCGACTGGCTGAACTGAAAATCCGCTTCTTCACAAACATAAGCCACGAACTGCGCACACCGCTCTCATTGATTAAAGGTCCGGTTGAGGAGCTTAAAGCAAACGAGAAGCTTAGTCCGGCAGGACGTGAATACCTTAATCTTATTGAGCGGAATTCTACAAAGATGCTGCGGCTCGTCAACCAGATACTGGACCTGCGCAAGATTCAAAACGGAAAGATGAAACTTCACGTATCGCTTGTCGACATTACGGGCATCATCGACATTCTGATGGGCGAATTTAAATTAATGGCAAGCGAACGGAGCATCAGTTTCACTGCCGTCAAGCCCCCAAGGCAGGTCATGGCATGGTGCGATGCCGAAAAAATAGGCGTTGTACTGAACAATATTATAAGCAATGCTTTCAAATACACAGACGACGGAGGCAGAATAAGCATAATCTTAACTGACGATGCTGAAAACAAAAAATGCACCATAAGAGTTGAGGACGACGGTGCAGGCATACCGCCGTCACAGCTTGAACTGATATTCGAAAGATTTTCACAAGCCGACAACAAGACTTCTGCCGACAACAGTTTTGGAGGCACGGGCATAGGTCTGTCGCTGTCGAAAGAATATATAAACCTGCACCACGGACGCATCTGGGCTGAAAACATAGCCGGAGGCAAAGGCGCAGCATTCACAGTTGAGTTGCCTACCGATAAAGACCACTTCAGCAATGAGGAGATTGAGGTCTACTTCGACGACTCGACGGCTGCCGACGACATTCCTGTTCCTACTGAAGTTCATGAAGAACCGGCAGCAGACGAAACAGCTCCGACCATCATGCTTGTTGAAGACAACATTGACATGTGCCGTATGCTTCAACTGAAACTCCGCTCAAGGTACAACGTTGTAACATCTCACGACGGTGCCGACGCACTCGAAAAAATACGCGACAATCATCCAGACATAATAATAACCGACCTTATGATGCCCGGCATGAACGGCCTGGAACTGCTGCGTAACGTGCGCCATGATTTCAACATAAGCCACATTCCTGTCATCATGCTTACCGCACGCAACACAGAAGAAGACAAGATGTCGGCCGTAAAAGCCGGTGCCAACGCTTATATAACCAAACCGTTCAGCAGCGGATACCTTGCCGCACGCATTGCCCAACTGCTTGAGGAGCAGCGCATTTTCCAGCGTAAGGTTGCGGCAATGACCGTTGTCGACGACACAGAGTCCCATTCTCACGACGACTACGGGCGTCATCTTGCTGAAAAGGACATACAGTTTGTACACAAAATCCATGAGATAATAGAGGCAAACCTCAACTCAAACAGCTTCAACATCGACACCATTGCCGAGACAATCGGTCTCAGCCGCTCCGCATTCTTCAAGAAACTGAAGAGTCTGACAGGCTTCGCCCCCGTTGACCTTGTGCGCGAGATACGCCTTACAAAAGCCGCAAGGCTTATCGAGTCGACCGACAACAACATTACAGAAATTGCCTATTCAGTAGGATTCAGAGATGTCGGATACTTCGGAAAATGCTTCCGAAAAAAATACGGAATGACTCCTAAGGAGTATCGTAACGAAATACGCGGCAAGAGTTAGCGTTCTGTTTATAAAGCACTGACAATCAACGCGATACAAAATCAAGACAGACAACATTCCAATACATGGTCTTTTGCGCTGCAAAATGCCGTCTTTCACGCTGTAAAAGAGCACCTTTTACAATGCGAAAGACGGCATTTTATAAAACGTCATAAAACATCTTATACCCACAGAGCATCCGCGCGATATTATCACCGAGCAAAGACTGTCAATGCGAAACAGCAAAAATATAAGGCGAAACCTGTCGAATAATCTCGATATTCACAAATAAATATAGTACAAAACAGGAATTTATGCGTCTAAAGAATAATATGAAACGTTTTATAATTACCTTATTAATATTGACTGCGGGAGCCGTAATACCTGAATCAATATCAGCGCAGCAGCGCTATTTAATCGGAGTATGTGACTGGATGGTGCTGAAACGCCAGAAATTAGGCGAATTCAAGCTGGCCAAAGAACTTGGCTGCGACGGTATAGAAATGGATATGGGCGGACTTGGCACGCGCCGTTCGTTCGATAACAAGATGCGCGACCCTGAGTCTGTACGTGTTTTCACACACATGGCCGACAGTTTCGGAATAAAAGTCGGAGCAGTAGCCATGTCTGGTTTCTACGGTCAGAGCTTCGCAAAAAAGGAGAGCTGGCGCTGGCTTATACAAGACTGTCTTAACACAATGGCAAAGATGGGCGCACGCGTGGCATTTCTTCCACTCGGCGGATGCGGCAATAACTGGACTGACTCACTGCCTCTGCGTCAGCAAATTGTATGGCGGCTGCACGAAGCCGGCGAGATGGCTCACGCTCGGGGAATGGTAATCGGTATCGATACACCGCTCGACGCAGAAGGCAACATCAAACTACTGGATGAAATCGGATCAGAAGGTATCAGAATATTCTATAAATTCCAGACCGCAATAGAAAATGGCCGAAACATTGCCAAGGAAATAAAAATGCTCGGCAAAGACCGCATCTGCGCGATACACGCCAGCAATACGGACGGTGTATGGTTGCGTAACGACAAGGCCATCAACATGAAAAAAATAAAAAAAGCTCTCGACAAGACAGGTTGGTCGGGATGGCTTTTCGTTGAACGAAGCCGGGACGTAAATCAGGTTCGCAACGTAAAACTCAACTATGGAGAAAATGTTAAATATCTAAAAGAAATACTTCAATGAGAATCATTTTAACTATTTTTGTAACACTGATAACATTGAGTGCTACAAACGCCCAGACTTTCAAATTAAAATCAGAAGGACGTGACAAAGATTATGTTAATACAATAATCGGAAGAGCGCAGAAAGTAACTGACGCACTCGGCATAACCGGCACTGAAAAAGGTAACGAGGTGCTCAACATTGTGGCAAACCGCTATTTTGAGTTAAACGACATTTATGCTGACCGCGACAGCATGAACAAGGCTGCTGCGACACTTCAAGGCGACGCAAAGAAGCAGGCCAAAGCCCTGGCTGAGAGCCTTAAAGACAGCCGTCTGTACCGTTCACACTTCGCATTTGACGCCAACCTCTCTCTTTTTCTCGACGCGGCAGGTATCGAAACAGTCAAGGATGTCATGACATACAACGTGGTAAAAGTTACATACGACGCACAGTGTGACATGATACCTACGCTTAAAGATGACGAGAAAGCCCAGATACTTGCATGGCTTAAAGAAGCACGCGAGTTCGCAATCGACGCTGAAAGCTCAAAGAAAAAGCACGAAGCATTCGGTAAATACAAAGGACGTATAAACAACTATCTTAGCAAACGCGGCTACGACCTTACCAAAGAGCGCGAGGAGTGGGCTAAGAGGGTTAAGGCAAGAGGCGGCACTCTGTAATCAGAGTGCTATGAGCCACGGCTGAAACATACATAGACTATATAACCTACGAATCAAATAAAGGCTCACAGCCATTATCATCAACCGTGAATTATGAAACAAAGTCGAGCTAAAACTAATAACAAACTTAACAAAGTCTTATTTACCTTATTTATATCAGCAGCCACAACTGTGCCGGCAATAGCCCAGCAGAGCGGAATCACAGACACACGCAACAGCAAGTTTGCAGTTGTCAACTCCACACCGCTTGACGCTGTAAGATGGACCGGCGGATTCTGGGGCGAACGATTCAATGTGTTCAGCGGCACTTCCGTAAGAAGCATGTGGGAGACATGGAAGTCAGACAAGGGCAACAGCTACAATAACTTTCTCATAGCAGCCGGAGAGAAGAAAGGCAAGCGCCACGGCCCTCCTTTCCACGACGGCGATATGTATAAATGGCTCGAAGCTGTCGCAGCTGTCTACGCTGTGAACAAAGACCCTGAGCTGGACAAAATAATGGACGACGTAATACGCCTGATAGCAAAAGCCCAGGAGCCTGACGGTTATCTGCATACACCCGTCGTCATTGCCAACATCAACAAGAAAGCAGTACAGGACGAAGAAAAGGAAAACGAGAATATAGGTACGGCCGTAGGCACAAGTAAGGACGGACGCTTCGGCAATCCGCTCAACTTCGAGGCTTACAACATGGGACATCTCATCACGGCCGGCATCATCCACAAACGCGCGACAGGCAAAACCACCCTGTTCGACTGTGCCGTGAAGGCTGCCGACTGCCTTTACGACTTCTATATGAATCCGTCAGAAGGTGCGCTTGAGAAAGGCGTCATCTGTCCTTCTCATTATATGGCGATAGCCGAGATGTACCGTGAGACTGGCAATCCGAAATACCTTGAACTGGCAAAACAGCTGATAAACATACGCGACAGTGTGAAAAACGGCACTGACGACAACCAAGACCGCATACCGTTCCGCCAGCAATACAAGGCTATGGGACACTCTGTCAGAGCCAATTATCTGTACTCAGGCGTGGCTGACCTTTATGTTGAGGACGGCGAAGCACAGCTGAAAAAGAATCTGGACTCTATCTGGAACGACATTGTTTACCGCAAAATGTACATCAACGGAGCCTGCGGAGCATTGTATGACGGCACCTCACCCGACGGCACTGAGTACAAGCCCGACCTCATTCAGAAAGTACACCAGAGCTACGGACGCCCGTATCAGCTGCCACACTCTACCGCCCACAACGAGACTTGCGCCAACATAGGCAACATGTTGCTCAACTGGCGACTCTTCCAGGCCACAGCCGACGCAAAATATACAGACCTTGTAGAGAATTGTCTGTACAACAGCATACTCTGCGGAATAAGCCTTGACGGTAAAAAATACTTCTACACAAATCCTCTGCGTATGTCTGACGAACTGCCGTACAAACTGCGCTGGCCGAAAGAACGTGTCGAATACATCAGCTGTTTCTGCTGTCCTCCCAACACACTACGCACTCTTTGTGAGGCTCAGGACTATGCGTACAGCGTAGGAAAAGGCGAGATTTATGTCAACGTATACGGCGCAAACACACTTAAAACCAAGCTTGACGGCATTGGAGACATAACACTTGTACAGAAGACTGACTACCCATGGAACGGAAACATAGCTCTTACTGTTGACAAACTGAAGGGAAAGAAAGACTTCACAATAAAACTGCGCATACCTGAATGGTGCAGCGATGCCAGGATATCAGTTAACGGCGAGCCGGCAGAAGTAAGCGTAAAGAGCGGAAGTTACGCATCAGTAACACGCACATGGAAGAAAGGTGACACCGTAACTCTCGACCTGCCGATGGAAGCACGGCTCATTGAAGCAAATCCATTGGTTGAGGAATGCCGCGGACAGGTTGCCGTTCAGCGTGGCCCGATACTTTATTGTCTTGAGAGCAACGACATCAACGGAGCCGACATCGACAACATAGCAATACCCGCCGGAGCAAAATTCACACCGGTTGAGACTACCATCGAAGGCAGCAGAATAATCGCGCTTGAGACTGAAGCTATCGACCGAGGAGAAAGCTCATGGCAGAACACGCTCTACCGAGAAGTCGGCAAGAACAAGAATACTGTAAAAATACGCCTTATACCTTACTATGCATGGGGCAACAGAGGCAAGAGTGAAATGACTGTTTGGATTCCAGTAGCACTATGAAAACCTCAAAATTCACTATAATAAACGCCCGCAAGGCTCTGCTTACGCTTGCTGCGGCTGCAATGGCAGCGGTAAGCGTATCGGCAACCGACATTATCGTCAAGCCCGGAGCATACACTATTGAGAAAGCATTGCAACAGGCACGCGAGGCAAGACGCCTTGACAAGGCTACCGACATCTGCCTGCGCCTTGAATCAGGTACATACAACCTCAACCAACCTATTATCATACGCCCTGAAGACAACGGCACACGTATCGTGGCTGACGGCAAAGTTGTAATAAGCGGAGGTGTGAAAGTAAGCGGATGGAAGAAAGAAGGCAAGTACTATGTTGCCACCGTACCCGACTTCAACGGCCGTCCCCTTGAGTTCAGACAGATGTGGGTGAACGGTAAAAAGGCGGTCAGAGCCAGAGATGTGGACGACTTTGAGGATATGTTCCGCATACGAAACATCGACAAAGCCAAAGAGATTATCTACGTTCCGGCAGCTGCCGTAAAGAAGATAAAAGGCGCACGATATGCAGAAATGGTGCTTCACGAAATGTGGTGCGTGGCAAATCTGCGCATCAAAGACATCAAGATACAAGGCGACAGTGCGGCAGTAACATTCCATCAGCCTGAAAGCCACGTACACTTCATGCACCCCTGGCCGTCGCCTATGGTTACGACAGACGGCCATAACTCACCTTTCTATCTGACAAACGCCAAAGAACTGCTCGACAAAGAGGGCGAATGGTATCTTGACGCACGTACATCAAAACTGTATTACATACCCCGCAAGGGCGAAGACATGAAGACAGCCGAGGTCATTGTACCTGCGGTTGAGACTCTCTTAAAGGTTGAAGGCACGCCTGACACGCCAGTCAAGGACGTAACTTTTGAAGGAATAACATTCAGTTACGCCACTTGGATGCGCCCGTCAGTCAGCGGACACGCACCGTTGCAGGCCGGAATGTACATGATAGAGGCATACAAACTGCGTCCGAAAATGGATCGCCCGAACGGCGACCACAAACTTGATAACCAGGGATGGGTAGGCCGTCCGGCATCAGCAGTAAGCCTCAACTGCGCAGAAAACGTCTCATTCAGCAAATGCACTTTCGAACATAACGCATCAACAGGACTTGACTACCACCTATATATAAAAGGTGGAAGCGTTAACCGATGCACATTCCGCGACATTGGCGGCAACGGAATACTCGCAGGAAGTTTCGGACCTGAGAGCCATGAGGCCCACCTGCCCTACGCTCCTGCTGACGGACGGATAATCTGTACAGGTCTGAGCATAACCAACAATCTGATAACCGATGTTACGAACGAGGACTGGGGATGCGTTGGAATAGGCGCAGGATTTGTGAAAGACATAAAAATCTGCGACAATGAAATCAGCGATGTGTCATACACAGGAATCTCAATGGGCTGGGGCTGGAACCAGCAGGTCTGCTCGATGTCAAACAATCTTGTCAGTGGAAACCTTATATACCACTACGCCAAGCACATGTACGACACGGCAGGAATATACACCCTGGGCTCGCAACCACACTCGTTTATCGAGAACAACGTAGTACGCGACATCTATACTCCTACCTATGTACACGACCCCAACCACTGGTTCTATCTCTACACAGACGAAGGCTCGTCGTACATTACGGTAAGAAACAACTGGACTCCTACTGAGAAATACCTCAAAAACGCCAACGGACCAGGCAATACGTGGGAGAACAACGGGCCGTATGTAGCCGACAGCATAAAAGCGGCAGCCGGAATAAAGCCAGAAAAGAAATAAGAAGACTTTACAATAAGCCTTATAAACAAAAGCCACGGTAAAAACACGGCTTGCAAAAGGCGGTCTTTCGCACGATGAAAGACCACCTTTTACCGCATAAAAGACGGCATATTGCACCGCAATACATGGTCTTTTACAAAGCACAAGATAAAGCGCTGATTGTCAAATCATTACGTACACGTCTGAAACAACGGTCAAAATGGACTTGTAATGTAAGTAAAACATCAAATGACAGGCGACAAGAATCAAAATTAATAATAACATAAAACATCTTCTAAAACTATCAACAAGTACTAAAATCTGATATATGGAAAAGAAAAAGAACAGCTTGAAAAGCACTATTGCAGTTTCGCTGACCAACTATCTTGACGCCGGCGCAATCGTTGCAGGAGCCAGCGGACTTACACTCTGGCAGCAATACTTAGGACTGACCGAAGGCCACCTCGGCCTGCTCAACGCCATAAGCGCAAACTGTCTAGGCGCGGCTATCGGTGCGATAATAGGCGGATTTCTCGCCGACAAATACGGACGAAAGGCTATCTACACATACAACATGCTGGTGTACATGCTCGGTGTGGCTCTTGTCATGTTCTCAATAAACTTCCCCATGCTGCTGGCAGGTTTCCTCGTAACAGGCATATCGGTAGGCGTAGGTGTTCCGGCATCGTGGACTTATATATCTGAAAGCTCTGAAGTAGGCAACCGCGGCCGCAACATCGGCATCTCGCAGATGGCATGGGGAATCGGTCCTACCATAATACTTATACTCGGCACGCTGCTTGCACCGCCTACAAGCGGAGCTGACAGCGCAGGACTGCTGTTCGCTCCAGTGGTCGAGACACTTGCCGGAATGATACTTGGAGAAGGTGCAGACGGCGTAGCTCTCAATGTGTTCAGCAGCCGCATAGTGTTCGCCTCGCTGTTCGTTGTGGCGTTCATAGCATGGCTTTTGCAGCGACGTCTTGACGAGTCAGAAGAATGGAAGGCAGAGAAAGCAAGACAGAACAGCAGCAACGGCAGCGTGTTCTCATCTTTCGGCTCACTCTTCACCAACAAAGTGAACATCCGCACGATAATTTTCCTCGCCGGAATATACCTTACATGGAATCTTGTAAGCTCTGTTATGGGCTTCTTCCAGCAGCACATTTACGAGACGGCAGGCGGTCTGTCAAACCAGCACGCCAACATGCTCTCGGTTGCCCAGTGGGTGATTATAATCATAACCACCTTTATCTTCTCTATGATTGTTGACAAGGTTAACCAGCGTTGGCTGTATTTCTTCGGCGTAGGTATGGGCGTGGTTGCATGGATTATAATAGTAACCATCGGCGTAAACAGCATAGCCGGCCTGCTGTTCTTCACCCTTATATGGGGCATACAGGCCGGAATATCCGTGCAGTCGTTCTACGCATTGTGGGCATCAGAGCTGTTCCCGGCAAAATACAGGGCTGCCGCACAGGGCATAATGTTCTTCATAGTGCGTGGCGTATCAGCCCTCTGGGGACTGGGCTTCGTATACATTTACGGTGAAAACGGCGAAGGTTTCACACTCGCCGCATACATAATGATGGGCCTGCTGCTCATCTCTCTGATTATCGGAACTGTATGGACTCCGAAGACACAGGGCAAAACTCTTGAACAAATAACAAAAGAAAGATATGGCGACAACATCTAAAGCAACATGGATATGGTATCCGGGCGACTACGAAATATGGCTTGGCAATAAAATGAACAACCGCCGAACTGACCGTGGCGCATACTTTCCTCCGTTCTGGAAACAGGACAGCCATTACGTTACAGTTGAGTTCAGCAAGGCGGTAGAGCTGCCTGCCGATGAGACTCTGACCGTAGCCACCGAAGGAGACTACAACATAAAGATTGACGGTAAAATGCTGTTCGGCATGCCTAAACAGTTCACACTGAAAGCCGGCAGCCACCACATAAACATCAAAGTACACAACCAGGCCACTCCGCCGGCACTTTATGTCAGCGGAAAGACCGTATTCACCGACCAGACATGGAACGTAACGTTTGAAGATAAAGAATGGATTGACGAGAGCGGCAAGGCAAGCGACACATCGTCGACAGTCTATATGTCGGCCGGATGCTGGAACTTTGACAGCAAAGACGAACTTCCGTCTGAATTCAGACTGTGCCGCAGACGCGACAAAGCGGCAAGCCACGACGGCAATCTGTATGACTTCGGCCGCGAGACATTCGGCTACGCCATACTCAACAGAATAAAAGGCAACGGCACAATCGACATTTACTACGGTGAAAGTAAGGAAGAAGCCTGCGACAAGGAGCACTGCGAGACTCTCGACAAGCTCGTTGTATGCAACGGAAAAATAACCGACCTTGCAACCGGAAAGACCGAAGACCTTACGTCAGCCTACACCATGGGCAACAGTAAAGCATTCAGATTCATATACATAGAAACTGACGGATGTACCGTTGAAGACATCTGCATGGACTACGAATACATGCCCGAAGAGCTGAAAGGCTCGTTCAGATGTAACGATGATGAGCTTAACCGTATTTGGGAAATAGGCGCATACACCATGCAGCTTACATCACGCGAGTTCTTCATCGACGGCATAAAGCGCGACCGCTGGGTGTGGAGCGGCGACGCATCGCAGAGCTACCTGATGAACTATTACCTTTTCAATGACAACGAAATGGTAAAACGCACCACATGGCTGCTCGCAGGCAAGGCTCCGATAACAAGCCACATCAACACCATCATGGACTACACCTTTTACTGGTTCAACTCCATTTACGACTACTATCTGTACAGCGGCGACCGCCACTTCCTAACACAAATCTATCCTACCATGCAGACCTACATGGACTACGTGCTCGGAAGAACCGACAGCGACGGAATGGTTGAAGGACTGCCGGGCGACTGGGTATTCGTTGACTGGGCCGACAAACCTATGGACAAGCAAGGACAGCTGGCATTTGAGCAGATTCTTTTCAGGAAATCTCTTGAGTCGATAGCCACTGTTGCGCGCCTTGTTGACGATGCTGAAAGTGCAGACAAATATCAGAAACTGGCTGACAGCATCGGTGAGAAGCTGCTGCCATACTTCTGGAACGACAGCAAAAAAGCACTTATGCACAACCGCAAGAATGGAGTAATGAGCGATGAGGTGTTCCGTTACCCGAACATGTTCGCCATAATATACGGTTATCTTGACAAAGAAAAGCAAGAGACTGTCAAGAATTCAGTAATACTTAACGATGAGGTAATAAAGATAACAACACCTTACATGCGCTTCTATGAACTAGAAGCCCTGTGCATGCTTGGCGAACAAGACCAGGTGATGAAGGAAATGAAAGACTATTGGGGCGGCATGCTGAAAGAAGGAGCTACATCGTTCTGGGAAAAATATAACCCTGACGAACACGGAAAAGAAAAACTGGCAATGTACGGACGTCCTTACGGCAAGAGCCTTTGCCACGCATGGGGAGCAAGTCCTATTTACCTGCTCGGACGATATTATCTTGGAGTTGAACCCACAAAACCTGGTTACGAAGAGTACACTGTGCGTCCTTATTTAGGAGGACTTGACTGGATGGAGGGCAATGTCCCCACTCCATTCGGCAAAGTCTACGTGAAAATGGACAAAAATACCGTTACCGTAAAGAGTGACGGAGGCAGAGGAACGCTCATTTTAGGCGATAAGAATAGCCCTAAACAAATAGAAATAGAACCAGGAAAAGAAATAACTATAAACTTATGAAAACAGCAAAAACCATACTGCTTTCAGGCTTGGCTTTAACTCTGGCAAGCTGTGGCTGCACAGTCACCAAGGTTACAAGCGAGGAAGGAATACCGCAGACAGAATATGCGGCATCACTTGTAAGCAATTATATTCCTTCAATGCAGAAGGGATATAAAATCAACATACAGGTTGCTGACAATAATGAAGGCCTGACACAGGAAGGATTTACCATAACAAGAAAAGGCAAGAAGATAAACGTAATCGGCAACGATGCGTCAGGTGCAATCTACGGAACAAACCGTCTGATTGAATTTTTCAACCAGTACGGCAATCTGGAAACGCCCGAGATTATTGTCGACACGCCTGAAATGAAGATACGCGGTGCCTGTGTAGGCCTGCAAAAGACCGTATATCTGCCCGGGCACAAGGTTTACGAATACCCTTACACACCTGAAAACTTCCCATGGTTTTACGACAAAGAGCTGTGGATAAAGTATCTTGACATGCTCGCTGCTGACAATATGAATGCTGTTTTCCTATGGAACGGACATCCGTTTGCGTCACTCGTCAAACTTGACGATTACCCCTTCGCTGTTGAAGTAGATGACGCAACAATGAAGAAGAATCAGGAAATGTTCTCATTCCTCACCACCGAGGCGCAAAAACGCGGCATCCGCATTATCCAGATGTTCTATAATATAATTGTGTCAAAGCCATTCGCCGACCACTATGGCATTGTTACGCAAGACCGCAACAGGCCGATAACTCCGCTGATAAGCGACTATACGCGCAAGAGTATCGCCGCTTTCGTGCAGAAATATCCTAACGTTGGCTTCCTTGTATGCCTTGGCGAAGCTATGGCAACTATCGATGACGACGTTGAATGGATGACAAAAACAATCATTCCGGGTATAAAGGATGGTCTGAAAGCATCTGGACGAACTGACGAACCGCCAATTATCCTCCGTTCACACGATACTGACGGTCCGCGTGTGCTTAAAGAATCGCTGCCACTCTACAAGAATATCTACACCATGACGAAGTATAACGGCGAATCACTCACGACGTATGAGCCGGGCGGACCATGGGGCGAGACTCAGAAACAGCTAAGCAGCGTTGCCCCGATACACATCAGCAACGTCCACATTCTGGCAAATCTTGAGCCGTGGCGATGGAGTTCGCCTACCTTTACACAGAAAGCCGTACAGGCAATGCACCGCGTACACGGAGCAAACGGACTTCATCTGTATCCTCAGGCAAGCTATTGGGACTGGCCGTACACGGCAGACAAGCTTCCAGGTGGTAAACGTCTGCTTCAGATTGACCGCGACTGGATGTGGTATGCGGCATGGGGACGCTATTCATGGAACTGCCATCGTGGCAACGATCTTTCATATTGGGCAAAACGTTTGGCTGACTATTACGGCACAGACACTCTTACTGCTCACCGCATAATTAAAGCATACGACGAGAGCGGAGAAATTGCGCCAAAACTGTTGAGACGTTTCGGAATCACAGAAGGTAACCGACAGACTCTTCTTCTCGGCATGAAGGTCAGCCAGCTGGTTAACCCTTATAAGTACACTGTTTACGAAGAGTTCTACCAAAGCTGCGGTCCTAAGGGAGAGAAACTTATTGAATACGTTGAAAAAGAGTGGAAACACGAGAAACATTCAGGTGAACTTCCTCTTGACATTGTAGACCAATGCGTTGCACATGGCGACAAGGCAGTGGCTGCTATCAGCGGAATAAGCAACAAAATAACAAAGAACAAAGATGAGTTCAACCGTCTTGTGAACGACATTAACTGCTATAAAGACTTTGCATATTCGTTCAAATACAAGGTTTTGGCAGCCCAACAGGCTCTCAACTACAAGTGGAGCAAGGACATTAACTATCTGAAAAAGGCTGTGCCGCTGCTCGAAAAGAGCAACTCCTACTACATGCAACTTGTCAACAAGACAAAAGACACATATCTGTACGCAAACAGTATGCAAACTTCCCAGCGCAGAATACCTGTCGGAGGAGACGACGGCAAGTTCAAAACTTGGGAGGAAATGGTACCAGTATACGAAGAAGAGCTGGCGAGTCTTAAATCAAACATCAAGATGCTTGAATCACCTCAGCAAGACAACGGCAGCAAAGAGAAACTCGTAAAAGCCAAAAACGCAAAGGTAAAGCTTATCAGCAACTACAAGAGAGTTAAACTTGCGAAAGGCGCAAAACTGTTTGAGAACCGCGATGAAGCTATCGACTCGCTTGCACCTGAACTCGAAGGACTTGAAGCATTGGTGCTTAACCGCGACACAACACGTATTGTCGGCGGCACTGTTGAATTCGAAACAGACAAGCCTGTGAAGATGCTTGTAGGCTTCTTCATAGATGATCAGAACAAATTTGCTAGTCCTCCGAAACTTGAGACAGATGCAACAGGCAACGAGTTCGGACAGGCTGAGCCAGTAATCAGCAACGCAATAAGCATGTCAAACATGCCGATTGTAAACATCCATGCCTATCATCTGAAGCCAGGTCACCACATAATACGTCTGCCCAAAGGCATAATCATGGTTGCCGGATTTACCGACTCGAACCTGAAAATAAGGGATGCCAGACTCAATGGACTAAGCAACGAAGTTGACTGGTTGTTCATGAAATAAAGAAAGAAAATGATAAAGAACATCATATTCATATTGCTTCTGCTTATATCTGCTGACACACAGGCACAAAGCAGACGCAACCGGCGTGCCCAGGCAAAGGCTGCTGTACCGACAGTAGTCAGCCAGAATGAGATGCGCAGGGTATATGAAAAAGTAAGAACTCCATACAAATACGGTCTTGTTGTCGCTCCTGAGAGCAACAGTATGAAGTTTGACTGCCCCACGGTGTTCCGCGAAGGCGACACATGGTACATGACTTACGTGTGCTACAACGGTTCAAACGGCACTAACGGACGCGGCTATGAGACTTGGCTCGCAAAAAGTCAAGACCTTCTCCATTGGGAAAAACTGGGACGAATCCTGGCCTTCAGTAAAGAAGGCTGGGACATGAACCAGCGTGGCGGTTTCCCTGCTCTTATCGATTATGAATGGGGCGGCAGCTACAACATCCAAAAGTATAAGGACCGTTATTGGATGACTTACATCGGCGGAGCCGGCACTGGCTATGAGGCAGTAAACTCACCGTTGAGTATCGGACTTGCTTCGACAGAAGGAGATGTAACCAAAGCTCACCTGTGGGAAACCTACAAGAAACCTATTCTGTCGTACAACGACAAGAACGCACAATGGTGGGAACAGCTGACTCAGTATAAAAGTACGGTCTACATGGTAGATAAAGAGAAGTTCGGCTACCAGTTTATGATGTTCTATAACGCCGGAGGAAAAGACGAGACACATCCAAAAGGCGAACGCATCGGCATCGCATTCTCAAACGATATGAGAAAATGGCGACGCTATAAGGACAATCCTATCTTCGCACACGACAGCGACGGCACAATAACAGGCGACGCACAAATAGTCAAGATGGGAAAACTCTACATAATGTTCTATTTCTCTGCGTTCAACCCTACACGCGAATACAACGCATTCAACACCTTTGCAGCCAGCTACGACATGATACATTGGACCGACTGGCAGGGCGAAGACCTCATTTATCCGTCAAAGCCTTATGACGAGATGTTCGCCCATAAGAGCTGCGTAATATACCATAACGGAGTCGTTTACCACTTCTATTGCGCTGTAAACAACAACGAACAGCGAGGCATTGCAGTAGCAACAAGCCAGCCGATGGGCAAAAGTGAGGTTAACTTTCCACGCCCAAACTCCACCGGCAAACGCTTCATTGCATCGCTGAACGATAAATGGGAAATAACATTCGACCGCAAAACATTTATTAAGGACATACCCTTCAACCTTGACGACTACTACGGAGCCTTGCAGAAAATGCACGGGAACCTGCACGGACGGGCCGTATTCAAAAAGAAATTCACCGTGCCCAACATGGCCGGCAAGCAATATTTCATCCGCTTTGAAGGTGTAGGAACCTATGCGGAAGTATTCCTGAACGGCAAGCGCCTCGGTCGGTACGACATCGGACGAACTACCAAGACCGTCGACATAACCAACAGCGTCCGCAAAGGAGGCGAAAACGAGCTTGAAGTAAGGGTATCACACCCCAAGGGAATTACCGACATGCCGTGGGTATGTGGCGGTTGCAGCTCTGAATGGGGATTCAGTGAAGGCTCACAGCCGTTCGGCATCTACCGTCCGGTAGTTCTCGAAGTAACCGACAGAACAAGAATAGAGCCGTTCGGAACTCACATCTGGAACAACGCAGCCGCTGACAGTCTGTTTATTGAAACAGAGATAAAGAACTATGGACAGACGCCCGACACAATCAGCGTAATCAGCAAAATATGCGACAAAAGCGGAAAACAGATAATCCGACTGACTGAAAACATCACACTGGAAGCAGGCGAAACCAAGACCCTAAGACAGGCAACTGATATAAAAGACGCACACAGATGGAGCACCGACGACCCTTATCTGTACACGCTTAACTCCATACTGAAACGCTCAGGCAAAGCCACTGACGACCTGGCCACACCGTTCGGTGTGCGTACATCAAGCTGGCCGCTCAACAGAAAGGATGGCGACCAACGCTTCTATCTTAACGGCAAGCCTGTGTTCATTAACGGAGTATGTGAATACGAGCACGAGTTCGGACAGAGCCACGCATTCTCTGACGAACAGATTGACGCCCGTATAAAAGAAGTGAAAGACGCCGGATTCAATGCTTTCCGTGACGCTCACCAGCCCCACAACCTGCGATACAAAGACCTTCTCGACAAGGAAGGCATACTCTGGTGGCCGCAGTTCTCTGCCCATATATGGTATGACACGCCCCAATTCCGTGAAAGTTTCAAGCGACATCTAAGACAATGGGTAAAGGAACGCCGCAACTCACCGTCAATAATAATGTGGGGACTGCAAAACGAAAGCACACTCCCGACTGAGTTTGCCCAAGAGTGTACCGACATTATAAAGGAAATGGACCCGATGTGCGCCACAATGCGCCTTGTAACAACATGCAACGGCGGTGACGGAACAGACTGGAACGTAGTGCAGAACTGGAGCGGAACGTATGGCGGAAAACTTGAAAACTATGCCAACGAACTGAAAGACACCGACCAGCTGCTCAACGGCGAATACGGAGCATGGCGCACCGTGGGCAACCATACAGGCGAAAGATATACAGAAGAGAAATTCTGCGACATTCTCGAACGCAAAGTGCAGCTCGCTGAAAGCGTGAAAGACAGCGTATGCGGACAGTTCCAATGGATTCTGCAAAGCCACGACAACCCCGGACGCCGTCAGCCTGACGAAGGACTAAGACGCATAGACAAAGTAGGGCCTTTCAACCATAAAGGCATCTTCACGGCATGGGAGCAGCCTACGGACGCGCTCTACATGTACAAGTCGCACTACATTTCGCCCGACAAAGAGCCGATGGTCTACATCGTACCGTTTGACGTCGAGAAATACATACAGAAACAGAAGAATGAGGAAAACAACGTTGTAGACTCATCGCTTGTGAATATATCTGACGAGATACGCGTTTACAGCAACTGCGACTCAGTAGCCCTGCAATGCGGATGGTGGAAAGAGCAGAAGACCGGCGACCCTAACACATCTCTCTACAAATGGCGCAACATTGAGCTGAAAGGAGACCTGCTCATCGCAACTGCCTACCGCAACGGCAAGCCCGTAGCCGCCGACACACTGGCAATGCCGTCATTCCGCACATGGAACGAGCAGATACTGAAACCTGCAGAAGGCTACTATTATCTGTACAACATCAACTGCGGAGGCGATACATACACCGACATATTCGCTACGGAGTGGACACAGGACAACACGAAATGGTCACGCTCATGGGGCAACAGATTCCCCAAAGATGTCAGCCCGTATCAGGCCAGCCAGACGTCCAATTCTCTGCTGCCTGTATCACCACTGTTCCGCACATCGCGCTTCGGCCGTCACGAACTTTCATACTCATTCCCCGTGCGTCCGGGCGACTACCGTGTTGAGCTTTACTTTATAGAGCCGTGGTATGGCCCTGGGGCAAGCGAGACAACCGACTATGAAGGTCTGCGCCTGTTTGACGTGGCAGTCAACGACAGCACTTACATAAAAGACCTCGACGTATGGGCACAGGCACGCTACGCTCATCCTTACAAACGTGTATTAAACGTACACACTGACGGCGAAAGGATAAAGATTGACTTCCCGAAAGTCAATGCCGGACAAGCCATAATCTCGGCAATAGCAATAGCGTCGAAGGATCCGAACGCAGCTGCCGACTATCCTGTAATAGAGAACGACAGCCTGTGGCGCGGATTCGATAAAGACATACTCGTACAGATGCCCGACAGTCTGTTGCCTCCTCGCAGCACAAGCGGCATCAGCGTTGACGGTATGATAAAGGACGGCGCAATGACATGGAACTTCAACGTAGGAGTGGCAAGCGTCTACGCAATACGCTTCCGCTACTACAACCCTGAGGCTGAAAGGACTCTCCATGTAAAGATTACCGACCTCAACGGGGTGGTCTACAAAGAAGACGACATAACATTCGTGCAGACTCCAGAAAAGAAATCAAAAAGACGAAACACGAGCATAACGACAGGCACGCAGATAAATGCGGGCAACTATATAGTGACACTCAGCGGCGAGGGCATAGACAAGATGCTCTTCGACAAACTAACCATTGAGTAAACCTCTGATATTCAACGCATTGCAAAAGGCGGTCTTTTATCGTGCAAAAGACCACCTTTCAGCGTATAAAAGACCATCTTTTGCAATGTGAAAGAGTACCTTTTAAAACACAGCCTGAAACACGGCACGACATTAACCTTGGCTTGAAACATTACTAAAAGAAAATAAGGATGAAACACTTCATACTGACAGCCGCACTGGCTGTATGCTCTATAACGGCTGACGCACAACAGCACGACTGGGAAAACCAATACGTTCTGTCAATAAACCGCGAACCGGCACGGGCTTCATTCGTACCTTACGCCGAAACACCGGGCGACATGCAGATGTCGCTCGACGGTATGTGGAAGTTCAACTGGACAAAAACACCTGACGAACAGCCTGAAGATTTTTATAAAAAAGACTTTGACGACACGAGCTGGACAACCTTTCAAGTGCCCGGCGACTGGGAAGTCAACGGCTACGGCACGCCCATATACAGCAGTTCGGGCTACACTTTCAAGATTGACCCGCCGTTTGTGATGAAAGAGCCGAAGCGCAAATACACTGCTTTTATTGAGCGCAACCCTACCGGCTGCTACCGCCGCACGTTCACGGTGCCTGCCGGATGGAACGGTAAGGAAGTCTACATCCACTTCGGTTCGGTGGCAAGCGCATTTTACGTTTACGTCAACGGACAAAAGGTCGGCTATTCGGAAGGCAGCATGGAACCTGCCGAGTTCAGACTGACGCCATATCTCGAGAACGGCAGCAACACCATTGCGCTGAAAGTATTGAAGTATTCTGACGGCAGTTATCTTGAAGACCAGGACATGTGGCGACTTGCAGGAATACACCGCAGCATATATCTCTATGCCACACCGAAGATACGCATACGTGACTTCGGCGTGCGCACGCTGCTTGACAATGACTACCGCGACGCCACACTCGTTATCCATCCCGAACTGGCTGTTGTCGACGGACAGCGCGGCGAAGGTTACCACATTGAGGCACAGCTATACGATGCCGAAGGAAAAGCAGTGCTCGACAGCACTCTGAAACAAGACGCCGTGCCAATGCTAAACCTCGATCACAAGGGCAAAATCATGAACCAGCGCAATCCGCAGCGCGGATACGCACCCTACGGATGGCTGAGCGCAAGAGTAAAGAATCCGTTGAAATGGACGGCTGAAACGCCTAATCTGTACACACTCAGGCTGGCACTGGTTGATGACAAAGGCAATACGATAGAACGTGTTGAGACAAAAATAGGCTTCCGCCGCCTTGAAATAAAAGACGGACGTTTCCTCGTAAACGGCGTGCCTACACGCTTCCGTGGAGTAAACCGCCACGAAATGGACCCGATATCGGGCAAGGTGATGACCGATGAACGCATGGAAAAAGAGATAAGACTACTTAAACAGTGCAACATCAACGCCGTGCGCACCTGCCACTACCCTAACGATCCGCGCTGGTATGAGCTTTGCGACAAGTACGGAATATACGTAATGGACGAGGCAGACATAGAGGAACACGGACTGCGCGGCCAGCTGGCGAGCGACCCAACATGGGCAGCTGCCTTCATGGACAGGACACAGCGCGTCGTTATACGCGACCGCAACCATCCCTGCGTAGTGTTCTGGTCGCTCGGCAACGAGTCTGGCTGGGGACCTAACTTCGCCGCAACAGGAGCATGGGTTAAGGAATACGACCCGACAAGATTTATCCACTACGAAGGCGCACAGGGGCCTGACAGCAAAGACCCGGCCACGGTCGACGTGATAAGCCGTTTCTACCCGCGTGTTCAGGAAGAATATCTTAATCCGGGAGTCAAGGACAACAACATGGAACGTCCTGAGAACGCACGCTGGGAAAGACTGCTGTCGATAGCGCAGAAGACTAACGACAACCGCCCCGTACTTACCAGTGAATATGCCCATGCGATGGGTAATGCCCTCGGAAACTTCAAGGAATACTGGGATGAAATATACAGCAACCCGCGTATGCTGGGAGGTTTCATCTGGGAATGGGCGGATGAAGGCATATTCAAGAAGCGTGAAGACGGCAAGACTATGGTAGCTTACGGAGGCGACTTCGGCGATGCGCCCAACCTCGGAGCGTTCTGCATAAAAGGTATTGTTACCTCAACCTGTGAACCTACGCCTAAATATTATGAGGTAAAGGCTGTCTATGCACCGATAAAACTGACTCTCGACGGAAATAAGGTGAACGTCATCATGCGTGACGAACACGCCGACCTGAATAATTATACATTCTCATGGAACTTGACGGAGAACGGCAAAGTAACCAAGAAAGGCGAGCTTAAAGACTTCACACTGCCTGCGCTAAAGTATGACAGCGACAAGGATGTGCGCCTGAATATCAGTGTACGCCTTAAAAACGACCAAAGCTGGGCAAAAGCCGGATACGAAGTCTGCAACGAACAGTTTGCCGTAAACGACCGTCTTGCTACTGCGTTCAAGGCCAAGAAACTGAAAACAGGCAAACAGGCTGATAAGGAAGAGGCTGAAAAATGGTTCAGCATGGTAAGTCCTCACTTCTTCCGCGCACCGACAGACAACGATAAAGGCTTCGGCAACTGGATTGCAAAAGACTGGAAGAACAACCGTCTTGACTCTGCAGAAATATCTGTCGTTAAACCGATTGAGTCTGTAACAAACTCTGACGGCACTGTAACCGTAACCGTTTCAACCGTAAGCAAATACCTCAACGGAAGCATTCGCGCCGACTATAAATATACGATGGACGCCGAAGGCTCGGTAGACTTCCACGCTACCTACACCCCAGAAGGCTCACTGCCGCCCATGCCTTGCATCGGCAACACCTTCGTCCTGCCCGGCACAATGCAGCAGCTCAGCTGGTATGGAATGGGCATTCAGGACACGTATCCCGACCGTCTGGAGGCTGCATGGATAGGCCGTTGGAACAGTACAGTAGACAAACAATATGTTCACTACGCCCGTCCGCAGGATTCAGGCAACCATGAGCAGACCGCAGAACTGACAATCACAGACAATAAAGGCCGCGGATGGACCGTTACAGCAGAAGGAGGCAGACCGTTCTCGTTTTCTGCCCTGCCCTATTCAGTCAAACAACTGTCAACCATAACACACGACTGCGACCTTGTAAAAGAGAACAATACGTATCTCAACATAGACACAGCAGTAATGGGACTCGGCAACAGCAGCTGCGGTCCGGGCGTGCTGACAAAATACAGCATAGCACAAAAGCCGTACGAACTGCATGTAAGATTTACCCGGATTGGGAAGTAAAGCGGACGCGAGAATGGCGTTCCGCCACACCGCAAAACAATATCCACCGAACTAATAAATACATAAATATATGAGAAAATTATTGATTTCAACTTTGTTTCTCGCTTCTGCCGTGACCGGAGCGTACGCCCAGGGCAGCGTCTACACGCAGCGCCAGTACCTCAGCGGACAAGGAAGCGACGACATGGTGCAATGGGATTTCTATTGCACCGGAGGCAACAACTCAGGCAAGTGGACAAAAATCGGCGTACCGTCGTGCTGGGAACTTCAGGGCTTCGGCACTTACCAGTACGGCATGAAGTTTTACGGCAAACCGTTCCCAGACGGCATTGCAGACGAGAAAGGCATGTACAAGTATGAGTTCACGCTGCCTGCCGAGTGGGCCAACCACCACATCGACCTCGTGTTTGAGGGCTCGATGACCGACACCGAGGTTATGATCAACAAGCGCAAGGCCGGTTCTCTGCACCAGGGAGCGTTCTACCGCTTCACCTATGACGTAACCGACCGCGTGTTCTTCGGCGACAAGAAAAACCTGCTTGAGGTAACAGTCAGCAAGGAAAGCACCAACAAGGGCGTCAACCTTGCCGAGCGCCGTGCCGACTATTGGAACTTCGGCGGCATCTTCCGCCCTGTGTTCATTGTGTGCAAACCGGCAATAAACATCGAGCGCACGGCTTTGGACGCCAGGGCTGACGGTACGTTCAACGCGTTCGTTCTGCTCAACCATACGCTCGAAGGAGCAAAGGTGCGCACCACAATCAGCGACATGAGTGGCAAGAAAATTGCCGAAAACACCACCAACGTGAGGACGGGCAGCGACCATGCCGACGTGTCTTTCAAGGTGAACAACCCCAAATTGTGGACTGCCGAAACGCCAAACCGCTACCAGGTAGCTTTCGCTCTGATCGACGCAAACGGCAAAACGCTCCACATTGAGAAGGACAAGTTCGGCTTCAGGACAATCGAAACGCGCGCCGGAGACGGCCTCTACATCAACGGCAAGAAGGTAAACATCCGCGGAGTCAACCGCCACAGCTTCTGGCCGGAGACAGGACGCACGCTCAACAAACAGCTCAACATAGCCGACGTGGAGCTTATCAAGAGCATGAACATGAACGCAGTGCGCCTGTCGCACTATCCGGCAGACCCAGATTTCTATGACGCTTGCGACAGTCTCGGACTGTATGTGATGAGCGAGCTTAGCGGTTGGCACGGCCACCACGAAACTATCAACGGACAGAAGCTCATCAAGGAAATGGTTACACGCGACGTCAACCATCCTTGTGTGATATGGTGGAGCAACGGAAACGAGAAGGGTTGGAACACGGAACTTGACTGTGAATTCCACAAATGGGACATCCAGAAACGCCCTGTACTCCATCCGCAAGGCAACTTCGGAGGATACGAGACCATGCACTACCGCTCCTACGGCGAGAGCGAAGAATACATGCGCAAGCCCGAAATATTCATGCCGACCGAATTCCTGCACGCCCTTTACGACGGCGGAGCCGGTGCCGGACTGTATGACTATTGGGAACTCATGCGCTCATGGCCGCGCTGCGCAGGCGGATTCATCTGGGCTTATGCCGATGAAGGCGTTGTACGCACAGACCTTAACAACATGATCGACAACGTAGGCAACTACGGAGCCGACGGCATAGTAGGTCCGCACCACGAGAAGGAAGGCAGCTATTACACCGTAAAACAAATATGGAGCCCCGTTCAGATATCAATGCCGGAAAAGTTCAACGGTACCCTCAACGTTGAGAACCGCTACAATTTCCTCTCCCTGAACAAG
Organism: uncultured Prevotella sp.; assembly: GCA_902491375.1. Lineage (GTDB taxonomy): Bacteria > Bacteroidota > Bacteroidia > Bacteroidales > Bacteroidaceae > Prevotella. The sequence continues at coordinate 66,747 of CABUHE010000004.1, forward strand.
TGCAAGTTCGACTATTCATACGTTAAATACACCGGCGCTGACACAAAGACGGTAAAGAACGGAACCGTAAACGGAGCCGACATTGCGCCCGACTCTAAAGGTACTATACAAATACCGGCTGCTCCGACAGATGCAGATGCACTCAGCATAAAGGCAATCGACCAGTACGGAAAGGAAATCTTCACTTGGGTTTTCAAGCTGAAAGATGCCGATAATATATATAAAGGAAAGACAGGAGGCACACGCCCGGTATTCAGCAACAACCAAGTAAAAGCAGGAAACGTTACTTATACATTCTCTGCAACAGACGGAACACTCGCAAGCGTAACCACTAATAAAGGCGATTACAAATTCAACGGAGGTCCAAAATTCTTCGCTTATCGCCGTTCTGACAGGTCGTTTGACCAGTTCTATAATCACGATGACCCTGAAGCTGAGAAGAAAAAGACCACATACACAGAGTACACGGACCAGGGTAAGTTCGTCAGTCTTACAAGCAAGGACGGCTTGAACGACACTCTTATCGTAACAGCCGAATATGCTCTCGGCTCTCTTCAGAAAGCAGAATGGCACATTGCACCCGACGGAGGAGCACGTCTTGTATATTCATACAATTTCAACGGCGTTGTAGATCTTATGGGAGTGAAGTTCGACTTACCTGAATCTGAAGTTGAAAGCAAACAATGGCTTGGCCATGGTCCTTACAGAGTATGGAAGAACAGAGTACACGGACCGCAGTTAGGAATATGGAGCAACGATTACAACGACCCAATTCCAGGAGAAAGTTTCACTTATCCGGAGTTCAAGGGTTACTTTGCAGGAGTGCAGTGGATGAAACTCAAGACCAAGACCGGCACAATAACACTGCAACCTGGAACCGATAAGGAATATGTAGGAGTTTACCAGCCACGCGACGGCCGTGACCAACTGCTCTACACTTTGCCTGAAACAGGAATCAGTATGATGCAGGTAATACCTGCCGTACGTAATAAGGTGAACACAACCGACCTCAACGGACCGTCTGCCCAACCAGTATGGGCACGTGAAAATTACGTCGGAGAAGTAACACTACACTTTGAATAACCATGAAAAAAATACTTTCCATAATACTGGCTTGCGCCACAATAGCGCCGGCAACAGCGCAGAATACCATTCAGGACAAAGCTCCTGAATGGTACAAGCGTTTCATGTCACCACCTGAGGAAGCCGCTCCATGGACCTTTTGGTATTGGATGTACGGCTGCGTTACAGACGAAGGAATACGCTTAGATCTACAAGCCATGCACGATGCAAGCATCAAAGGATTCTACTTAATGCCTATAAAAGACGTCAGCGACGGGGCACAATATAAAGGAACAAGCCGTCAGTTGTCGCCCGAATGGTGGAAACGCATAGACACAGTGTTCAACACAGCCAACGAACTTGGACTCGAAATGGGCATACACTTCTGTGACGGTTTCGCTCTTGGAGGCGGCCCGTGGATAACTCCAGAAGAGTCTATGCAGCGCATTGTATGGTCTGACACAATAGTTGAAGGCGGCAAACAGGAAATCACACTGCCTCGTCCTGAACACAAAGAAGGTTACTATGAAGACATAACAACATTCGCCTATCCTGCCGAATACACTGACAACAGGAAGCCGACAGCCTCAGTTGAATTCCCGTTCCGCTCTTCAGAGCCGTGCGATATTATAATGTCATACGACGAACCTTATACCATGCGAAGCGTTGAAATAATCACTGGAGGCAACAACTATCAGGCTCACAGATTCAAAGTCTACGCATCTGACGACGGCAAGGACTATCATTTTGTCAGAGAAATAAGCCCTGCAAGACAAGGATGGCAGAACACAGACGCCTACGCAACATACGCAATACCGACAACAACAGCACGTTACTTCAAGTTTCACTGGACTCCAGAAGGCAGCGATCCCGGTTCGGAAGACATGGATGCGGCAAAATGGAAGCCCAATCTGAAGATTGCAAACATCGTTCTAAGTTCTGAACCTAAGATAGACGGATATGAAGGAAAATCTGGAAAGGTATGGCGTGTATCGGAATATTTCCCCGTTGCAGACAACGAATGTGTACCCAAAGACAAGATTATCAATCTTACCGGCAAGCTGCTTTCATCTGATTTTCTGGACAAACCGTTCTTTATCAATCTGCCAAAAGGACGCTGGCACATACTCCGCATAGGACATACTTCGACAGGACACGTTAACGCAACAGGTGGAGGTGGACGCGGACTTGAGTGTGACAAATTCTCACGCGAAGCAATCAAGAAGCAGTTTGACAACTGGTTTGCAAAGATATATAACCATGTTCCGAAAGAACTAGCAGAGAAAGTACTGACCAGAATCCACGTTGACAGCTGGGAATGCGGCAGTCAGAACTGGAGCAAAAACTTTACAGATGAATTCAGACGACGCCGCGGATACGACCTTACGCCGTGGCTTCCGCTATACGCAGGCGTGCCAATCGGTACTTCTGAAGAATCAGAGAAAGTGCTACGCGACATCCGCCAGACAATCGCGGAACTTATCAACGACATCTTCTTTGACGAAGTTGCAACCCTCGGAAAGGAATACGGCTGCAAGTTCTCTGCCGAATGTGTAGCACCTACTATGGTAAGCGACGGACTCCTACACTACCAACATACCGACTATCCTATGGGCGAATTCTGGCTTAACAGTCCGACGCACGACAAGCTTAACGACATGCTCGACGCTGTAAGCGGAGCCCACATATACGGCAAGAACATCATACAGGCAGAAGGATTCACCGAGATACGCGGCACATGGGACGAAGACTTCGCAATGCTGAAACCGCTGCTCGACCGTAATTACTGCACTGGAATTAACGCGATTGTGTACCATGTGAACACTCACAACCCCTGGACTGACCGCCGGCCGGGCATGACTCTTGACGGAATTGGCACATTCTTCCAGCGTGACAACACGTGGTGGAGAGAGATGCCGGCATTCACCGGCTACGCATCACGCTGCCAGGCGCTGCTGCAATACGGCAAACCTGTCATTGACCTGGCTGTCTATACAGGCGACGAGACACCAAGACGCTCAATACTGCCCGAACGTCTTATAACATCTCTGCCCGGACTTTACAGCGAACAGACAAAAGAACGCGAGCGCAAACGCCTTGCCAACGAAGGCCAACCGCTCGAAGTAAGTCCTGTCGGAGTAACTCACACTGCCAATATGACCAAAGCCGAACAATGGATTAACCCTCTGCGCGGCTATCACTACGACTCGTTCAACCACGATGTCCTCGGCAAATCGCATGTAAAGAACGGCAGACTAATCACTCATGACGGCATGGAATATGCAGCTCTGGTAATACCGCAGGCGAGAAAGATGAACCCAGAACGCATCATAAACTGCTGGCAGACAATCGACTCAATAGGTAAATGGGGCGTGCCGGTAATACGTGAACTATGGAAAGAAGCTGACCTGTCACGCATCGGAATCAAGCGTGATGCAGACCTTCCAGAAGGTATCGGCTTCACCCACCGCACCGCCGAAGACGCTGACATATACTTCCTAAGCAACCAGACAGGCAAAACTGTTACATTCAAACCTACATTCAGAGCGGAAAGAACACATAAATATCTTGCCGATGCAGTAACAGGAAAAGTCTACAATGCTGCTGAAAACGTAACCCTTCAGGCAGGAGGTTCGGTGTTCTTCATAATGTCTGACGAAGCCGTACCATACAAACTGAACTCAATGCCGACACAAAGCACCACCCTGCTGGCACTCGACAAGAACAAATGGAACATCAGCTTTGAGGAAACAGGCAGAAAACTGACCGGCAGTAAGCTCATAGACTGGAGCAAGTCTGACGACAACGAAGTGAAATATTACTCAGGTCACGCGACATACCAGACCACATTCCGCCTGAGCAAAAAGCCAAAGAACGGAACAATAATGCTCAATCTTGGCACAGTGGCAAACATAGCAACCGTCTACGTGAATGGCAAGAAGTGCGGAACGGCATGGACTACACCGTTTGCGGTGGACATAACAAAAGCGGTAAAGCACGGTACAAACAAGCTGAAAATAACCGTCGTGAACACCTGGGCAAACGCACTTCAGGGCAACGACGCAGGCAATCCGCCATTTAAAGGAATATGGACAAACGGCAAATACCGCCGTGCAAGCAAGGAACTGCTGCCTGCCGGACTGCTGGGCCCTGTAACTATAACGAACGAATATTAAAAAAAACAGATAAATGAAAAAACTGATATTCTTATTCTCAGCGCTGCTGGCAGCAACCTATGCCAGCGCAAAAGTCACGCTGCCAAAGATGTTTTCCGACGGAATGGTCATGCAGCGTGAGACTCAAGCCAACCTATGGGGCACAGCTGACGCATCAGCAACGGTCAAGATTACAACTTCATGGGACAACAAGACATATAAAGTGAAAGCCGGAAAGGACGGCAAATGGAAGACTTCCGTGCAGACACCGAAGGCCGGAGGACCATACAGAATAACACTGACAGACAGCGAAAAGACCGTACTCGACAATATTCTGATAGGCGAACTGTGGCTTTGCTCAGGTCAGAGCAACATGGAAATGCCGATGAAAGGCTTCAAAAACCAGCCCGTTGAGGGTGCTGTTGAGGACATTCTGCACAGCACTGACAGCCAGCTGCGCCTGTTCACCGTAAAACGCAACAGCAAACTGAACCCTGTCGACACTGTAAGCGGTAAATGGAGCGAGGCAACGCCAGAGTCAGTACGTGAATTCAGCGCAACGGCCTACTACTTCGGCCGCGAGCTGCGCCGCATGCTCGGAGTGCCGGTGGGCCTTGTCGTGGCATCATGGGGCGGCTCAGCATGCGAGGCATGGATGAAAGCCGACTGGCTGAAAGCATTTCCTGACGCCAAGATACCTGCCACACAAGACGACATAAAGTCGAAAAACCGCACGCCGACAGTACTCTACAACGGCATGCTTCATCCGCTTATCGGCATGACAATACGCGGAGCTATATGGTATCAGGGCGAAGACAACGTGCCGCGCTACAAAACCTATGCCGACATGATGACAGCAATGATAAGCGGATGGCGCGCTGAATGGGGACAGGGCGACTTCCCCTTCTACTTCTGCCAGATAGCTCCTTACGACTATAAGATAATAAACTACACAGTGAACAGTGCCCTGCTGCGCGAACAGCAGTCGAAAGCCGAGCTTATGAACAAGAACTGCGGCATGGCCGTTCTGCTTGACGCCGGACTTGAGTACGGCATCCATCCACGCAAGAAGAATCTCGCCGGACTTCGTCTTGCTCTGCTCGCACTGAACAAGACCTACGGCATCAAAGGCATAACGGCAGAGAGTCCTTACTTCCGCGACGTTACATTCCAGAACGATACGGCTGTGGTACGCTTCAACCGTGCCGACATGTGGGTTTACGGCCGTAACGGACTGAAGAGCGACCTGTTTGAGGTTGCAGGTGAAGACCGCGTGTTCCATCCGGCAAAAGCATGGATAGAGCGCAGCAAAGTATACGTGAAGAGCGACTCGGTGAAGAATCCTGTAGCCGTGCGCTATGCCTTCAAAGACTGGGTTGACGGCGACCTTTACTGCGACGGACTTCCTGTAAGCTCATTCCGCACAGACAACTGGGACGAATAAAAACACACCATAACGGCTGAACGGATATTAACCGGCAACAAGAACAAGACCGTTTAACAGGTCTATATTTATCCATACAAAACGAAAGGTAGCCTCACGATTTTGTGAAAGGCTACCTTTTACTTTATAAAAGGCCATGTTTTACAAGTTAAAAGGGCACCTTTCGCATTGCGAAAGGTGCCCTTTTGTAATATACTGAATATCAGACAGGTACGTAACTGTCCGCCTGAAAGTTCTTAATAAGCATCATGTCATGTGATGAAATGTATTATTATAAAATGCAAATCAGCATCAACGGCATGACAACATCAGCTGCATGGCCGGCTTATTCGGCTTCTTTAGAGGCCTTCTCTGCCTCAATATCCCTACGCGACTTTGACTTGGTAACCATCCATACGCCGAGGAATACAAGTATGACAGCCGCTCCCTGAGACAGCTTGAACACTCCAAGACCTGTAAGCACACTGACAGTTACAGAAACCATAGGCTGCACATAGTTGTAGATACTTACCACGGTAGGACGCAGCGTGTGCTGACCTATCATCATAAGGATGTAACTTATATATGTACCGAACACTACAACGAAGCCTGTCTCAAGCCATGAGCTTACAGGAACCGAGGCATAATCGATTGAAGAAACATGACCGAAGGTGAACGGCAGAATCATAATTGTAGCGTAAGTGAACATCCACTTATTGATAGTTATAACCGAGTAACGGCGTACAAGCGGACTGAACAGAGCAAGATAGAGCGCAAACGAGAACTGCGCACCTAAGCATAAGAGGTCGCCGCGGATATCGCCGACCTTTGAATTAGCAGACGCCGCACTTGTAACAATCAGTATCACAGCACCGGCACAACCAATGAGCACACCGCCAACTTTCTTCGCCGTAATAGGCTCTTTAAGTATAAGAAATGCCAGAATCATTGCAAAAATAGGCATTGAGGTCGTAACTATGCTCGAATTTATAGGCGAAGTTATGCTCAATCCGATGGTATAGCAGCACTGGTTGGTAACAAGTCCGAAAACTGCCGCGCCTATCAGCATTAGCAAATCTTTCTTAGGCACATGCTCTTTAGGCATGAACAGAGAAGTAATCCAAAACAATACGGCACCTCCGAGAACACGGAACGTAACCATGTCGATACCTGTAAAGCCGTGAGTCATGGCATCTTTGCCTAAAGGAGCCATCAAGCCCCAGAACGCGCAGGCGCAAAACAAGCACAAGTGTGCTATTAACGGACGTGAAGCCCCTCCTTTCCTCATTTTTGTCTGGGGCGTCTGTTTCATCTGATTGTCATTCTGCATAATAACGAAATATGTTTAATTAAGCTATATTAATATCCTGAAAATCTTTCTGTTAGAATTTGTTTTCGACTTTTTAAGCAATTTCGGGTGCAAAGTTACACATTTTTAAAATAAATGGTTATATTTGCCTTTGATAAGTAAGGATAAATTTAATATTATGCAAAAATACGCCGATTACATAGAGAAGATTGAGATTGACTCGCTGTGGAGCGGTCGCCGCCACGTTGTATGGGAGCTTGAGCGCAAGGTGAATATCCTTAGCGGCATCAACGGTGTAGGCAAGAGTACCATACTGAACAAAGTCGTCAAGAGTGTAGGCAAGACCGGCGACATTGTCAACCATGTGATGAAAGGCGTACACATCAACGTATTTCCGGCCGACGCCACACACATACGTTATGACATTATCCGCTCGTTTGACCGTCCGCTTATAAATGCCGACATTCTGAACGAAGTCGGAGCAAACCTCGTAACCGAGCTTGACTGGCAACTGTTCAAGCTGCAGCGCAAATATCTTGACTATCAGGTGAACATCGGCAACCGCATAATATCAGTACTGCAAAGCGGCGCTCCCGACGCAGCCGCCAAGGCTCAGGCCATATCAGAGCCCAAGAAGAAGTTTCAGGACCTGATAGACGACCTCTTTTCAGACACAGGCAAGAAGATAATAAGGACTGAAAACGAAATCAGATTCTCACAAATCGGCGAGACACTGTACCCTTACCAGCTCTCAAGCGGTGAGAAACAGATGCTCGCCATACTGCTGACTGTGCTTATCGAGGACAATCTGCCCTACGTACTATTCATGGATGAGCCGGAAGTAAGCCTGCATATCGAATGGCAGAAACGCCTGATTGACCTTATACTCGAACTCAACGAGAACGTGCAGATAATACTGACAACCCACTCGCCGGCAGTAGTCATGAACGGATGGATTGATAAAATAACCGAAGTCAGCGACATCACGGACAACGAATGAACCTGACCGACAGCAGACATAACACTAAATAATACTGAAAAACGTCACCATTAACGAGAAACACGACCATATATGACCAAACGCCTGCGTGACAATATAACATCTGAATACTTCGGGGCGGCCAACAGACTAAAATCGAAAAAGGCAAGACGGCGCATCGTGGCATACGTAGAGAGCTATGACGACGTGCTGTTCTGGCGCACCCTTCTAGCTGACTATGAGGACGACAGCCGGTATTTCGAGGTCATGCTGCCGTCGCACAAAACGCTTGAACGCGGCAAACGGTCGGTACTCATGAGTCTGTTATATGGCAAAGTAGGTGAAGATATGGTAGCCTGCGTAGACGCAGACTACGACTATCTGATACAAGGTGCCACTGAAACATCTAAAAAGATAATAAGCAGTCCGTACGTTTTTCATACCTACGCCTACTCTATCGAGAACCTTCAGTGCTATGCTCCGTCGCTGCACAATGTCTGTGTGATGGTTACTCTTAACGACCACGCCATATTCGACTTCACCGAATTTATGCGGCAGTACAGCAAAACGATATTTCCTCTCTTCGTTTGGTCTATCTGGCATTACCGCAGGAGCATTTACGGACAGTTCACAATAACTGAGTTCAACAAGGTTGTGGAGCTTGGCGGCTTCAACATCAACCATCCTGAAAGCGCCATAGACAACCTTCGTAATAAGGTATGGAAGAAGACTGACTGGCTGCGCAAGAAGCATCCTGACGCAAAAGAGTCGTATCTTTCACTTAAAAATGAGCTATTTAAGCTCGGTGTTACTCCTGAAACTACATATCTTTACATACAGGGTCATCATCTGTTCGACAAAATCATTATTCCTTTAATGACAAAAATCTGCGGCATTCTGATACGCGAACGCGAGTCAGAGATACGCCGGCAGTCTGTGCATGAGACTCAGATGCGCAACGAGCTGTCGTGTTATTCGCACAGTGTGCAGGACATTGAGCAGATGCTCAAGAAAAACACAGGATATCTGAAATCGTCGCAGATGATGCAGCTGAAGAACGATATTGAAAGATTCCTGACAAAAGACAAAAGTCAGATGACACCAGACGCTGATGAAGCTGATGCCAAGAGAAATTAAAAATACTGTGATTTCCCTGGCTACCGCCCTGAGTTTATATTAATATTTTCAGTATAACCGCATGGCGGCAGCACTTAATAGGTTTCTTATAAATAATTGCAGGATTCAGATTTTCTGAATAAATACAGACTCAATTAAACATAAGTCTCAAGGAATTTTATCTTTCCGTCTACCTTGATTATCTTTGTCGTTGCAGGTATCAGCATAGACTCTCCGCCTCGCAGCGGCATTGTGTTACCCTCGTTGTCAGTGAATGTGGCTTCTCCTTTTATTCCTACTATTATCACAAAACTGTCAAGCTCGCTGTAATCAAGCGTCATCGGCTCGTCAAGATCATACACAGCAGTGTTGAAATGCTTGCATCTTATCAGCGAAACTCCCTGATTACTGGCCGGAACATAGTCCAGACGGTAATCATGCAGAACGTTATAGTCAATACACTCGGCAGCTTTCTGTGTGTGCAGTTCACGCAGATTGCCGTCCTTGTCACGCCTGTTGAAGTCGTAAATACGGTATGTCACGTCTGACGTCTGCTGTATCTCGGCCAGAAAACAGCCCTTGCCAATACTGTGGATTCGTCCGGCTGGAATATAAAAACAGTCGTCAGCCTTTACCGGAAACTCAGCTATCGCATCACAAATAGTGCTGTCGTCGACCATAGCTTTATACTGTTCAGGCGTAATCTGCTTCTTCAATCCGCAACGGAGATAGGCATCCGGGTCTGAATCCATGATGAACCACATCTCGCTTTTGCCGTGTTTCATTCCATATTTTTTCGCCTCTTCGTCATTAGGATGCACCTGTATCGACAAATCCTGACACGCGTCAATGAACTTTACAAGTAACGGGAACTCATTGCCGAAACGTTTGTAATTATCAGTTCCGACAAGTTTATCTTGTAATTCTGCTGTAATCTCGCTTAAAGTCTTTCCCACATAAGGGCCGTTCGCCGCAACGCTCTCGCTGCCTTTAACCCCCGATATTTCCCAGCTCTCGCCCACATGGCCTCCAGGAATACTCTCTATATGCTTGAAGTCGGCTATCTTATCGCCGCCCCACAGCGTCTGCTTAAGAATAGTTTTGAACTTGATTGGTTCCATATAAAATAACCTTTACTTATAATTTTAAAATTATATTTAGTCTTACCTTCTCAGTTTTTCTTCCAGAAAGCCTGTGTGAACAGCACCATTACGCTGATAAACTCAAGACGTCCCATAAGCATCAAGGCTGAACATATCCATTTGGCAGCAACAGGCAGACCGCTCCACGACATCGTAGGACCTATTTCCGCACCAAGCGTAGGGCCTACGTTGCTAGCGCTGCTTATTGCAATAGTAATGGCATTTGTGCTTTCGATGCCCATAAGTTTAAAACAGAAGAATGCCACAATGCAGGTAATTCCATACAAAGCGAAGAACACCAACAGTGTAGCCTGTGCCTGATAAGGTATGTTTGTGTTGTTTAATCTTACTGGAATGACGGCTCTCGGATGCAGAATATGCTTGAACTCGTTGCGTATTATCCTGAAAAGCATTGCTATACGGATGCACTTAACGCCACCGCTCGTACTTCCAGCACATGAACCGCACACCATACACATCGTCAGAACGACCCACGTAAGATGTGGCCATAAGCCTGCGTCTGTGTTGAAAAGACCGGTAGTTGTGATGGAAGACGACACCTGAAACAGCGCATACCTGAACGAATCACCAAAATTAATGCCGCTCTGGAATGTCAATATATAAGTAATGAACAGCGTCGAAACCAGTATAATCAACAGATAAAGACGCAATTCGGTGTCCTTAAAGAAATCTCTTACCTTATTCTTAAACATCAGAACATAGAGCAAAGAGAAGTTCACGCCCGACAGAATCATGAAAACAATAGCCGTATAATCTATTGCGGAAGAATTAAAGTAAGCTATACTGGAGTTATGTGTGGCGAATCCTCCAGTCGCCGTGATTGACATTGAATAGCACAGACTGTCAAACAAACCCATACCAAACAGTAAGAAACAGGCCGCGCATGCTGCTGTCAGTATCAGGTAAATTGCCCATATCCACTTGGCTGTTGTGCTAAGACGTGGGTGCATTCTGCTCTTTATAGGGCCTGTTGCCTCAGCAGAGAACACCTTGACACTTCCTCCGACAAGCGACGGAAGCACAGCAATGGTAAAGAACATTATACCCAAACCGCCTATCCAATGGGTCAATGAGCGCCAGAATAACAATCCGTGAGGCAATGCCTCAACGTCATCTATTATCGTAGCGCCGGTTGTTGTGAAACCAGACATGGTTTCAAGAAATGCGTCTGTATAGCTTGTAAGATAACCGCTGATGACAAAAGGCAACGCGCCCAATGCACTGAAGATAACCCATATCAGTGCAACGAGCAGATAAGCCTCGCGTCTACCCATGCTGTTCTCAGCCTGATAACCTTTGTATTTAAGGCCAATAGCGGCAAAAACAGTTATCGCAATGGCTATGAGAAATGCCAGAATGTCGTCTTCGCTATAATAAACAGAAATCAGAAGACAAGCGAACATCATCATCGCCTCGATGAACAAGAGCGAGCCTATTACCTTATAAACCAGTTTGAAGTTTATCATCGCAGCCTTTTAAATGAAGAATTTTTCTATCTTCGACATATTAACGTTATGACAGAATACCACAACAATGTCTCCGGCTTCAATCTGCGAGCCTCCAGATACAAGATGTCCTTCACCGTTACGCACCAGTCCACCGATTGTAGCACCGTAAGGAAGACCGAGTTCGTAAACCTTCTTCCTCGTAACCTTAGAATCCGGCTGTGCAGTGAACTCTGCGACATCAGCATTAGCAGACATAAGGAAACGTGTGTTCTTTACGTCGGAGTCAAGCATCATCTGGTAAATGTGGCTTGCCGCAATCGCCTTTCGGTTGATGATAGTACCTATATCGAGGCTTTCAGCCATCTTGACATAGTCCATGTTTTCGACCATTGCTATCGTCTTGCGCACTCCCATACGCTTGGCTGTAAGGCACGCAAGGATGTTTGTCTCGGCGTTACCTGTCAGAGCGACAAATGCCTGAGTATTCTTTATTCCCTCCTCGACAAGCAGCGGAATGTCGCGTCCGTCGCCGTTGAGCACCATTATCTTGTCCGTATCGATAAGCTCGTTAATCTGTTCACATCGCTTCTCGTCAGCTTCAATGATTTTGGCGTTCATGTATTCGGGAATCATCTGCACGGCTCTTATCGCCGTATTGCCGCCACCCATTATCATGACGTTCTTCACATCGACGTAATGTTCCTTTCCAACAAGCTTTCTTATATAAGGTATATAATTGCGCGTGGTCATGAAGTAAGCCATGTCGTATATCTTCAAAACATCGTCACCACGCGGAATTATGGTCTCATCGCCGCGCTTTACGGCAACAATATGGTAAGGCGACTCCGGCTTGCACAAATCTTTCAACGGCTCGTTGAGTATCTCGCACGTCTCTCTCAGCTTTATGCCGAGCATTATCAATGCACCGTTGTGCACATCCCAACGCTGGCGTACCCAACTCATTTTCAATCCGTTAACGATATCATAGGCAGCAAGATTCTCCGGATAAATAAGCGAATCGACACCGACTTTTGCAAGGAAAGCCTTCGGCTCAGGGTCAATGAACTCATAATTGTTCACCTTTGCCACGGTCTTCTTTGCTCCCAAAGCCTTGGCTATGATGCTGCTGTTCATGTTCATGTTCTCGTCAGGCGTAACTCCTATATACAAGTCGGCGTGTCCTACACCTGCGTCTTTCAGAGCCTTTATGCTCGATGGTGAAGCATGAATAGTCATAAGATCGTAGTCGCTGCTGACGCTGTTAAGCCGTTCCTCGTCCTCATCAATCAGAACGATGTCCTGGTCGTTGCGCGACAACAGCTGTGCCAGATATGTACCGATTGCGTAAGCTCCTGCAATAATGATCTTCATCTTCTCACATTATTAGTTGTTCTCAACACCGCTGCAAAGTCCAAGCCTGCCGGCTGCATTCTTTATAGTGTCAGCTATCGAATCAACGTCGATTCCAACGATATGCTGAAGCTGGTCAACTGTGCCGTGCTCAACAAACTCATCGGGCAGTCCGAGCCTTGTAACACGTATCTGTATGTCGCGGTCAGCCATCCATTCAAGCACTGAAGAGCCAAAGCCGCCATTGCGGACTCCGTCCTCAATGGTTATCACTTCTTTGAAACCGGCACTTATCTCTTCGAGCAACTGCTCGTCGAGCGGCTTTATGAAGCGCATGTCATAATGCGCCACGTTTAGTCCCGGGCAGGCTTTCTCTGCCTCGGCTATCGCTTTTGTCACGTTATTCCCTATCGGGCCGACTGACAAGACGGCAACTCCGCTGCCCTCTTTCAACCTGCGGCCTGTGCCTATCTTGATTTCTTCCATCTTGTTCCGCCAGTCAACAAGCACGCCATGGCCTCGCGGATACCTTATAACAAACGAGCCCTTGCCTTCAAGCTGGGCAGTGTACATAAGGTTGCGAAGCTCATGCTCGTTCATCGGCGACGCAATGGTAAGATTAGGTATCGGGCGCAGTGCGGCTATGTCGAACGCACCGTGGTGCGTGGCTCCGTCCTCGCCTACCAGTCCGGCACGGTCAAGACAGAGTACAACAGGCAGATTCAGCAGCGCCATGTCGTGAATAACGTTGTCGTAAGCACGCTGCGCGAACGAGCTGTATATGTTGCAGAACGGCTGAAGTCCGTCCTTAGCCATACCTGCCGCAAAGGTTACAGCGTGACCTTCGGCTATGCCTACGTCAAAAGCACGGTCGGGCATGGCTTTCATCATTATGTTCATTGAGCATCCGGTAGGCATGGCCGGAGTAACACCTACAATACGCGGATTGGCCTTTGCAAGCTCGAGCAGAGTCTCACCGAACACTGTCTGAAACTTTGGCGGTATGCCGGTCTCGTCAGTTACGATGCGCTCCTCTGCGTCAATATCGAACTTTCCGGGCGAATGCCATACTGTAGGATCCTTTTCGGCAGGAGCATATCCATGGCCTTTGATTGTGTGCAGATGCAGCAGTTTAGGGCCTTTCATGCTCTTGAGCTGCCTCATTATGCGCACCATCTCGATAACGTTATGCCCGTCGAACGGTCCGAAATATCTTATATTAAGTCCTTCGAAAATATTTTGCTGATGGCTTATAGCCGACTTCAGCGCGTTATTAAGTCTTATTATGCCTTTGCGCCGGTCTTCGTTAAGATATCCTTTGGAGTTAAGCCAGCGTGAGGCCTTGAACCTCATACGGTTATAAGTCTCGTTGGTGTTCAGCTTCAGCAGAGCCTGTTTCAGTCCGCCCACACTGCGGTCAATGCTCATGTTGTTGTCATTGAGCACTATAAGCAGATCGTTAGGCGTTGTCGATACATTATTCAGTCCCTCAAAAGCCAGACCTCCGCTCATGGCTCCGTCGCCGATTATGGCTACGATGTGCCTCTTTGTGTTACCCGTCATACGGGCAGCGACATCCATACCGAGCGCTGCCGATATTGAATTAGACGCGTGTCCGCAGGCGAAGCTGTCATATTCGCTCTCCAGCGGCGACGGGAACGGCCTTAAGCCGTGCAGCTTTCGGTTTGTCTTGAAAAGGTCCTTACGCCCTGTCAGTATTTTGTGTCCGTATGCCTGATGCCCTACATCCCATACAAGCCTGTCATCAGGTGTATCATAGACATAGTGCAACGCTACAGTCAGCTCGACCGCACCCAAGCTCGAGGCCAGATGGCCAGGGTTTACCGAGAGTTCTTTCAGTATATCCTGCCGCAGCTCAGCACATAGTTGCGGCAACTGTTCAACTTTCAGCCTCCTTAAATCGGCAGGGGTTTTAATATTGTCAAGCAGGTTAAAAGTTCTATCTTTCACTTTAACTAAATAAATGAATATTATTGCAAAGGTAATGTAAAAAATCGACAGAACGAAATATTAAGGATAATATCTTACACTTTTATCCATTCTGAAACACCCTGAACAAATCGTAACATCATTTTTCTACAGCCTAAACGATAATACGGACAACAGACTTTTATGGCACAAACCGGCAGGCAACAAAACATAATAACAGACATTCAGAAAAAACATCAGGCACAATGTACTATACAAAGCGCAACTGCCAGAATATCAGCACATTACGTGTACGGTCGCAAAACATGGTCTTTTAGGCCGTAAAAGATGCTCTTTTACACGGTGAAAAGGCATCTTTTACAACTCAATAAACCACCTTTCGCAATCAGCATACTCATACCTGTCTCAGCCAAAGGCCTCATAGCAAATATTGATACAAATCAAAAAAGTATGGCTCACGTATCAAATTTTAGCCTTTTATGATGGTCTAAACAGATAAAGGGTTATAATTTTGCAGTTGAAAACACGACTGACGTTACAATACGTCAGCTCGACATTAAGGATAACGATTTAAATTTAAGGTATTATGAAAAAGGTAAAAAGATTGTTCTATTCATTTAAGAGAAACTTTGAGTGGAGAGAGAAAAGAACGTACGGACTTGCTTACGGCAGATAACTGCCAGATAATACCTACCTCTCCACAGGGCATACAGCCCGCAGGATAACATTAACAGCAACAACGGCTTATAAGAGCCACGGCAGGTATGGGTAACACGGACATTAAGTCTGAACTGTCCAAGCCTGCCATTTTTATTTTATCCGAAGACGATAAAGACATCAGACTTACTGAAACATATAAAATGAAAGGCAGCCTTTTGCACGTCAAGGATGTGCTCCCCAAGCATACAAGAAGGCTACCTGTTCAAGAAAACAACCTTTTACACACTTTTTAACCACAAAAAGCTTTAACCTACTATATTATCAAATCTTACAGTTAACTCCCCGACCTTACAACGGCCAGGATGAATAAAAAATCGCCTTACAATGACGAACTATGCTAAAAATCGCCTTAATATCCTTTAATTAGATGCACGAAGGCCCGTATGGTTTAATCAGACATTGCATTTTGACGCATAAAAATATAATTTATTTATCATTATGCACATTTCAGCCACTCTGACTTCTGCAAGATGAAAAGTTGGCATATAGCATGACGACGTGGGCAGAACTCCATATTACAACACTTCAACAACTATGAATACATAATGAATAAACGGCTTTACGGCCCCTGAAAGACTCAACACCAACGTGCCCTTTGTGACATACATGCCTGTAAAAAGCCATAAATTATGACACAAAATGCGCCAAAATGTCACTCGTTATAGTGCATTCTGGCTGTTGGCATACGTTTTGTTAAATAATTAGCGGCTTCAGTTACGGCTACAGAGTCAGGCAGCTGACACGAGCCACGACGGGCACACGGCGCAAAGCCGACGCCCAAACGACTTGCAGCTAACGGCTTGAATAACCGTGAAGCATTAATTTAAACTGAAAAAATAACAAAAAATAAATACGATTATGGGAAAGATTATTGGAATCGACTTAGGTACAACAAACTCATGCGTTGCAGTATTTGAAGGCAACGAACCTGTTGTAATAGCTAACAGCGAAGGCAAGCGCACAACTCCTTCAGTTGTTGGATTCGTAAAAGACGGCGAGCGTAAGATTGGTGATCCTGCAAAACGTCAGGCCATCACAAACCCGAAGAACACTATATATTCAATCAAGCGTTTCATGGGTGAGACTTACGAGCAGAGCCGTAAAGAGGCAGAGCGCGTACCGTTCACTGTCGTAAACGAGGGCGGATATCCCCGTGTAGACATTGAGGGACGTAAATATACTCCGCAGGAAATCTCAGCCATGATTCTTCAGAAGATGAAGAAGACTGCCGAAGACTACCTCGGACAGGAAGTTACAGATGCAGTCATCACTGTTCCGGCATACTTCTCTGACTCACAACGTCAGGCTACCAAGGAAGCCGGACAGATAGCAGGACTCAACGTACGCCGTATCGTCAACGAGCCTACCGCAGCAGCACTTGCTTACGGTGTTGACAAGGCCAACAAGGATATGAAGATTGCAGTGTTCGACCTCGGTGGTGGTACATTCGATATCTCAATCCTTGAGTTCGGTGGAGGCGTATTTGAGGTACTTTCTACCAACGGTGATACCCACCTGGGTGGTGATGACTTCGACCAGGTTATCATCGACTGGCTGGTAAACGGCTTCAAGGCTGACGAAGGCATCGACCTTTCTAAAGACCCGATGGCTATGCAGCGTCTGAAGGAAGCTGCCGAGAAGGCTAAGATTGAATTGTCAAGCTCAACTTCAACAGAAATCAACCTGCCTTACATCACAGCTGAAGGCGGTGTTCCTAAGCACCTTGTAAAGACTCTTACACGTGCACAGTTCGAGCAGTTGGCTCACTCTCTGATCCAGGCTTGCCTCGTTCCTTGCCAGAACGCAATACGCGATGCCAAGCTGACAACATCAGATATCGACGAGGTTATCCTCGTAGGTGGTTCAAGCCGTATCCCTGCCGTACAGGAATTGGTTAAGAACTACTTCGGCAAAGAGCCTTCTAAGGGTGTCAACCCGGATGAGGTTGTAGCCGTAGGTGCTGCCATCCAGGGCGCAATTCTTAACAAAGAGAGCGGCGTCGGCGACATCGTGCTCCTCGACGTAACTCCGTTGACCCTCGGTATCGAGACAATGGGTGGTGTAATGACAAAACTTATCGATGCCAACACCACAATTCCTTGCAAGAAGAGCGAGGTATTCTCAACCGCAGTCGACAATCAGACAGCTGTAACTATCCACGTACTCCAGGGCGAGCGTCCTATGGCCGCACAGAACAAGAGTATCGGTCAGTTCAACCTTGAAGGCATTGCTCCGGCACGCCGTGGCGTTCCTCAGATTGAGGTTACATTCGATATCGATGCAAACGGTATCCTTAACGTAAGCGCAAAGGATAAGGCTACAGGCAAAGAGCAGGCCATCCGTATCGAGGCTTCATCTGGTCTGACACAGGACGAGATCAACCGTATGAAGGCAGAGGCCGAGCAGAACGCTGAGAACGATAAGAAAGAGCGTGAGCGTGTAGACAAGATGAATCAGGCAGACTCAATGATCTTCACAACCGAGAACTTCCTGAAAGACAACGGCGACAAGATTCCTGCCGACCAGAAGTCTAACATCGAATCAGCTCTCCAGCAGCTCCGCGATGCTCACAAGAGCGGTGACGTTACAGCAATCGACAACGCTATCAACGGCCTCAACAGCGTAATGCAGGCAGCCAGCGCTCAGATGTATCAGAACGCAGGTAGCGCACAGCCTAACGCAGGCCAGGGCTTCACAGGCAACACTAACGCCGGTGCAGGCCAGCAGGACAACAGCAAGGCTAATGACAGCAACGTTCAGGACGCCGACTTCGAGGAAGTCAAGTGATTCCGATAAGTAAAGACATACTAAATCGCAAGCAAAAGCGTGCAGCTCAATGAGTTGCACGCTTTTTGCGTTTATGGGGTTCATGGTTGCTATGTGTTTTCTATGGGCTTTTTTATCTCTTATTTGCGACATATTTGCGACAAGACAAAAAAGTAGATAATGTGGAACGAAATCCCACTTATCCACACTTATACATACTTAAAAGTAGATAATATGCCAACAATCGGATTTGAAATCAAAAGAAAGTGTAAAGTCTGCGGCAAGGTCTTTGTCGCAAAGACTCTCGACAGCTACTACTGCTCGCGCAGGTGCAGCAATGTGGCTTGGAAGCGCAAAAGAGATGAGAAAGCAAAGAACGCAAGGCTGGAAGCTATTGCCCAACTGGTTCCTGACATCAGAGAGTACATATCGGTAAAAGAAGCCGTTGCTATGTTCGGTGTGGAGCGTAGCACGCTGTATCGGCTGATAAGAGAGGGACGAGTTCCTGCAATCAATATCGGCGAGAGGCTGACACGCATCAAGCGTTCCGATATGGAACGGCTGTTCCTTAGCAGACCTGAAAGCACGGTTGAAAAAGAGAAGCCTGCCCCCAAACTCTACAGCATGGAGCCGGAGGACTGCTATACCATCACTGAAGTCTGCGAGAAATATCATATTAATGACAGTTCCGTATGGGCTCACGTAAGAAAATACTCCATTCCTTCCCGACAAATAGGGAACTATGTGTATGTACCCAAACAAGAAATAGATAACCTTTATAAATCAGAGATAGAATGAAGAAAGCATTGCCCAACACCAAAGTGACCGTCAAGCTCAGAAGGTCAAGATACAAAGAAGAGTGGTATCTGATTATTGAATCGTACCCAGTTTACAAACGAGGCTCTAACAGAGCCAGCCGTGTGGTGGAATCCATCAACCGGACTATATCCACGCCTATTTGGGATAAGTCATCCATCGCCCGCATCCTGCCGGACGGAAGTTTCAACTACAAGCCCAAGCGTGATTTGAACGGAATCATCCAATGCCGTTCCACTATCGACCAAGAAGCCTGTATCTATGCAGACAACGTCCGTAAGCTGCGTCAGCATGAATACGACAGTGCCATTCTTTACACCGACAAGGAGAATGAAATAGCCGCACAGAACGAGCGTGGCGAACAGGACTTCATCAAGTATTTCAACGGCATCATCAGCAAACGCCACCCCAACAGTTCCAATTCGATTATTGTTAATTGGATGCGTGTGGGCGAGCTGCTGAAAGTCTATTCGCAAGGGAATCCGATACCTTTCAAATCCATTTCCGTCAAACTGCTCGAAGATATTAAGATGTTCCTGCTCCGTGCCCCGATGGGAGGCAACAAGAAAGGAACTATCTCACAAAACACGGCTTCAACCTATTTCTCTATCGTCAAGGCCGGGCTGAAACAGGCTTTTATTGATGAATACCTCACGGTTGACATCAGCGCAAAAGTGAAAGGCATCAGTTCTATAGAAAGACCTCGTGTCGCTCTTACCATGAATGAGGTGCAGATGCTGGTTGACACTCCCTGCAAGGACGATGTTTTGAAGCGTGCGTTTCTCTTTTCCATCCTCACCGGATTACGGCATAGCGACATTCAATCCCTACGGTGGAAACAGATTCAACAAACGAGCAAAGGTACATGGCAGGCCTTGGTGGTTCAACAAAAGACGAAACACCCCGATTATAAGCCCGTCACGGAACAGGCTCTCCAATTATGCGGTGAACGGCCTGACGATGATGAACGTCTGGTGTTTGAGGGGCTGACTGATGTTTCATGGATTTCCATACCATTGAAAGCATGGATAGAAGCATCGGGTATCAAGAAGCACGTAACCTTTCATTGCGGACGCCATAGCTACGCCTCGTTGTTGCTTGAAAACGGTGTGGACATCTATACAATTAAGTCCTTGATGGGACATACTAACGTAAAGACTACGCAGATTTACACCCATCTTGTCGATGCGGCAAAGGAAAAAGCAGCCAATACGCTGCATATTGACAACTTGAGCCAATACAAGTAAAGGTGGAAAGTTACACCATTGAACATCAGTGAGTTATAAAGATTGCCACCTCTTTTACCACCGTTTGCCCCTCATAAAGCACCCCACTTTTTGAGGGGTTTTCTTTTCCTTTCTACAATACTATATTGCTACCTGCCCTAATTTCGGCTTTTTTCTCCCTTTGTTTATTCTATCCGACTATTCCGGTCTTAATGAAACTTAAATCTGTCGGTGGTAAATAAGGGGCGGATTGGGGGCAATCGAGCACTTATTTAACCCCCGTAAGCATCCATATACTTTTGCGGCATCAACTTAAAAACGAAAGAATATGAGTTATACCGTAAATTCATTCGAGGAAATGCCTAACGCACTGTCCTACCTGATTAAAACAGTTGAAGAACTGCAATCTACCGTAAAAGCCTTGCTGCATAAGCAGGCAAGTGATTCACCTAAATGGATGGATATAGATGAACTTTGCGCCTATCTTCCCTCACATCCGGCCAAGCAGACGGTTTATGGATGGGTGTCGGCCAAGCAGATACCCGTACATAAGATAAATAAGGCTTTGGCTTTTCTCCAATCGGAAATAGATGACTGGTTGAAGAACAAGGTGCATAAGACTCAGGCTGAGCTAATGCAGGAGGCTGAACGTTTTGTCAAATCCAAAAAGATTATCAGGTAATATGGAAGCGACAGACTATTGTTTCTCATTCTTCCGCAAGCCCATTCAGAACACTGAGCCGTTAAGGGCGATAGGCATTGTGGATGTGTACCGCTATGTGGTCGGCCATTATGCCCGTCCGCAAACAGAAGCCCTGCGTTCAATGGCTTCTCCTGCTGATGCCAAGAGATACAAGGCTGCCCACTTTGACTATTGTACTTTCTCCGGTCTTTTCCGTAAGCGGAATGAAAAGGAATTGATAATGCACTCCGGACTTATGTGCCTGGATTTTGACCACGTGGAGGATATGGGAATGGTGAAGCAACAGCTTCTCAATCATGAGTATTTTGATACGGAACTATTGTTTACCAGTCCTTCGGGGAATGGATTGAAGTGGGTTATACCTGTGGACTTGAAAGGATGGGAGCACTCAAGGTTCTTCAAGGCCGTTGCCAACTGTATTCGTGCAACAGGCTTGCCAATGGTGGATATGTCGGGAAGCGATGTGGCACGTGCCTGCTTCCTGCCTTACGACCCACAAGCATACATTAACCCTAAATACAACGAATATGTCAAAGAAAATATTTTCCGCCCAAGATTGGGAGAATGTCCCTTTTGAGAATGGTGTTCCAACATTGCCCAAATTGCTTCCTGCTCCCAATCCAGCCTCTGATAATAAAGAGGAAGAAGTAGAACGTATCATCAGAGAAATAGAACAGCGTGCCGTTGACATCGCACCTGAATATAAGGATTGGGTGGAACTAGGCTTTGCTTTGGTTGACGGATTGGGCGAGAACGGAAGGGAGTATTACCACCGCATCAGTCGGTTTCATCCGGACTATCAAAGGGAACAAACAGACAAGCAATATACCCATTGCCTGCAAGCCAAAGGGCAAGGCGTTACCATCCGCTCGTTCTTTCATTTGGCTGGTCAGGCTGGTATTCCTTTAAGTCCGGTAGAGGAACAGCATTTATCCATTTTACCAAATATCCAAAATGGTAAAACGGGCAAATGGATAAAATCAGCCGATGAGCTTCCGGCATTTCCTGAAAGTGTGTTCGAGCAGCTTCCGCCATTTTTAAGTGAGGTCGTCAGCAACTCCATTTCAGAAGATGACCGCGACACCATTCTGATTGGGGCGATTGTATGCCTGTCGGTCTGCTTTCACAATGTCTGTGGTGTGTATGACGAGCGCATTGTTTATCCCAACCTCTACTTGTTTGTCGTGGCTGATGCAGGAATGGGCAAGGGCGCGTTGACTTTATGCCGTGAGTTGGTGGCTCCCATTAACCGTAATCTGCATGAGCTTTCGCAACGAATGGAGCAGGAATACAAGGAAGCGATGAACACCTATATCAAAAGCAAGAAGTCGGACGGTGCAGCTATGCCGACTGAGCCGCCTATGCGTATGCTTATCATCCCGGCCAATAGCAGCGCAAGTTCCTTGTTGAAGATATTGGGCGATAATGACGGTGTCGGGCTGTTATTCGAATCTGAAGGTGACACGTTAAGCCAAACATTGAAGTCGGATTACGGCAACTATTCCGATGTGCTGCGCAAGGCGCTCCACCATGAGCTGGTCAGTCTGAGCCGACGCAAGGATAGGGAGTATTGCGAAGTCAGCAATCCGAGGGTGTCTGTAGCGTTAGCCGGAACGCCCGAACAGGTAAGGCGGTTGATACCCGATGCGGAGAACGGACTGATGAGCCGATTCTGTTTTTACATCATCCGTTTTAAGCGTGGTATCAGAAATGTGTTTGCCACAAGTGATATTTCCCAATCCAAAAATACCATGTTCCGTATATTGGGCGACCGCTTCTGTCATCTGCATGAAGAGTTCGTGAATCATGGCAGCTATTCATTTTCCCTTCCCTCTGTTTTGCAGGAACAGTTCATCGAATACCTTAGCCGGGTGAATGAAGAATGCTGTGACGAAGTGGACAACAGGATGCAGGGTATAGTCAGACGCATGGGGCTTATTGCGTACCGCATCATGATGGTGCTGACCACTGTCCGGCATTTGGAAAATGTGTACAATGTGCAGGTGGATTCTGATGGTATTGTCCGGTTGGTTTGCCAAGAATCGGACTACTTCGTTGCCATGAACATCTGCGACACGTTGCTCTATCATGCCGTTTTTATTTATCGGAATCTGTCAGGAAGTCAGAACAAATCATCCGCTTCCATTTTGCAGGAAACGGGTGTGGCGGCACGGAGGAATACCCTTTATAATATGTTGCCCGAGACGTTCACAAAGAAAGACTACGATGCGGCGGTCTTGGCCTTGGGAGAGAATGGCAGCACGGCAGCAAAATGGATAGAAGCCTTTATCAGAAGCGGCAAACTATGCCGTATTGAACAAGGAAAGTACAGGAAGATTTTTTGAGTGGCCAGTTTGTGTTTTAGTGTCACTAAAACCTTTGCGGCAAGCGGCAAAGCTGTCCACTCAAAATACTCAAAAAATCAACATCAACAAGCTATATGAATACAGAAAGCAAAAAGTCCGGAGGTCGCCCGAAGCTGGCGAGTTATCAGAAACGCACGAGGTGCTTCCGTGTCATGTTCAATGAGAACGACTACATTTATATTCAGTCGAAGGCGGAACTGGCCGGACTGTCTGTCAATGAATTTTGCCATCAGGCGGCAATGGACTGTCAGGTTTCCCAGCGCATCAGTCCCGAACTGGTATCTGCCATCCGTGACCTTTCAGGCATAGCCAACAATGTCAATCAGATTGCCCATCAGATGCACATCCACGGATTGGAGGCAGTCAAGCAACATTGCGTCACCATCATCACTGAAATAAGTAGGATTATTGCACAAATAAAGAACGACAGCCATGATAGCGAACATTAAAACGAGAGTGGATTTCGGGGGCATCGTGAACTACGCCAACGACCAAAAGAACAAGAAGAAGAGTGCTACGCTGTTGGCACATGAGGGAGTTTGCGCTGTCAGCAACAAGGCCATTGCGGACTCTTTCCAGATACAGGCATCCATGCGCCCGAAAGTGAAAAGTCCGGTAAAGCATGTTTCTCTGGCTTTCTCGCCAAACGATGCGGCACGTTTCTCTAACGATGAGAAAGGGAATGCGCTCATGGTGGAAATTGCCCGGAAATGGATGGAGCGGATGGGTATTCGCAACACGCAATATATCATAGCCCGGCACCACGATACCAGGCATCCTCATTGCCACTTGGTGTTTAACCGGATAGACAATGACGGCAACCTTATATCCGACAGCAACGAAAGGATACGCAGTACGAAAGTATGCCGTGCGCTGACGGAGGAGTACGGACTTTATCTCGCTCCCAAAAACAGCAAAGCAAGGAATAAAAGCAGATTACGACCTCACCAACTTCGGAAGCACAATCTCCGTGCCGCCGCTTTGGATGCGTTGACTGAATCCCATTCATGGAAAGATTTCCTGTCCGCACTGAAAGTTCGGAGCATAGACATCCGTTTTAACCGGAGTCAAGCCTCAGACAATGTGCGTGGTATTTCTTTCAGTCAGGACGGCTTCAGTTTAGCTGGCTCCACGCTTGACCGTGACTTGAGCTTTAACAGTCTTTGTTCGACATTAGGAAGTCTGACGGAGGAATTGCTCCTTCAACCCCATCAGGCAATCGTTTCCAATGCTGGTGGCGGAGGAACAAACAACAGCCTTGGATGGCGTGATGAAAAAGACAAGAACAAGCAAAAGGACGAACCATTTTATAAACCCTTTAAACGTAGAAGATAATGAAAGAAGATGTGATAGCTGCAAATCTCGCAAATCTGCGGAAAAGTATAAATGAATTAAAAGAAAGCGTTGACAAGCTGAGCAACAACTCATCCCAACTGGTACAGTCAGCGGTATCTCCCATTGATGAGCGGACTGTTTACAACAGCGTTGCCAAAAGTTTCTGCAACTGTTGGAACGATGCCTTGTCGATATTGAAGAAGTCTGTACGGAAAGAACAGCCGGACAAAATCCCTTTATCTAAGTGGATTCCCAAACTGATAGACTTGCTTAAACGGAAGTTCAGCCTGATAGACTATCTCTATATTCATGTTTGCGATTACAACACGAATCGCTTGAAGATAGAAGCCAATACGGAAAGAATCCTCAAAAGACAGAATGAAATACTCGCAAGAGTTAATGAATTGAGGTGTCCGCTGACTATCATGCCACCCAACGTCAATGGATTGTTTATACGTGGTTATCACTTCAAACTCCGTTATGTGATAATTGTTGTCATTGCTATTTTTGCATGGGCTGTGGCGGCTTCATTCAGCAGCATGAAATATAAGGAGGAAGCATTCGCACATTATTCCATGTATCGGGCGATAAAGGAGCAGCATCAGTATCTGATGGAAAGAACTAGCATAAAAGTGAAAAGAAGTACGGAATAATCTGAAAATCCTATGGATGTTTTGTTTTCCCGTATGAAGATTGGGGCTCTGCGGCCATAAGGTTATTGACGCTTTCTGGTATTTCGTATGTCTTGACTTTACGGTCTTCAAGGTAAATGTGATTTAAGGTGTATGCCAATGATTCCAATGTCTGCATCCGGATTTTAGGCTTCAGCTGACATTCCCATATAGTGATGCAATGCCAACCCATAGCTGCGAGTTGGCATTGTTCCTTTTTATCACGTTCCTTATTCCGTTCAATTTTCTTTTGCCAAAAGTCGATGTTTGTCTTAGGCAGGCGAAAGTATTTGCAATTCTCATGACCATGCCAAAAACAGCCGTTCACAAAGATGACCGTGCGGTATTTACGCAGCACCAGATCAGGATGAACGGGCAGACGTGGATGGTTGAGCTGATAGCGGAAGCACCGGCAAAAAGGAATTTCCCTCAGTAATAATTGGGGGTTTGTGTTCTTGGAACAGATAGTAGCTTTGTAACAATGATGTTGTTTTTCCGTCAGTTTGTCCGTAGAGTTTTCATTTTCTCATTGTAGTATTTATTAGAGCTTGATGTTCAATAGTTTGTATGTTATACGGTAGAAAAGTAATGTTCAGAATTCCATTGGATTCAAAATATAAGGGTGGCTATATATGGAATCTAGCCTTCAAAAAAACAATAGAGGTTGTGGTATGTATTGTGGATATGGGTGTCATAGATAGACATAATTTTTTCTTTGCAAGCTTATTGATGTATATAGAGAATGTCTTATTTTATATCAAGCGTATATATGATACACTTAAAGTAAAATATGCTGTGTTGAAAGTTTAATATAGAGGGATTTGAGTGTTATATCTTTGTTTTGTCGGTTTTTCTTTGGCTCTTTCAGATATTTGCACTATTTTTGCATTTTATTACAAGAAGTTGTAATGCGATGAAAACAGAAGATAAGCCTATACCGATAAACCGAATAAAAGCTGTATTGGCAGAAAAACAAATTTCAGCTAAACAGCTTAGTGTCGCTGTTGGTAAAAATGAAACCACAATATCGCGATGGTGTAATAACAAAATTCAGCCGTCAGTTACACAACTTCAAGAAATAGCTCACATCCTTGATGTGGATGTGAGAGAATTATTATGTCCAACTAAGTAATTACGTATGTTTAAGGTTATATGGGATAAAGAAAACAATGGAGTTCGCCTAACGATGGCACCACCGTCCGGCGAGGCTCTAAGTGTTTGTCCACGTCCCGTATTTTGGGAAGAACTCGACTTCCTTGGACTCGACCGAATAGGTTGGAGGTACCCTCATTGTGAAGAACCACTTCTGTGGGCCTGTGATCGCCGCTATTTTTACAAAGGTGAAATGGTACTTGAAACTAATGGAGGAGATCTATTTGAATCACATACTATTACTTTTGTTGTCAACCCTCAGCTCAATATAGAGCCAGTCAATATGCAGGCTCTGAATAAAGCCAATGAGGATCCCATTTTTCTTATCGAACACGAAGCGATGGAATTTATCAATGGGGAGTATCGCAAATATAAGGCTGCGGAAAAGGCAAAAGAGGTCAATCCAGATTTGGATTTTCAAGAATTGGCTTCAACACTATCGAAAAAGACTAAAATAGAACACGCTGTAGTAAAAGAGTCTTGTGATAGTTTTGATGTTATGCCTATTCAAGACATAGAGAAACTTGGGAAATCAGCCTTGCTAAAGAGTAAAATAGACATCTTTGTTTGCTCTTTCTCTGGAGGTAAGGATTCGCAAGTGGTTCTAGACCTTGTTACAAGAGTAATTCCCAGCGAAGATTTGGTCGTTATCTATTCTGACACTGGTTATGAATTGCCTCCGTCACTAGAACTGTACGATGAGGTGAAGACTTTTTATCATGAAAAGTATCCCGATTTACGTTTCTACGTCTCTAAGAACCATCAGAAGTTGATGTCATATTGGGATAGGATGGGAGCGCCAAGCCGTGTTTTACGCTGGTGTTGTAGCATTATGAAGTCTGCTCCACTAGCTCGCCTTTTGAAAGAAATCTGCGGTGGAGACAAGCAGCCTTCTGCGATACTTTTTGACGGGGTTCGTAACGAGGAAAGCGTTAACAGAGCTAACAGAAGCAGAATTGGCAAAAATGTGAAACATAACAATATCATCAATGTTAGCCCAATTATATCATGGAATGTTACAGAAACGTATTTGTACATTCTCCTTAAAGGACTTCCTTTTAACGCAGCATATCGTTTAGGGTTTTCAAGAGTTGGCTGTGTTATTTGTCCTTATTCGTCAAAATGGAGCGAGAATATAGCATCAAAAGTATATCCGAACTCTATTCAACCCTTTATTGACAGCATTCGCTTGTCATTAGAAAAGTCTAAAGTACATGGCATTGACAATTACATCAAGCTAGGCAAATGGAAAGAAAGAGCTGGTGGTCGTACTGTTGAATGCCACTCGGACATATCATTCATTGAAGAAGGACAAGACTTCAAAGCAACTATTTCCAACCCAAGAGAAGATATTTTAACTTGGTTTGGAGTATTGGGCGAAATTCAAGGGGACTTTGAGAACAATATTTTTTCAGGAACTCTCAACTATAAGAAGAAAAGACTAGTCAATTTTAAAATAACCTATGGCTCACAAAATATTTCAATCGTCGAAGTAAATGGGACGGAGAACGATGTGGTATTTATAAGCCACATAAAAAGGGTTCTCTATAAAGCTACTTATTGCATTCACTGCGAAGTTTGCGAAGTTGAGTGCCCGACCGGGGCTCTCTCTGTTGTTCCCACAGTTAAAATTAATAAAAACAAATGTATACATTGCTTGAAATGTATCGAGTTTGATGGCAAAGGTTGCCTTTCCGCAAGTTCGGTCAGCATCTCGAGCGGAGAAAAAACTAATAAAATGCAATCAATTAAATCCGGCATTAACCGTTACAACGACGGCATGGGACTTCGTGAAACGTGGCTAAAAAAATATTTTGCCACATATGAAACGTTTTTTGACAACGATAACCATGGTCTAAATCCACGTTATCAGATTCCTCCTTTCACTAACTGGATTCGTGAAGCAGGGATTCTCAATTTATCAGATAAATCTATTTCTCCGATTGGCAAAATAATGGCTAACGCCTTTGCAGACCATGCTGAAACTGTATGGGAAATCATCTGGGTTAATCTCACTGAAAACTCTGAGATTGCTAAATGGTTTAGTTCAACCATACCTTACGGTCGTAACGTCACAAAACATGAGCTTGAAATTATGATTCAAGACTCTTACCCTGATTTGAAGGATCGTACATTAAAAAATCCATTGAACTCTCTGTTGAATACGTTCAAAGAAAGTCCGTTGGGATTCGCTGTTGCTGTACCTACTACGATTGACCGCAAACCGGGCGTAATCCGTAAATCGCACAACGATATCTCGCTCGTAGCCACAGCATACTCGTTGTACCGTTACGCTGAGAAAAACGATCGTTATTTGCTAACCGTATCGGAGTTCTACAATCCTAACCAGACAGAAGGTATCGTCTGTCAGTTCGGCATAGAGCGTGAAGATTTTGAGGCAACCCTTCGTTCACTGGAACAGGAGCAAAATCAGGTACTCCGTGCCGAACTGAAGATGGGGCTTGACAATATTATCCTCCGTGATGATCTGACTTCAGAAGATATCATCAAACTTATGTTGAAATAATTGACCCGTAAATTCATGGCAACAAAATATTCAGACTTCATCCACTTGCAGGACTTCCTTCCGGTATATGACATATTGGAAGAAGGGACTTCTTCGTGGCAATCATTCATCCCAACGGCTCAATTCAATGAGATGCTCCAACGCTCGCTCATCGCAATTACCAGCAGCGAGATAAGTAAAAGAAGAAGCGTCTGGGTACGCGGTACTTTCGGCACCGGTAAAAGTCACGCAAGTGCAGTGGTCAAACACCTGCTTTGTGATGACTATGATTCAATCAAGACATATATAGAAAATATAAATGATCCGGCGCTTAAATCCCAAGTAAGAAACCTTCGCCAAAATAAACGCTACTTCGCCGTAACACTTAAGGGCGTTCAACAAGCATATGACATTCCACGCTTCACATTGTCGCTACAGCGCGAGGTGTCAAAAGCTGTCAAGGCTGTTGCGCCAGACTTCGTAGTCAATTCTGATTTTACAGCCGCCATAAACTGGATTGAGGGGCATCGACGCATTTTTGAGGAAGAAGTCATCCCCAACGCAAAAGACCTTGCAGACAACATTAATACCGCTGATGAAGCCATTACATTCCTTAAGAACTACAATCCAGGAATGTATATTACCATTGAAAATGCCATCCGTGAAACCATTGGCTCTGTTTTTGAGCAAACGGCGATTGCAGAATGGCTCGCTGAAGTTGAACAGGAACTAGAGAAGCGCAGTATTGCTAACGGGCTCATCATTTTTTGGGATGAGTTTACATCTGTAATGGATACATTAAAAAGCGACCGAATCAACCTTCTCCAAAATATTGCAGAGAAATCACAGCATCACAACGTATTCCTGTTCCTTATCTCTCACCGTGTAGAATCGCAAAGCACCGACAACAAAGCGAAGGACATAACGAAGATGAGTGATCGATTCGACGAAATTGACTATAAGATGGATAGCCTGAGCACATATTTGATTATGCGCCACAGCTTTACCATTCCAAATATCGAATCGAATGAGCAGTTTAAGACATTCAAAAATATTGTACTCCCGAAAATCGGAGAAGTGCTTGACTTCCTGACACATGGCAATGCCGAACAGGTAGGCCATATCAAGGAACTCCTCCCAATGCATCCTTATACGGCCTTTCTTTGTTCGGAAGTATCGAACTTCATAGGTTCTTCAAATCGAAGCGTCATTAAGTTCATGCACGATAACGACTCCGGCTTCGAAGCATTCCTCAATAACGAAAACTGTTATGATGGGGATATGCTGATGACAGCTGACACTCTGTGGGATTTCTTTTATCCTACATTTGATGCAGACCCTGGTAGCGTAACGTTCACAGGTCTGTTCAACTCGTTTAAAGACAAAGTGCGTGCTCAAGGTGAAGACTATTTGCGAGTTTTTAAAGTAATTTTGCTGCTTAACGCACTATCGCCCAAGTTCAAGAAGTCAATCGAACTAATGACACCAAATGACCACGTACTCCGTTGCATGTTTGCCGGCGATCGTGTTTACAGTAAAGTCATTGACATCCTGAACTATCTCGATGAGAACAAAATTGTAGTCCGCGACATCTTTGGTGAGTTCAAAATTCGTGGTACTTCCTACAATCAGAATGAGATGAACAAACGTCGGCAGGACGAACAGTCTGCATATAAGACGTCTATTTCTGTTCTTGATTATGACACTGTCAGCAAAGAAGACCTCGGTGGGCTGTTCCAAATAGGCGTTTCTGTTAAGCGAGAAACTGCCGTTCAGTTCTTCTCATGCGAGGATAGCGAGCAACTCCTTCGCAGTAGGCTGAATAAGTTCACGTCTGACAAGCCCAACTATATACACGTCGCGTTTTTCCTCGCCCTTGATGAAGAAAACCGTGAAATAAAATCGACTCTGCTCAACAATTTCTCTAAGGAATTTGAAAATCTGGTTATTGTGCTTGCTGAAGAAACATTCTCAACACAAGCATATAATAAATTCATTGATGCTGTGGCTACATCTAAAGTTGCTCGTAGTCATTTCAATGAATCTGAGGCTAAGGAATTTGAGAAAGCGGCTCATGCTTTTGTCTCAAAGTGGATTACACAACTTCGGCACAACACCTATAATGTCTATTTCAATGGAGAGTCTTATCGTGAAGGAACAATAGACCAACTTCCAGACCTTCTTAACAATAAGCTCTGTACTAAAATTTATAATATGGGATTTGAGACTATGCGTTTTCCAAAGGGTGTTGTGCCTCCCATGACATTCTACAAAGACGGCAACTGTCCGAAAGTTATACAACAAATACTACAAGCGCAAAACCGTGATCAGCTAACATCACACGGCAGCAGTGCTTCGCCGCTAAAATATCTTTTTGAGGAAAACGGAAATACACTTGTCAAAGCAGATGGAGTGCTTTCGGAAAATGCTCTTAATGGGCATTCGTGGCTGGTAGAAATTTGTCATCATGTAGAAAAATGCATGGAAAAAGCACGCAAGGAATACGCTGATAAATTCAGTTTGCCTGTAGTGCTCGCTTCGTTCATAAAGCCGCCCTATGGCATGTTCACTTCCATGCTGAATTGTGCAGCTATAGCATACGCTCTCCGCCAATATAAGTCTGAGTTGTTTCAAACAACTATCTCACAGCCCATTTCTGACGAGGCTCTGTGTACCATGGTAACCGACTTATTCAAGATGTGGAAGGACGGTAAATCTGATTCAAACTCAAAGATGTTTCTTCGCTTTGGCTCGAAGGAAGAAAGTGACCTTACTAAGTTGCTTTATGACACTTTCGACCTTGCCCACACAATTAAGGCAAAACTTGATGATGTTAAAAGTCTCGACAATGCAAAATGGTACATTCAAGAATTCTGCAAACTATATGCAAAACAGCCTCTGTGGACTCTTATTCATATTCCGGGTTTATCGGAAGATTTAAAGAATGCAATACAATCACTTATTGCAATTTTCGCTCAGGAAACTCTTTCGGTCGAGAAAATCAAAGCGATTTATCGTGACATCAAAAACAACCATGTGGAACTTCTAATACTTATCACCAATGTTGATAATTACGAAAAAGGATTCATAAATTTCGTTGATAGCATAGAAGGTGTCAAAATCGAGAAAGCATGGTGGAACGAGATGCTTGAAAAACTCTCGCAACTCCCAAGTGAAATTGCATTCCGCAAGGAGTCTGATGTTGAGAAAGCCATCTACCAGTTCTATATCCGTAAAACCTCTGGTAATGGCGGACAGAATGGAGAAGGCGATGATAGTAGCGGCAATGGTGAAAACGGCAACAATAGTGGTAATGATGGAGGCTCTAACAATGAAAACAAGACCCCTAAAACGGACATCGTTAAGCAGGCCAAAGAGAAAATCAAGACCACAAATATGCCAAACACCATGTGGCAAATGGCCATACTTAATCTACTGGAACAGTATCCTGAAACCGCAGATTTTTTTAATCGACTATAAAAATGGATGCAACCGACAAAGTAATAGTATTTCACTCGCTTGATGACCTTAAGGAGGCTATTAGCGTTGACGTAAAGTCACATGATGTGCTAGCACAACGATATTGTGTACGTTTCATCATGTTGAATAACTTTGATGCATTCCGAGAACTAACCAAGTTTCTTGTTTTGGAACTTGGCGTGGAAAAGTTCGATCTTGAAAAGCTTGCGTTAGGCTCGGACAAAACTATTGACATTGATACTCTGAGCGATGCCGTACGGAACTTGAAGGTTTCTAGCATCGTAACACCCTTCTCTGAACTTGCTCGATTTTTCAAAGAGGACGAGTTCAAAGGTTTCTTTAATGATATTATCTTATCTGAAGATATTGCACATCCTCAAAAGCGAATTTATATTCCCATCATCGGGCTGCATAACCGATTTACAGACTTTCTCAAATCCTTTGGACGCATTGAAGAGAGTGCCCCCATTTGGCAATATTATACGCCTAAGGACGATAAGGTAATGGTATACGTCTCAAAATTCAAAAACTACACCATTCCTGACAAACTTAATATTTGCTCATTGCCAACCATGCGTGATTGGCTTAGTTTCTGGAAGAAGCAGGCACCTAAAGATAAAATCTTGTGTGGCGCATCACCAATTCTAAACCGCTGGCCGAATGCCAAGCCGGACTCAATATTCACATTCCAGTCTGTAGATAACTCGCATAAGTTCATAACCGACTTCCTTGAAATATCATTGCCCATAGAATATAAGGAATCAGAATTGGAATATTGGGACGCAATGCTTCAAAACATCGACAAGAACTCCGCTCAGCTGTTCGACTTTCCGAGCTATGTTGAAGACTTATTTAATCGGAAAACGATAACTGCAAACGATATTCTTTTGCTTTGGGCAGAAGATGAAACACTGGCTTATGAGCGTTGGCTTCTTAAAGCTTACGCACTTGCTTACAAAGGGGATGAACTGTCGGGGTATATGCGCGATGTCCTTCATGAGATCGACGACTTTAAGATTGCCAACACATTGTTTGTCAATCTCACCGAGCGGATATTCTATATGACTAATGCGGAACGTCTTCAAAACTTCGACAGCCGCAAATATATTATGCAATCTCAGCGCGAATTGTTCCGCACACTTGTTCCTGAGGAACACCAGTCATGGATCAAGAATCATATCATTGAAATAGCTCAAAAGGACGATAACCTTTCTCAAGCAAAACGACTTTGTACTGCCACCTTTGACTTTGAGAAAATCTTGTTTCTCGGATGGTATGTTCTTAGGGCTGAGAAAGACTTCGGTTTGTCATACCTTAAAGAATTTTATCCCGACCTCGCCGGGTATCTTACTGCTTATGAATCTGTTGCGACCAAAGTTACAGCCTCGTGGGCAGCTGATTATCTTGAGCGATTCCGCAGGGCAAAGATGGTTGATAATTACACCGAAGAACTCAAGGAAATTGTGGAGGAACGCAACGCGAGTGCCGAATCTTTTTATAATTGGTACTACTCGTTTCAGAATAGTCACGATTTGCTGAATGAAATTCAGAATGGTCAAGTTTACCCCATAGACAAAATCTATTGGGTGGACGGTCTCGGCGCAGAATTTATTCCGTTCATTCACTACCTGCTTGAAAACTCACAGAGCAGTTATGAAACCGTACTTTCGCAAATCGCTCGCACAACCATTCCATCGAACACACACCTTAACTCGTTTGATGTTGACAACCATCTCATCTTTAAACTCAATGCGCTCGACGAACTTGCACACGAAGGCCACTATCAAAAATATGCGACTCTAGTTGCAGAGCTGGAAACTGTTAAAGCAGTTATTCACAAAATTCTTGACGATAATAAAGTCGGTAAACACACTATCGCCATTGTGTCGGATCATGGACTTAGTTCTATGTCCCGCAAGTGCGACTCGCTGAAGATTGATTCCAAAACAAAGCATGAAGGCCGATATGTACCCCTTGTAGATGATTGTACGATGGTCAGCGACATTGATTTCGTGGTTCACGAAAATGAACGCGACCATAAGAAATATAAAGTAGCTCTCAGACATCAGTCGCTTGGTGTCAAACCGACACACGAGGTACATGGCGGTGCCACGCCTGAAGAAGTGCTTGTTCCATTCATTGTTATTTCCAATGATGATGCATCGAAGTCTCTAAAATACACGATTGTACCAGTCGAGGCTAAGGTGCCCATTTCCGACAGGAAGGTCGCATTTAAGATTATTCCTGAGCCTCAGTCCTCCAAGGCCATATTCAATGGTCAAGAGATAGCTCTTATTCGCCATGGCATGCAATGGGAGGGTATCATCTCCAATGCAACCGAGGGCAAACATCACATCACGGTCATTCCTTTCAGAGGGAAACCTGTGCAATTGGAAATTGAATTCTTTGGTATGGGCTTTAGCTCAGGTCTTGATTTAGATGACTTTTAATTATGAGTGAAATTGGTGATAAAATCAGGCAGGTTTTCAGAGAATCTGCTGTCTATAAGAATCCAGTCAACAATGAAGTATTCGTTGGCCGTAATCTGCCATCATTCGTCAAGGACTATCTGATAGCCACGCATATTGATCAAAACGGCAAACTACGTCGTGATGATCTTGTTAGATTCCTCGATGAACACATACCCCTTAATCCGAATGCTATTCGCAGCCGCCTCATGCAAGGCGATGTTATTACTCTGCTTACTCGTTTTGAGATAAGCACAAACATCGCCAAAAACAAGACACAGTTCCAAATTCCGGAAATGGGTATAAAGATGGCGGATACGGAAATACCACCGCGTGTCGTAGACCAAAATCCCGATGATTTGATTGACGGAGAAAAGTGGGGAATTATCAAACTTGTTTATATTCCACCGCAAGATAAAGAGAGGGGGTATATTGAAATGTCGAAATATAAACCTTTCCGTCCACTCGAACGTCTCGATCTCAATTCGTTCAGAGAGTGCCGTAAGAAATTTACAACCGATGAATGGATTGATGTGCTTATTTCGGCTATGGAGTACACTCCATCAGCCTTTTCTGGCAAAACTCAAAAACTGGAGTTTCTGGCTCGTTTGCTACCGTTCATCGAGCCTCGTCTAAACCTGATTGAACTGGCACCCAAGGGCACGGGTAAATCCTATGTTTTCGGCAATTTGTCAAAGTTCGTTTGGCTCATTGGTGGGGGTAAAGTTTCCCGTGCCAAGCTCTTTTATGACAAGTCCCGCAAGACACCAGGAATTATGCTCCATCATGACCTTGTTGCACTTGATGAGATTCAGTCTATTACTTTCACTGATACCATGGAGATGCGTTCTATTCTTAAAAACTATCTCGAATATGGTAAGACCAACGTTGATAATTACGAATTCATGTCTGAGTGTGGCCTAATTCTTCTTGGTAATATACCTTTATCAGAAGATGGTTTCCCAATGTCCGATAACTATGTAGAAGAACTTCCAGAAGCATTTAAAGAGTCTGCTCTTCTCGACCGATTCCACGGGTTTATAGAAGGTTGGTTACTCCCACGCATTACCAATGACATGGCACTGTGCGACTGGACCTTGAACGTAGAATTCTTCTCGGAGGTCCTACACCAACTCAGAACCGCAACGGAGTATGCTACAATTGTAAATCAATCTATCGCAGTTCCGGAGGGTGCCGATATGCGCCATCTGAAAGCCGTAAAGCGTATTGCTTCAGCCTATCTGAAGCTGCTGTTTCCACACGTTCTCAAAAAGGAGGATATGGATATTGCAGAGTTTTATACATATTGTTTAAAACCGGCTGTTCATCGTCGAGATATTATTCGTCGTCAATGTGCAAACATCGACCGTGAAAGTTCCTTCTCCAAACCCATGCCAATATTTGAATTAAAGTAATGCCGTCTAATACCGATATATCAAAGCTGAAAAAGCTATATGAATCCCTCGACAGACTGAAAGAGTCCGGGGAGGATGTTGTTGCAGAAATACGTAAAGAAATCAACAACATCGAATTGCAATATCTCAAAGAAGATGTGTTTCCGGAAATGATGAAAACTCTAAGTCGCAAGATATCTTTGTTGAGGTGCTCGGTTGATATGAGTTTGCAATTCGATGGCGAGAAGCAGCTTGATTATTCTTTCTGCAAATCCGGCTCTACAGTATTTGTCCGAGACAAATACGAATGTGGTTCCCAAGATGATGGTATTATTGAGATGCAGAAAGGAGATGCTACTTATTCGGCGATTATCTCTCCGGAACCTACTTCCGCATCTGCTACAGATGCAATTGTTCGCATAGTTGAATATTCTGACAAGGCCATAGCTGTGTATGGCGATACCATGCGTTACTCTGAAAAATTCAAAGAGATAGGTGGATATTTTAATGATAGGCTGCGCGAAGGTGCTGGTTGGATTTTCTCCAAGAAGCATGAGTTGGAGGTACGCAATTTTATTAAAGACAAAATAACTGATGTATATACAGAAAATCTTTCTCCATCAAACATTGTTGTAGTTCCCGTAAAATACGAGTTAGAGCAAAGCATAGCTGTATCACTTAAAAACATCAAATGTACATTAGAAGGTTTTCGTACTTTTTTATCAATGATAAAAAATAATCACGGACGAAGCTATTCTCCATCTACGGTCAATGTGTATTGCACAGCTACTAGAAGTAATTACATGCGGAATAAGATCTTAAAATATCATCATTCCGGTTATCTCTATAATCTAACAGACCTACGAATACTATCACAACTTTATGACGATGTTCAGGCCGACTTTGAGGCTAAGAGAACAAATTCGGGTTCTCCTCAAACTATTCGTCTATATATCCAGTTCATTGAGACATACTTTTCGGATAAAAAAGAGACGGATGTCGAACCAATCCTCAAAGCAGAAATGGTTTCACCTACTGAGTCCATAAAAGAGACAGATACGCAAACTCGTGCCCCGTGGATTGTCATCAATTCCATTTCTTTTAATGATTATATAATCTCAAACGGCAACTCCACCGAAAAGTTCATCGAATTTATCAATATTGTTGGCCCGGAATTAGTGTACCAAATGAAGATTCCTTTCCGTGGTGGCTATCTTGTTGATAAGACTAGAAACCTAAAATATATCACATTTTGCAAACCCTTAAATGGAGGCTATTGGCTCAACACTCATAGCAGTACAACAAATAAAATTGAGCTGATGAAACAGATTGGTGAATATTTTGGCACAGAGGTTACCTTCGACATAGAAGAAAAGGATGACAACGAACCAACGGCAACATCATCAGCTCATGAAATAAGGCATTCGAATAATATGGTGGCTACAGGTCGCGCAAAATATTCTCTGAACGGGGGCGAACCACAGAACAAGCGTCGAACCGTACATTCTGTCGTTTCCCTTTATATGAAACTCCATCCTAGAGTAACTTGGCGTGAAATGCTTGATGTATTTCCTAAAGAGCTTCAAGGTAGCTATGGAGTTATAAATACCGTTGAGAGCATACAATATCGCATAAAAAAAGGATTCGATGACGAGAAACGTTACTTCCTCGACCCTTCAAGTCGATTTACGACCATCGATGGGGTTGTATTTGCGGTCTGTCATCAATGGGGTAATCAGTTCGACAAATTCAGAAAATATGTCGAAGATAAACTCGGTTGGATGATTGAAGAAATATAATAGGATACAAATTGGCTGTTTTACTTTTAATAAATTTCATGATATTTTAATATATTGTAAGGGAGATTATTCGCACTTCACTTACTTTTGACTATAAATTTACTTAATCACACGGTTCGGATATTCATTATAATTCAGATTTTCTCAGACGATAATTTTGATGCGTTATTTTCTTTTTCTCTTCTTTCTTTAACCTTATCCAATCCCGGCATCTTCTTTGATACAGAAGCCTCACCAGCAGGAAAGTATGCCTTAAAAACTAGACATAAAAAACTCACAATGTCACTGCGCTTTTTGCCCATATTGGAGAAAGCGGAGTAAACATAGTACATGAGTTCTTGCTGACTGCACATTTCGTTTGGCTGTACTGTGATTGAGGGCGGAAGAATCAAGTCATGTTCTGCAAATGCATAGGAACTGGCAAGAATCGCCTTTTGCTCCTCTTCACTGAACATCTTGATTTTTCCGGCAAACCATTCAAGTTCTCCTTTTTGGAGTGCCTGTTGCTGCTTGCTTTGATGTTCCATCAGAATGGATACTTTTTCTTGCTCTTTTTCAGTAAGAGCTTCTTCAAGCACGCGGTTCTTACGCTTTAGGACATTGTACTTTTCCATACAAGCAATGGCAATACAGAGATAACCTACGGTTACGGTAAGTACCAGTACCGCATGAAATCGGAACTTGGACGGAAAATCCGGCAAAGCGTCAATATAGTCACAGACGATAAGAGCAACTACGAGCATAAGCGCAGCTCCGACATACATCGTCCACACTTTGACTTTTTGGCTTGCAGGAGAAACGCCCATAAGCAAGGCTATCGCCAAAGCTGCGACTAATAAGATGGAGACCAAGATAAAGATTGTCATGTGTCACGCCCTCCCTATTATGGTTTTACGATGATACGCCAATAGCCTGCCTTATCAGAACCTTCATGGACGAGAATGCCTCTCTCACGGAGATTTTTAATCTGTTTCTTAACTCCATCTAATGAAATGCCCAATTCAACGGCCATTTTTTCACGGGTTATCATTGGATTTGATATAACCATGTCTATGATGCGTTGAGCAGTCCTGCCCACTGGTCTATTCAATTCGTTTTTTACAGGGTACTTTTTGAGGGTACTTTCATTATTTACAGGGTACTTTTTCTCCGAAGCTCCTCCATTTACAGGGTACTTTTTGAGGGTACTATTTACTCTGTCGGCCACCTCTTCCACGGAGATTCTACCATTCTCACCCCAATTCAGATTATAGAAAGTGGTGAAGAATGAGGATGCTTCGGTTTTATAGTGAGGCTCCTTGCCAGGCAGGAAGTTGGGCAGCTTCTCGGTCAGTTCACGCATCTTGCGCAGACCGGAACCACGCTTCTCCATGTAGTCGAGTTGGGTAAACATATCGGCAATGACGGGGTTGCGGCGTATGGACGGAACATTGTAAATATCGCGGTCTTGAATCTGTGTGCCGTCAGGCATCGCACCGGGCGATACCAGTTCTACCCGGTCATCGTAAATGTCGATATGTACCTCACCGCCCATCACCGTATAATCCCGATGGATAAGGTGGTTTACCAATCCCTCAAAGATAGCCCGGTCGGAATAGTCGGGGAGATTCAGGCGGTAGTTTGGCATCTTCACCCATCCGCTCATGGTGTAGTTCTTGATGAAATCCATGCCATATTTCAGAAGCAACACAAGATTGGCACGATGCTCCACGGAGCTGATGGCATCATCCTTATAAAGCCCCGTCCAACGGGTACAGAAGATGCGAGACTGGAATACGGTGCAGTTGTCAACAAACAGAAGTCCAGCATTGGTCAGTTTACCGTCCGAAGTTACTAAGCCAAACGATTCAAGATACTTGTCGTTCCATTCCTGATGTGTCTGTTCACGGAATGTGTTGGCAAGAATGATAAAGGAATGTTTGTTGGCATCCACCTGTGTAGGGAGCGAATCCCATGTCATGTGTGTACCTTTCAGCACCAACGAAAGGAGTTGTTGTGAATTGCATTCTACGCTTTCATTGCCCACTCTTACATAAGCAGTGCGCGTTCCGTCCTGATAGTAATAATAAGGTGTCAGCACTCCGGCCTTGACTTTCACTTCTAGCAGGGTGCGTCCTTCGTGTTCAATCGGTATAAGCTGCACTTCTGGCACAGGGTCAAGCCGTGCCTTTATCATTTCGCTGATAAAATCGGCATCTGCCCGCACGTTCTCCAACCCCACAATTTCACCTTCATCGTTTACGCCATAGAACAAGCTGCCGCCCTCCGTATTGGCAAAGGCCGACACGGATTTCAGCCACGACTTCACTTTCTTGCGTTCCAGCATCTCCTTGAAATCGTAAGACGTACATTCTGCTATAAGTCTGTTATCGTGTATCTGCATGATTTTCTCGTTGTTATAAGGGTGTAATACCCCAATATCGTTTACAAACATACGGAAAAAAGTCCGTTTTCCGTTCAATTAGAATGGGAAAAAACGGATTAGGGAGAAGAAATCTTCGTAAAATCCATTCCTAAATGTGATTATATGATAGATTTTCCTAAGATTTTCTATACCTTTGTATTTGTGATAATTAATAACCAAAGGAGTCGTGGCAAAGAATTTTGAAATACGGAACAGTACGGCAGAGTTTCTTACCTTTATTGCCGAGGGTAAGGAGAATGGTGTTCAAGTGTTGTATAAGGATGAAACAATTTGGGCAACACAAAAAGCAATGGCGACATTATTTGATGTAGGTGTTCCGGCCATCAGCAAACATTTGAAAAATATCTTTGAGAGTGGAGAGCTTGATAAGAATACGACTATTTCCAAAATGGAAACAGTCGTGAATAGGGGCTTCCGTGGAGAATCAAAAGAAGAAGTTGAGTTCTACAATCTTGATGCCATTATATCCGTAGGCTATCGTGTCAATTCTGTTCGTGCCACGCAATTCCGCCAATGGTGTACATACGTTCTACGTCAGTTTGCCATCCGTGGATATGTCATAGATAAAAAGCGGATGGAAAACGGCTCATTTATCGGAGAGGATTATTTTGAGCATCTGCTTGCCGAAATTCGTGAGATACGACTGAGTGAACGGCGTTTTTACCAGAAACTTACAGATATATATGCCACGGCCATAGATTATAACAAAAGTGCGCCCACAACACGGCTGTTTTACAAAAAGGTGCAGAACAAAATGCACTATGCGGTACATGGGCATACCGCTGCGGAATTGATAGTTGACCGTGCGGATGCACAGAAAGAGCACATGGGCTTGACCACATGGGAGAAGGCTCCGGACGGAAAAATAGTAAAACCGGATGTAAGTGTTGCCAAGAATTACCTTAAAGAAAATGAACTGGAGGCAATGGGACGTATCGTCAACAGTTTTCTTGATATAGCGGAAGATATGGCGAAACGCCATATTCCGATGACGATGGAGGATTGGGCGAAACGTATTGACAAATTTCTGGATATAACGGACAGACCTATTCTTTCCGATGCAGGAAAGGTCACGGCTGAATACGCCAAAGAGTTTGCCGAAACGGAGTTTGAAAAGTATCGTGTCATTCAAGACCGCCTGTTTAAGTCCGACTTTGATAAATTGGATGACAAAGATTTGCCTT
Organism: uncultured Prevotella sp.; assembly: GCA_902491375.1. GTDB lineage: Bacteria > Bacteroidota > Bacteroidia > Bacteroidales > Bacteroidaceae > Prevotella. Next base: position 108,713 of record CABUHE010000004.1, read on the forward strand.
CACTTGATTTTACACCAGAAAATTCTTAATCAAAAGCTATGCGATGAAGAGTTTAGAAACTTTTGAAGAAACCTTTAGTGATGCTGTTTTAGGTTGTCATTTAACATTGATATTTTTATCGTTTTTCTTTCGTTATTTTCGGCGGAAAATCGTACTTTTGCGACATAGAGCTGTGGTTGCTTATGGATGCTTATTTTCGGGTTTGCATGATATTTGCAACACGTTCACGCAAGTCGCTGATAGATATAACGTATTGATTTTGAGGAAGTCAAATAAGCTGAATATGTAAATAACATTACATACAATACACAAAAGGCGTGCAACCTAATGGGTTGCACGCCTTTTTTCGTCTTAATATCATATCTAATTATAAAAGAACATTATCGGTAAAAAGCAAAAAGTATTACTCGTTCTTACGTCATCTTGTCATTGATTGGCATTAACCGATTTTGCCACACAGATTATTAAATGACAACAGACTTATGCAGACATAATGACGCACCATGTCTGCTGACACTTTTAACTAAGACTATAACATTGCCGATAGTTATATATAAAGTTTACATAACTAATCAACACGTTTGCAAAAGGGCATCTTTCGCACTGTGAAAAGGCATCTTTCAGCAGATTAAACATGCTTAACCGCAAGACGTTTTGGCATGTTTTACTAAACGCCTTTACGGCAAACTTACGGAAAATCTATGGAAAAACCTCCAAAATTCGGCAGATTAACGCAAT
>CABUHE010000005.1 GCA_902491375.1 uncultured Prevotella sp.
AAAGAGACCGTGCTGAAGTTCTGCAATGACCAGGCAGATGAACTGCTTGGACTTTCCATGAACCATTATAATGTCAAGTTTGCAACGGTATAATTAACTAGAGCCATGGTCTTTTATAAACCGTTGTCAATCAACCTGTTACAACACTAATAAAATGACACAGAGCAAACAAACAGCAAGAAAAATTTGCTTCATAATGACAAATGGCGTAATTTTGCCTTAAAAAATAACCTGAACATGATAAAACTGTTACTTACCGTGGTGCTCGCCGCCACACTATCAGCCCCTGTATATGCACAGAAAACCAAGACCGAACAGTCGATGGAGCGACAGGGAATGGTCGACATACAGAAGAAAGACAAGACGATAAAGGTAAGCCTGATGTACGCCAGGGCCGACAACTTCACCGGCACGGTGCTTTACACTGACCTGAGAAAGGCCTACCTGCACCCCAAAGCTGCCGCCGCACTGGTCAAGGCACAGAAGCGTCTGAAGCAGCTCCGCCCTGACCTGAGCCTGAAAGTGTATGACGCAGCTCGCCCGATGAAGATTCAGCAGAAGATGTGGAACAAGGTCAAGAACACCTCAAAATACTTTTACGTGAGCAATCCGGCACGTGGCGGCGGACTGCACAACTACGGCATGGCAGTAGACATAACTCTCTGCAACGCCAAGGGCGACACACTCGACATGGGAACGAAGATTGACTACATGGGCAAGGCGGCACACATAGACAACGAGGCGGCGCTCGTGAAGAGCGGACGCATAAGCCGCCAGGCACTGAAGAACCGCCAGCTGCTGCGCGAAGTGATGCGCTACGCCGGCTTCAAACCACTGCGCACGGAGTGGTGGCACTTCAATTACATATCAAGAGCGACAGCAAAGAAATACTATAAAGTGATAAAATAATTATCAGGAGATTACAAAACATCTATCAAAAGGTGATAAAATAATCATCAGGAAGATAAAAAACAAGAACCGGGAGGTGACAAAATAATCATCGGAAGATAATAAAACAACCATCGGTAAACAATAAAATAACAACCGAAGAGCAATAAAACAACACCCAAGAAATAATAACACAACGCCCACCACGCCACCAAAGCCAATCCCGGCGTCAGCCACAGGCAAGCCGTCAGGCGCAGCCCAAACCTCCCATATCTCCCATTCCTCCCATCACTCCCATCCCCTCAAAGCACCATGACCACCGAAGAATTCATCAAAGCCAACGCCGACGGCGACATCCGCCGCCTCGCCCTGCAATACGCCGGGAGCAAGGACATCGACCTGCCTTACGCCCTCGACCAGATAGTCGGCCGACAGAAAGCCCGCGTAAAGCTACCGCAATGGGCAGCGACCGACGGCATCATCTATCCGCCACACATCTCAATGGAGCAATGTTCGTCGGAGCATACAGCACGGTACAAGGCCGACGTGGCTGCAAGACTGATGAAACAGGTAGCCAACAGAGAGCCGGGAACAGCAAAAGAAAACGCAGGCGGCACATCTCTCGCCGACCTGACGGGCGGCTTCGGGGTAGACTTCTCATATCTTGCGCCACTGTTCAGCCGCGCCGTTTACATTGAGCGGCAGAGCCATTTGTGTGACATCTCACGCCACAACATGGCGTGTCTAGGCATCAGTCAGGCCGAGATAGTCTGCGGCGATTGTACGCAAATTATCGAAGCGACAGACCATTTCACCATGATTTACGCCGACCCGGCACGCCGCGACGGCCACGGCGGACGCACGTTCGCCATAAGCGACTGCACTCCTGACATACTCGCGCTCAAAGAAACGCTGCTCAACAAGGCTGACTTCATCATGATAAAGCTCTCGCCCATGCTCGACTGGCGTAAGGCCGCGGCTGATATGGGCGACTGCGTGGGCGAGGTTCACATCGTGTCGGCAGGCAACGAGTGTAAGGAACTGCTGCTTATCGCTTCGTCAAAATACACCGGCGTGGAGCGCATTTATTGCGTAAACGACGGTCAGGCGTTATCATTCACGCCCGAAGAAGCCTCAGCACAACCGCCATACAGCGGTCAGCTGACTGCCGACTGCACGCCCGGCGACTCATTGCAGCTCTTTCTCTACGAACCCAACGCATCGCTGATGAAGGCCGGATGCTTCTCGCTCATAGCCCGACGGTACTCCGCAAGACAGATAAGCCGCGACAGCCATCTGTTCATTTCGGCAGAATCCATAACCCAATTCCCCGGCCGTTCGTTCACCGTAAAAGCCGTTACGACGATGAACAAACGTGAACTGAAAAACGCACTCGCCGGCATCGACCGCGCCAACGTCAGCGTAAGAAACTTCCCCATGACCGCCGACGCGCTGCGCAAGAAACTCAAACTGAAGGACGGTGGCGACATTTACATCTTCGGAACGACCTCCGAAGACGGCCAACACCTGCTTTTTGTATGTGAAAAACATATAAAGTGATAATATAATCATATACCAAACGAGTCTTTAGTTAAAAACAGTTTAATTTATACGATTTATTATATATTTTGTCGTATAAATTAAAATATATTACTTATATTTGCGAATAACAAAGATTCTTAAACTTAAAATCTGAACACAACTATGCTACTTACTAAACTTATTATAATTCTTGCTTCGGCTCTCATAATGGAAACAGTATGGAGTTTCTTTAAAAAGAACATGCCATACACCAACACAACAGCACTGAAGATTGTCAAAATAATCAATATCCTTGCATTAGCGACTATTGATTACAACATTATAACCTCAAACATACTTATAATTAATATCATTTCTTCAGTCGTAATTTTAGGCTACATAATAGCTCACTCGATAATAATACGCCTACAACATAACACCTGGCCAAAGGAAAACCACATGTGGTTGTTGGTAAACAGTATCGCAAGTGTCGCAATAGAAGCCGTACTCCTGATACTTATCGCCGTACACATTTGCCAACAGACGCAGGCAAGTGTATAAGCTACATACGCATCAAAAACAATAATTTATTAACCAACTCACAAAATTATGAACATCAGTTACCTGAAAATAGCAAACTCGATAACTTGCATCATCTTATGCGCAACAGCCTACGCATACAACAAAGAACTAATGGCTCTGAATATCCGACTTATCATTAATGCGGTCGGAACCGTCTCTTTGATAAGCATTGCAACACTGAGTGCAATTACTTTGATGCGCAGTAAGACGATATGGGCAGGCGAGACGCTGAAAAAGAACAGGCATACCTGCATAAAACTGTTGTGCTGGACAGGGTTCTGGTCTATCTTGTTCTTGATAAGCTTTTCATATCACATCAACCCATAAACAGACTTTGTATAAATGAAGGTTTATCAGACGCACAAGAAAACGGATTTATTTAATCCGTAAACATCGACGCTAACATCCTTTTAAGTTGATGTAATCAATATGAAAAAGGCTCAAATTAGGCAGAAAAACAGGTTCAAAGCCTTTTGAAAAGTTTACTTTCAGATATCTCTTCGATTTCATAACGCATTGAAAACGTGCATTTTACGTTTTCAATGCGTTTACTTTTGGGCTTACTTGCCATTACATTCTGTGATTTAACTTATTACCTTTGCGCCGAAAACAAAAATTTACCTTATGCTAAAGAAAACCTTAATAGTATCCGCCATCGCGGCAGCATGCTGCCTTAATATGAACGGACAAAATTATCCTAAATTAGGAGTAGACCCTATTGAGAAAGTCATCAACGCAATGACTCTCGACGAAAAGCTCGACATGGTAATCGGTGCGGCGGGCATAGAATCTGACGCAACGGCAACAGTAGGAAGCTCGGCAGAGATTGTTCCGGGTGCAGCCGGACAGCTGAACGCCATTCCCCGACTCGGCATTCCTGCCGTCGTGGTAGCCGACGGACCCGCAGGATTACGAATAAATCCTACACGCGAGGGAACAAAACAGACCTTCTACTGCACTCACTTCCCCGTAGCTACAGTCGTAAGTTCAACATGGAACACCGAACTTGCACGCGAGATAGGTCAGGCTATGGGCGACGAGACACGCCACTACGGCGTAGACGTGCTGCTGGCACCTGCCACCAACATCATGCGTAATCCTCTGAACGGACGTAACTTTGAATATTATTCAGAAGATCCGCTGCTCGCCGGCAAAATCTGCGCATCTGTCGTAAACGGTGTTCAGAGCAACGGCGTAGGTACATCAGTAAAGCACTTTGCACTTAACAACCAGGAGACTAACCGCACAAGCAACAACGTTATCGGCACTCCGCGTACATTCCGCGAGATTTACCTTAAACCTTTCGAGATTGTTGTGAAGGAATCACAGCCCTGGACTATCATGACATCTTACAACAAGATTAACGGAACAATGACCAGCGAGCGTGCTGACCTTGTTACGGAGATACTCCGCCACGAGTGGGGATTCAAGGGAATGGTGATGACCGACTGGTTCGGCGGACAGTATGCCACAGCCCAGATGGAGGCCGGCAATAACCTGCTGATGCCTGGAAAGAAGACTCAGAGAGAAGAACTGAAGAAAGCTATCGTCAACGGTCACCTCTCAATGGAAATCATCGACCGCAACATACGCCACATCCTTGAGCTGATTCTGAAGACTCCGACATTCAAAGGACAGAAGGCTGACAACAATCCTGACCTGAAGGCACACGCCGTAATAACACGCAACGCCGCCACTGAAGGTATGGTATTGCTCAAGAACGACGGAAGCGTGCTGCCTCTCAACAACTCAACTAAGAAGGTTGCTGTGTTCGGACGCACTGCCTACGACTTCATCGCAGGCGGAACAGGCTCTGGCGACGTGAACCACGCTTACGTTATAAGCCTCACTCAGGGACTTACAAACGCAGGATTCAAGATTGACAAGACCGTACAGAAGGCTTACGAGAAATACATCCCGGCTGCAAAGGCAGCACAGAAAACCAACGAGGAAGGCCTGAGAAAATTCATGCCGAAAGACCTTATCGACGAAATGCAGATATCATCTGACATGCTGGCTAAGGCCGCAAAGAGCAACGATATGGCAATCATCACTATCGGTAAGACATCTGGCGAGTTCCTCGACAGAAAGGTAAGCAACAACTTCAACCTTACAAAAGCCGAGCAGGATATGATCGACGGCGTATGCAAGGAGTTCCACAACGCAGGCAAGAAAGTAGTAGTAATCCTCAACGTATGCGGCCCTGTCGAGACTGCAAGCTGGACATCTAAACCCGACGCAATCCTCAACGTATGGCTGCCCGGACAGGAAGGCGGCAACTCTGTAGCCGACGTACTCACCGGCAAGGAATGTCCTTCAGGACGTCTGCCTATGACATGGCCTCTTACTTACAACGACGTGAACAACAAGGCTGACTTCCCGATGCCTGACGAAATCAGCGACGAGATGATTAACAAAGCACTCGCAGGCTTCGCTGACAAACGTACAACAGGTACGGTACGCAACTTCGACTACACAGAATACAACGAAGGTGTTTACGTAGGCTACCGTTACTACACTACAAAGGGCGTCAAGGTCGCTTATCCGTTCGGCTACGGACTCAGCTACACAACATTCGAGAAGAGCGCTCCGCAGGCAACTGTAAACGCCAACGGCGACATCACAGTCAAAGTAAACGTAAAGAACGCAGGCAAGACAGCCGGCAAGGAAGTTGTCGAAGTTTACGTAGCAGCTCCCGGCAAGGACATGGACAAACCGGCACGCGAGCTGAAAGGATTCGCCAAGACACGCAAGCTGGCTCCGGGCGAGACTCAGGCCGTAGAGATAACAATACCTTACAGCCGTCTGGCATCATTCAACGAGAAGGACAGCCAGTGGCAGGTTGAGGGCGGCGAATACAAAGTCATGGTAGCCGAAAACGCTGCCGACGCTGCTCCTCTGACCGTAACAGTAAGCGAGAAGGCCGGTGTTACAGAGAAGGTAAGACCCTGCCTGCTGCCTGAAATGAAATGATAACATAAGCTACGGTTCATCCTGACCGGATGACTGGAACATCCGGCCGGAATGAACCGGTAAAAGAAGCTCTCCCAATGCTCAACATGAAGGTATTTAAGATTGGTTTCCACAGCCTACCGCAACGGCGAAGGCTGGCATAAGGATAAGTTTGACGGAAGCAGTGAGTGAGGATAATATCTTTCACCCTGCTTCCTTTACCTGCTTTTCCGGCAACAGTCCAATACCATGCAAGACACTTGCCGGAACGCCTGCTGCACGGTCTGCCAACACCAGGCCCGGCCGCAGCCGCAACAAACCGCAACAATCAGAAAACACAATAATCATGAAAAAACTGTTTATATCTCTCGCGCTGGCGTTAGCTACGATGACGGCCGGCGCACAAGGACCGCAGGCCAGGACGGCCGCGGGAGTGCTCGAAGGCACTTACGAGTCAGGAATAAAGGTATTCAAGGGCGTGCCTTTCGCCCAGCCGCCGGTCGGCGAGCTGCGCTGGAAGGCGCCGCAGCCGGTAAAGCCGTGGAGCGGAGTAAGGGCGGCCAAGGAGTTCGGCCCCAACCCTATGCAGCAGAACATCTTCGGCGACATGGACTTCGGCACGGACAAGATGAGCGAGGACTGCCTCTACCTGAACATCTGGACACCGGCGAAGACCATGACCGAGAAGCTGCCCGTACTCATCTACTTCAACGGCGGAGGCCTTATGGCAGGCTCGGGCAGCGAGCCGCGCTACGCAGGAGCTTCCATGGCACGCAACGGAATAATCTCAATAACAGCCAACTACCGTGAAGGAATATTCGGCTTCTTCACTCATCCCGAACTGTCAAAGGAGACTTCTTACAAAGGTTCGGGCAACTACGGATTCCTCGACCAGGCGGCTGCCATCAAATGGGTGAAGGACAATATCGCAGCATTCGGCGGCGACCCGAACAAGATTACAATCGTAGGCGAGTCGGCAGGTTCGGCATCCGTAAGCGCACTTATGGCCTCACCGCTCTGCAAGGGACTGTTCGCACAGGCCATGGGCTCAAGCGCATCAGTTGTAGGATTTGACAAACTGCCTACTCTGAAAGAAGGCGAAAAGGCCGGAGTAGAGACCATGAAGGCCATGGGATGCAAGTCTTTGGCAGAAATGAGGGCACTCTCTGCCGAGGAACTGCTCAAGAAGTCTTCTACAAACTACATGAACAAGATGCACAACATCGACGGTTACTTCTTCACAGAGCAGCCTATTGAGACCTTCAAGAACGGCCGTCAGGCACAGGTTCCACTGCTCGTAGGATGGAACTCAACTGAGGTGCCTATCACATTCGTACTCGGCAAGCGCCCGTTGACAATCGCTTCAGTTAAAGAAGCCATTACTCCGCGCTTCGGCAAGGATACCGAGAAGGTTATGGAAGCTTACGGACTGAAGACTGACGCAGACGTTGCCGGACTGCCGGGAGCACGCCTCGCAGCAGACATGTTCGTAGGATTTGCCACATGGAAATGGAGCGACATGCACAAGAAGACCGGCAACCAGCCTGTTTACCGTTATCTGTATTGCCACGCAAGACCTGCAATGCGCAACGCTGACATGGTACCGGGACTCGCAGGAGGCGTACAGAAGAAGACTGAGGAGAACAAGAATGCGCTGACAGTAAGCGGCGCAGTTCACTCTGCCGACATCGAATATGCTATGGGCAACCTGCCTACAAACCGTGTTTACGACTGGCAACCGGAGGACTTCACAGTATCTGAGATATTCCAGGGCTACTACCTCAACTTCGTAAAGACCGGCAATCCTAACGGTCTCGGACTGCCTGAGTGGACTCCAATCAACGGACAGCAGACTCCTTCTGTAATGCAGATTGACGTCAACTCATACCAGAAAGCTGACCCGCAGCTGGAGAATATCTACACAACCGTAGACGCTGTTGTAAGCGGAAAATAACACCCAAAACACACAGGCATGGCAGTACAAACAGCCATGCCTGTGCGTCATTATGCAAACTTGACATAAGGAAGACTACTGACGTATGAACATCATGAACATTACGGCCACTGCCCTGCTCGCCCTTTGCACTTCGGCGACATTCGCGCAGACCTATACCAAGGCACAACAGCAGACCTGGATGAAAAAGGCCGAGCTGTGCAAGCCCGCACTCAACACGACTATATGCCACCCGGTAGCGATAGTCGACATCGTTAAGGACGACAAGGCATTTCAGGGATACAAGGCTGTCGTCAAACCGGGAATAGACGACATCTACACAAAGTCGTTCAAGAAGATGAAGAGCGTGACGCTCGACTTCGGCCGGCACATGGTAGGCAACGTGTCGTTCAAGATTAAAGACATCGGCTCCATGCAGGACGCGGTGCTGCGCTTCAAGGTTACGTTCGGCGAAGTTCCGAGCGACCTGGCTCTGCCCATTGAGCCTTTCACCGGCTCACTGAGCCGCGGCTGGCTGCAAGACTTCGTCTGCGACGTCAGCTACGACGGTTCGTTCACCTTCAACAGACGCATATCGGCGCGCTACATGAAGATTGAAGCCGTAGGAACATCGCAGTACAGCGACTTCTGCTTTGACAACATAACCTTCAAGGCAACAACATCGGCGACATCGTCGAAGGTAAATCTGGCTGCTACAACACCCCAGATATTCAAGGACATAGCCCAAGTGTCAGAGAACACACTGAAAGACTGCATGCAGGGCGTGTTTGAGGACGGCCCCAAACGCGACCAGCGACTGTGGATGGGAGACCTGTATCTGCAGGCACTGGCAAACACTGCCACGTTCAAGAACTACGGCCTGACCAGGCGCTGCCTGTACCTGCTGGCAGGACTGGCAAACGCTGACAACGGCCTGCTGTACTCTAACCTCGTTGAATACCCCCAGCCGCACGCTCAGAAGACGTTTTTCGTTGACTATGCCCTGCTCTACGTGTCTACCCTTGCCGACTATCTCGACGCTACGGGCGACACCGCTACGGCCAACGAGCTGTGGACTGTGGCAAAGCGACAGGTCGACGTAATAGCCGACAAGGCGCTCAACAACAAGTGGCTCTATGCCGACACCGGCTATCAGTTTGACGGAATGCCCGTGTCGATGGTGTTCTTCGACTGGTCGCCCGTGAAGCTCGACACCCACGCCGCCATACAGGGATGCCTCGCCAACGCCGTTGAAAGACTCTGCTCTATGGGCGAGAAGCTCGGAAAGAAGAGCGAGGTGAAGAATTACAGCACCCTGCTGAAACGTCTGCGTAAGGCCGGACACGACGCTTACTGGGACAAGAAAAACCACAGAATAACGAGCGGCGCCGACCGCCAGACGTCATACATAGCCACGGCATGGGCGGTAATAGGCGGACTGGTCAACGCCAACGAGGGCCGTCAGGCCATAAAGGCCGTAATGGCAGACGGCAATGCCATAAAGCCGGGCACGCCATACGCCAACCACTTCCTCGTGGCGGCCATGCTGAAATGCGGCATGGACCAGGAGGCGCGCGACTATGTTGAAGACTACTGGGGCGGCATGGTGCGCATCGGGGCCGACACCTTCTGGGAGTATTACGTGCCCGAAAACCACATGTTCTCGTCATACAACGGCTACACCCTGCTCAACAGCTACTGCCACGCATGGAGCTGCACGCCGGTTTACTTCATCGTAAACTACCCGGAAGTGTTCCAGCGTTGAGCTGACAGAACAGCAGCAAAACACCGATAAACCATAAAATAACCGAACTGCACCGACAGCCGCGCCTGCACTCAAACGCAGGCATGGCGGCAGCAGGAGAAACAAAACAAAGCAAAAGGGCATCTTCCGGCTCATGGAAGATGCCCTTTTATAATGCAAAAAGCCGTCTTTCGCAGCGCAAAAGACGGCTTTTTATTTCACTTTATATAAACAGCTGATAATCAGAATTATACAGAAACACCATGCTGACGTTATCCAGCTGCCGGCAGGACATTACTTGTCTTTCTCCGTCTGCTTGCCGTACATCGCGGCGACGGTGGCGGCAAAATCCTTTTCGGGTATGCAGGCGCAGTGGCGCACGCGCAGACGGTAGTTGTATATGGTCTGCGGCGAATAGTGCAGGAACTCGGCTATGCTGACGCTGTCGGTTATTCCGAGGCTGACAAGGGCGTAAATGCGCAGCTCGGGCGACAGTCCGCCACCGTCGGGCACGAACTTGCCGCGCTCCTCGGGCCTTAGGAGCGCCGTGAAGCGCTCTATGAAGTCAGGGTGGACAGATATAAACCACTTGTCAAAAGAAGCGTACAGAGAGGCTAAAAACTGTGCTGAGCATCCTTCCTGCAAAGCCTTACGCGCCTTAACGGGCTGACCGGCCACAATCATGTTGGCTGTCGTCTTGCAGAACTTGTCGACGTCGTTAATATAATCAGACATCATCAGGAACGACTCAAGAGCCATGGCATTGCGCATTGTCAGCACGTTCTCCATCTGCTCTTTGGTTACGGTTATCTCCTTGAGCGACGCACGCAGACTGCTGTTGTAGCCCATGGCGAGGTCGAGCTCTGCCTTTCGCCGACCTGAACGGCGCATGAAGACATACACAAGGACAGCCGACATTGCCACAAGAACGACGAGCAGTACGATTATAATAATCACATTTCTGTGAGTCAGCCTCTGCATGTTCATATAGTCGGAGATTATTATCGAACTGGCGTTCACTATGTCGTAGCTGCGCGCCTTGTCCTTATATCCCTTAGCCATCTTTATGCTCGCGAGCGCGTAATTGACAGCGCGCTGACTGTTGCGGTCGATGTATTTGGTGCAGAGCAGCGTAATCAGCGACGATGCCTCACGGTTGCCCGACATTATGTCGTTGGCAGCTGAGAGTATGAAATAGTGGCAGGCCTCGTCCTCCGTGCCGTAAAGTGTGCAGCTCTTTGCCAGAATGTAGTAGAGCATGGCAGCCTGTGCCGACGGCTTCGGTACGTTTTTAATCCACCTGATGATGCGGCTGCGCATGTCAGCATTTGTACACATACCCTCAAAATAGTCGACCAGCCAGCTGTCGGCAGGCAGATAAGGCTTGTATTTAAGCCATATTCCGGGAAAATCAACAGTATTGATTTTCTCAAACATATTGCCCTTTCCGTAGTCAGAGACAAACATCTTGACACGTATCTCATACTGAATCATTACCACGGCATAGCGTTCATGCAGGTCAGGAGGAAAGTTTTCAATGGGCGGAATGCTACGCGCCAGACTGTCGGCCATGAAGAAATTGCCCTGCAAGGTGGTGATGTAGAGCAGGTCGAGGTCGGCAAGCATGCTCTCCTCCTTCATCCCTGCCCTTACGGCTGTCTGCTTACAGCGTAGGGCGTAGACCATGGCTGAGTCGGAACTGAACTTCTTATACTCCTCGAACATGTGCCTGTAATACGAATAACGCTCAATGTCCGAGGCGAAAGGCCCTTTGTTTACGCTCGCCTCGATAGCCTTCTGACGCTCCGACATATACTTGTCGACGTTGGCCACGACGGTGTCGAGCATTGCAAAATCGCGCTTCAGGTCGAACGGCGCGGCACTTGACTTATGGGAAAGCAGAACAAGAAACAGAACAATCCACAGCAAACGCAATGGAGAAAAATCAACAGATAAAGATTTGTTAGTATTATCAATATACATAAAGCTTCATAATTAACCACGACAAATTACCTGCTCATGGCTCACAGGCAGTAGATTCGATGCAACATTTAAATCACGGCAAAGATACAAATAAATAACAGACTGGAGAACTGAATATTGTTATTTGACAAAAAATTGTATGTTTTTATCTTGTTTACAATAATATCCGTACACTCAGGCAAAAACTGTTCAGGCTGCCAACTCGCGCTTCAGGCAACGGCGGAAACAGACGTAATACAGCACGCCGGCCGTTGTAAGACACACGGGAAAGGCTGACCAGATACCTACAAGGCCGTAGCCCAGATGTATGCCGAGCAGCCAACCAAGCGGAAGCGACACGATGAAGTAAGAGAAAAAGGCTATCCATATCATCGGGCGGACGCACTCTATGCCGCGCAGAGCATTGGCGAAGGTGTACTGGACGGCGTCGCCTATCTGGTAAGCGATGAGCGGAAAAACGGTAACGGCGGCCAGACTGCGCACCTCGGCACTATCAGTGAACCACAGACCGAGCTGACCACGGAGCAGAAAGACCGGCACGGACAGCACAAAAGCTATCGTAAGGACGAGGTGAAGACCTGAATATGCAGTCTGCCTGACGGCCACGTAGTTGCCCTGACCTGCGAAATAGCTCACGCGGACAGCCACGGCGGCCGCCATTCCGCTGTTGATCATGTAGAGCAGCTGCGACACGGTAAGCATTACCTGATGGGCGGCAAGGGCGGTGGTGCCGAGCCATCCGACGAAGATTGCAGACAGGGAGAACGCCGCTGTCTCCATGCCGAGCTGAAGGGCGACGGGGAATCCAAGTCCCGACAGGCGGCTTATGCCGGAGCGTGTAACCGCTCCTGTGGCGAAACCTGTGCGGTAACGGGCGTAACGGCGGTGCCGGAAGAACACGAAAAGGCACGCAACGGCCATGACAACACGCGACAGAGCCGTAGAGAGTCCTGCTCCGAAGAGTCCCAGTTCAGGCGCGCCCAGCTCGCCGTAGATAAGCACCCAGTTGCCGAAAATATTGAGAACATTGCCGCAGATGATGATGAACATCGGCGTGCGCGTGTCGGTTATTCCGTCGAAAAACTGCTTGAACGTGTTGAAACAGCACAGAAACGGCAGCGAGGCTATGTTTACCCACAGGTAAGGACGCATCAGAGGCAGCAGCTCATCAGGCTGGCCGAAGCGGTGAAGATTGATGCAGAACAGCGTGGTTACGGCCACAAGCCCTAACGAGAGCAGAAGATTGGCCGCCAGACTGTTCTTCACCGCGCCGCCGATACCTGCCCTGTCGCCGCGTCCGAACATTCCTCCAACGACCGGCGTAAGGCCGTAAGAGAAGCCCGTGGCGAAGATAACGACCAGCGTGAACATAGTGTTGATGAAGCTGGCGGCCGCCAGTTCCTTCATGCCGTAGTGCCCAACCATGAGCGTATCGGCAAAACCCAGCACCACGTTGCCTATCTGTCCCACCACGATAGGCACGCCAAGCGACACAAGAGCGCCGTATCTGTTTCTCAATTTATCGACAGTTGTAAACATAACGGATGCAAAGATACGAATAAAATAACGCACAATAGCATAACAACAGGAAAGAAAACGACGGCACAGGCAGATACAGAAAGAGAGCCGGACCTTCACAGGCGCGGCTCTCGAAAAAACATTTTAGCTATGAGATGCTTAATAAAGTCTTTTTACATCACTCTAATCAAATAAACCGTTCAAACCGAAAGCCTGTCTGCCTTTGCAAACACAGCTCTTTATACACACACAAAGACAGTGTGTATAACGTGTTTTCATGAACATGTTTACTGGTATTTTCTAATTGCGTGTGCAAAGATACAAAATAAATAAAATTAATGAATGATATATGGTAAATAAATGACCATGAAATGTTAACTAAACATTAACACCAATACAAACCACAAATATTCCTGCCAAATGATACATAATAACGTATAACCAGAACCTCACAGTCAGAAAAACAGCGCTTACCGACATGTATGACTGACACAAAAAAACCGCAGATGGCTATCTGTATAGCCACCCGCGGCTGCTTAAGCATCAGTTTAGTTTCGTTTTACTCAGGCAATTAAGCCATATTATTTAACTTCAATCTGTTTTACGGTTTTCTCTGCTTTCTGCTCGAGCTTCGGCAGGTTGACTGTCAAGACTCCGTCACAAACCTTAGCTTCAATCTTCTCTTTGTCGACATCGTCAGGCAGAAGCAATGTCTGCTCGTACTTTGAGTAAGAGAACTCGCGACGCAGATAGTGGCTCTTCTTGTCCTCGTTCTTCTTCTCGTTCTTACTCTCCATATGAATGTGAAGATTGCCGTCGTTGTCAATATTTACGTTGAAATCGTCCTTCTTAAGTCCAGGAGCAGCCAATTCTACAGTATATTCCTTCTCCGTCTCCTTAACGTTGATGGCAGGAGCTGTAGCGTTTGGTCTCAACATAAAATCGTTGTCGAAGAAATCATTAAACACTTCAGGCATCCATGAATTTCTGTTCAATACTGGTAACATAATCAAATCCTCCTTAAACTTCTTTATTCTTTTTGTTTTCTGCGGGGCTTGCGGCTCTTTCGGGCTGCGTGCCCAGCGGTCGCCTCTTGCTTTCGCTCGCGGTTTCCGCTTATCTCTTATGCAACATCCGTGCCATTGACAAAAGTCGTAAGAAATCCGATATTCGGTGACATATAGTCAGCAAAGTTTAAAATATTTAATCTTTCTAACGTTGTTTCTGTGACAAAACGTCAAAAAGTCATGCCATAATTGGCAGTTTCAAAAGGCCAAAACAGTACCGACAGCGTAACCGTCTGACTGTCAACGGGTTGCAAAAGAGCGTCTTTTACCCTGCCGTTTGCCGTCTTTTGGCCCGCAATTCAGCACAGTTCAGACTGCAATATGCCATAGTCTGTATTAAGGATGCTTTTGTCCGTATTATAAAGTCAGATAATACGTATAAGAAGAAACTTTTTGTCAGGTTACAAACCGCAGCAGACAGAAGTGCCGTTTTTTATCCGAATCGGCACTTCAGACGGCTTTCGGTAATACAATGTATCGCCAGAAGCTGCGCTGAGAGCCATTTTAAGCTGCTTTAAGCGCATCAGACAGACTTGACGGACAATCTCTCACCGACACAAAGAAAAGCCGACAGAAACAAAAAAAAGCGTGGCACATCGCTGCGCCACGCCATTATAGAGAATGAAAAATGTCTGTAAATACTTCCGCGTATTAGTCGTTCAGCTTAGCCTTGATGAACTCACGGTTCAGACGGGCGATGTTAGCGATAGACTCATTCTTCGGACATTCAGCCTCGCATGCACGTGTGTTGGTGCAGTTACCGAAGCCGAGCTCTTCCATCTTCATTATCATTGCCTTTGCGCGCTTTGCAGCCTCGGGGCGTCCCTGGGGCAGAAGTGCGAGCTGGCTTACCTTAGAGCTGACGAAGAGCATTGCCGAACCGTTCTTGCAGGCTGCAACGCAAGCGCCGCAACCGATGCAGGTAGCGCAGTCCATAGCCTCGTCGGCATTCTCCTTAGGAATAAGAATAGCGTTGGCATCCTGAGGCTGTCCTGTGCGGACGCTGATGTATCCGCCTGCCTGGATAATCTTATCGAATGCGCTGCGGTCAACCATACAGTCCTTGATTACAGGGAATGCAGCTGAACGCCACGGCTCAACTGTGATTACATCACCGTCGTGGAAGCGGCGCATGTAGAGCTGGCAGGTTGTAGCTCCGGTTGCAGGACCGTGGGGATGTCCGTTGATGTAGAGCGAGCACATGCCGCAGATTCCCTCACGGCAGTCGTGATCGAATACAAACGGCTCCTTGCCTGACTCGATGAGCTGCTCGTTGAGGATGTCCAACATCTCGAGGAATGAAGTGTCAGTAGGTATGTCCTTCATCTCGAACGTGTCAAAATGACCTTTTGCCTTAGGTCCGTTCTGACGCCAGACCTTAAGCGTAAAACTTATATTTCCTTCCATTGTTAAATTCTATTTTACGGTTTTGCGGTCTCAGGACAGGCTTGTCGGCCTGTCCCAACCAGTGACCTGACATTTCGCTTAGTTCTTATAGTTACGAGTTTGAACCTTGATAGCCTCATAGTGGAGCGGCTCCTTGATGAGCTCAGGTGCCTTCTCGTCGCTTCCCTGGTACTCCCAGCAGCCAACGTAGAAGTAGTGCTCATCGTCACGCTTAGCCTCGCCGTCCTCGGTCTGATACTCCTCACGGAAGTGACCGCCGCAAGACTCGTTACGTGAAAGTGCGTCGTAAGCTATCAGCTCGCCCATTGTGATGAAGTCGCGGAGGTGGATAGCCTTGTCAAGCTCTGTGTTAAGACCTTCCTTAGAACCAGGGATGAAGAGGTTTGTCTCGAATTCCTTGCGGATCTTCTTTATCATCTCAAGTCCTTCCTTCAGGCCTTCAGCTGTACGGCCCATACCTACGTGCTCCCACATAATGTGGCCAAGCTCCTTGTGGATAGAGTCAACTGAACGTTTACCCTTGATGTTCATGAGGCGGTCGATCTCCTTCTGAACACCCTTCTCAGCCTCTTCGAACTCAGGCAGGTCAGTTGAAATGCGCGGCCAGATAGACTGGTCAGCCAGGTAATTCTGGATAGTGTAAGGCAGAACGAAGTATCCGTCAGCAAGTCCCTGCATAAGAGCAGAAGCACCAAGACGGTTAGCTCCGTGGTCAGAGAAGTTACACTCGCCGATAGCGAAGAGTCCTTCGATAGTAGTCATCAGCTCGTAGTCAACCCAGATACCACCCATTGTGTAGTGGATAGCAGGATAAATCATCATCGGGTTGTAATACTTAACGCCGTTGATTTCGTTTCCGACCTCACCCGGATTAACGTCTGTGATCTCCTCGTACATATCGAACAGGTTGCCGTAACGCTGAAGAACAACGTCAAGACCGAGACGCTCGATACTCTCAGAGAAGTCAAGATAAACTGCAAGACCTGTGTTGTTTACGCCGTAGCCTTTGTCGCAACGCTCTTTAGCAGCACGGCTAGCAACGTCACGGGGAACGAGGTTACCGAATGCAGGATAACGGCGCTCCAGGTAGTAGTCGCGGTCTTCCTCAGGAATGTCGGTCGGTTTCTTCTCACCACGCTGCAAAGCCTTTGCGTCTTCGAGCTTCTTCGGAACCCAGATACGGCCGTCGTTACGCAGAGACTCTGACATAAGAGTCAGCTTAGACTGGTTAGTTCCGTGTACCGGGATACATGTCGGGTGAATCTGAACGTATGACGGGTTAGCGAAGTAAGCTCCCTTGCGGTAGCAAGCCATAGCGGCTGTACAGTTACAGCCCATAGCGTTGGTAGAGAGGAAGTATGTATTGCCGTATCCGCCGGTAGCGATTACTACGGCGTTGGCAGCGAAACGCTCAAGTTTACCGGTTACCAGGTTCTTTGCGATGATACCGCGCGCACGTCCGTTGACGATTACGAGGTCTTCCATCTCATAACGTGTGTAAAGCTTGACACGTCCTTCGTGAACCTGACGGCTCAGAGCAGAGTAAGCGCCGAGCAGCAGCTGCTGGCCTGTCTGTCCCTTAGCGTAGAATGTACGTGATACCTGTGCGCCACCGAATGAACGGTTTGCAAGCATGCCGCCGTACTCGCGTGCGAACGGAACGCCCTGAGCGACACACTGGTCGATAATGTTGTTTGACACCTCAGCAAGGCGGTAAACGTTAGCCTCACGTGCGCGGTAGTCACCACCCTTTACTGTATCGTAGAAAAGACGGTAAACAGAGTCGCCGTCGTTCTGATAGTTCTTGGCTGCGTTGATACCTCCCTGAGCTGCGATTGAGTGAGCGCGGCGAGGTGAGTCTTGTATGCAGAAGTTGAGGACGTTGAAGCCCATCTCGCCGAGAGATGCGGCAGCGCTGGCTCCGGCAAGTCCGGTGCCGACTACGATAACGTCCAATTTCAGTTTGTTCTTAGGATTGACCAGACGCTGGTGAGCCTTATAGTTGGTCCATTTCTCTGCTATCGGTCCCTCTGGTATCTTGGAATTTAATTGCTTTGCCATAATAATTATGAATTACGAATTATGAATTATGAATTGGTATTACCACATGCTGGGAGCTATGCCGAAAGCGAACGCCAGCACAACAACGAGGAATCCCAGCATAAGCAGCGTGGTGTAGATGATGCCGATTGTCTTCCAACGGTTGAACCAAACCTTGCCACTCCATCCGAGAGTCTGCATTGCGCTCCAGAATCCGTGAGAGAGGTGGAACCAGATAGCTACCAGCCAGATGATGTAGAGCACCACGTAAACCGGACATGAGAATGTGTCGAGGATGTAAGCGAAACCGTCCGACGGGCTGTGAGGAACGGCGATGCCTGTAAGCTCGGCAAACATCATGTTGTACCAGAAGTTGAACATGTGGAGGGCGAGACCCAGCAGAACGATGATACCAAGTACGAGCATGTTCTGTGAAGCCCACTCTACCTTACCCGGACGGGTTGTTACGGCATAACGCTCGTCACCGCGGGCACGGCGGTTCTGCATTGTCAGCAGGAACGCGTACACGATGTGGATGACTGCAAGGGCAGCCAATGCCAACGTAGCAACGAGGGCGTACCAGTTAGCCCCGAGGAACTCACACACTGCGTTGTAAGCGTCGCCCGAGAAGAGAGCCACTAAGTTCATTGACATGTGGAATGTCAAGAACAGGATAAGCGCGACGCCAGTAACGGACATCACGACCTTCCTTCCGATAGATGAATTACATAACCACATAAATGATTGAAGTTTTAAAGTATTAAATGAATTTATTAATAATATCCATTCACACATAACCACATGCCCCGCTATACCTTATAATAGGTATGACGGTGCATCTTGGGGTTGCAAATATACTCTATTTTGGCGATAAATCAAAGTATTTGCTTAAATTTTCGATTTTAATTCTTACTTTTGCGCTGTCTGCGCACACACCGGCAGCAAACAGGCCGTCAGACGGGCATTGACCTAAGAGAGCCTGACAGACGTTGCTCAAAGGCATACTTCAGCCGGAACGTCAGTCTGGCGGAGAAGCCGCCTGACGGCAGAATTAATCCGGCGTGTATGCAGTAAAATACGTATGAATATGATTCTGAAATACGACGTTATCGTGATTGGAGGCGGACACGCCGGCTGCGAGGCCGCAGCCGCCTCGGCCAACATGGGCGCAAGGACTTGCCTTGTTACCATGGACATGAACAAGATTGCCCAGATGAGCTGCAACCCGGCCGTCGGCGGCATTGCGAAAGGACAGATTGTAAGAGAAATCGACGCGCTCGGCGGACAGATGGGTCTGGTAACCGACGCTACGGCAATCCAGTTCCGTATGCTCAACCGCTCAAAAGGCCCGGCAGTATGGAGCCCACGCGCACAGTGCGACCGAGGCAAGTTCATCTGGAAGTGGCGCTCTGTGCTCGACCGCACCGACCGCCTTGACATCTGGCAGGACCAGGCAGAGGAGCTTATCGTAGAGCAAGGACGCGCGGTAGGCGTAAGAACCGTGTGGGGAGTTGAGCTTAGGGCAAAGAGCACAGTGCTGACAGCCGGCACATTCCTGAACGGTCTGCTGCACATCGGACGCAAGCATCTGCCCGGCGGAAGAATAGCCGAGCCGGCAGTCGAGCATCTGACCGAAAGCATAACACGCCACGGAATAACGGCCGGACGAATGAAGACCGGCACACCGGTGCGCATAGACCGGCGCTCAGTTCACTTCGAAGACATGGAGATTCAGGACGGCGAGCACGACTACCACAGCTTCAGCTTCATGTCGGCAGGACGGCCGCTGAAACAGCTGCCCTGCTGGACTTGCTACACCAACCCTGAAGTTCACAGCACGCTGATGAGCGGACTGGCAGACTCTCCGCTCTACAACGGACAGATAAAAAGCATCGGCCCACGCTACTGCCCTTCAATCGAGACAAAGCTCGTAACCTTCCCCGACAAGCAGCAGCATCCGCTGTTTCTTGAGCCGGAGGGCGAAGACACCAACGAGATGTATCTCAACGGCTTCTCGTCATCAATGCCGATGGATGTCCAGATTAACGCGCTCAGAAAGATTCCGGCACTGCGCGACGCCCGCGTCTACCGTCCGGGCTACGCCATAGAGTACGACTTCTTCGACCCGACGCAGCTGCGCCACTCGCTCGAATCGAAAATACTGCCCGGACTTTTCATGGCCGGACAGGTAAACGGAACGACAGGTTATGAGGAAGCGGCAGGCCAAGGACTGGTCGCCGGAATAAACGCCGCGCTAAGCTGCGCCGGCAGCGAGCCGTTCACAATGCGCCGCGATGAGTCTTACATCGGAGTACTCATAGACGACCTCGTCACCAAAGGCGTGGACGAACCTTACCGTATGTTCACCAGCCGTGCCGAATACAGAATACTGTTAAGGCAGGACGACGCCGACGCCCGACTTACAGAGCGAGCCTACGAACTTGGTCTGGCTACACGCGAGCGCTACGACTGGTGGATGGAGAAGAAAGAAGCCATCAACCATGTAATCGACTACTGCAACAATACTCCGGTAAAACCGCACGACATAAATTCGGCTCTCGAAGCATTGGGCACCACTCCACTGCGTGAGGGTTGCAAGATAGCCGACCTCATAGCACGCCCGCAGCTGACAATGAGCAACCTCTCTGAAATTCTGCCCGGACTGCGCGAGACGTTGGAATCGCTGCCCAACCGAAAAGACGAGATAACCGAGGCCGCTGAAATCAAGATGAAGTACAAAGGCTACATAGAGCGAGAGCGTATGGTGGCCGACAAGATGCACCGTCTGGAGAACATCAAAATCCGCGGACATTTCAAGTATTCAGAGATGCAGCAGCTGTCGACTGAGGCACGTCAGAAACTTGAAAAAATCGACCCTGAAACACTGGCTCAGGCAAGCCGTATTCCGGGCGTGTCGCCAAGCGATATTAACATCATGCTCGTCCTCATGAAACGTTAGGACAGCGTGATGTTTCACGTGAAACAAAATAAGCATTTTTTGTTAAGCCAAATCGTTGGAAAGGTCTGAAAGATAATAACATACAAACTCAGTCCACAAATTTGCTTGAAGGCAAAAATTGAGAGTTTTCACGAAGAAAAGGGGCACTTCTCAAGGTATGTTCCACGTACCTGCACGGCAGGCAAGAGCTACCGACAAAACAGGCTCTGCCCTGCCCCAACAAGGGGCACGCCGAGGGGCATTCTGAAAGAGCATATTTTGCTTTATGAAAGGTGTCCTTTCACCGTGCAGAAGAGTACCTTTTATAACGCGAAAGAGCATCTCTTGGAATGGGCTGAAAGCAGACTTGCAAGCGCATGGATTCTGCCCTATCCAGTCTTAACGCAGAGTGCGGAACGGCAACAGCAGCAGACAGTACAGAAGGCGAAAAAGTCTGAAAAGCAACATGCCGATGCCTCGGCCATTAACCGCAAAAACTGCAAAGGCAGACTGGCATAAAGGCTAAAAACAGCCACCGGCAACTGACGGCCAAGCACGGCTGAAGCCGTAAGCAATAATATAAATAAGGTATCTGCGCAGGCAATAATTACAGGCGCAGACAACGCAAAAGAACAACAATAACCATAACAATAAAACAAGTTAAGTAAAACAAAATGAACAACAAGACTTTACTGGAAAATCTGAGATGTATCCCGGATTTCCCGAAAAAAGGAATCAACTTCAGAGACGTTACCACCCTGTTTGACAACCCTGAATGTCTGCAAATAATGCAGGACGAGCTTTACGACCTGTATAAGGACAAGGGTATTACAAAGATTGTCGGCATCGAGAGCCGCGGCTTTATCATGTCTTCAGCACTGGCCGTAAGACTCCACGCTGGCGTAGTTCTTTGCCGTAAACCGGGCAAGCTGCCGGGCGAAACTATACAGGAGAGTTACACAAAAGAGTACGGAACAGACACTATCGAGATACATAAAGACGCCATAAACAGCGACGACATTGTACTGCTGCATGACGACCTGCTGGCAACCGGCGGAACTATGAAAGCTGCCTACGACCTCGTAAAGAAGTTCAATCCGAAGAAGATATACGTAAACTTCATTATCGAGCTTGTAAATGAAAATCTGAACGGCCGCGACAACTTCGAAAAAGGCACAGATATAACAAGTCTGCTGAAAGTATAGCAGACGCTGGAATGCAGAAATACCCCTGTCCGCGCAGTAAAAACAGAAGCGTACAGGGGTACAAAGCAACGACAAAACTCAGGCAGGCGACGCGCCATACAGCCACATACGGCACTGTCGCAAGGTCTGCAAATGTTAAAGTTTCACGTGAAACATTATCTACTGAAATACCTTTAAACAAAGCACTTGCAGTCTATGACTAAAGAAGAAAACGAGAAACGGCTTGAGCGTCTGAAGGCTATTGTGAGCAACCTGCCGCAGAAGCCCGGCAGCTATCAGTATTATGACGAGAACGGCACGATAATATACGTGGGCAAGGCGAAGAACCTAAAGAACCGCGTATCGTCCTATTTTCATAAGGAGGTAGACCGTTTCAAGACGAAAGTGCTTGTCAGCAAGATTCACGACATAACCTACACGGTGGTAAACACCGAAGAAGACGCTCTGCTGCTTGAGAACAATCTCATAAAAAAATACAAGCCGCGCTACAACATTCTGCTGAAAGACGGCAAGACTTACCCCTCAATCTGCGTTACGAACGAGTATTTTCCACGCATATTCAAGACCCGTACAATCAATAAAAAATGGGGCACATACTACGGTCCTTACAGCCATGTAGGCTCGATGTACGCCATACTCGACCTGATAAAGAAGCTCTACCGTCCGCGCACATGCCACTTCCAGATAACCCGCGAGGGCATAGAACAGGGCAAATACAAGCCCTGTCTGGAGTACCACATACACAACTGTGGCGCTCCGTGCGTATCCAAACAGAGCTATGAGGACTATCAGGAGAACATCGCGCAGGCACGTGAGATACTTAAAGGAAATACGCGCGAACTGCAACGCACAATCTACGCAAAGATGATGAAACTTGCGGAGGAAATGCGCTTTGAGGAAGCCGAGGAACTGAAACAGCGCTACCTGGCACTCGAAGGATTCTGCGCAAAGAGCGAAGTGGTAAGCCACACCATCAACAACGTAGACGTTTTCACCATTACGGACGACCAGAATACGGCTTTCGTGAACTACATGCACGTTACGAACGGCAGCATAAACCAGGCGCAGACGTTCGAGATGAAGAAGAAACTGAACGAGACCGCCGAGGAGATTTTACAGCTCGCGATAGTGCAGATACGCGAACGCATGGGCAGCAGGTCACGAGAGGTTATTGTACCGTTTCCGCTCGATATGGAGCTTGACGGCATAACGCTGACAATACCGCAGCGAGGCGACAAAAGAACTCTGCTCGAACTGTCTGAAATGAACGGCAAACAGTACCGTTTCGACCGCCTGAAACAGGCTGAAAAGCTCAATCCTGAGCAGAAATCAGTGCGCCTTATGAAGGAGATTCAGGACGCTCTGAAGCTGCCGAAAATGCCTTATCAGATAGAAATGTTCGACAACTCGAACATCAGCGGAACCGACGCCGTGGCTGCCTGCGTGGTGTTCAAGAAGATGAAACCAAGCAAGAAAGACTACCGTAAATACATAATAAAAACGGTAACCGGCCCTGACGATTACGCCTCGATGCAGGAGGTTGTAAGGCGACGCTACACCCGTCTGCGTGACGAAGGTCAGCCCCTGCCCGACCTCATAATAACCGACGGCGGACAAGGTCAGATGAGCGTCGTGCGCGAGGTTGTCGAAGGCGAGCTTCACCTCAATATTCCGATAGCCGGACTGGCCAAAAACGACCGTCACCGCACCAACGAGCTGCTCTACGGAGTGCCGCCTGTTGTGATAGGAATGAAGACCGACAGCGAGCTTTTCCACCTGCTTACACACATGCAGGACGAGGTTCACCGCTTCGCCATAACCTTCCACCGCGACAAGCGAAGCAAGCACGCGCTGCACTCAGAAATGGACGACATCCGAGGCATCGGGCCTAAGACAAAAGACGCTCTGCTGAAGGAGCTGAAGACTGTGAAACGCATCAAAGAAGCAAGTCTTGACGACCTGACAAAACTGATAGGACAGGCCAAGGCGAATATAGTATGGCAGCACTTCAACGGAGATGCCAAACAGGCTAACGAAACAGCCCAAAACGCGCCGCAAAAGACCGTCTGACGCGCTCTGAAAGGCCACAAACCGCAGCGCGGTAACCTATCAGTCAGGCACAGAGAAGAGCTCTCAGAAGCAATCTAAATGAACTTACAAGCAATAAAAATGAAGACAGTTATACAACGAGTAAGCCGTGCGTCAGTAACAATCGGCGGAACATTAAAATCAGAGATAGGCCGTGGCTACATGATACTGCTGGGCGTTGCCGAAGGCGACACGGAAGAGGACGTGGACTGGCTGGTGAAGAAGATTGCAGCGCTGCGCGTCTTTGACGATGCCGACGGCGTGATGAACCTGCCCATTACAGAGGTAGGCGGCGAGATACTCGTAGTAAGCCAGTTCACACTGCTGGCGTCATACAAGAAAGGTAACCGCCCGTCGTGGATTCATGCAGCCCGACATGAGGTTTCAATACCTCTGTATGAGAGTTTCTGCGAGAAACTTCACAGGCTCACAGGACTAAAAGTAGGCACAGGCGAGTTTGGTGCAGACATGCAGGTTGAGCTTATAAACGACGGCCCTGTAACCATCTGTATGGATACGAGGAATAAGGAGTGAATAAGTGAAGAACGAAGAGTGAAGAGTGAAGAATTAAGAGTGAAAAATCTATTTTGACATGGAAGGAGATATAACTTTACGCGAGGCGCAACAGCTTGTAGACCAGTGGATTAAACAATACGGCGTGCGCTATTTCAGCGAACTTACCAACATGGCCTGCCTCACTGAGGAGGTTGGCGAACTGGCTCGTATCATGGCACGCAAATACGGCGACCAGAGCTTCAAGAAAGGTGAACCGCAAGACCCTTCAGACGAGATGGCCGACGTGCTTTGGGTGCTTATGTGCCTGGCTAATCAGACCGGTGTAGACCTGACTGACGCGCTGCGCAAGAACCTTGAAAAGAAGACAAAACGCGACAATACGAGACATATTAACAATGAAAAATTAAAAAGTAAAAATTAAAAATCATATCATTATGGCAACAGAAAACGACAAGAAGACCTGCAACTGCGGGCACGATCATGACAAGGAACACAAGCATGAGCATGAATTCCCGAAAATGAGCAAATATGACGAGGCTCTGAGTAAATACAACACCGACATTGACGACGCTGCCGTACGCGACGCTGTAAAGCAGCTGATAGCCGAGAAAGTACACGAGAACGACACTCCGGAAGTGAAGCGTTTCCTCTTCGGCAGCATCGAACTGACATCACTCAAGACGACCGACAGCGATGAGAGCATACTGGCTTTCACGGAAAGAGTAAACCAGTTTGACGCCACCTACCCTGACCTGCCCCACGTGGCAACTATCTGCGTGTACCCTTGCTTCGCCCAGACAGTAAGCCAGTCGCTCGAAGTTGACGGCGTTGAAATAGCTTGTGTATCAGGCAGTTTCCCGTCATCACAGGCTCTGCTGGAAGTTAAGATAGCTGAGACAGCGCTCGCCGTGAAGGACGGAGCTACCGAAATTGACATCGTAATGCCTGTCGGCAAGTTCCTTAGTGGCGACTATGAGGGCGTGGCTGACGACATAAACGAGCTGAAAGAAACCTGCGGTGAGGTGCCTATGAAGGTCATCCTTGAGACAGGATGTCTGAAGACAGCAAGCAACATCAAGAAGGCTTCTATATTGGCTATGTATGCCGGAGCTGACTACATTAAGACATCAACCGGAAAGCTGGAGCCGGCCGCTACCCCTGAGGCTGCCTACGTGATGTGTCAGGCAATCAAGGAATACTATGATGAAACAGGCATTCAGATTGGTTTTAAGCCTGCTGGCGGCCTTAATTCAGTCATGGATGCAATTATCTACTACACAATCGTAAAAGAGGTTCTGGGCGAAAAATGGCTCACTAACAAGTGGTTCCGCCTTGGCACAAGCCGCCTCGCCAACCTGCTGCTCAGCGAGATTGTAGGAGAGGAGACTAAGTTCTTCTAAATTATAATGAGATGGGAGAAATGAGAGTAATGAGAGATATGGGAAGGGATATGGGACTTATGGGAAAAATTGGAACTATATAAATTTTGTGTCCCATAAATCACATTACTCTCATCTCTCCCATAAGTCCCATTATTTCCATCTCCCCCATCACTCCCATCAAAAAACCTAACCCCCAAAAACTATGAAAGACAACTTCATCCACCAGCGAGGCAACTACAAAAACCTGATCGCATACAAGAAAGCCGAATGTATTTACGACATAACATACTACTTCGCCCACAAATTTCTCAACAAAGGCGACCGCACTGTCGACCAGATGATTCAGGCTGCACGCTCTGGCAAACAGAATATTGCGGAAGGCAGCTCCGCAAGCAGTACGTCAAAGGAAACAGAACTGAAACTCACCAACGTTGCAAAAGCCAGTCTGCAAGAGCTTTTAGTCGACTATGAAGACTATCTCAGAGTAAGAAATCTTGAACAATGGGAAATAAACAGCGAAAAGGCAATCCGTACAAGAGAGGTTTGCAGGAAACACACTGACAGCGCCTATTTCCGCGAAGCAATAGCCGTCCGTTCAGACGAAACTATCGCCAACATTGCAATAACTTTAATCCACCAGACAGACTTGCTGCTAAGAAGACTCATCGAACGACAGAAAATAGAATTTCTAACAAAAGGAGGAATCAAAGAAGAAATGTATTCAGCAAGAAAAGAATGGAGGAGAAACAACCTATAAGTCTCAATAATTGACCTGACAGGCTGCAATAAAAAAAGCAGAGCCTGATAAAAACAAGCTCTGCCAATATATCTTAAATAGCTGAATACCAATCAATTACAAAATATCCCATAACTCACATATCTCCCATCTCTCTCATAACTCCCATAAATCTAACAACCCTCATAACTCCCATAAAAGCTCTCACCTACTTCGTCCTCTCAATCACATAATTAAGATAAGCGGCAAGAGCATCAGCTATGCTTTTATCATTAACCTTAGTCGATATGTAGTTCAGCGCCTCGTCGTGCAGTTCGTGCATACGGCGCTCGGCATACTCAATACCTCCGTTAGCCTTAGTAAACTCAACAAGACGGGCAATCTCGTCAGCACTTACTGTGCCTTTTTTTACTTTATGTGCGATGTCAAGCATCTCCTCATTGCCGGTTGACTTCAAAGCATAGATTGCAGGCAGCGTCAGCTTGCCTTCAGCCATGTCGTTGCCGGTCGGTTTACCTATCTCTGAAGAGTCATAATAATCAAAGATGTCATCACGAATCTGGAATATTATACCAAGAATCTTACCAAAACGCTTAGCCTCGCCTACCCTTTCCTCAGGCATTCCTGCTGATATTGCACCGATAGCACAGCATGCTTCAAACAAAGCAGCCGTCTTCCGGCTGATTATGTCATAGTAAACATCTTCAGAAATCTCACTCTCCGATATGCTCGTAAGTTGCAGAATCTCACCATCGGAAAGTGTGCGTCCCAGCTCAGCCAAATACCTTACTATCAGCTCATTATGGGTTATCGAAACATTCAGCAAGGCTGTTGACAGGATGTAGTCACCGATAAGTACGGCAACCTTGTTGTCATACACAGCGTTGACTGATGCCTGTCCGCGGCGCTGGCGGCTCTCGTCAACAACATCATCGTGGACGAGTGATGCCGTGTGCAGCAGTTCAAGACCTACCGCAGCATGCAATGTGGCATCATTCACCTTACCATAATTACGCGCCATAAGCATGATGAGCATAGGCCTCATGCGTTTGCCTGCGCGGTTACGGATGCGTGAGAAAATCTCCTCCTGCAAGCGCCCCTCATGTGTGAGAGAAGCGTTGAAGAGGTTAATGAATTGTTCCAATTCGTCCTTTATAGGTTCCTTGATGAGAGATAGATAGTCAGTCATGCCACAAAATTTGATACAAAAGTAATGATTTTATCCGATTAATGACAAAAAATCACTAACTTTACACGTAAAAAACATTTAAAACATGGATAAACTTTTCCTTTTGGACGCTTACGCCCTGATATACAGGGCATATTACGCGTTTATAAAGAACCCGAGAATAAACTCAAAAGGCATGAACACCTCGGCTGTGATGGGCTTCTGCAACACTCTGCATGAGGTGTTGGCTAAGGAGAAACCTACATACCTGGGAGTAGCTTTCGACCCCCACGGCCCTACCTTCCGCAGCGAGGCTTACGCACAATATAAAGCACAAAGAGAGGAAACGCCGGAAGACATACGCCGCTCAGTACCAGTAATTAAGGACATTCTGGAAGCAATGCGCATACCTGTGCTGGAAGCCGAAGGATTCGAGGCTGACGACGTTATCGGCACACTGGCTACCAAGGCCGGTCAGCAGGGCATCAAGACTTACATGCTGACGCCCGACAAAGATTACGGTCAGCTGGTAGCTGAGAATGTTGTGATGTTCCGTCCACGCCACGGCGGAGGATACGAGACGCTCGATGCCGACGGCGTATGCCAGAAGTACGGCATCGAAAACACATCGCAAGTTGTCGATCTGCTCGGACTTATGGGCGACGCTGCCGACAACATACCCGGCTGTCCGGGCGTAGGCGAGAAGACTGCCGTCAAACTTCTGCAACAGTTCGGTTCGATAGAAAGTCTGCTCGAACGCTCCGGCGAACTGAAAGGAGCGCTCAAGAAAAAAGTCGAGGATAACAAGGAGCAGATTAAGTTCTCAAAGTTTCTCGCAACAATACGCACCGACGTGCCGGTTGAGCTTAATCTCGACAAACTGCGAGTAACTGACCCCGACGAGGAAAAACTGCGCCAACTGTTCAACGAACTGGAGTTTAAGACGCTCGGAGACAAGTTCCTTAACAAAGGTAAAAACATTAAAAACAATGCAAATCTGCAACCTGATTTGTTTGCAGAAATCACGACCAACGAGGCAGATGAACAAAAAAAATCGGTTCTGAAGACGTTAACTGACACACAGCATACATATAAACTCATTGATAAAGAGGAAGATATGCGCAGTCTTTGTGATTTTTTCATGACAAAAAGTTTTTTAAGTCTGGACACAGAGACGACTTCAACCAACTCAATCGACGCCGAACTGGTAGGTCTTAGCTTCTCGGTCAAGGAAAATGAAGCATTCTACGTGCCCGTTCCGGCTGAACGTGAAGAAGCTCAAAAGATAGTTAATATTTTTAAACCGGTATATGAAAGCGACTCAATCCTCAAAATCGGACAAAACATAAAGTACGACCTCGAGGTGCTCGCCAACTACGGCGTGACGCTCGGCGGCGAGATGTTCGACACGATGATAGCACACTACCTGCTGCAACCGGAGCTGCGCCACAACATGGACTACATGGCCGAGGTGTACCTCGGCTACAAGACGATACACATAGACGAGCTTATCGGACCGAAGGGCAAGGGACAGAAGTCGATGCGCGACCTTGAGCCGGCGGAAGTGTACGAGTACGCCGCCGAAGACGCCGACATAACCCTGCAACTGAAGAACCTGCTCGAGCCGCAGCTGTACGAGGCAGGTGTGTGGCAGCTGTTCAGCGAAGTGGAGATGCCGCTGGTGCGCGTGCTCGCATCGATGGAGATGGGCGGCGTGCGCATAGACACCGCTTCGCTGGCAGAAACCTCGCAGATGCTGACCTCGCGCATGAACGAACTCGAAAAGGAAATATACCAGCTGGCAGGCGAGGAGTTCAACATAGCATCACCGAAGCAGGTCGGCGAAGTGCTGTTCGGCAAGATGAAGATTGTCGAGAAACCCAAGAAGACCAAGACGGGGCAGTACGTAACGTCGGAAGAAGTGCTCCAGCAGCTGCGCGGAAAGAGCGAAATAGTGGGCAAGATACTGGAACACAGGGGGTTGAAGAAGCTACTCGGCACATACGTCGACGCCCTGCCCAAGCTCGTAAACAAGCGCACGGGGCACATACACACGTCGTTCAACCAGACCGTGACGGCCACAGGAAGACTCTCGTCGAGCGATCCTAACCTGCAAAACATACCTGTCCGCGGAGAGGACGGCAAAGAGATACGCAAGGCCTTTATACCAGAGGAAGGCTGCCTGTTCTTCTCTGCCGACTACTCTCAGATCGAACTGCGCGTTATGGCTCACCTCAGCGGCGACGAAAACATGCAGGAAGCGTTCCGCGAAGGTTACGACATCCACGCCGCAACAGCCGCGAAGATTTACCACGAAACGATAAACAGTGTGACGCGCGACCAACGTACAAAGGCAAAGCGTGCCAACTTCGGCATAATCTACGGCATAACTGTATTCGGACTTGCTGAGCGTCTTGACATCAGCCGGCACGAAGCTACCGAACTGATTGACGGCTACTTCGCCACATTCCCGCGCGTGGCAGACTACATGGAACAGGCCAAGCAGACGGCACGCGAGCGCGGCTACGCCGAAACCCTACTCCACCGTCGCCGTTATCTGCCCGACATTACGTCGCACAACGCCACCGTACGCGGATTCGCCGAGCGCAACGCCATCAATGCCCCGATACAAGGCACGGCTGCCGACATAATCAAGATAGCCATGGTGCGCATCTGGAAACGCTTCAGACAGGAAAACCTGCGCTCGAAAATGATTCTCCAGGTACACGACGAACTCAACTTCAGCGTCTATCCCGAAGAGAAAGAGAAGGTGGAGCGCATCGTGCTTGAAGAGATGCAGAACGCCTATCCTCTCAACGTTCCTCTCGTTGCCGACTGCGGATGGGGCGCCAACTGGCTTGAGGCGCACTGATGCGAAAGCCTGTCAAGAACCGTAACAACAAGCATAGCGGTCTGACCGGCAACTACTTATAACATGGAACATGCGCCCTGACTGACATAAAAAAATATGTAGTGGAAAAACGGATTTATGACAAAATAAATTATCTTTGCAGAAGACTGAGACTTGACCGACGGAATGAACGCGGCAGATAGAAAAAACACAGAGCCCCAAGGTATGGGGCAAACAGACCTATTAACAATTATAACCAATAAAAAACAACTTAATATGAAACATTTACTCTTAACACTGGCACTAATAATCATACCGGCAATATGCACCGCAGGAAGATGGGTTAAGATAGGCTCGCAAAACGGCAGTACGTTCTACATCCACACGGACATAAAGACAGAGAACGGAAACTATCTAGTATGGATAAAGACGACATACGACAGCGAGGAGGCGAGGCAGGATGTAAAGAAGCAATATAACACGCAAAAGTCTATCTGCGAGCACCAGAACCTATACTGCTACGACAGCACATGGAACAAGCTGTGCGTCAAGGAAATACAGGCATTCGACGCCGAAGGAAATCTGGTGGACTCATACACGTCCAATAAAGACGACTGGGTATACGTAGCACCCGAAAGCACTGGCGATATATGGGGACAAGCGGCACGCTTCATAATAGAACACCCCGACAAGATTCCGGCACAATAACACGCAACGATATTATAAAAACCGCGGAAGCTTTACCTGTCTCCGCGGTTGTTTTTTGCCCCCAGGCGCAACCGCGGAACACAAATATTTACTATATTTGCAGCAAATATAACATAACAAAAACAAAGCATTATGAAAGACATCGAATGGGCCGAGGGCATGAACTGCGCCGTTACCGTATGCGACGCCGAAGGCATGATAACCTACATGAACGCAAGGGCGAGGGAGACGTACAAGAAGCATGGCGACCTGATTGGCAAGAACCTCTTTGACTGCCACGGAGAGCGCGCGGCCGGAATTATACGCGGACTGCTTGCCTCGGGCGGCAGCAACGCCTACACCATACACAAGAACGGACAGAAGAAGATGATTTACCAGACGGCTTACACCGGCGATGACGGAAGCGTGGCCGGACTGGTCGAAATCTCAATGGTGATACCCGAGGAGATGCCCCACTACGTAAGGGGCTGACGCAGGCGTGGAAACGCGCCACAAGGCTCCGCATGGCGTCCGGCGACCGCTTGCAAGCCGGCTGCACGAACGGAAGGATAAGAGCCAGCCTTTGCCCTTATAGTCAGGGCAAAGGCTGGCTTTAGTTTATTGATATATAAAAAAGAAGCCGGGACTCAATCCGCTGCTGCCTGCACGAAGGGCTTAAGGCCCGATGGCAGCCGTCGCGGATTGAGTCCCGGCTTGTTTACGGTGTATCATTCATCCGGTTACCCGGACATTATCATCAATACAGGCTCTTGCGGCCGGCCAGGGTGTCGTGGTTGTTCTTGAGGTCAGTCCAGTCAACCTTAACCTTGGTGCTAATGCCGTTGATGTACTTCTCTATGTTGGTGTAGCCGTCGCCCGTGCAGTCGCCGTTGGCGTCAGACGGGTCGTTGGGGTTCAGTCCGTTGGCTGTCTCCCAGTCGTCCGGCATACCGTCGCCGTCGGTGTCAACGCGCGGTTCGCCCTTGTATTCAGGATATCCGCCCATCTGGCGCGGGTCGGTTATGATGCCGTACTTGTAAGAGTCTTTCGGCAGACGGCGGTACTTGAAGAGGCCATCCTCGTTCTTAGACCTGTCGCGCATGCCCCAGTGGTCGCCGTAGGGGTTGTCCTTGGGCAGCTTCTTCACGTAGTAAGCCTCGCCCGTGCGAACTTCCTCGATGATGCGCTGGTCGACGATGTCGCGTGTAGGCAGGGTTGCGCCGACGTTCTCGAGCACGTAGTCGAATGTCTTTTCAGACGGTATGATGGTCAGGTGAGGCATTGGGAACGGCTCGTTCGACTTCATCAGGGCCAGTACGTCCTCGGGCACGCCGCCCTCGCCCTTGAGGTCCTTGTCGGCAATCTGGATACCGCCGTCCCAGTTGTCCTTGGTCACAGCCTCGTTGCCTTCCATGATGTTGCCGATGGCATAAACACGGCCGAACTGCTGGTAGGGGAAGAGCTTCTGGCTGCGGCTCTCTGACTTGACGATGCGGTAGCCTACAGGAGAGTCTTTCGGAGTGAGAGGTCCGGGCTTGTAGTAGTTGTTGATGAAGTTGCTCATCGTAGAGAACTCGCCACCGTCGGCAGTACGGTGAACCCAGTTGTAAACGACGTTGTTGACGAAGTTGAACACACCACCCCATCCTATTGACGGGTTACGGCCGGTGTTGTCAGCCCAGAGGTTGCGCATGAACGATGCGTTCTCGCCGCCGATAGTTGAGCCGAAGGCGTGGTTGTACGTGTCGAGACCCTTGGCCGAGATAGTGTTCTGTATCGTCACGTTAACAGTAGGCTCCTTGCGCATGGGCTTGCCGTCGCCCATGTCGAACATGTGGCGGTAGAAAGAGATGTTCTCGTCCAAGCCCCACTCGCAAGAGCAGTGGTCTATCATGATGTTGCCGACAGGGTTGCCGCCGAATGAGTCCTCACGGTACCATACGTTGGTAGCACCGCGGCGGAAACGCATGTGGCGCACGATTACGTCGTGAGTGTTCACCTGGAACGACTGTCCTGCTATGCAGACACCGTCGCCCGGAGCTGTCTGTCCTGCTATTGTAACGTAAGGAGCGCGGAGAATGATAGGAGTCTCAAGACGGATAATACCTGAGACGTTGAACACGATGATGCGCGCGCCGCCCTGCTCGCATGCCCAACGGAACGAGCCGGGACCTGAGTCGTTAAGATTGGTAACGACGAGCACCTTGCCGCCGCGTCCGCCCTGTGTGTACATACCGCCACCCTCAGCTCCGGGGAATGCCGGAATCTTGGCCTGCTTCAGGTCATAGGGGCGCCATGCCCATGGCACGTAAGGACGGCCTTCCATAGCCTCCTTCTTGACGATTGGAAACGCTACTGCCCACGCAGAGTCTGAATGAGCTGTCCAGACCTTTGTCAGCGAGTCGATTTTGGCCTTTCCCTCGGGCGTAAGCTCAGGATACTGGGCCATGGCTGACTGTGTACCCATGCCTACGGCGAGAGCCACAACTGCCAAAGTTTTCTTATTCATCATTATATCAGCTTGTTTTAAAGATAGATTACGTTATTTTTCTTATAAGACTGATTAAGTGTAAAAAAGTAACAACCATTTAACATTCTTTTTTATAGTAGTTAAATTATCTGTTATCCGTCAGACATAATCCGCCGGCATAGTCATCGTCGCGTCTGCATAGCGCTGACAACCAACACGTTACAGAACAGCGTCTTTTGCAACGTCACAGACGCTCTTTCGCGCGGCAATATGCCACATACTGCCGTGCGGAAGACGGCAAACGGAAAAACAGACCACGCACACGTAACCGTCAGCACCAATTCCTGACAATGCTGACACCATACAGGTCACTCGGCAAGGCGCAGCCGACTGATGAAAAATCATTACCCCACGGCAGTGCCGCCGGCAGCGCCCGGCGATGTAAAATAAAAACTCGTTTCGACCGCTTTTATTTTGTTCTTATGCTGATTTACATTAACTTTGCACTCGGAATATAAACGTTTATAAAATAAAGATGTCATTAAAATGTGGTATAGTAGGACTGCCTAACGTGGGCAAGTCTACTCTTTTCAACTGTCTGTCGAGCGCAAAGGCTCAGGCGGCAAACTTCCCTTTCTGCACGATTGAGCCTAACGTGGGCATGATAACCGTGCCTGACGAACGACTGACCAAACT
The DNA here is from genome assembly GCA_902491375.1 of uncultured Prevotella sp. Taxonomy (GTDB): domain Bacteria; phylum Bacteroidota; class Bacteroidia; order Bacteroidales; family Bacteroidaceae; genus Prevotella. Next base: position 34,373 of record CABUHE010000005.1, read on the forward strand.
GGCCGAGATAGTACATCCGGGACGCATCGTGCCGGCAACCTGCGAGATTGTCGACATAGCCGGACTGGTTAAGGGCGCCAGCAAGGGCGAGGGCCTGGGCAACAAGTTCCTGGGCAATATCCGCGAGACCGACGCCATAATACACGTGCTGCGCTGTTTCGACGATGACAACATAACCCACGTGGACGGCTCTATCGACCCCGTGCGCGACAAGGAGATCATAGACACAGAGCTTCAGCTGAAAGACCTTGAGACAATAGAATCACGACTGACTAAGCAGCAGAAAGTCGCTGCGACAGGCAACAAGGACGCAAAGGTCGAAGTAGCTGTGCTCGAAGCTTATAAAGAAGTGCTCGAACAGGGCAAGAACGCACGCATAGTAGAGTTTGACAGCAAGGAGGAGCAGGAAGCCGCACGCAATCTGTTCCTGCTGACAGCCAAGCCCGTGCTCTACGTATGCAACGTTGACGAAGCTTCAGCCAAGACCGGCAACGACTACAGTCGCCGCGTTGAGGAGATAGCCAAGGAGGAAGGCGCCGAGGCAATGGTCATAGCAGCCAAGACAGAGGAAGACATAGCCAGCCTTGAAAGCTATGAGGACAAGAAGCTGTTTCTCGACGAGCTGGGACTCGAGGAGAGCGGCGTGAACCGTCTGATAAAGAAGGCATACGCCCTGCTCAATCTTGAAACGTTCATCACAGCCGGCGAGATGGAGGTTAAGGCGTGGACATACAAGCGCGGCTGGAAGGCTCCGCAGTGCGCCGGCGTCATCCACTCAGACTTCGAGAAGGGCTTCATCCGCGCCGAGGTTATAAAGTATGACGACTACATCAAATACGGCTCAGAGGCAGCTGTACGCGAAGCCGGCAAACTGGGCATCGAAGGCAAGGACTACGTTGTACAGGACGGCGACATAATGCACTTCAGATTCAACGTCTGATTATTTAATTCATAATTCACAATTCATAATTCATAATTTGGTGGATGCTCGTAACAAATTACGCCTCTGACAATGAATTGTGAATTATGGATTATGAATCTATCAATTCAAATTATAATTGCAGACCACCAATTATGAATTATGAATTGTGAATTATGAATTCCAAATTATAATTGCAGACCACCAATTATGAATTATGAATTGTGAATCTATCAGTTCAAATTATAATTGCAGACCATCAATTATGAATTATGAATTGAGAATTATGAATTCCAAATTATAATTGCAGACCACCAATTATGAATTATGAATTGTGAATCTATCAGTTCAAATTATAATTGCAGACCACCAATTATGAATTATGAATTGTGAATCTATCAGTTCAAATTATAATTGCAGACCACCAATTATGAATTATGAATTGTGAATCTATCAGTTCAAATTATAATTGCAGACCATCAATTATGAATTATGAATTGTGAATTATGAATTATAAATTTCCCCCCGTGAATTATGAACTCTGAATTATTATACATTATGTGGAATCCCGACCTTGTGGCATTCCACATCGGCAGTTTCTCGTTCCGCTGGTACTCTCTGTGCTGGCTGCTCGGTCTGCTGGCGGCATATCTCATAGTAAAACGGCTGTATACCGAGCAGAAGATAAAGCCGGAGCTGTTCGATCCGCTCTTCATCTACTGCTTCATCGGCATACTGATAGGCTCGCGCCTTGGCCACTGCCTGTTCTATGAGCCTGACTATTTCCTGTCAAGCGGCAGGCATATGGTGGAGATGATACTGCCAATACACTTCATGGCCGACGGCTCGTGGAAGTTCACCGGCTATGAGGGACTTGCAAGCCACGGCGGCACCATCGGACTGATAATAGCCCTCTGGCTCTATGTGCGCCGCACTAAGGTAAACATCTGGCGAGTACTTGACAACGTAGCCATAGCCACGCCTACTACGGCCTGCTTCATACGTCTTGGCAACCTGATGAACTCCGAGATTATAGGCAAGGCAACCGACGTGCCCTGGGCGTTCATCTTCGAGCGCGTAGACATGATACCGCGCCACCCGGGACAGCTCTATGAGGCGATAGCCTATGCCGTGTTCTTCTTCATCGGCTGGTACTTGTACCGCAAACACCCAGAGCGCGTGGGCACAGGCTTCTTCTTCGGACTGTGCATAACGCTCATCTTCACCGCCCGCTTCTTCATCGAGTTCACCAAGGACATACAGGAATCGTTTGAAGCATCGATGGTGCTCAACATGGGCCAGCTGCTCAGCATCCCGTTCATCATTATCGGCTTAATTTGCATATTCAACCGAAAGTTTATGGAACGCCTCGGTGCAGAAAAATAAATAAGCCCAAACAGGAAAAATGAATAAGGATGAATAAGCTAATAAAAAATAAACATTGACATTATTTCCTATGAAATGAGCAACCTACTTTACATCCTGTGGAACCCTGACCTGGTGGCCTTTCAGCTCGGGCCGATATCAATATTCTGGTACTCATTGTGTTGGCTGTTAGGCCTTGTGGCAGCATCTTTAATTGTCAAGAGGCTATACAAGGAACAGAAGATAAAGCCGGAGCTGTTCGATCCGTTGTTCATCTACTGCTTCTTAGGCATACTGATAGGCATGCGACTGGGTCATTGCCTGTTCTATCAGCCTGACTATTTCCTGTCGAGCGGCAAGCATATAGTTGAGATGATTTTGCCGATACATTTCATGCCCGACGGCTCATGGAAGTTCATAGGATATAAAGGACTGGCAAGCCACGGCGGCACCATAGGACTAATCATTGCCCTATGGTTATATGTACGCCGTACAAAGATTAATATCTGGCGAGTACTTGACAACGTGGCAATAGCAACACCAATAACAGCCTGCTGCATACGTCTTGGCAACCTGATGAACTCTGAGATTATAGGCAAGGCAACCGACGTGCCCTGGGCGTTCATCTTCGAGCGCGTAGACATGATACCGCGCCACCCGGGACAGCTCTATGAGGCGATAGCCTATGCCGTGTTCTTCTTCATCGGCTGGTACTTGTACCGCAAACACCCAGAGCGCGTGGGCACAGGCTTCTTCTTCGGACTGTGCATAACGCTCATCTTCACCGCCCGCTTCTTCATCGAGTTCACCAAGGACATACAGGTATCGTTCGAAACCTCGATGGTGCTCAACATGGGGCAGCTGCTCAGCATCCCGTTCGTCATCCTCGGCGTGGTCTGCATGACTTGCCCCAACGTTATTAAAAAGCTCGGAGGCGAGAAACGACAATAACCTTTCCGGCCTAACAGCGGATAGGGAAAAACAACATAGGAATAGGGGAATTAGGGGAAATTTGCGGAAAATTTCCCCTAATTTTATATTTATCCGAAAAAATAATCATATATTTGCGCAATATATTATGTACGCAAATGATTGAACTACCGCCCCAACTTAATCAGAAAGACATTCAGGAAGCATCTAAGCTGATTTGTGAAAAGAGCATCATGCCGTTGCTGAAAAAAATCAGCTATGACTACTGTTATTGGGACAAGGTGAAGTATCTTGCACCGGCAGGCACGAGCAACAGGGCACTGTGGCAGACCGTAAAACTGCAACGCATGCTGAACGCCAAGACCATAACCTTCGGGCACTACAATCTGTGGTTTACCATAACAGAACACATGCTCGCACTGATGCACGAGTTCGACATGAACATGGGCGGCAACCTTGGCACCAAAAGCATAATACCAGAGAGCGACAAGAACTTTTATCTGGTAAGCTCTGTCATGGAAGAAGCGATAGCATCAAGCCAGATGGAAGGAGCTTCGACAACACGCAAGGTAGCGAAGGAAATGCTGAGAAAGAACCAGAAGCCACGCGACAAAAGCCAGAGAATGATTGCAAACAACTATGCCACAATAAGTTATCTGGCAGAACACAGAGACGATGAATTCTCGGTCGAAAAGATTCTTGAGATTCACAAATACATATCGGCCGGCACACTTGATCATAAGGAAGACGAAGGAAGCCTGCGCAAGACTGACGACATTGTCGTGATGAACGGCATTACGGGAGAAATAGCCCACACACCGCCTCCACATGAAGAAATAGAGGAAATGCTGAAAGAGCTTTGCGACTTTGCAAACAAGGATGATGACGATGACTTTATTCATCCGATAATTAAAGGAATAATAATCCACTTCATGCTGGCTTTCATTCATCCATTCGTAGACGGAAACGGACGCACGGCACGTTCGCTGGTTTACTGGTATATGATGAAAAAAGGATACTGGCTGACCGAATATCTATCAATATCAAGAATAATTTACCGCAACAAGGCAAAATACGAAAAGGCGTTTCTCTATACCGAAGCCGACAGCTACGACCTTTCGTACTTCATACAATACAACCTCGTTACAATGAAAAAGGCATACGAGGAACTTAAAGCCTACCTGCAACGCAAAATAAGCGAGCGCGACAGCATTACAAAGCTCAAAGGAATAAAATCAATCAACATCCGACAGGCACGCATAATACAGAATCTGTATAAGGACAACGACAGCATAATAACTGCCAAAGAGGTAGCAACGCAGTTTGCCGTTACAGACAAGACTGCAAGAACTGACCTGCAAGCGCTCGTAAAACTCGGAATAATGAGCGAAGTGCAGCTTAACAACAGAATGACAGGATACGTAAAGGCTGACAATTTTGAAGAGGTTATAGAAGAACTTAACAACATGAAAGAATAGGAAATTAGGGGAAATTTACGGAAAATTTCCCCTAATTTCCTTTTGTTTTATATTCATTCAACTAACCAAAAGCCGGATGAATATGATAAAAAACGTATCGGACAGTGCTATTTCCATTGGCTAAAATGATGACAATAGAACAAGCATTTGGGCTGAAAATACTTTTCAGAAAACACAAAAATAACGGCATCCCAGCGTAAGCGTTGCGGCTTACAGGCAGGGATGCCGTTATCGTTTTTATATCTACAGCGCCGTTATTGTGCTGCCGGAGCGGTTGTTGTAGTTGTATTCTGGGTTGGTGTTGCGGCAGGTGCCGGTGTCTGAGTAGTAGCCGGAGCTGCCGGAGCAGTTGCTGTCTGAGTTGTAGTTGCAGCCGGAGCGGTTGTAGTCGGTGTCGTGCCTGCTGCCGTCTGCGGCTGTGCTGTTGGTGTAGGCATCTGCGCTGGTGTAGCCGGTGTTGGCTTTACTGCCGACTGTGGTTTCGTATTAGGCAGCTGCACAGGAGCCGGAGGAACTGTAACCGTGCCGGCAGGGCCTGGAGTTACAGGCGTGGCAGAGGTTTCAGTCGTAGTCTGCACAGCAGGAGCTGCTGTTGTTGCAGGAACTGCCGGAGCTGCCGTTCCTGTTGTCTGTACCGCGCTGCTCTTGGTAATCTCAACCTGACCGGCAGCTGTATTGTCCTTAGGCTTGATATAGTTGATCTCAAACGGGAAATAAGACGGCGGACAGCCGTTTTCTATAACGCTCACTACAAGTCTGTTGATGCCCTCCACCGGAGAGTACAGACGGCATTTATAGCGTGTTTCTGAGAGTTTTATAAGGTCTACACGTGCCGCCGTAGAGTCTTCAACAACCTGCACAGTCAGCGGATAGTCGTTCTCACCGGCCAGCTTGTCGGCTGTCATGTTGAGGATGAACTCAACTATGCCACGCTCAAACTTTATCTCTTCACGGCTCAGATCCATGTTCACGTACTTATAGTGCCATGCCTTTACGGTGAGTTTGTTGTCAGGATAACTTATTCCGTCACACGTCATTCTGACCGGATAAGTTATCTCCGTAATGTGGTCGGGCAGCGAGTCGGGAATAGTCAGCACGCAGTTATACTGCACAAAGTTGCCGGCTGACGTGTTGCGCATCTGCACGGAAGTCTTGTCTACGGTGCATCCGTTGCCCGCAGGAATGTCAAAGCTGCATCCGTCGGCCTTTATCTCGGCAGGCAGGTCAAGGCGCACTGTGGTCTCAAACTTCTTGTGTCTGAAGGCTATCGCGTTGCCTTTGTTCATGCTCATACTGTATTTCAGCTTCTCGTCGAGCTGCAACAAGCCCCACTTACCGTCCTTGCGCACGGCGATAAACTTGCCGAAGCTGATGCCTGCGCCGTCAAACTGCGGAGGAAGTATTGTGCTGTTGCCTGATTTCACTGCATACATACCGTTGCTACTACGCTCTGCCGTGAAGTCGCCTTTCAGCTTGAGCGGAGCCGGATGAGCAGTGTTGTAGTTTACTGTACTTGCCGGATATTTTATGCTGACAAGGCGCATGCGCTCGTCAAAGGCAAAGAATACTGTGTCACGCTTGCTTCCACGTGCCCACAGAATGGTAGAATCGCCCTTGTTGTACATGCACTCGCTGAAGTCGCCTACACGCACCTGGCGCTTCTTCTCGGCCTTCTCGTTGACAAATACAGGACGGAGCATGCCCAGTCCTTTGTCGAACATATAAACACGGTGCTTGATTACGGCAATGCCGACGCCGTCGTCGTTGAGCGATGACAGGAATGACACGTCCTCGTTCTCGACAGCTTCCTTCTTATCAAGCATCAGCTTAACGAGGTTCTTGTCCGTATCGACGTAGTAATAATACAAGTCCTTGAAGTTCTCCATGTCGCCGTACATCGTGCAGCATGCGTATCCGCTGCTATAAGGATACATCTCGACAAACGAGCCGAACGGGTCGTAACTGCCGTCCTTCGCAACGAGCTTATTGCGTCCCTGCCTGTTTACGAGCAGGTATCCGTCGCGGAAATAAGGGCAGTTATATACAACCTTGCAGTTCTCAAGCTTTGTAAACGTGCCGTCAGTTGCATAGAAACCAGTTATATCCTGAGTGCCTTTCTTCATGACGACAGCCATTCCTTCGCTGAATTTTGCGATACTGTCTTCCGTCGAAGCCAGCAGCTTTGCGTCTGTACTCCACAGTGATGTAACGCCTGCCGAGTCGCTGACAACCACCGGCACACCTGTCGCAAGGCGTATACTGTCGTAACCGGGACGCATGGCCCACTTTGCCATCTGACCGTATGCGGCATTGGCAGAAAGAAGAATGACTGCAAACAGAGCCACGACTCCTTTCATAATTCTTGCTTTGGGTTTATTTTTCATATCCAAGATCAGTTTTATTCGTCAGATAATAAATCAGTATTAGGATTAGTTTCTGCGCAAGATTTAATAAATTATTTATTGTCACTTTGCTTTGCAAAGTTAATAATAAAATATAAAAAACAAGAAGTTTTATATCAAAAAGTTGACACGTTAACAACTTGACAATACGGACGATAGAAAGCCTAAGCAATACGAATAACGGCTTTCAGTTACACATCCCGCAGCTGTCAGCCGCGGAATGTGATAGAAAAAACCGGCAGGAGTCAGCCGAGAAGAAGCTCCATGTCGACAACATCGAGCCAGCGTCCGTGCTTGTAGCCGACGCTCTTGAACAGCGACACCTGCTCAAAACCGAGCCTGCGGTGAAAGGCTATGCTGGCTTCATTCTCGCCTGTGATGCAGGCTATCAGAGCCTTCACGCCCATCCGGCGGCAGTCGGCTATTAGTCTGTCCATCAGCGCGGTGCCTGCGCCGTGACGTTTAAATTCAGGATTCAGGTAGATTGTAGTCTCAAGAGTGTTCGAATAGGCTGCTCTCTCCTTCCACAGATGGGCGTAGCAGTAGCCTGCCACCTTGCCGTCTACCTCAGCCACGTAGTAAGGATAACTGGCTGAGATATGCTCTATTCGGCTGAGCATTTCGCTTACGGGCAGCGGTTCGGTCTCAAAGCTCTCAACTCCGTTTACTATGTACCAGTTGTACAGTTCGGTTATCTGCCCTGCGTCGTCTGGTCTTACCTGCCTGATAGTCATTGTCTTAATTTTATTGAACGGTTATTTTTTCATCTTCATAATCATGTCGCACGCCGTTTCAAGACCTATATGCGCTGTGTTTACAGTAAGGTCGTAGTTGTGCGGATCGCCCCATTTGCGTCCTGTGTAATACTCATAGTGGGTAGCTCTTGCACGGTTGACGCGTCTTATTTCAGAAACAGCCTTGTCCTTGTCAAGTCCGTATTCGTCCACACAGCGCTTCATGGCGTCAGGCTCGTCAGTGCAGCAGAACACCTTGATTACGTTTGCGCTATTGTCTAACACGAAATCGGCGCAACGGCCTATGATGACGCACGACTCGCGGTCGGCTATCTCCTTTACAGTCTTGCTCTCAGCGAGAAACAGCACATCGTCATTCGACAGTCCGCGGCCGGCCTGTGTGCCGTAACCCTGCGACAGAATACACTTCAGCCAGTAAGACGGAATGGTCTGTTCGTTCTTCATTATGTACTGCTCATCCATTCCGCTGTTCTTGGCTGCCAGCTTGATAAACTCACGGTCGTAGACCTTCACGCCGAGCTTCTTGGCAAGCATCTCACCCAACATACGTCCGCCGCTGCCGAACTCGCGCGCTATCGTAACCACAAAGTGATCCTTTCCGCTGTCGGCCTTAGCCACAGCTACGCTGACACCCTTGAAGCCCAGGACACCGTCGAGCATCCGGCTGACAGGTGTAAGCACATGAACAATAGGCCCTACAAGCAGCGCGGCAGCCACAGTACCGAGTCCTACGCCCTTTATTCCAGACAGGAATATCAGCGAGAACACGCAGGCTACAACTACGTTGGTTATGTCGAAACCCAGCTTTATATAGCCGAAATCGCCGTGGATGCGGCGTGCTATCACCCTTACAAGGTATTCGCCTGCAACCATAGCCACGTCAGCCTTAACCTCAAGAGCGATACCCATAGCGAGGATTACGCATCCAACAAGCGCGCTGACAACCTGTTGCAGGAAACCGTCAGGATTGAGCCACGAGAGCGAAGTCATTGAAATATCTATAAACGTACCGAAGCAAAGCGTTATAGGAATCTGTAAAAGATAAACGCGCAGCTCTGACTTCAACTCGCTGCGTTTCATCAGAATAAGATCAATAACCATGAAAAGAAAGTTGACAATGATAGTCCATTGTCCCATGGTAAGCGGAGTGAACATGCTCAGCACGTAGTTCACACTGGTTATCGGCGATGTGCCGAGCATTGCCTTGGTTATGAAACTAATGCCGTAAGCATTGATGAATACTGAAAATAAAAAAAGAATGTAACGTCGTGTAAGAAATTTTTTATTACTGTTTATTGACATATATAATTTTAATTAATAGAATCTCTCTCATGTACGGACACTCCATACCTCGCCCGATGCGCCCGGCTGAACCATAAGAAAGAAGCTGCCGGCTCACTCCTTGCCGGTAACAATCTTCTTTATCTCGTTCAGTTTGTTGAGCGCCTCTACCGGCGTAAGGTTGTTGATGTCGAGTCCGAGTATCTCGTCGCGCACCTGACACAGCACAGGATCGTCCAACTGGAAGAAGCTAAGCTGCATGCCGTCGCGGCTGCTGTTCAGCTTCTCTGCCGTAGGCTTGCCCACGGTGCCCACCTGGGCGTTGTCGGCCTCGAGCTGGCGCAGTATGGCTTCGGCACGCTTCACTATGCTCTTAGGCATGCCGGCTATCTGTGCTACGTGGATACCGAACGAGTGTTCAGAGCCTCCGCGCTCCAGTTTGCGCAGGAAAATCACCTTGTTGCCTACCTCGCGCACGCTGACGTTGTAGTTCTTAATCCTGGCGAAGTTCTTCTCCATCTCGTTAAGCTCATGGTAGTGGGTGGCGAAGAGCGTGCGCGCAGCAGCCTTAGGATGCTCGTGCAGATATTCCACGATAGCCCAGGCTATGCTTATGCCGTCGTATGTAGACGTGCCTCGGCCAAGCTCGTCAAAGAGAACGAGCGAGCGTGGCGACACGTTGTTCAATATGTTTGCGGCCTCGGTCATCTCCACCATGAACGTGGATTCGCCGAGCGATATGTTGTCTGACGCTCCTACACGTGTGAAAATCTTGTCCACCAGACCGACTTTCGCGCTCTCTGCCGGCACGTAGCAGCCCATCTGCGCCATCAGTACGATGAGCGCGGTCTGACGCAGCAGAGCCGATTTTCCTGCCATGTTGGGGCCGGTTATTATCATAATCTGCTGGCGGCGGTTGTCAAGATACACGTCGTTGGGCACGTAGCTCTCGCCTACCGGCAGCTGTGTCTCTATTACGGGGTGGCGTCCCTGCTTTATGTCGAGCACTATGTCGTCAGGCTCAATAACCGGACGCACATATCCGTGTTCGGAGGCTGCCTTGGCAAAGCTCAGCAGACAGTCTATCTTGGCTATCAGGGCAGCGTCAGCCTGGATAGCCGGTATGTACTCCTGCATTGCCAGCACAAGGTCGTTGAACAGTCTTGTCTCAAGCGCGAGAATCTTGTCCTCCGCACCGAGAATCTTCTCCTCATATTCCTTAAGCTCCTGAGTTATGTAGCGTTCGGCCTGAGCCAGAGTCTGCTTGCGCACCCAGTCCTGCGGCACTTTGTCCTTATAGATGTTGCGCACTTCGAGATAATAACCGAACACGTTGTTATATCCCACTTTGAGCGACGATATGCCAGTGGCCTCGGTCTCGCGTTCCTGTATCTTGAGCAGATACTCCTTGCCGCCCGACGATATGCGGCGCAGCTCGTCGAGCTCGTCGTTCACTCCGTCTTTTATCACTCCGCCCTTGCTGACCAGCTGCGGCGAGTCCTCGCGCACCTCACGGCCTATGCGGTCGCGCATGCTCTCACACAGACTGATGTTCTCGCCTATGCGGTGCAGCTCGTCGTTGTCTGACTTCATACAGGCTTCCTTCACAGGGCCGAGAGCCGTCAGAGCCGTGCGCAGCTGGACCACTTCGCGCGGTGAGACGCGGCCTACCGCGACTTTTGAGATGATGCGCTCAAGGTCGCCCACACGGTGGAACTGCTCGTCGACAACATCGCGCAGCTCGGTGTCGCGGAAGAAAGAGTCGACCACGTCGAGCCTGTTGCTTATGGCCTTGGCGTCGCGCAGGGGGAACACTGTCCACCTTTTGAGCAGTCGCGCGCCCATCGGCGTAACGGTCTTGTCGATCACGTCGAGCAGCGACGAGCCGTCGTCCTGCATCGGGCGCAGCAGTTCGAGCGAACGGATAGTGAAGCGGTCGAGGCGCACGTAGCGCTCCTCGTCTATGCGTGCCAGCGAGGTTACGTGGCCGATGTGCGTGTGCTGGGTCATCTCAAGATACTCCAACACGGCTCCTGACGCCACTATTCCGCTGTGCAGATGGTCTACGCCGAAGCCTTTAAGAGTCTTCACGTCAAAGTGTTTCAGCAGTTTCTGCTCGGCTGTCTGCTCCGTGAACACCCAGTCGTCAAGCTCGAAGGTGAAGTATTTGTTGCCGAAATAGCGCTCAAACATTTCGCGCTTGCCGCGCTCGAAGAGCACTTCCTTAGGCGAGAAGTTTACAAGCAGCTTCTCAACGTAGTCGTAAGAGCCTTCGCCTGTAAGAAACTCGCCTGTCGATATGTCGAGGAAAGCCACTCCGCAGGCCGTCTTGCCGAAGTTGACGGCAGCCAGGAAGTTGTTTTCCTTGTAGTTCAATACGTTGTCGGTCATGGCCACTCCGGGCGTAACCAGCTCGGTTATGCCTCGCTTGACGAGCTTCTTGGTCAGCTTGGGGTCTTCCAGCTGGTCGCAGATGGCTACACGCCGGCCTGCCCTGACGAGCTTGGGCAGATAGGTGTCGAGCGCGTGATAGGGGAATCCTGCCATCTCCGTAGGAGCTCCTGATGTCTGTCCGCCGTTGCTGCGCCGCGTCAGCGTTATGCCGAGTATGCGGCTGGCGTCGACAGCGTCTTGCAGATATGTCTCGTAGAAGTCGCCGCAGCGGAACAGCAGAAGTGCGTCGGGATGCTGCGCCTTGAACGAGAAAAACTGCTTCATCATGGGCGTAAGCTCTTTGTCTTTCTTGGCCATAGGTATAGAGAAAAATCGTTTATTTCAAATAGTTACGGGTTCAAAGGAACAGTTACGGAGCGCACGGCCTTTAAGGAGCCAAACCGCAAGGGCTTGCCGCTCGGCCGGCTTCCGCCTTATCGCCTTGAATTCATCCTGCAAAGTTACCCAAAAACAAGTTCTAAAAAAAATATTTCAGCAGATTTTTACAACTTCTGCTGCCTTGAGGCGGTAACGGGCGGCCGACTCATCAGCCGCCCATATATTCAAGACCGGCGCTTTCGGGCCAACTTACACATAATAACTCGCGTCATCCTTACTTACAACCTTGAACCTTTATAACTCTTATATGACTCTATTGACTGCTTACAGCCTGCGCCGTGCCGCCGCCCCGGGCTTCTCCGCATGAGCGGAGGTTTACGCCGGCAAAGTTAGCAAAAGGCGCGCCGGCAGCCAAAGAGGAATCCCTAAAACACAATGGGGAAAACCCTATCGGACATCAACCATCGACATCAGCCGCGGCGCTCTACCAGCGAGTTGAGCGGCCGGCTCGCCTTCTTGTCGAACAGCATCCAGCAGAAACGGCTGAATATAGACACCTGGCGCACGCCCTTACGGTTGCGCGCGTTGTACGCCATAGAGTAAAGATTTGACGGCATAGGCATGTGGAGCGCGGCGAATATGCGCTTGGCTATCAGCGCGAAAGGCAGCGGAGTGCCCTGACGGTCGATAAGGGTCTCGGTCATGTAGACCTCATGCGTCAGGTCTACAAGGTCAATCATGCTGCCCATCCAGTAAAGATTCTCATAGCGCGAGCGCTCAAGCAGCTCGCAGAAGTTCATCGTCATCTGGTTAAGCGCGTATTTGCGCTGTTCTTTCGTAAGTGTGGTTGAATACTCGGTAACGGCTCCCTCGCCTGTGTACATTTCGATAATCATTGTAATCATTTTTTATTTTCAGGTTTAAATTATTGGTTGCGGCAGGTCTGTCGGTAACCTACCGGCTGCAAAATTACTGCACAAGTGTGCACAATGAGTTCACAACCGTATATATTTAAACCCGTTATTGATTAAAAAATGCAAAAGCCCGAACCGTCTGCCCTACCCTGCCCGACTGCCGTGCGCGCAACAGGCTGACACACAGCGCGTTGCAACAGACGCCAAACGGCACGCCCGTACACGCCAAACAACAGCGCGAAAAACCACAAAACGCAACGCGAAAAGCCACCAGTTATTGGCGCGAATATAACAAGCTGACAGTCAGGCGGTTGCAAAATATCAATGGCTCCACTCTCACGATGTCAACGGCTCGCGCTTGGAAAACGCTCCGGCTTGCCGTATCTTTGCAACCGTAAGACGTCCTACACAAAAACAACAATGATTAAAAACTACAATTTTCAAAAAACAAACTAACTAAAACATTTAACAACTATGGCAGTATTTTATAAACTTTATCAGGACAACAGAACGAACGCAAAGTTCAAAGGACAATGGTACGCCCGCGCCGTCCACACGGGCACGGTAGACATAGACGACCTGGCCGAGGAGATGCAGGCCAACTGCACCGTGAAGCGAGCCGACATCGTGGCGGTGCTGAGCGAGCTGGTCGAGACCATGAAGAAGCATCTTCAGATGTCGCACCGCGTGAAGCTCGACCGCCTCGGCACATTTAAAATCGGCATGACGACAAAGGCTGCCGAAACAGTTGAGGACTTCACCGCAAGCAACAACGTAACGTCTGTACACGTGCTGTTCCAGCCGGAGACTAAAATCGAGAAGAACAAGACCCGCGTGCGCGCCCTGCTCTCAGGATGCAAGGTGCAGGAACTGCCCAAAAACGCCGTCGGCTCAGCCCTCGACGACGTCGAACCAGGAGTCTGACCTCCTACCCTGCCGGACTGCCCCAGCCTGTCCGGCAGGCAACGGCAACCGGCTGACTGACAACTAAAACGGCTCACTGACAGCGAAAATCAGATTACTGATAACAGAAATCAGATTACTGACAACTGAATCAGATTACTGATAACGGTAATTGACAGAAAGCCGATAAAAGACATGCCGAAGTCAGCCTGGAAGGCTGAACCTTTAGTAACCGGGTGTGGAGGAACGAAGTGACGACACGCCCGGAAACGTAACACCAACGAAAAGCACCCGAAGTGGTGCTACAACATTAAAACTAAACGAATTAAAACCAACCGAAAAACTAACGAATATAAAACAAAGACAATGGGAACAAAAGGCAAACAAAACATCTCACTTATTCTGAAAATCGTAATAGCTGTGGCTACCGCCATACTCGGCGCATTCGGAGTGAACGCAGCCATATAACAGCGACGTAGCCCTACCCCAACGTTCCGCCGGACATGCCCCTAACAGCCATGCCCGGCGGAATTTACATATACAGCAGCATTCTTCGTTCTTCACTTAAATTCTTCACTCTTAGTTCTTAACTCTTAACTTAAATCCTCACTTAAATCCTCGCTTGCAAAAGCATTTGGATTTTTCACTCTTCACTTTTCACTCTTCACTTGCTAAAGCAATCGGATTCTTCACTTTTCACTCTTCACTCTTAACTTTAAAAAGTAGCACCACTCCGGGTGCCTGTTTGTTCTGACGGTGTTCCGTGGGTTTGCAACCCACGGTTACGAAAAGTTCAGCCTTACAGGCTGTTCATGAACAATGCGGTTAACGTGGTTAATAATGATATTACATTATTCTGTAAACACTTATTAATCGTTTTTCATTCTTCATTTTCACTTTACGTTTTTCACTTTTCTCTTTTCACTTTTCACTTAAATTCTTCACTCTTAGTTCTTAACTCTTAACTTAAATTCCGGATAAGCCACGCCCCACTCCTTGCGCAGGCTGTCCAGGAGTCCCATAATCCGCAAGGTTTCAGCATGAGGCATGTCCTCAGGTTCGATCATACCCTTACGGATGGCTTCCATTGCCGCATACACCTCGTATTCGTAGCCGGTAATCTGCGGCTGACAGTTATAAACGCCCGTCTGCCTGTGGTCGGCGTCGTAGACCGTCACCGTGTGCGGATTGTTGATGTTGTCGATAACCATATAGCCCTTGTCGCCCGACACAACCCCCATGCGGTCGTTGGCACAGCGTGCCGTTGTCTGCATAACAGCCATCTCGCCGCCGGGATAAACAAAAGTCATGCTGTTCTGCAAGTCGACACCAAGCTCGTTCTTCGTGCAGCAAGACATGACACGTTCAGGCGCATTTCCAAACAGCATATAAGCCAGATTGATAGGATAAACGCCCAAGTCGAGCAGCGCGCCGCCGCACAGTTCCGGCTTGCGTATGCGCTCCTTCTGCTCTATCGGATAACCCAGATTTGCCGTCAGCATATACGGGTGGCCTATCAGCTCGCCGCTGTGCGCCATCTGTACAATCTGTTTTGAGAAAGGCATGTAGCGTGTCCAAATGGCTTCGGCGAGGAACACCTTGCGCTCATGCGACAGTGCCACAAGCTCTTCGGCCTGTTTCTTGTTGGCTGTAAACGTCTTTTCGCACAGCACAGCCTTGCCGTTCAGCAGGCACTGGCGAGCCTGTTCATAATGATGTGAATGCGGAGTTGCGATGTAAATCAGATCAACCTGCGGGTCACCTATCAGTTCGTCATAAGAACCGTATGCCTTCTCCGCGCCCCATTTGTCCTTAAACTCACGGGCTTTCTCAATACTGCGCGACGCTATCGCGTAAAGACATGCTTCAGGCATACGCCCTACCGTTTCGGCCATCGAGGCCGCTATCTTGCCGGCACCTATAATGCCGACCCTGAATATCTGTTCCATATATCTGTCGTTATCTTAACTTAAATAAAATGAATCGTAAATACCTGTAAATGTGTTGATTAGCGAACCTTGCCGCATATTCATAATACTAAAAAACGAAGAATTGCGGACAATACCGCTGTAACTACCAAAAGCAAAGTTACGGAAAATCTGTGGAATATCAGCCGAATTGCAGCAGATTAACGCAATAAGTATTAGAAGATTGGAATTTATGGAAAAAATCCTCTATCTTTGTAATCATATTTAGAGAAACTCTATACAAGACCTCTTGGAAATAAGAGGCGTTATGCTTTCAGCAAGAATAACGCACTTGTGCGTTCTCCATCACAAAAAGATATACTAATCTTAATAAAGTAACATCATGTTCAAAAAAGAAAAAAACACAGATTCCATGAATTTACAGCACGATAAAGATAAGCAATCAAATAAATGTCAGAAAATACTTGCCACAAGACGTTTTTTATTGGCAGCCGGTACCATCGTGTTTACATTCTGTATCAGCACACCATCATTCTCACAATCGACAAATAATGAATCGGCGAAACTCGAACAGAAATACAATGAGATAATATTTAATCTGACTGCATCAGACAAATCTGAAAAAGATTCCCTGGAAGCAAGTAAAAACATGCTAACGCTGGCAGAACAGGGATATAACCCTGCCATGCGTTTTGTCGGCACTTATTATTATAATAAAAAGGTTTTCGACCAATATGAACACTGGTATGTCAAGGCTGCGGAGAACGGCGACTCACTTGCACAGTTTGAATTAGGAAAGAATTACTACGAAGGCACAGGTCTGAGTAAAGACTATGCAAAGGCGGTATTCTGGTATACAAAGGCTGCTGAACTGGGACATGCCAAGGCACAAAACAACTTAGGCATTTGCTATGTGAATGGACAAGGCGTAGAACAAGACTACACAAAAGCGGCACAATGGTATACAAAGGCGGCGGAACAGGGATATGCCAAAGCGCAATACAACTTAGCTATTTGCTATGCGAACGGACAAGGCGTAGAGCAAGATTACACAAAAGTGGCAAACTGGTTTGAAAAGGCGGCAGAACAGGGAGATGACTATGCGCAATACAACTTAGGCGTTTGTTATGCGAACGGACAAGGCGTAGAGCAAGATTACACAAAAGCGGCAAAATGGTATGAAAAAGCGGCGGAACAGGGACTTGCCGATGCGCAATACAACTTAGGCGTTTGCTATTATAACGGACGAGGAGTAGAGCAAGATTACACAAAAGCGGCAAAATGGTATGAAAAAGCAGCGGAACAAGGATATACCGATGCACAAGGCGGCTTAGCCTTGTGCTATGAAAACGGACTAGGCGTGGAGAAAGACTACGCAAAGGCTGTATTTTGGTATGAAAAGGCCGCAAAACAAGAAAATGCCTATGCACAATACATATTAGGTCTTTGCTATGCTTATGGACAAGGTGTAAAGCAAGATTATGCGAAAGCAGCACAATGGTATACAAAGGCGGCAGAACAGGGAGATGCCTATGCACAAAACAACTTAGGCGTTTGCTATGCGAATGGACATGGCGTAGAGCAAGATTACGCGAAGGCAGTATTCTGGTATGAAAAGGCGGCAGAACAGGGACTTGCCGGTGCACAAAACAACTTAGGCTATTGCTATTACCATGGACAAGGCGTAGAACAAGATTACACGAAAGCGGCACAATGGTATACAAAGGCGGCGGAAAAGGGAGATGCCTATGCACAAAACAACTTAGGCGTTTGCTATGCGAATGGACAAGGCGTAGAGCAAGATTACGCGAAGGCAGTATTCTGGTATGAAAAGGCGGCAGAACAGGGACTTGCCGGTGCACAAAACAACTTAGGCCTTTGCTATGCAAGTGGACAAGGCGTGAAGCAAGATTACGCAAAGGCGGTATTCTGGCTTGAAAAGGCGGCAGAACAAGGAGATGAAGATGCGCAAAATATGCTACATATATTAAAAAGTATGAAGTAGCAATAAAATCTTATACAGATAGGGTTAAAACATGAAAAGGAACTAATGAAATAAAAGAAATTCTCAGACTATGTTCACACAAGATAAAATTAGTGAAACGGGGATTTGTAAAAAAAAAATCATATTTATTAAAAAATGTTTTGAACTTATCAAATAATTCTGTATATTCGCAAAAACTTAATATTATTAACCATAAAGCCCGTTATTATGAAAAAACTGATATTTATAATGTTGGCACTTGTATGCTTTACGGCATGCACCAACGACGACGAGGACGGTCTGGAGAACAACACCGGAACTACGGTAACCCGGGAAGACGAGGGTAGGGCAGTAGAACTGAACGACACGACGCTGACACTATATCCTGACACAGACAAGGACACCGTGAATGTAGGCGCCGAGAAAGGCTGGTGGATAGAGGAGATAGCGACAGACAAAGCCACCGTGAAGCCGACTGCCGAGGAAAAACAGCTGATGGCGGAAGGAGGAGCATACGACGCCACCTGCGACTGGATCAGCGTGAAGCGTGCAGGCAGCGGCATTGAAGTAGCTGTGGGCATGACAGACCGCGCAGAGCGGACATGCAGGCTGACACTTGCAACGGAAGACACGACGGCGACGGTGACCGTTGTGCAAAGTGACTGGTTGACAGGCTTCACCACACCCATCAACTTATCACCAAACAGCGTAACTCTGCCGTCAGGCGGCGGCACGCAAATCTGCACTACGGACGAAAACGCGAAGTGGACAATAGACTATGTGAAGATTGACGAAACGCAGTATAACAGTACTCTGCAAGAGAAAGAAGAATGTGGAAGAACCCACGCGTTTGATAAGACATACGAGTGGCTCACCGTGAAGCGCGAGGGAAGCAAGCTCATCGTAACAGCCGAGACGAACGACACCGGCATGGAGCGCACCTTCGAGGTGTACCTGTTTGGCGGTGATACCTACTCGATACTCACAGGCAAACAGGAAACAATGCTTACAGGCGGAGGCACGCCAATCAACCTGTCGCCAACAAGCGTAACCATGCCGGCAGGCGGCGGCACACAGACCTGCACTACGGACGAAGGCGTGAACTGGGTAATAAACGACATCACTGTGGACGGAAACATATATTGCACAACCCTACAAGAGAAAAACGAGTGCATCGACACCGGCACGTTCGAGAACACATACGAGTGGCTCACAGTGAAGCGCGATGGCAACAAACTCATAGTAACAACAGAACCTAACACAACCGGCAAGGAACGCACCTTCAACATACAGCTAACGGCAGGCAACACCGGCGCAACACTCAAAGGCACGCAACCAGCCGAATAACCATACAGACACAACAAACACCGACAGCTGACACTGCCGGCGCATAAATACACACCGTCCGTCCAAGCCCCAAGCAACAGAGAAGGGTAGGGCGGACGGCGAATTTTTAATGATTTTCACCTATTTACTTCTTTACTTTTTTACTTTTTCGTAAATTTGCATCTTGGATTAAAACATTTTTTTCGTAAAATATAAAAATACAAGATACACATACGAGATGGAATACAACTTCAACGAGATTGAGAAGAAATGGCAGAAGCGGTGGGCTGATGAAAAGACCTACCACGTAAGCGAAGACGAAAGCAAACGCAAGTTTTACGTGCTGAACATGTTCCCTTATCCGTCAGGTGCAGGACTGCACGTAGGCCACCCCTTAGGATACATCGCGTCAGACATATACGCACGCTACAAGCGCATGAGCGGATACAACGTGCTGAACCCTATGGGATACGACGCATACGGACTGCCGGCAGAGCAGTACGCCATACAGACAGGACAGCACCCGGCAGTAACTACGGAACAGAACATAAACCACTACCGCGAACAGCTGGACAAAATCGGATTCTCGTTCGACTGGGACAGAGAGGTGCGCACGTGCGACCCTAAATATTACAAGTGGACACAGTGGGCGTTCCAGAAGATGTTCAACTCGTTCTACTGCAACACCTGCCACAAGGCGCAGCCGATAGAGAAGCTCGTTGAGCACTTCAACCAGAAGGGCACCGAGGGACTCGACGTGGCACAGGGCGAGGAGCTGAGCTTCACGGCCGACGAGTGGTGCGCCATGAGCGAAAAGGAGCAGCAGCAGGTGCTGATGAACTACCGCATAGCCTACCTGGGCGAGACGATGGTGAACTGGTGCGCCGGACTGGGCACCGTGCTTGCCAACGACGAGGTGGTAGACGGCGTGAGCGTGCGCGGCGGTTATCCCGTTGTTCAGAAGAAGATGATGCAATGGTGCCTGCGTGTCAGCGCATACGCACAGCGTCTGCTCGACGGACTGGACACCGTGGACTGGACAGAGTCGCTTAAGGAGACGCAGCGCAACTGGATAGGACGCTCGGAAGGAACGGAGATGGAATTTGAAGTGAAGAGTGATGAACGAAGAACGAAGAATCAGAATGACCCGTCACAAGAGAATTCTTCACTCTCCACTCTTAACTCTTCGTTTAAATTCACAATCTTCACTACCCGCTCCGACACAATATTCGGCGTGACCTTCATGGTGCTTGCACCGGAGAGCGAACTCGTTGAAAAACTCACTACACCTGAGCAGAAGGCCGAGGTAGACGCATATATAGAAAGAACCAAGAAGCGCACCGAGCGCGAGCGCATCAGCGACCGCTCTGTTACAGGCGTGTTCTCAGGCTCTTACGCAATAAATCCGTTCACAGGCGAGAATATTCCAATCTGGATTTCTGACTACGTGCTGGCAGGATATGGTACAGGAGCCATCATGGCTGTGCCTGCTCACGATTCGCGCGACTATGCTTTCGCCAAGCACTTCGGACTTGAGATACGTCCGCTCATCGAGGGCTGCGACGTCAGTGAAGAGAGCTTCGACGCTAAGGAAGGTATTGTTTGCAACTCACCAAAGAGTGGAGTAGAGACTCTCGACGGCTTCTCACTCAACGGACTGACCGTAAAGGAAGCCATAAAGAAAACAAAGGAATTTGTAACTTCTCACCACATGGGCCGCGTCAAGGTTAACTACCGCCTGCGCGACGCCATCTTCTCACGCCAGCGCTACTGGGGCGAACCGTTCCCCGTATATTACAAGGACGGCATGCCCTACATGATTCCGGCCGAATGTCTGCCGCTCGAACTCCCTGAGATTGACCAGTATAAGCCTACCGAGACAGGCGAGCCGCCACTCGGACACGCAAAGAAATGGGCCTGGGACACAGAGAAAAACGAGGTTGTAGACAAGAGTCTGATAGACAACAAAACCGTATTCCCGCTCGAACTGAACACTATGCCGGGCTTCGCAGGCTCGTCAGCATATTACCTGAGATACATGGACCCGAAGGACAACGACGCTCTTGTAAGCAAAAGCGCTGACCAATACTGGCGCAACGTTGACCTCTACGTAGGCGGAACAGAACACGCTACGGGTCACCTTATCTACTCACGCTTTTGGAACAAGTTCCTCTTCGACCTCGGCGTATCGTGCGAGGAAGAACCGTTCAAGAAGCTCGTAAATCAGGGAATGATACAGGGTCGCTCAAACTTCGTTTACCGTGTAAACTCTGACGACCACAATGCAGCGCCTGTATTCGTAAGCCACGGACTGAAAGACAAATACGACGTTACTCCTATACACGTTGACGTGAACATCGTTCATGCCGACGTTCTCGACACTGAGGCCTTCAAGGCATGGCGCCCTGAATATGCCAACGCAGAGTTCATACTCGAAGACGGCAAGTACGTATGCGGATGGGCAATCGAGAAAATGTCTAAGTCGATGTTCAACGTTGTCAACCCCGACATGATAGTCGAGAAATACGGCGCCGACACGCTCCGTCTTTATGAAATGTTCCTCGGTCCGGTAGAACAGAGCAAGCCGTGGGATACCAACGGAATAGACGGCTGCCACCGCTTCCTCAAGAAGTTCTGGGCACTGTTCTGCGACAAGGACGGCATGAAGCAGCTCGACTGCGGTGAGCCTACTGCCGAGGAACTGAAGACAGTCCACAAGCTAATAAAGAAGGTAACTGCCGACATCGAGAACTTCAGCTACAACACATCAGTAGCTGCATTCATGATCTGCGTGGGCGAACTGGCACAGCTGAAATGCCGCAACAAGGAGATGCTCGCCACAATCGTAAGACTTATTGCTCCGTTCGCACCGCATATTGCGGAGGAGCTGTGGCACATGCTGGGCAACGAGGGCACAGTATGCGACGCCCAATGGCCTGAATACAATGAGAAATACCTCATTGAAAGCACTGTGCAGATGACAATATCATTCAACGGTAAGGCACGCTTCCAGATGCAGTTCGCAGCCGACGCCGACAGCAAGACCATCGAAGAGGCCGCTCTGGCCGATGACCGCTCGAAGAAGTACATCGGTGACAAACGCGTGGTTAAGGTCATCGTTGTACCTAAGAAGATTGTAAACATCGTTGTCAAATAATACATAAAACAGACAACCCACACAACCCGGCGGACAGGCAAGCCGCGCAGATAAACATCAGCCAACGGCCAGCCTGCCCGCCGACTTAATAACAGAATACTATGATTAAACAAGCAATAAAGAATGAGGTAAGAGACTACGTGAACATAACGCTCGGCCTTATGCTCTACACGTTCGCCTTTACGGTGTTTCTCCTGCCTTACGAGATTGTTACCGGAGGTATCGCGGGAATCGGAGCTGTAATATTCTACGCCACCAAATTCCCCGTGCAGTACACATTCTTCATAATCAACGCCGTGCTTATCGTGGCCGCGCTGAAGATTCTCGGCTGGCGATTCCTGATGAAGACAATCTACGCCACGTTCATGCTCACGTTCCTGCTCGACGTGGCACAGAGAGTAGTCATGCGGCCCGACGGCTCGTTCTACAAGCTGCTCGGCGAGGGCAACGACTTCATGTCGCTCGTCATTGGCTGTATGATGACAGGAACTGCGCTTGCAATAGTATTCCTGAACAACGGATCTACGGGCGGAACCGACATTATTGCGGCAGCGGTCAACAAATACCGAAACATATCGCTCGGCCGTGTCATTCTGCTGATTGACGTATGTATCGTGGGCAGCTGTCTTTTCATAGACACGTTCGGTCCATTCCAGATACGCTGTCAGAAGGTTGTGTTTGGTTTCTGTACAATGTTCATCGAGTGCAACATGCTCGACTACGTCATGAACTGGCAGCGCCAGTCGGTGCAGTTTATGATATTCTCAAAGAAATACCAGGAGATAGCCAACGCTATAGCCAAGACCACCGACCACAGTCTGACGATACTCGACGGTCATGGATGGTACAGCGGCAAGCCGACGAAAGTTGTATGTCTGCTGGCTAAAAAACGCGAGAGCGTAACGATATTCAAACTTATAAAGTCAATCGACCCCAACGCTTTCGTAAGCCAAAGCTCCGTTATCGGAGTCTACGGCGAAGGCTTCGACCAGATAAAGGTAAAAGTCCCGAAGAAAATGAAAAATCAGATTGACGGAAAAGTATAGGCAAGAAATTGACTGTTTTACCGTTAAATATAAATAAAAGACAGATAATGAGAAAAATAGTTTTCGCAACAAACAACAAGAACAAGCTCGCAGAGATACGCGAAATGCTGGCAGGAAGCGGCATAGAGGTTGTCTCTCTCGCCGACATCGGCTGCCACGACGACATTCCCGAAACTTCTGACACTATTGAAGGCAACGCCCTTCAAAAGGCAAGATACATCCACGACAAATATCATCTGAGCTGCTTCGCTGACGACACTGGTCTTGAAGTAAACGCACTCGGAGGCGCTCCCGGTGTATATTCGGCACGCTATGCCGGCGGCGAAGGACACGACAGCGAGGCCAACATGGCAAAACTGCTCGCCAATCTTGAGGACAAGACCGACCGCAGCGCACGCTTCCGCACCGTAGTAGCTCTGATTCTCAACGAGGAACAAGGTCGTGAAGAGCTGTTTGAAGGCATCGTAACAGGCGAGATTATCCGAGAGAGAAGGGGAGGAGAGGGCTTCGGCTACGACCCTATTTTCCGTCCTGACGGTTACGACAAGACCTTCGCAGAACTTGGACATGAGATAAAGAACAAAATCTCACACCGCGCAAAGGCAGTAGCAAAGCTGACCGAATATCTGCGCAGCCTTGCATAATATGACAACGCACACTGCCTGACTCATAATCTGCTTATACATATAAAATAACGACTTATGCTGAAAATGTTTGCTCACTTCCCTACAATTATCAGAACAATAGCCGCGGCATTGCTGGCTTTCGTTACGCTTGCGCCCGTCAGTGCGCAGGACTACGAAACCGCAAAGTGGCGTTACTACCTGAGTTACAGTGACATAACCGAGATAGAGCCAACCGGCAAACAGACTTTCGTGCTGGCTTCAAACTGTCTTTATTCATATAATCCGACAGACGGCGCTGTAACTACATACGATAAGACCGGTGTGCTGAGTGACGTAGGGATAAAGCATATAGCATGGTCGAAGAACGTAAGAAAGCTCGTTATCGCTTACGATAACGCAAACATTGACCTCATGACGCGCGACGGCAGCGTAACTAACGTGCCCGACCTATATATTAAGGAAACCACGCTCGACAAGACAATAAACAACATTTACATCTACAACCGCTTCGCTTATCTGTCGACAGGCTTCGGCATCGTTAAGCTCGACTTGAGCGACGGCAGCATTCTTGAGAGCTACGTGCTCGGCTACAACGTCGACTACTGCTACATAGAAGGCAACAGCATCTATGCAGCGTCGGCAGAGAAAGGACTGTACAGCTGTACGCTCGACAAGAACGTTATGGACAGCAACAACTGGACAAAAGCCGGCGAATATACTCCGCAGACCAACGACAGGACAAATGTCTATGACTCTACGACCGGCTACTACTGGACAAAGACCGACAGCAACATGCTGACTTACTACACCGTAGGCGAAGACGGCAGCCGTACTTATCTGACCGAAGGCGTGAAGCCCGACGGCCCTGACTCTAACGACTTCTACCGCATTTTCTTCAACAACGGCAAGCTTTACGGCGTGTCGGGTATCTGGTGGCAGAACACTGACGGCAACCGCCCCGGCGAGGTTTACGTCTGGGACGGCAGCAAGTGGAGCAAGTTCGACAAGCCAAACGACCTGGCTTCGGGCCAGCCTTACGTCGACCCTATATGTATGGTGTTCGACCCTACAAAGCCGGGACACACAATGGTCGGCACAAAGAGCGGACTGTATGAGTTTCAGGACAACAGCTACGTAGGCAACTACAACATATACAACAGCGGCATTGAATCGGCTTTTGACACATACAACTTCACTATTATTTCGTCAGGAGTCTACGATGCGGTAGGCAATCTGTGGGTTCTCAACCCACTGACCGACAACGCTATAAAGAGGTTTACACCAAGTGTAAACTTATGGAAATCATTTCCACATACAGAACTCAGCGGACTTAAAGCCTACGAGCTGGCTCACCTGTTCATCAGTCAGACAAACGGCCGTATGTGGTTCATCAACAATTATTATAACGAAGCAAGGCTTTACTCTTACGACTACTCCAACGACTCGCTGATAAGTTACGGCCCTAAGTTCATCAACCAATACAGTACAGAGGTAAGTCCGCATTACATATTCTGCTCTGAAGAAGACAAGAACGGCAACGTATGGATAGGCACCGACGTAGGTCCTATTTACCTCTCGGCTGAGAGCATACAGCAAGGATCTACTGTGTTCACCCAATACGCCGTACCGCGTAACGACGGCACCAACTACGCCGATTATCTGCTCGCCAACATCGACATCCGCGCAATGGCTATCGACGGCGGCAACCGCAAGTGGTTCGGCTCAAACAACAACGGCGTGTTCCTCGTCAGCGACGACTGCAACACTCAGGTCTACCACTTCACCAGCGAAAACTCTCCGCTGCTGTCAGACATTATCCAGGGCATAGCAATCAACGGTACAACGGGCGAGGTGTTCATAGCAACAGACAAAGGACTATGCTCGTTCCGCAGCGACGCTACCGAGCCGTCTGACGAGATAGTAAAAGACAACGTCTACGCATATCCCAACCCCGTGAAGCCCGACTATACCGGCCCTATCACAATAGTAGGACTGACGCTCAACGCCGACATCAAGATTGTAACAGCCAACGGCACTCTCGTGAACCAGGGCACAAGCACCGGCGGCTCGTACACATGGGACGGATGCGACCTTAACGGCAAGCGCGTGGCAAGCGGAGTCTACATGGTGGAGACAGCAACCGCCGAGGGCGAGAAGGGCACAGTCTGCAAGATAGCCGTAGTAAACTGACATGACGGACACTGAAAACATCTGATAATGCTCCGTCAAGACATATTCTCACGAGACAACACCCAATGGGCACAGGGCCTGTCGATACTCGGCATTATGGTAATGCACTACGTAATGCGGCTCGACAGCTATCCGCGTGTGCTGAACATCATCGGCAGCATAGGCGTGGCTGCGTTTCTCTTCGCGTCGGGTTTCGGCATAAACGAGAGCTACCGCCACAACGGTCTTGCCGGATACTGGCGCAAGAGGATAGTGCGCGTGGTAATTCCCTGCTGGATAGTGTTTCTCTTCCGTCTGCCTTTTGCCGACGGATTCGACCCCGAAACCCAGCTTCTAAACTTCTTTTTCATCGATTCCGACCTGTGGTACATCGACTTCATAGTGCGCTGGTACATCGTCTACTGGGCGGCACGGAGGTTTGCGCCACGCTTTACGGTATGGATACTCGCAGCCTTCGGCATTGTCTGCATCTTCATGGAGCAGCTCATGGCAGAACAGGCGTTCTCGTTCTTCGCCGGATATCTGGCTTCAGAGCATTACGACAGAATAAAGACATGGAACAGACGGCGCGTGGCACGCATCATGTTGTGCATCGTTATTTACGGCGCACTGTTCACAGTTGTGAAACAGCTTCCGCCCGTAAGGCAATACATCGGCACACTGCCGTTCAACATCATTCTGCTTAATATCAAACTTCCGCTTGCCGCGCCAATACTGGCGGCTCCGTTCCTGCTGCCGTGGCTAAAGCGGATACAGCCCATAAACTGGCTTGGCAAGGTGAGCTATGAGGTCTATATCGTGCATTTCAACTTCATGAACTGCATCACCGGACCGGCCTCGATTGCCGGATTCATGGCAGGCTCGCTCGCAATCAGCGCCGTGTTCAACAAGATTAACGTCAAACTGAAGGACAAAAGATATCAAAACGCAGCGCTGTCGGCCGTCTTTTACATCGCAATATGCTACCTTCTGGCGTGCAAATACACCATGCGCGCCACCGACAGCTTCGGATATGTCTGTCTGACGTATATAACTCTGCTTGGAGGCGTTATCCTGCTGCTCACGGGCAACAGTGCGCAGCGGCTCATGCGGTGGCCTAAGGCGACGTTCTGGACGCTCTGTGCCGTGCTCACCGTGGCAATGCTCGCCGTGCAGTACCACTTCGACCCGATGCAGAACAATGTAGACCGCTGGTCGGCCATTGCCAATCCGCTCACCGCCCTGTTCAACGGCGACTTCCCATATCTTGCCAAAACGCATTTGGGCGGCAATTCGTCGCCGTTCCCCGTGTGGCTTGTGCTGCACATACCGTTCTGGGCTTTGGGCAACGTCGGACTGTCAGAAATCGTCGCCGCACTGCTTTTCATATACAGCGTGAAGATGCTCGGCGGCTACGCGGCAGGCATAAAGGCTGCCCTGCTGCTTGCCCTGAGCGTCAATATATGGTACGAAACGGCCGTAAGGAGCGACCTTATATCAAACTTCCTGCTGCTTGCGGCATTCATAAATCTATTGATTCACAGGCAGATAACATTCTCCGCACGGCCTTATCTGCTGTCGGTCTGCGCCGCCCTGTGGCTGTCTACAAGGCTAAGCACGGCCTTTCCGCTGTTTCTGATGTTCTTCCCTTATTGGCTGAAACTCGACTATAAGCGCAAGACTATGACTCTGCTCGTTGTCATAGCAGTGTTCTGCCTTACGTTCCTGCCGCTCGCCGTGTGGGACTGGCAGAGCCTTTTCTTCGCCGAGAACAATCCTTTCTCGCTCCAGTCGCGCCAAGGCCGCCCTGCCGACACAGTCATTCTGATAGCCGCGGCAGTGCTGATGGCGATGAGATGGCACGGCGACAACCAGAGGCTGATGCTCTATTCGGCCGTAATGCTGGTGCTTACAACGGCCGTGGCATACATTCATAACATGTGGATTTACTCTAACTGGACCGACTTCTTCAGTTCGGCTTACGACATAACATACTTCAACGCCGCACTGCCTTTCTGCATCACGCTGCTGGCAACAGCACAGACAGCCGCCATGAAGAAGTCCTTACAACAATAAAAAAGCGCCTGCCGGCGGCGGCAGGGCTTAAAACAACAAGGAAAGAAAGCCTATTTTATACAGCTTGAACACGGCAAGCGACGGCCGACTGCCCACAAGGCAGGCACGCTCAATGCCGCCGAACAGCCTGTGCCACAGACGTATGGCCCACATAAGCCTCAACCTGCGCAGTCTGGCGAGAGCCATAAGCAGGGGCGAATACTGCTCCAGCTCGTCAGCGAAAGCCCTCAGCGTGCGCATGGCTTCCTCTATTTTTGACAGATAAACGGCGTTAGGCTCAAACGAAGTGTAAGCCACCGGGTTGTCGATATGCAGCACGCTGATGCCCGCGCGGCGCAAAGCCTTGCCCAGCATCACGTCCTCATAGCCGTAGCCCTTTATGCGCTCGTCGTAGGGCACACGCTCAAGCACGGTGTAATGGTGGAAGAAGTTTGTGGTGCGGAACGACGTGTAAGGACTCCTACGACGCGCCTCGACCGAGTGGTTCACCTCCTCATGCTTCTCATAACGGAAGCGCAGATTCTCACGGTAAAGGCGTTCAGAGTCAGCTCCGCCGTCAACTATCACTCCTCCACATACCACTCCGCCATCGCTGACGCCGCTCTCGACGTAACGGCGCACGAAGTCGTCAGCCACAACTTTCAGCCGGGCGTCAATCATCAGATGCCATTCATACTGCCCCTGCCGTGCCAGATCGTTGCGCATCGCGGCGCGGCAGTCGTGACGTTTCATCCTGACATACCGGCAGCAGGGAATCCTCTCGACAGCCTTGTTGGCTGCTATCGAGTCCTCGTCGGTAGAGCCGTCGTCGACAATAAGTATCTCGTAGTTAAGTCCGTCGACGGCGCGCGCCTGGGCAGCGAGCCTCTTTACCAGCGGCACGGCACAGTCGTTGAAGACAGGAATAAGTATCGACAGTTCGTTTATCATAGCCCACAAATTTAAATAAAATTCACGATATGGCGAAGAAATCCGCGATATTTAAGCAGCCTTTATGCACAAACTGCCAGCTGCGGGCGGCCTTATGCCGCGAAACCAAATAAATATCGCCGCCGCAGAACATCTTATTACTTTAATTATTACCTTTGCATACGACGAATATCAGTAGTTTTAAACAAATCCGGATGAATAACATTAAGCTCAAGGGCTTCGCTTTCGGAGCCATCGCAGCCGCCAGCTACGGACTCAATCCGCTGTTCGCCCTGCCGCTTTATGCCGACGGGGTAGGAGCCGACTCTGTGCTGTTTTACCGCTATGCCTTCGGTGTTGTCATGCTTGCCGTGCTGATGCTGGTCAAGCGCCAGTCGTTCGCCGTGTCGCGCCGCGAGCTGCTTCCTCTGATAGCCATGGGCCTGCTGTTCTCGTTCTCGTCGCTTACACTGTTTCTGTCGTACAACTACATGGACGCAGGCATAGCCTCAACCATTCTCTTTGTCTACCCCGTACTCGTCGCAATAATAATGGCCGTGTTCTTCAAAGAGAAGATTTCAGCGGTAACAATATTATCGATAGCCCTTGCCTTCACCGGCATATCGCTGCTCTACAAGGGCGACGGCGGTCAGACGCTCAGCCTTACAGGCGTCGCGCTGGTGTTCATCTCGTCGCTGACTTACGCCATTTATATTATAGGAGTAAACCGTTCGGTGCTTAAAGACATGCCGATAACCAAACTAACGTTCTACGTGCTGCTGTTCGGAATGAGCGTTTTCGTCGTGCGGCTCGACTTCTGCACGCAGCTCCAGACCGTCAGCCGGCCTTTGCTGTGGCTCAATCCTGTGTGCCTCGCGCTCTTCCCGACTGTAATATCGCTCGTCTCGATGACTAAGTCTATCCACTACATAGGCTCCACTCCGGCCGCCATTTTGGGCGCGCTCGAACCTATCACGGCGATATTCTTCGGCGTAATGGTGTTCGGCGAGCGGCTCACTCCGCGCATCGTGCTGGGCATCGTGCTTGTGCTGATTGCCGTAACGCTGATTATAGCAGGAAAGGCTGTGGCAGGAAAGCTGAAAACCGGCATGGCACGGCTAACCCAACGGCACGGTCAAGAATGACTCAAAACATAAGTAAATACATGAAACTCAGCATAATTATACCTGTCTACAACGTGGAAGAAACGCTCCAAAGGTGTGTGGACAGCGTAACGGAACAGAAGTTCACCGACTATGAAGTGCTGCTCATCGACGACGGCTCCACTGACAAAAGCGGTCTTTTGGCCGACAATATAGCACAAAACGACAGCCGGATAAGCGTCTTTCACAAGCTGAACGGTGGCCTTTCAGACGCGCGCAATTACGGCATAGACCGCTGCCGCGGCGAATACATCACTTTCATCGACAGCGACGACGAGATAGCTCCGGCAACGCTCTGCATGGTTATGGACATTGCAGAAACGCATCCTGAGTTTGACATCATAGAATATCCCGTACTCGAACGCCCTGGAACTCCGTCGCAGCACTTCTACAACCCCGGCACAGGCGACTATCCCGACGCCTCCGTATGGCTCTCGCGCCACGGTCTTGAACACTGCTGGACTTGCAACAAGATATACCGGCGCGAGATGTTCAGCGGCGTAAGATTTCCCGTAGGCAAGAAGTATGAGGACGTGCTGACGCTGGCGCAGCTGCTCAAAAAGCGGCCGCACATTGGCACAACCGACCGCGGAATGTATATGTACCACTGGAACAGCAGCGGAATTGTGGCGAAGTCGGGCACCAACCTGACTCCTCTGCTCGAAGCCCAGCTGAATCTTGTCAGCACACTCGGCATAGACACACGCCGCAGGAAGTGGCACAGACTGTACCTGAACATGCTGACAAACCAGATGTACGCCTACGCAGCCACAGGCAGAATAATGCTAAGACGGCAGTTCATAATGCCGAAAAGATACGGCGGAGGCACTGCCGACATTATGAAGGCACTGATGCTCGACGTGCTGGGAATGAGGCTGACGTGCATTCTTTTCAAACTGATGAAACGATGAAAATAGCATATCTCATTGAAGATTTCGCCATAAAAGGCGGAGCGGAGCATATCATTGCGGAAAAGGCCAACGCGCTGAACACGCTCTACGGCCACGAAGTAACGGTAATCACCGTCTACCGCGACGACCGCCAGCCGGCTTACAGACTGAACAATGGCGTAAGTCTGATAAGGCTCAACGTTGACTTTGCCGACCGCAGTGGCGGCACGGCGGCACGTGCCGTGTCGAGAATAAAGACTCTCG
Source organism: uncultured Prevotella sp. (assembly GCA_902491375.1). Classification (GTDB taxonomy): domain Bacteria; phylum Bacteroidota; class Bacteroidia; order Bacteroidales; family Bacteroidaceae; genus Prevotella. The sequence goes on from CABUHE010000005.1 coordinate 65,630, forward strand.
CGACGACACGCAAGCGTCTGCAACGCGTCATCAGCCGCCTGCGCCCCGACATAGTGTTCTTCACAATGCCCGTAGGCGCGCTCATGCTTCCGCTGATAAGGTGCAGAGCAAGAAAAGTATATGAGTCGCACTCGGCGCGCAGATTCACCCCTTACCACAGTCTTTTCACCCCTATGGAGCTTATCGCTGACGCCGTTGTGTGCCTTACTGCCGACGACGCGCGCGAATACAGCCACGCACGGCGCACAGAGGTGATACCTAACTTCATCGAAACTCCGACCTCTTACGTGGCTGACTACGGCGTGAAGCGCGCCATTGCGGTAGGCCGGCTGGAATACGCAAAGGGCTTCGACCGACTGATAAGCTGCTGGAGCGCGGCACTGAAAGCCAATCCGGGGTGGCAGCTCGACGTCTACGGCGAAGGCTCATGCCGTCAGCAGCTTGAACAGCAGATAAAGGCTCTCAATGTGGAAGACTCCATACGTCTGTGCGGAAACGTCGACAACATCATGGACATCTACCCAAAATACAGTCTGAACGCCGTCAGCTCGCGCTACGAAGGGCTGAACATGGCAATGATAGAGGCGCAGGCCTGCGGACTGCCGTCGGTTACATTCAACTTCAAATACGGCGCGTCAGGTATCATCAGAAATAATGTAAACGGCCTGATAGTGCCACAGGACGACACGGCAGCATACACACGCGCCCTGTCAGCGATGATGTCTGACGAGGCTATGCGCGCCAGATGCGGAGCCGAAGCACGCCTTACGGCAAAGCGATATACACGCGACGAGATAATAGCCAAGTGGCAACGGCTTATCACAGAACTGTGTAACCGTTGAAAAAAGAAATATACAGATGTATTATTATGAGGAATATTAATCAACTACAAAAAGCGTTTTCTGTGTACACAGGCCTGATTTTATTATTCTTACTGTCATGTCCTACAAACTTATACAGCCAAAAGTCTGACAGCATTAAAACAATAAAAATCAACGAAGTTGTAGTCAAAGCACAGATGAACCGTACCGATGCTTCATCGTCTACTTTTATTCCTAACTCAAAACAGAAGAACTCCTCACAAAACGGAATTGACCTTTTACGCCAGCTTGCCATTCCACAGATAAGCATAAACCTGATGGATAACTCGGTAACGACTCCGAGCGGAGAAAGCGTTTCCATATACGTCAACTACATTCCGGCGTCGGCAGAAGAACTGGAAGGCATGCTTACGTCTGACGTCCGTAAGGTTGAGTATCTCGACTTTCCTACAGACCCACGCTTTCAGGGCAATGAGCATGTAATCAATTTTATTGTTCAGAAGTATGAGTACGGTGGATATACAAAGGCGACCGTTAACGAGAATTTCCTCATAGGCAGACTTTCAAGCAATGCTTCTGTATATTCAAGATTTGTATACAGGAAAATGACTTATGACTTGTATGCAGGAGCCTCGAACCACGACATACAACATTTCGGAACGTCGACAGAAGGATTGTACAGTCTTATAAACTCTGACGGACAATCATATCAGACAAAAAGAAACGAAATATTCGACAACTCACATTTCAGACAAAACCTATATCCCGTAACTTTCCGTGCTATCTACGACACAGACAAAATACAGATAGTCAACACAATAGGCTTCAACTTCGACCAGTCGTCCACAGCCGATACAAAAGGAAGGCTGGTTTTCGACTCTGGGCAAAACACGGATTATGAGTATGACAAGAACAATCCGTCGACAAGCCGTTACGTTATATGGTCGGGCATTTATTATTTCATATTGCCGAAGAAGTTTCATCTCAGACTGTCGCCGGGAATAAACTACGGCCACACAAACTATTCTTATTCTTACATGAGCACGCTGCCGGGAAGTTCGGAGATAATCAATAATTCAATAGAAAATGTATTGCAGCTGCAAGGAAGAGCGACTTTATTCAAACAGATTACAGATAAGCAGAACGCCTTTCTCAGCATAAGCGCAGGCTCTACGTCAAACAAAGTGAGCTATTTCGGCACAGCGCCTTACGACAATAAGTTTCTGGATACTTATTTAAGCGCATCGCTCGGCTATAAAATATTTAATAAGATGTGGAACGTAAGTGCCGACGCAGCCCTGCAATGGGAGAAGAACAGCATCAACGAGTATTCAATAGCTGAAATTTATCCGATAATCAATCTGTCAGCCGGATTCTCTCCGTCGAATAAACATTCACTCCGCACTTATTTCCACTTCGGAGCCAACTATCCAGGAGCCAGCGAGAAGACATCGAACACGCTTCAGCAGAACGAACTGATGTATTACACAGGAAACCCGAATCTCGGACTTTCGAGAACAATAACATTCAGTCTGTCGTATAATTGGATGCCGGTAAACGCTTTCACAGCCTCAGCCTTTCTGCAACATTTCACTGAATTCAACCTCTTCGTGCCCGTATATGAGCCTTACAACAACGGCACTGCCTTGATAAGGACTTACAAGACTGACTGCAACTATAACCGCACGCAATTAGGAATGTCGTTCAATTACAAGCTGCTCGGCGGTAATCTGCAACTGGCAGCATCGCCTTCCGTTTCGTTTTACCGCATGACAGGACGTTTCGACATATCACATACGCCTTTCTACTGCAACGCGTCAGCAACGTATTATCATAAGAACTTCTACTTCCAGGCATCTTATCAGACAAGAAGTCTTACCCTGCAAGGTAACCGCGGAGCAATCTATGAAGACCGCGACTTCTATCAGATACTCGCAGGATGGAGCCACTCAAACCTGAACATACGTTTAAGCGCAATGAATCTGTTCCGAAACGACTGGCTCAGCTATACCACCACAGTGTCGACTCCCAACTATTCAGAAATACAATCAGTTGAAGGCAACAACTATCATCAGCGCCTGAGCCTGTCGATAACTTACACCATAGGATACGGAAAGAAAGTAAGACGCGGCAACGAAGTAGGCAAGCAATACGGAGCCGCATCAGCTATCATGAAATAGCTCTGCACCATTGTCAGACCGTAAACCGACTAAAAGAATCCTTGAAACGCTGTTGTGTCAAGGATTTTCTTATTATCTGAATGTAATGTCATCATGATCTGTTTTTCAACATGAAGACAACGTTCCGACGTTATGACGTTAAACAATATTTAGAAGTTTTATTTTAGTTAACTAATTAAAAAATATATATATGTTATATAATTAATAAAGATAAACGGCTTCTGAAAGTGTCTGTGTGTTGCATTTATGGTTTATTTTACTTATATTTGGAGAAGAGGAATGTTGAATTTCTCTATATTTTATAAATTATAAAACAAGTTAATATGAAAAAAACTTTACTTTTATTTTGCTTAGGACTTACTGTTCAGAGCATTTCAGCAGCTGAAGTCAATCCGTTCCAGAACGATGTAAACAAGGTTGCTGCCGTTTCAGACGGTACTATGTGGAAAGACCTTGCAGCCGAGAGCTTCGAGGGCGGCGACGGTACGGCCGAATCTCCTTATCTGATAAAGACAGCCGAACAGCTGGCTAAACTGGCAAAAGACGTCAACGAAGGTGTCTCTACATACGAGAACACTTATTTCAAGATGGTTGCCGACATCGACCTCGACGGACACGACTGGACTCCAATAGGATACAACCGCACTGTTGGCGAGGGAGATGAAGCTGTAAACGAAAGGGTTGACTTCAGCGGCAAGTTTGACGGCAACGGCTGCAAGATATCAAACCTGTACATCACCGAACTGCCCAACTACAAGTCAATGGGCCTTTTCGCCAACACGTCGAAGACCTTCGAGCTGAGAAACCTCACCATCGAGAGCGGCGAAATCAGCGGCGAGATGGTTGTTGGCGCTTTCGTCGGCTCTAACGACGGACTGATTGAAAACTGTGTGAACAAGGCCAACATTTCATGCTTCTACTACTACGCAGGCGGCATCACCGGTTCAAATTACAAGAACGGCACTTTGAGGCAATGCATCAACTACGGATACATCCTTGCAGGCAGCGGCGGCTCTAACGGCATGTCGGCAGGCGGCGTGACAGGCTCTAACTACAACCTCGTTGAGGAGTGCGCCAACTACGGCGACGTGGAGACACTGGGCACAGGAGCAGGCGGCATCGTTGAACTGATGGAAGGCGGCATCGTACGCAACTGCTTCAACAGGGGCGCAATAAAGGGTCCCGAGCGTCTTGGCGGCATCGTAGGCGAGGCTCTCGGACGCGGCGGCAACTGCGAGATTTACAACTGCTACAACGCAGGCACCATCAACGCCGAGGCAATAGAGACAGGCGCAATACTGGGACTTGGCATGTTCATCAGCTTAAACAAGCTCACCATCAAGGACGTGTACAACAACTCTGACTTGTTCTCAGGTGAATCATGGGGCTCAGTTACCGACTTCATGGGCAACTTCGACCTGACCGAGGCTACTTTCATGACTACTGACGAGATGAAGGCCGACGACTTCGTGACCAAGCTAAACAGCCTGAGCGGTTCTGAAGAAACCGTCTGGATGGCCGACGCCAAGAACATCAACGACGGCTACCCGATACTGGGCTACATGGAGAACATAAACACAGGCATCACAAGCCCGGCGGCAGGCAAGGACTTCAACGTTTACGCTGCTGAAGGCGCCATCGTGGTAGAAGGTGCAGAAGGCGAGCCCATGCAGGTTTACACCGTAGGCGGACAGATGGTTTACAGCGGCAAGGCTGCCAGCGTAAGCTCAAAGGCCGGACTCTACGTAGTACGCGTAGGCAACAAGGCTTACAAGGTTGTCGTTAAATAACCTATAATACAAGATAAACAAATAAAAGGAAACAGTGTAAGGCGGCTTGCCTTACACTGTTTTTATTTATAATTTTATTTATAACTGCACGACGGTCTGCTGAACCGACAGGGCAGGTAGAGTGCCTTACCGTTACTTGCCGCCCAGCAGCTGCTCGTACATCGCCACATACTTTGCCGCCACCTTGCGGTAGTCGTGATACTTCCTTACAAACTCCATGCTCTGGCGCGACAGCCGCTCAACGTTGCCCTCTGTCAGCAGGGCGCGCTCCAGGCATGCCACATTCTCCTCGAAACTCTTCACCGGACTTACGTTAATTATCGGCCTTAGCTCCTTTTCGCCTATGAATCGGTAGAAGTCTTCCTCGCCGCCGCCTATCACCACTGTGCCGCGCGCCATTGCCGCCAGCGAGTTCATCGACGGCGTGTAGCTGTACAGCTGGTCCACCTGCACGTCGGCACGTTCGAGCATGGCGCAGTATTCGTCGTATGGCACGTCCTCTACGTACATTATCTCGAGCCGTCCGGGGTGCCTGCGCGCCACTTCCTCTACCATCCGCGCTATCTTGCGCGCGCCTTTCAGGTAGTCGCGCCTTGCCTGGATGCCCACCAGCACGCTTATCTTGCCGCCGGTGCCCTTTACGCGCGCTACGCCGGGCTGGTGCATCGGCAGTGGCAGGTAGTGCAGCCTGCCGCGGTAAGGCTCCTTGTCGTAAGCCAGGTAATACTCGTACAGGCAGGCGGCAAAGGCGTCGGCGCATGCCGCTGCCTTGTCGAAGCACGCCACGCACTCGGGCAGCCGCTGCTCGGCCAGGCGCTCCCTGTTCTCCTCAATGTTGCGCGCCTCGCCCTGCCAGTACATGTCCGAATACGCCGGCACGCCTTCAAGCTGGCGCTCAAGCACGAGCGGGTCGTCGCCGTAGCAGCCCTTTACGAGGCGGCGGTTGTGGCGCTTCAGGTAGCTTATGAGCATCTTGTTCCAGCCCATCTTCAGCGGCACGAACTGGTAGTTGTGTATCTGCACTATGTCGTTGCCGCTCAGCCGGCGTATGTTGCGCAGTATGGTCCACACCACCTTCAGTCCGCCCAGCTTGCCCCAGCGCATGTCGCGCCGCAGGTCTATGTCGCGCGGACAGCCGCGGTGGGCGTTGCCGTCTGACATCAGCACAACGTCGTGGCCCAATGCTGCCAGACCGTCTCTCAATGTTGAATGGGCGTAGCTCGCCTCGCCTATAAGAAGAATCCTCATCCGATAAACTTGTTACAATAGCCTTGCAAAACCGGTGACGGCTGCATCATGTCTTGCCCGTTTTGCATTACCTGCATTACGTGTAGGCAAATATACTTATAAAACTACTGAATAGCCTTCAATCAATCAGGAAATAACCTTATTTTTTGTATTTTTGCACAAATGGATAGAAATTAATTAACCAATAAAGTCATGAGAACAACCAATTTGATAAAGTCGGCCATTATCGCCATTTTTACATTACCTGTGGCCGTGCATACACAGACCGTACAGCAAGCGCCTAGGCAGTGCCTTGCCCCCAATACGCCCGTGGGCACGCCACGGGGCATCCATCCGGGCAGGGTGGCATGGAGCCACGCTCCGGGCGCGGCAACGTGGGACGGAAGCCAGGCGTCGGCATGGTTTGACGACTCTTGCAACGACTACGCCTTGTGCCGGTGGCTTGTTGCCGCGACGCTGCGCAACCTGACGGGCGAGAAGTCGGAAAAGAGGGCATGGCGCGCCGTTTTCACCTACTTCAACACGCAAAGGGGCAAGCAGGGCAAAAGCTACGGCAAAGGGGAGAAGATAGCCATAAAGATAAACAACAACAACACGTACTCGCACGAAGACAGCAGGGAGATAAACGCTTCGCCGCAAATGCTGCTCGCCCTGCTCGAAAGTCTTGTCGAGGTGGCGGGCGTGCCGCAGCAGTGCATCACCGTAGCCGAACCGAGCCGCTTCATCATCGACTACCTCTACAACAAGTGCCACGGCCGCTACCCGGGCATAAGGTTTGTAGACAATAGCGGCGGCGACGGCCGCATGAAGGCTGAATACAGTGAAGGCGCAATACGTTTCTCAAAGGACAACGGCCGCCTTGCACGCGGCTTGGCAACGGCGTTCACCGAGGCCGACTACGTCATAAACATGGCGCTGCTTAAAGGCCACGTGGGGCAGGGCGTAACGCTGTGCGGCAAGAACTGGTACGGATGCACGAGCATCAATGCCGACTGGCGCAAGAACGCGCACAACAACTTCGACCAGAACCGCAACGGCACGCCTAAATACATGACTTTCGTGGACTTCATGGGGCACAAAGACCTGGGCGGCAAAACTCTGCTTTGGCTCATCGACGGGCTTTACGGCTGCAAGAACGTAGGCGGCGAACCGGGACCGCTGTGGACCATGGAACCCTTCAACGGACAGTGGCCGTGCTCGCTCATAGGCAGCCTTGACCCGGTGGCCATAGACATGGTGGGCATTGACCTGCTTACAAGCCAATTCCCCGACATGCCCGACGCCGACTACTCCGACATGTACCTCATTGAAGCCGCACAGGCCGGCAACGCCCCATCAGGCACGACATACGACCCCGAAGGCGACGGCACGCCGCTCAAATCGCTGGGTGTGGCCGAACACTGGAACAACGCCACCGACCGGCAGTACAGCCGCAACCTCGGCAGGGAAGAAGGCATAGAGCTCGTGTATGAAAGGAAAAAGTGACAGCCGGGCAACAAACGCGATAAAGGCAATTATTTAACGCGATAAAACAATATAAATAACATGAAAGCAAACAAAACAGCCAAGTATCTCGCCGTCTGCGCAGCAGCAGCCTTGACGGCTTCGTGCGGAAGCAGTGCAATAACAGGCGAATGGACAGAACCCGTGCCCGGCATGGACAACATGGTGCAGGGCATCAGGATTGACAAGGGCGGCAACGCCTCGTCGGTTAACATGTCGACGCTGAAATACGAAAAGTGGCATAAGGCAGGACGCAGCCTCGTGCTCTCGGGCAAGAGCATAGGCAACGGGCAGACGATAGCCTTCACCGACACGTTTGCCATTGACAAACTGACAAACGACAGCCTCGTACTAACTAAAGGCTCGTACACAATACGCTACAAAAAGAATAAATAGCAATTACACTACTTGCATATCAGTGCCGCACCGCCGGCAATGCACCGCCAACTGTCAAGCAAGGTCTCATGCGACTATCTGCTTAAATACCAGGCAAGGCTTCATGCACGCTATCTGAAACGTACATGAAGCCTTGCTTTTTTCATTAATCCGCCACAGCCGCTTGCACCGCAGGGCTTAAAACCAAGAGTTATTGAAGAGCAAATTCACATTTAACTTGCAAAAGCATTTGGATTTTTCACTTTTCACTTTTATCTTTTCACTTGCACAAGCATTCGGATTCTTCACTCTTCGTTCTTCACTCTTAACTTAAATAGCTATCGGATTTTTCACTTTTCACTTTTATCTTTTCACTTGCACAAGCATTCGGATTCTTCACTCTTCGTTCTTCACTCTTAACTTAAATGACTATCGGATTCTTCACTCTTCGTTCTTCACTCTTAACTTAATTCAAGCATTCTCTTTATCGGCTTAACGGCGTCTGCGGCTATTGCTGGGTCGACGTCAACCTCAGGCCAGCCATGCTTCAGAGTGTTGTAAAGCTTCAGCAGAGTGTTCATCTTCATATACTCGCACACGTTGCAGCATCCGCCATCAACCGGCGGCACCGGTATAAACTCCGTCTTCGGGCAGCGCTTGTGCATCTCATGCAGAATTCCGGCCTCTGTCGCCACGATATACACCCCGTCGGGATGTTCCTCGGCATACTTCAGCATCACCGCCGTAGAGCCTTTAACGTCGGCCAGAGCCAGCACGTCGGCAGTACATTCCAAGTGAGCCATCACCACAGCCTCAGGCCGTTCAGCCTTTAGCTTACGGATAGCCTCGGCCGAGAAGCGCCCGTGCACATGGCATCCGCCCTGCCACAACAGCATCTGCCTGCCCGTAACAGCATTCACATAGTCGCCCAGATGGCGGTCAGGACCGAAGATAATCTTCTCGTCCTCCGGCAGCTGACGTATTATGCGCTCCGCGTTTCCGCTCGTTACTACAATGTCCGTCAGCGCCTTCACCGCAGCCGTAGTGTTCACATAGCTCACCACCGTGTAGCCCACGTGCTCCTGCTTAAACTTCCTCAGCTCCTCCGCGCTGCACGAGTCGGCCAGCGAGCAGCCCGCGTTAAGGTCAGGACACAGCACCGTCTTTTCAGGGCACAGCAGCTTACACGTCTCAGCCATGAAGTGCACACCGCACATCACCACAACCTTAGCCTCCGTCTGCGCAGCCTTACGCGCCAGCGCCAGCGAGTCGCCTATGAAGTCGGCCACGTCCTGCACGTCGCCGTCAGTATAATAGTGCCCCAGGATAACGGCATCCTTCTCCTCACACATTCTGCGGATCTCAGCCTTCAGGTCAACACCCTCAGGAGCAGGCTCGTCAATGAAGCCCTTCTTTCTCCATTCCTCTTTTACCATAAAATAATCTTATTAAAAATATAAGCCGCCGTCGGCACTCGTCGCGTCAGCCATAAGAAGCCCCGCCGCAAGCCGGCAGCCGGCAAGTTATCACCAACAGTTTTCAACACTTATTCATAATACTATCCCTTTTTTCTTCTTTTAAAAAAAAGAATGTAAACTTATGATGTGCTGTGGATTTGTGCAAAACTTTCAGTCAAAAACCTTTGCAGATAAGTTATAAACACAATACCCCGGTTTGTCAACACAGCCAATTAATATCTTTCCTCTGACAGTCAGGCATTAACGCCAGTTGTCAACAATCACCGTTCTGTATGCAAAATTAATAAGTTTATATATTTTTCTGCCACGAAACCGTTGAAAACTTAATAATTTTCTACCTATAACCCTGTTGATATCCACCTGCACAACTCCCCCCCGCCTCTCCCCGTTGAAAACCCCAGATTTGTAAACAAACTTATCAACACCTTTTTCCACAGTTATCAACACACTTTCCACACCGCCCCGAAACATCCTCTCCCGCCGTCTTGAACAGCACCTTTCACAAGGCAATAAGGCATGTGTTGTTGGGCAATATACCATGTTTCGGAAAGTGGTAGGCGGTTAAATTATTTGCTTTTAATTTAGTGTCATTTTTTAGGAAATAATTTATAGATAAGCCTGTTTGTTTAAATAAAATTTGATATTTTTGCATAAAACAATTTCTATACCTTAATAGAATAACCTTAATCAGGAATAGATAAGCATATTATTTCTTTTATAGTTTTAATGATGAGCAGCAGTTTTATTACAAATAAAGATAAGATTTTGTCAGACATAATAAAAGGTATTTTGCCTAAAACAAATGCTGTCGACATATTGGTCGGATATTTCTATTATTCCGGATACACCCAATTATCTGATAAACTTAAAGATAAAAAAATAAGGATATTGGTTGGTTTGGATGTTGAATTAAGTATCACAAAACATATTCAGGAATTAGAGATATTCAGAAAAAGTCTGCCATCAAGAAGTAGTCTTAAAGAAGAATATTATAAGCAGTTTGTAAAGATTTTTAATGATACGGATTTTCTTGATACAAAAGAAAAGCTCGAACAGTTTAAAATGTTTTACGGAAAGATTGTAGACGGAACTTTAGAAATCCGTAAGACACTTGATCCTTGTCATTCAAAAATGTATCTTTTTGCATATAATGATACAATGAATGAAGGGGGAGAACTTCCAGGAGTTCTGATTACAGGTTCGAGCAATCTTACTTATCAAGGTTTGAAAGGGCGTTTGGAACTTAATGCCAGATTTAATGATAAGTCTGATTATGATGAAGGCAAAAAAATATTTGATGAATTGTGGGATAAATCTGTCATTATAGCTGACAAAGACAATATAGACGAATGGAATAATAAAGTTATAGCCCGTATTTGGTACGACAAAATTTATTCCCCGTATCTTATGTATATAAGGGTACTTTATGAGTATTTCAATATTCCTGTTAACAAGAATATTTTAACACCATACGATATTACAGATGGAAGATATTCAAATTTAAAATATCAGACCGATGCTGTACAGATGGCTTTAAATTCATTAAACAATCATAATGGTGCTATTATTGCTGATGTGGTCGGTTTGGGTAAGAGTATCATTGCATCAACTCTTGCACGCAATCTGAAACTGCGTACTATTATAATCTGTCCTCCACACTTGTATAAGCAGTGGGAAGGCTATCGTGATGAATTCGGATTTACGGCTTCTGTATTCAGTGCCGGAAAGATAGAAGATGCAGTTTTACACTATCAGGAGTTGGTCAAAGATGGCGAACAGTTTTTGATTATCATTGACGAGGCTCACCGTTTCCGCAACGAATACACGCAGGATTATGCCCTGCTGCACAATCTTTGTTCCGGCAATAAAGTCTTACTCTTAACGGCAACACCATTCAATAACCAGCCGGCAGATATTTATGCACTGATAAAATTGTTTCAGATTCCTACTCGTTCTACACTTAAGACAGTTGAGAATTTAGGTGCGTCGTTTAAAGAACTGATAGACAAATATAAGGCTTTACGGGAAGCACAAAGAGCAGGTAAAACTACGGATGAGGAAATAAAGGCGGAAGTAAATAGCATATCCAGAAAAATACGGTCTATTATAAGTCCGTTGGTTGTGCGCCGTTCCCGTCTTGATTTGCAGGGAATACCTGAATATGCAGATGATTTGAAACAGCAGAACATTCAGTTGGTGTTGCCGAACGATCCTGAAGAGTTGGAATATGACTTAAGTGAATTGAAAGATTTATATCTTTCCACACTCGACAGAATAAATAAATCAGAGGGAAGCAGCGATGATGTTTACCGTTTCAAGGCAGCCCGTTATTCTCCGGCTCTATACATAAAAGAAGAGTCAAAAGAAAAACTTGCCAACGAACTTGAAGATAAAACAGGAGTAAAGTTTAATCTTTTGCTTGGACGACAGACTAATATCGGAAAATTTATGCGCCATTTGCTGGTAGCCCGTTTTGAGAGTTCTGTCGCTGCGTTCCGTGCTTCATTAAGATATATGATTCAGTCTTCTGAGCACATGCTCAGATGGATTGAAAAGCGCCATAAGATACCTGTATTCAAAAAAGGCAATCTGCCTGATGTCGAAGCTTTTTATGATTCCAGCGATGATGGAATGGAAGAGATACAGGAACTCTTTGATAAATATTCGGCACGCGGGTTCTTTGAGATAGACATGAAGTATGTCAAGGATGATTTCGTAACGGATGTCAAAGCCGATATTCAGCTGTTGAAAAATTTACAGGAACAGTGGTTCGGCAAGGATAATGCTATTAAGTCTGATCCTAAGTTGGACTCGTTTATACGCATTGTCCGTAAGCAAATTATGAATGAGCCCAACCGTAAGCTCATTGTATTTTCTGAATTTGCAGATACTGTGAATTATTTGGGCGAGGCTTTGGTAAAGGCAGGACTCCCTGCCATGAAATATACTTCGGCTGATGCTACTTCGGTCAATAAAGAGCGCATACGTGCAAACTTTGATGCAGGTCTGAAACCTGCATTGCAGCAAAATGAATTTTCTATTTTAGTGGCTACAGACGCCATATCCGAGGGATATAACCTGCACCGCGCCGGAACAATATTCAATTATGATATACCTTACAACCCGACACGTGTCATTCAGCGTATAGGCCGTATTAACCGTATTAATAAGAAAGTCTTTGACCAACTTTACATATACAACTATTTTCCTACAGATGTGGGTGAGGCGGAAACGAGGACAAAAGAGATTTCTACCCTTAAAATGGCAATGATTCATGCCATAATGGGTGAAGACACTAAGGCTCTTACAAAAGAAGAAGACCTTCAGGCATATTTTAAGGAACGCTATCGTAAGGAGTTTGCCAAAAATGAAGAGGAATCTTGGGATACGCCTTATCATAAGTTGCTGAACAGTCTGAAAGGAACAGATATATATAACGAGGCTATTGAATTGCCACACCGTGCGAGGACAGCCCGTAACGTCAAAAAGCCAAATAAAGGTGTATTGATATTTGGGCGTAAGGGCAATGATTTTGTGTTTAAAATAGGAAATGTCAATGTTGCCCCTGTAATGATTTCAGCTGAAGATGCGATTGCGCTTTTCGAGGCTGAAAAGTGCGAGGTTCCTGTAGATTTGAGTAAGGATTTTGATACAGTATATCAGAAAGTAAAAACGTCTTTGTTCATAAGTGATGTTACTGAAAAAAATGAGAAAGACCAGTTAAAAGCATTGGATAAAATAAAAGTTCTGATAAAGAATAAGTTGTTGTCAAAAGATTATTTGGCAGATCTGATTCAAGTCATTAAGGCTGATGCTCTCTCTGGATATGAAATCAGATATATTAATCAGCTGGTTCTGAAAGATTCAGACAAACTTATAATGAAAATTCCACCTGAATATCTTATGCGTATTATCTACAGACGGAATAAGGTGGACGAAGGAGAAGAAACTTTGATTTTAAGCGAAGAACTGCAATAAACTCAATAGACAAAATGGAAAGCAATATCATATTATACACAAGTAATAATGGCGAAGTAAGCGTTCAGGTGCAATACGAAGATGGTACGTTTTGGCTTACACAAAAACGCATGGCTGATTTGTTCGGAGTAAACGTGAAAACAATCAATGAGCATCTTAAGAATCTTTATCAGACATCTGAATTACAGGAAGATCGAACTATCCGGAAAATCCGGATAGTTCAAAAAGAAGGCAAACGCGATGTAGAAAGAGAGTTGACTTTTTATCATCTTGATGCGATTATAGCCGTTGGTTACAGGGTTAATTCTGTTCAGGCTATACAGTTCAGAAAGTGGGCTACAAAAACGCTGAACGAATTTATAACCAAAGGTTATGTGCTTGATAAAGAACGGTTGAAGAAAGGACCGCAGTTCGGCCATGATTATTTTAAGGAATTACTTGAAGACATCCGTGAAATACGAGCCAGCGAACGGCGGTTTTACCAAAAGATTACAGATATTTATGCCTTGGCGATAGATTATGATAAGGATGCACCTGAAACAAAAAAATTCTTCGCTACTGTGCAGAATAAGTTGCATTGGGCCATTTCAGGTAAAACAGCTGCTGAAATAATATACAATAATGCCGATGCGGAGAAGCCTCACATGGGGCTGACCACTTGGCGCCATGCTCCTGACGGAAAAATCCTGAAGTCGGATGTGTCAATAGCCAAGAATTATCTGGATGAAAAACATTTAAAGGCTATCAACCGTCTTGTCTCTGCTTATCTTGACTTGGCAGAGGATCGTGCAGAGCAGGAAATTCCAACTACCATGCAGGAATGGAGTAAAATATTGGATGGCTTTCTTACTGTAGCCGGTCGACCGTTATTGGACGGTCCGGGCAGTATTTCGGCATTAGAAGCCAAGCTGAAAGCGGAACGGGAGTATGAGGTGTTCCGTAAAAGACAGGATGCAGAATATATTTCTGATTTTGACCGCGAGATTAAACGTTTAAAAGGAGAATAGTCTTATTAAAAAAGTAAATTTATGATGGATTTCAGTAAAACATATAATAGACAAGAGTTTGTAAGTTTTCTGCAAAACAGTTTTTTGCCGGAGGATTTTGTCCCTACGGAAACGCCTGTGGAGTTAAGAACTAAAATGACATATACCCGACAAGCTCTGAAGTTGGGAACATCGGCAACTCTCGATTTGGTTGTGTATGAGGTAAGGCACAATTCAAAAAACGATGCACGTGTTTCACTCTCTAAAGAAGCATTCCGCCTGCTCGCGGATGAAATGGAAGATAGGGCTTTGGTTGTCTTTGTTCCGGAAGACAATAACGACAATTATCGTTTTTCACTTATTGAAATTACGCTCGAAGCGGCAGACAACTCTGCACGTGTGACTCGAAATTACAGTAACCCAAGGCGATACAGTTATTTCTTGGGAAAGGGTATTGCATACTATACTCCAAATAAATATCTTAATGAAAAAGGGCGTGTGGTCGATCCTGATGATTTGCGTAGCCGTTTCTCTGTAGAGGTACTTACCAAAGAGTTCTATCAGGAGTTGAGCGACTGGTATGCATGGGCTATTAAAATCATACGTTTTCCAAATGACCTTAACGACAAGACCGATGATGATAAGTTTAACTGCGAAAGTGCAATCCGTCTGATTACACGTCTTATCTTTGTCTGGTTCTTGAAACAGCGCCATCTGATTCCTGATGAATTTTTCGATGAAGCTTATTTAAGCGAGAAACTACTTAAGAATTTTAAACCTTATCAGATGGGAGGATTATTGCATGATGTGGGTGAAGTTAAATACTATACGGCAATTTTGCAAAACCTTTTCTTCGCCATGCTTAACAGTCCTATTACTCCTGAAGGTGGAAAAGAACTGTCAGAACGGCATTTTAGAAAATTAAATGAACAAGGTAAACCAAGTAGTTCTGACTATGACAACAACAAGCTAATGCGTTACGAGTCTTATTTCAAGAATCCGCAGTTGTTTGTTGATTTGGCCAACCGAACTGTTCCTTTTTTAAACGGTGGTTTGTTTGATTGTCTTGATGATAAAGACAAAGGAATTTACTATGATGGTTTTAGTGATAGTGAAAGGTCAATGAAGTCGTTGTATATTCCTGATTTTTTATTCTTTATTTCTGAAACAGATGTAGATTTGTCTGTTTGGTATAATGATAAAAGAAAGAAAAAAGTAAAGGTCAGAGGCATAATAAATATTTTGAAGCGTTATAACTTTACCGTTGAGGAAAACACACCATTCGATAAGGAAGTGTCTCTTGACCCGGAACTATTGGGCAAGGTTTTTGAGAATCTGCTCGCTTCATACAATCCCGAGACACAGACTACGGCCCGCAAACAGACCGGCTCGTTCTATACTCCTCGCGAGATTGTGCAATACATGGTGGATGAAAGTCTGGTGGCGCATCTTAAACGCACTGTTGGTGACGACTTGGAGCAGCAATATCGTCAGTTGATGCAATATACTGATGAAGATGTTTCTTTGACAGACGACCAGCGCAGACAGATTATGCTGTCGCTCTATAATTGCAAGGTGCTCGACCCTGCTTGTGGTTCGGGTGCATTCCCCATGGGTATTCTGCAACAGATGGTTCATATCTTAAGCCGTATTGATCCAGATAATAAGATGTGGAAGGAAATGATGAGGTCTGTTGCAATAAATAAGACATCTGAAGCATATTTGACTGCATCTGATGAAGAAAGAAATGAAATAATTAATGATATTGAACGTAGTTTTGACCAAAGTATTAACCGTCCCGACTACGCCCGTAAGCTCTATCTTATTGAAAATTGTATCTATGGTGTAGATATTCAGCCTATAGCCATACAGATTAGCAAACTGCGCTTCTTTATTTCATTGGTAGTAGATCAAAATACCAATACCGATCCTACAGATAATTTTGGCATACGTCCGCTTCCTAATCTTGAGGCAAAGTTTGTTGCGGCTAATACGCTGATTGGATTAGATAAGAAAAATGCGTCTTTGTTTGATAGCGAGGAAATAAAAGCGAAAGAAAATGAACTGAAGATAGCTAAGCACAAAATATTTGGGGCAAAAACTGTTCGTACTAAGCGTAAATACAAGAAAATAGTCAACGATCTTCGTCAGGAGATAGCTGACATGCTATATGCAAATGGTGCTGTTGGGAATGATGAAGCTCGACAGTTAGCGTCATGGGATATGTTCGACCAAAATGATTATTCTAAATTTTTTGATCCAGAATGGATGTTTGGAGTTAAGGATGGTTTTGATATTGTTATCGGTAATCCGCCGTATGGAGCAAAATTTTCTTTAAAAGAAAAAGAATATTTTAAACTTACGTATAAACATCAAAATTATCAACCAGAAAGTTATTTATTTTTCCTTGAAAAAGGGGTTTCTCTTACTCTCCCCAAAGGGATAATCGCATATATCATACCTAATACCTGGTTAATTAATTTAAAACTAATAAAAATTCGACAGTATATTTTCCAAAATACATCTCTCTTGTCTATTTCGCATTATCATAAGTCTGTCTTTGAGGCAGTGGTTGACACACAGGTCGTTCTCATAAAAAATTATAGTGATAAGAACAAAAACGTTGTTGTTTACAACCATAAGAATAATTCTATACAAATACTTTATCATGATCAATGGCAATGGGCTCTTATGGATGGTGCTCCCATAAATATTTTCATTACACCTCAAGATAAATCTGTTATTACCAAAATAGAAAATAACAGCCATTATTTAAGAGAATATGTGAATATATATGCAGGTCTTGTTCCTTATGAGGAAGGTAAAGGTACGCCTCCTCAAACTAGAGAAATGATGAAATCTAAAATATATAATTCTTCATATCAGATAAATTCTACATATAGGAAAGCAGTAAGAGGAGCAGATATTAATAGATATGTTAATTATTGGAAAGGTAATAGATGGCTCAAATATGGAAATAATTTAGCTGCACCCCGAAAAGTAGAAATTTTCGACAACCCTAAACTCATTTTACGCCAAACAGGAGATGCTATAATCGCAACTTATGATGCCGATAAATTTATATGCTTTAAAAATACACATGTTATTAATGCCAAGAATGGAACGAATTTATTATATATATTAGGAATATTAAACTCTAAATTAATTAATTATTATTTTAGATATTTAAATCCGGAGGTTGGTGAGGCATTAGCTGAAGTAAAAAAAGAAGTTGTAGAGAGGTTAAGAATAAAAGTAATTAAAAATCAAGAATCAATAATAAGTCTTGTTAATAAAATATTAACAGTCAAACGCACAAATCCAAATGCTGACACTTCGCAAGAAGAATGCCAAATCGACGGTTTGGTTTATCGTCTTTATGGCTTAACCTACGATGAAGTTTTGATTATTGACCCTCAAACTCCAATTACGCGTGAAGAATATGAAAGAACCAAATTGGAATAATATTGATAAGGATAATGGAATAATTTGCTTGTGCAATGCAAAAGAGGCCTATGGTACAAATAATGAATTAGCCATGCACTGGGTAGATCAAGCAATTCTTTATTTGGAGGAAGATAAATATTCTCTTTGCGATTTGGCACAAGGTTATTATATCAAAGCATCATTGCTTTGGGGTAAGGATGAAGAACTGTCTAAACTATACTTTATAAAAAGTATAAAAACTCATATATTAGGCAGTAAGCGAAATCAATATAAAGTACTTAAATTTTATAAGTTTGTAGGTGTTGATATAGAACATTTAGATTCTATTTTGAATAAAATCAGACTTATTCACCCATCAGGTTTTAACGATCCTATGGATTGTCCAATTACAGCAAATCCCAACAATGGAATTCCTGATGTAAATTTGTTTAATGGACTACGGGGTGGTTGTTTTGGAGTTGTAGGCGAAGAACCATATTGTTTAGATGCCTCTAAGTGGTCGTATTATGGTGATTTTCATAAAGGAATATGTCTTGAATATAATTTTTCAGATTTAAAGTTCGATAATGACTATGCTTTGATGGATAAAGTTGAATATAAGGAAGAATATATAGCGAATAGAGGTATTGTAAAAAGTGGTTTGTTGACAAAATCAAAAGCTTATGAACATGAAAACGAATGGAGGATTATTTGGTACGATGATTCTTTAAATTTAGATGAATACAAATATTTAGACATTAATCCTTCAATGATAGATGCTATATATTTGGGATACAAATGTCCAGAAAATATTAGGCAAAGAATTATTCATTTCAAAAAAGAAAATCCTCATATTCATTTATTCCAAGTACAACCATCTGAAGAAAATTTTTATAAATTATCAGCAAATGAATTATTATGACTCATTTAGCAAACATAGATAAGGATTACGCCTCTTGGATAGAGAGTCTCAGTCAGAGGTATAAGCATAGCCAGATAAAGGCAGCAACTCATGTGAATAGTGAGATGCTGCAATTTTATTGGTCGTTGGGAAAAGATATTGTTACGCTTCATGCGGAGAGCCGTTGGGGAGATAAAATCATAAAATTGTTAAGTACCGATTTGAGGACAAAATTACCCGGAATAAAAGGCTTGTCGGAAACAAGTATGGGATATGCCAAAAGATTTTATCTGCTTTATAATGAGTGGTTTACAATTCACCCACAACTTGTGGGTGAATTAGAGGACTGTGCTATTTGACGTATTCCTTGGGTATGTTTGTTGATATGTTGTTCTATAATCTGAATTTACGTTGTTATGTGGTTGTCGAAATAAAGACCGGAAAGTTTGAATCGGAATATATCGGGCAACTGGGCACATACGTTGCTGCCGTGAACCATCTGCTGAAAAAAGAAATAGATAATCCCACGTTGGGACTTCTGATATGTAAGTCTAAAGACAATGTGTTGGCCCAATACGCCTTGGAATCATCAAATCAGCCCATAGGTATTTCAGAATATGAACTGTCAAAACTCTATCCGACAGATTTTAAAGGAACGTTGCCGAGTATCGAGGATATAGAAAATGAATTGAAGTAATCTGTAAAGATAAGAGAGTAAAGAGGTAGGAAAGCATAAAGGTTTGGAATGCGAGGGGTTAAAGATTTATTGACGTTATAAAATAAAAGGAAGAACTTATAACTGAATAATGTTTACATTTACGCAAGTGTCTTGGGCTGTGTCGCTTTAAGCTAAAATCTGAAAAAGAAAGGCTGTATCGTAAGTAGTTACGTTACAGCTTTTTTCGTTATCTTTTTCTCTTGTACAGCCTGAACTTTCCTATCGGCCGGCCGTTGGTGTCGATAAATCCGTGGAGGGTTATTTCTTCGTCGTCGGTCATGCCGAAGCCGTCAGAGTCGGCGTAGTAGCTGCCGTCGGGGCGCACGGTCCATTCCACTGCCGCCTTGCTGCCGGTGAAGGGAAACACCCAGAAGCGGTAACGGGCCTTGAAGGCGAGGTATGGGCACTGTTGTTTGATGAGCCGCAGGGCTGACGGCTCGATGTCGGCTTCGGTCAGGAATTTCACTTCTCCGTGCTCAACGAGCGTTATTAGCCGCCTGGTGCCGCCGTCGTTACGGCAGAGCCACATGCCGTCGCTGCTGTCTATTCTGAGAATCTTGTCGCCGAGCAGCTGCCTTATTTCGTAGCGTGACGGGTCGGCCTCGATGTCGTCAAGTATCCTTCTGTGTTCGGTGTCAGTGGTATTCATAAGTTGTAAAGTGAGTTTGACTAATTCATGTTACTTAAGATTGGTGGTAAAGAAATCTTTTAATGGTTGTAATGCTTCAACATCCAGATTCCAATAATCTTTGTTATCGAATAACCAATCGCCAGAACCGAATCTATTACGCAATTTGCCCGGTAATTTTTGTGCTGACATGTAAGTATGCAGTTTCCCTTTCAGATCAGGCACATTGTATTTAGGTTTGCCCGACTCATCTTTTACACCAGAGACACAATTCTCGTAATCTTCAAAGCAATCAAAGAATATAGAATGCAAATCGTGCCGTGCGGCTTTCTCCATGAGTACTTCTACATTTCCGTCGTTATGATTGTCTGGATAAAGAAAGTAAGGGAATGATAGCGCATGGGCAGCCATGCCCTTGTCTATTTCAGCTTTACGTTTGGCATACCCGTTTCCTTTAGCTTTTGTATCGGCATCTGCGAGAACTATAACTTGTTCGCCACTCTCTTGTGCAAGACTTATCTGATTGGTATTAGCTTCTTTAAATAAGTTTCCGATACCATCCATGAATATAAAATTAACATCTCTTTCCGGGAAAAATATGTCCAGAATTGTTTTGATGAAATGATATTCAGCGGTATTCTTATGACGGGCTTCGATGAAAATCTTAGTCATTTTTATCTCACTTCTATTTCTTGATTTATCGAATAATCCAAACTTTCCAAAGAATAGTGGTATGCCTTTAATTCATCATCAGAAGTTTTCAGCAATTTAAAAGCAGCCACGATATCATCAAATTCGTTTAACGCTGCATTACGCAGCCCTTTTATTGAGTCGTTATCGTGTGTTGTGACAAACAGCTGGGTGTTGTTTCTGACAGCTGCGTTTATAAGAACTTTCCATAAACTGCACATAACTGAATAATGAAAACCATTACTAATCTCATCAACGAGCAGAGCGCCGTCCTTGCAAACGTATACAGCAGTCAGAAGAGAGACAATCTTTCTTGCTCCGTCACCCATCATGTTTACAGGGATACGCTTAGCGAGGCCTATGTCAACAAGCATTTCATTGTCAGCAAATATAAAGTCTTTAACGCGCGGCTCAATTATTTTAAGCCCCTCTACGATAAAGTGCTCATCCTTATTTTGAAGAATATTTTTAAGACCTTGTATTGATGCGTTAAAATCAAACTTGGGATTTAAATATGTGCATTTGAATGATTCAACGTATTGTTTCGGTACAATACTTGTTGCTTCAGCTGAATTTGCAGAATCAAAACGTATTTGTGACTCAAAATGCTTACCATTGATTTTAAAATCGAATCTTAATCCATATTTTCCTTCTTGAACATTTGAAAGAATATTCTTGTCATCAGCATTTATGGATACATTGTTTTGGTTTTGTTCAAAAAGGCTTATATTCAAATCACGCTTCTCTTCATTTTCCATCCGGATATGGATAGGCTGACTTGAATCTAAATTATAGAAATCCAGCTTAAGATCATTCAAGTGTGCTTTGCTGTAACCACGCATAATGTTCACACTAATAGGCAGTAATGGATTTGACAAGCCACTGGCTAAAAACAAAGATTCCAATAATGAAGATTTTCCGCAATTATTCTTTCCAAAGAAAAGATTAATTTGCTTAAAGCCTTCTATAGAAGCATGCCTTATGCCTCTGAATCGCTCTATTTCGATTTTGGTAAACATTGTTTCTGCTGTTATTCGGTTATAAATCAATACGCAAATTTAAGCAAAATATCTATTATTATGCTGTTTCCCATAATAGTTTTTATGAAGAAAAGACTTTTTTGATAATCAAATTGAATAAAAGAGCTGTTTAAATTAAGCTGAAAAGGTAAATAATTGTACATTTGTAGTTGTAACAAGCGTTTGTTGATCAGTTATGTTGTGTCTTTAAATCTTTTGACGTGCGGTGATGAAATAAAATTTGTTGTTATTGGCTTGAACTTGAATTTTTGGATTAACTTTGCATATCAGCTTCTGAAACTTAATCGCGTCAGACGACGCTTTGGAAAACACTGTCGGGCTATTATGAAGAGTTTCGGGACGGATGAAACGGAAAACTGGATTTTAACTTTTTGATAGATAACAGAAATGGATGATAAGTATTTTACTCCTACTGACGATATTGTTTGCAAACTTTACCTTGAGTGTATGGACAAGTATTTCGCCGACATGGTTCTGCCGATTACCATCATAATGACGGAAGACATGAAACATAACGCCGGGGTGTATGAGTGGGAAGTGGACTCAACGGGAATGTTTTTAAAGTCGGTCATCAAGATAACCTGTCATTATCAGTTCACCAAAGAAATACTTGAGGAGGTAATGGTTCATGAGATGTTGCACGCGCTGGCAATCAGCATCGACCACCGTCGGTATCATACTCATGGCCGACTGTGGAAGAAGATGGCTGACGACTTTAACCTGCGCTATGGTCTCAACATAACCAAGCACCTTAATATTTATAAGCTTCCGTTGGCTCCTCGCAATCCCGACAAAACTGATGTCGGGAAAAAACATTCATTGAAGAACTTTCTGAGTAAATTAATATCCCGCTGATTGTTTTACGGACTTCCGGCGTCAGTGATGTTTAATGGCTCTGTCGCTTTTAGTAATCTCCTTTCGTCAAGGCTTGTCCGCGTTCATTCACGCATTTAATATTTACGGTAATCCGTAAAAGTAATTGATTTTGTTTGTTCTATTGATTGTTAGCTCTAATTTTATTATTTTTGCAAGGGAACAGACATCTAAATGATGCTGTGCGTTCGGCGATGTGATGTTGTGATTTGCTTTAAAATTCCTATCTTTGCAAGATAACAAACATCTTTCAGTAGCGTTTGCGCTGCCTGAATTAGTTGTGATTTGCTTTAAAATTCCTATCTTTGCAAGATAACAAACATCAAGAGGGTGTTGATTATGTGGTACAATCGTGTTGTGATTTGCTTTAAAATTCCTATCTTTGCAAGATAACAAACATCCAAGCTGCAAATTAATCACAAGGATGGTAAGTTGTGATTTGCTTTAAAATTCCTATCTTTGCAAGATAACAAACATCTGTTTAACGTGTTATAAGCTCAATTATTATGTTGTGATTTGCTTTAAAATTCTTATCTTTGCAAGATAACAAACATCTGATTTGCAGGCGATATATGACGCCGCCAAGTTGTGATTTGCTTTAAAATTCTTATCTTTGCAAGATAACAAACATCGACGCTTCAAGTTTACCCACAATCGTATCTGTTGTGATTTGCTTTAAAATTCTTATCTTTGCAAGATAACAAACATCAATTCTTAGTAAGAGGAGCAACCCAGTTCAGTTGTGATTTGCTTTAAAATTCTTATCTTTGCAAGATAACAAACATCAGATGAATAATGATTATAATTATCAGATGTGTTGTGATTTGCTTTAAAATTCTTATCTTTGCAAGATAACAAACATCGAACATCATATGCTAAACCATTCAACATACGTTGTGATTTGCTTTAAAATTCTTATCTTTGCAAGATAACAAACATCTGACGGATAGTCAACAAAAAACATTTAGACGTTGTGATTTGCTTTAAAATTCTTATCTTTGCAAGATAACAAACATCAATGACCTTCCTCGGAAAAATTCACTGGTTGTTGTGATTTGCTTTAAAATTCTTATCTTTGCAAGATAACAAACATCCGAATGAAGTCAAACGCTGATTTGTCATCTGTTGTGATTTGCTTTAAAATTCTTATCTTTGCAAGATAACAAACATCATATCCATTAGGAGAAGTAAGAGAATTAAAGTTGTGATTTGCTTTAAAATTCTTATCTTTGCAAGATAACAAACATCCAGCAGGCTGATTGGTCTGCTGAGCAAGCGTTGTGATTTGCTTTAAAATTCTTATCTTTGCAAGATAACAAACATCACGATATGTGTAATATCTTGATACAGAGATAGATACAAAGAAAATTAGAAAATAAAAAATGATGTTTGTATAAAAGAGGCTGTCTCAAATAAACTTTGAGATGGCCTTTTTTGTGTCTACAAAAAAAATGGGCAAGTTCTAACTTCGCTCAGCCAGAACTTGCCCGTTTCCCTAATTTTTTGTATCTTAGGGAACTAAGTCAAGATATCCCAAAGATAATGTTTAAAAGTTACACAT